>JAYUKX010000179.1:0-2280 GCA_043764095.1 Chitinophagales bacterium
CAACGTGATCAGCCTTACGCGCCAAAACAACAGTTTCGGTGTTATTGCTGCTTACCCGAACCCTGCGGTAGAAATGATCAATGTACAGTTCAATACCCTCGAAGAAGGTAATATCACAGCACGTATCGTGGATATGACTGGTCGCTTGGTATTGGAGCAACAAATGTCCGCTTTGAATGGTACTAATATGTTCCCTGTTCAACTACATGGTCTGAGCGCGGGTACGTATTTTATCACTTTATCCAGCGACAATGAAGTGGCCGAACCTATCCGCTTCGTAAAGCAATAGCAATTCAATTACGCTTATTGATATGGGCCGCCTTGCGCAAGCAGGGCGGCTTTTTTTGTGTAGATTGTATCTACACTAATTATTTGTATATCGCTATTTAAAGCGTCTTAATAGGGTGATGCATATACTATAATGAGTTAAACAGCCGTTACTTCGACAATAAACTACTTAATTAGATTAAAAAATTATTATTTCTCCTTCAATTTTAGCAAACATGAAAAAATTTACACACTCGATTACGTTATTTTTGGCCCTTTTTTTATTAGCGCCCAATCATTTATTATTTAGCCAAGGTATATTCACCTCGGCGGCTACGGGCAACTGGAACGTTGCTGCTACATGGACATTTACAGGTACAGATGTTGATGGCATCCCGGATGCCGACGACAATGTAACCATTGGGGCTCACGTGATTACAGTTACCCAACTGGAGGCATGTAATAACCTTACCCATCCTGGAGCGAGTACCACTCGCCTGATTTGTGGCGCTAATACTTTGGAGATTAATGGTACGCTTACATTTGCCGCTGCTCCATCAGGAGAGAACTATATCACTTCTACCAGCGATTTAGGACGGATCAAATTTGTTGGAGGCGCGCGTACCTTATTTACAACATCGGCTGCTTTCGGCAATGGTTATGATGTAGAAGTTGCCTTAACGGGTAGCAGCATTGGTACAGCTACTACAAACTTAAAATTCCGAAATGTTTTTGTAACATCCGGTGTATTTAGTGTTACGGGTGATCTACGCATTGACGGCGGTGCAAATGGCATTGGTAAGTTAACCATCGGGGCTAATGGAACGCTGATTGGGTCTTCTATTATTGGTGCTCGATCAGGAACTACTACTTATTGCGGCACAATTACCGTGGATGGCGTACTCGAAACCGCAGGAACGCGCCTGAATGGATTGAACGTCAATATCAATGGTACATTACGAATAAAGAACGCATCCGGTTTATTGGCTTCTGATCCATCTAGTTTAACAGATCCTGAATTTACCTATGGATCTTCATCCAACATAGAATACGCTGCTTCAGGAAATATGAGTATGGGTGTAGAAACAGGTCGTGCTGCTTCTACTGCCGATCCAATTATCAATGAGATGAAAATAAATGTACCAGCGGCTAACTCGGTGAACACCAACTCTAAATTACCACAAATTAATATACTGAATTTCATTAGTGGAAAGGTGAATGCTAACTCAAGGGTGACACTCATTGCTGGTGGCACAATTACTGGAGCATCCTCCGCTCGTTATGTTATTGCCACTTCGTCCACGGCTACTTTACGCCGCTTAGGTGTAGATGCAACAACAGTTGATTTTCATGTTGGCACCAGCACTGTCTATCTGCCCATTACGGCATTTAGTAATAGCGGCACATCTGATGCATTTTCTGTGTTTGTGGCAGCGGCAGTACCATCTTGTGTAACAACCCCTGCATCAGGCGCGGTTACTGCTACCTGGGATATTTCAGAATTAGTAGCAGGTGGCTCCAACTGCTCTATGACACTCGATTTTACAAATGCGGCCGTAACAGGTACGCTCAATGGAACGGCTACTATAGGCCATTGCACTGGTGCTGTTACTGATTATACAAATGGCACAGTTACAGGGACAACGGCATCGGGTACGGGCTTTACTACCTTTTCTCCATTTGCGGTAGCCAACCTCGCTGCACTTCCAATAGAACTAAAATCCTTTACGGGTAGGACACTTAAAACAACTAACCTAGTGGAATGGGTTACCGCCACGGAAGTAGATGTGAAAGAACATATCATAGAGCGTTCTATTAATGGTAGTACCGAATGGACACTCGTAGGCACCACCCCAAGTAAGGGCAATGCGCGCACCGATCAACCCTACAGCCTAGAAGACACTAAACCATTGATAAAATCCTTCTATCGCCTCCGCTCTTTGGATCTTGATGGTCGCGAGCAGTTCTCCAACGTGATCAGCCTTACGCGCCAAAACAACAGTTTCGGTGTTA
>JAYUKX010000180.1:0-28381 GCA_043764095.1 Chitinophagales bacterium
GGTCAGACAAGCCGCTTTTTTGAGTTCGATGCAGCGCATCGGACGAAAAAAACGGCGATGGCTGGGCAAAATCTGACCTTTTTTGGCCGAAATGCGAGCGGCTAAGTTTTTACTAAAATAAACAAAACTATGTATTATTACGACAGTTATCACTTTTTTGGAATGCACTATATTTGGTGGTTTTTTTGGGGCATCTTAGTCTTTTGGATTTTCGCTACGCCTTATGATATTCCTGGACAAAGAAACAAGAAAAATACACCGCTTGATTTGCTAAATAAGCGTTTTGCTTCGGGTCAAATCAATAATGAAGATTACATGGAAAAGAAAAAAATGCTGGAAGGATAAATTTTTTATAAAGACTAGAAATATATGTGTTTTTCAGCAAGTGCAAGTTTTGGAGCAGGTGTTGTGCTCAATGTTATCGGTGTGGCAACAATTAAAAAGACGCACCATTCTCCCCAACTGCTATTTGCTAGTATTCCATTCATTTTTTTATGAACATTATATCCTATCCGTTTGGTGCTTTTTCTCCTCCATCATTAGTTTGTCTATTTATGCGATAATGGTAGAAATTTCAAAAACAGAGCAACAAAAATTAGTGATAGCTCGGTAGGAACTATTGTCTAATACGCCACCACTTGCTTCAAATGATGCTCCGCATGCGCTACATAATCTTCAAATAAAAAGGCAATAGTATGGACGGCATTGGTTTCTACCGTACGCAAAAGCATTTCGTCTGGCATACATTTTATGATTTCCAGCAATTGTTTATTGTACAATGTCCAGAATGAAATAATCTGATCGGCATCGATATTTTGGTGATAACTATAGGTGTTCCAATGGTTTTGCTGATAAAGAATTTTAGGCGTATCTTCAAATTGCCCCCGCACAAAACGCTGGTGGTTATTGGTTGCACTATCAATCAAATGACCAATTACCTCCTTTTTGCTCCACTTGTCGGGGTGCGGTTTGTGGGCAAAATCGGCAGGACTGATTTGGCGTAATAAAGCCGGAATAGTATCGCAAAGAAAAGCGAGCCGTTCAATAGCGTGTTGCAACATAAATATGGTATAAATTTTATTTATTCACCTGCTGTAATACCCGAAACGCCGCATTTAAAGCCTCATTTTGTTGGGGTAACGGTTGTGTTGCCGCTGCTGCGCGTGCCACTGCAAGTCGTTCTTCCGTGAGTGGATGTGACCTAAAAAACTGTGTACCATCTTTGGGGGCTGCTTTATCCACTGTTTGCAGTATTTCAAACAAGCGAACCAACCCCATTTGATCGAGGTGGTTTTTTTGAAGACTGGCCAATGCCGCTTGGTCTGCTTCTTGCTCCAATGCCCTAGAATAACTCATGGAAGCAAAAAGATTGGCATTTTCGGCAAGTACAGCCACCAAAGCGTTCATATCGCCTAGGATAAGTGACAAAAACATATACCGCGACAGTTGTTGGGCGATGGATTGGAGTGAATGCCTTTTTTTAACATGCGCGGCTTCATGTGCTAACATACCCGCGAGTGCTTCGGGTGTTTCGATCTTGTTCAAAAGGCCATCATAAACCACAATTTGACCGCCTGGAATCGCAAAAGCATTGAGTTCATCGCTATGGACAACGGTAAATGAAAGCGGATAATTACTTTCAAAATCAACCTTATTCGCAAAATTTTGTAGTAAAACGGAGCGTGCCGTATCTATTTCCGACTCTTTTAATATACTTTCGGAGAGTTGTTTGCCTAAATCAATTTCCACCTGTTGTGGCATAACACGCACCAATGAAGCCGCCAAAAGCGGTACTATCAGAAAATAAGCCAACGCTATAACACCCAATGTAATCGCTACAAATGCCAATGCAGCCTTCATCAATGATCCCAAAACCGATTGACCAAGTTGATCTATTAAATTTTGTGTGGGGTAGTTATTTAGTACTGCTTGGTGAAAATCTGGTTCGCGGCATTCCATCGACTGGTACGGAAAGTGGCCAAAACGGAAAGTAACGATGCCCCCCTTAGATTCCCCACGATGGATTTCACTCAGCGGCCATCGAATCATGGTCGGCTTTTCTGGGGTACCTTCCGAAAAATATTTATCGTCGTCATTGTCCAACACGATTTCCCAAAAATCAGATTTAAGCCAAAGTTGAGCACGCTGGCTTTGGGTGGATTGGCCGTCGAAATAACGGATTTGAAAAGGTAATTGTGTCATAAATAAGTGGGTTAAATGGTGTATTGGTAGATCATATTTAACGCGAATCGCTGATTTATGTTTTGCAATATTTGTTCTTATACTCCAGCGGTGTTAGTCCGGTTATCTTCTTAAATATATCTCGAAAAGCCTTGGAATCTGTATAACCAACATTCAACATTACTTCACTGATATTATTTCGGCTGGACTCAAAACTACGCTTAGCTGCTTCAATACGTACGCGTTGTTGGTATTCGACCACCGTATTATTGGTGGCCTGCTTAAATCTACGTTCAAAAGTGCGGCGACCAATCACCAATTGATCTGCTAATTGATCTACCATTATTTTGCTTCGATAATTAGCTTCGATATACTCCTGCGCCCTTATAATTGCATGATCTGCGTGTTTTTTTTGCCCACTAAACATCATAAAAGCAGATTGATTATTGCGGTCAATTTCAATAGCAAAAAACTTGGATGCCATGATTGCAGTATCGCGATCTGTATATTTCTCAACAAGGTACAACAGTAAATTCCAATATGAATTGGCACCACCACTGGAATATAATCGGCCTTCTTTTGTAACTATACTACCATCGGTGAGGAGTACTTCTGGAAACATCTTCCGAAATTCGTTGCCAAATGCCCAATGCGTAGAACAATGCTTCCCATTCAGTAGCCCAGTAGAGGCCAATAAGAATGCACCAACGCACAACGAAGCCACGGTTGCACCCTGCTCGTATTGTTCCCGAATCCAAGGAATGGCGGCCTGATTTTGGTCTATAGCTGTACTCATATCCCCAAATAACGCTGGAATAAATACTAAATCGCTCGTACCTGATGCTTCCAATAACTGGTCTGGGTGCACCGTGAACAGGCCGTTATTGAGTTTTATGTCAAGTGTTTTACCAACCAATTGTACCCGAAATAACGGAGGCTGGCCTTTTGATTGTAAAAATTGGTTGACCACATTAAACATGTAACAAGGGTCTGCTATGGCTTGCATCACGGATGATTCGGGTACAAGAATAGAAACATTTATCATCGCTAACAGCAATTTAGAGGTGCTTAGGAACTACAAAGGTAAAAGAATTATTCCTTATCAATATCAAAAAACAAACAATTTATTTTATAAAAAAATAAATTTTAGGGTGTAAAATATTCTTTTTACTGCTTTTTAGAAACAATTGATTTAATAAAAAAACAAAAAATGTCATAATACCCCCTTGTATTTGACGTATTTAGCACCTACATCCCAGTTGTATGCCGCTATACCTTTGTGCCGACAGTAAAAATGGAAAAACCACGCCGAAAAATAAAATGAATACGATACACATCACTTATTTTCTAAAAACGCTTTAACATGAAATTACTCAAAAAAATACTAATTGGCCTGGCTGCGCTCATTGGAATTGCGCTCATTGTAGCATTCTTTGTCAAAAAAGAATACGTTGTACTACGTGAAATCGTCATCAACAAACCCAAACAAGAGGTTTTTGATTATCTTAAACCACTCAAAAACCAAAACAACTGGACAACCTGGACAAGTATGGATCCGGCAATGAAACAGGTGTTCAGCGGCACCGATGGTGAAATAGGCGCTGTTTCAAAATGGACGAGCAAAGTAGTCGGAAATGGCGAACAAGAAATCAAAAAAATAACCAACGGCGAACGGATCGATAATGAGTTGCGCTTTGAGGGAGCATCGGCTTCTCCTGCCTACTTTATCACGGAATCGGTTTCAGAAAACCAAACCAAAGTAAAATGGGGCATGAGCGGTACATTCAACTACCCCATGAACCTAATGCTAATATTTATGGATATGGAAAAAATGATTGGGGTGGAATACGAAAAAAGCCTACAAAACTTGAAAGGCGTTTTGGAAAAATAATACCTTTGTGGAGAAAGGATGAGGCTGTTTCTTTAATTTCCAATATTACAGCCTCATTTCTAACACACGCAACACCATGAAATATATCGCTTTTTTAAGGGGCATCAACGTCGGTAATATTCGTATCAAAATGACCGATTTGAAATCGGCTTTTGAAACTATGGGTTACCAAGAAGTAAGTACTTATTTACAAACCGGTAATGTGGTATTTACCACCAATGAAAGCATAGAGGAGATAAAACCCAAATTAGAAAAAGGGCTTTCTTCCACTTTTAAATACGATGCGTATGTACTGCTCTACGAATACGAGGTATTGGCCAATAGCATCGCTCAATATCCTTTTGAAAAAGACGATACGCACCATGCTTATGTTATTTTTGTAGAAAACAGTAGTTTTATGGATTTGCTCATGGCGCTTGGAAAAGAAGTTGGAGAAGAAGCGAGCCGTATTGCATTGGGCAATGGTGTGATATACTGGAAGGTCAAAATTGGAGATACACTAGGCTCTCCTTTTGCTAAAATTTTGTCCAAAGCAAAGTTTAAAAGCGTGGTTACAACTCGGAATATCAATACACTCGAAAAAATGCTATAATTTTTTCCGACCTTTGCGGTTTAAAATTAACCCGCTCCACGCATTTACATGACCTTTTCCGAACTTGGCTTATCTGCACCTTTTGTCACTGCTGCCGCTCAAAACGGCTACGAAACACCTTATCCCATCCAAATTGCCGCTATTCCAGCGATATTGGCTGGTAAAGATATATTGGGTATAGCGCAAACTGGTTCGGGCAAAACAGCCAGTTTCGCGTTACCTATTTTGCAGCAAATGCAGCAGAAAAAGCCCGCTAAAAATCGGCATATCAGGGCATTGATCTTGGTGCCAACGCGGGAATTGGCGGTACAAGTAGGCGAAGTATTCAAGATATTTAGCCAAAATTTGCCACGGCCAGTAAAAGGACTTGCTGTATTTGGTGGCGCATCCATCAATCCGCAAATGATTCAGATGCAAGGCGTGGAAGTGCTGGTTGCCACGCCCGGTCGATTGTTGGATTTGGTAGAAAGTAAGGCCATGAGTTTATCTGAAATTGATACGCTGGTACTCGACGAAGCAGATAAAATGCTGAATTTGGGTTTTAAAGACGAGATGAACCGTATTTTTGACTTACTGCCACCGAAAAGACAAAATTTACTGTTTTCGGCTACACTTGGCAAGGACATCAATACCATCACCGAAATATTGCTCCACAATCCGGTAAAAATTGAAATTGCTGCTGAGACTGAAAACCTAGACCTGATTACCCAAGTGGCATATAGTGTGAGCGAAGAACGAAAAGGCCCATTGTTGCGTTACCTGATTAAAACCCGCAAACTCCAACAGGTTTTAGTGTTTACTTCCTCGATCCACAAAGCAGATAGCGTAGTGAACAAACTGAAAACCAATGGTTTTAAAGCCCTTTCGATGCATGGACAAAAGTCGCAAGGTGCCCGTACAGATGCGTTGCGGTATTTTAAATCAGGCGAAATTGATATTTTAGTCGCGACAGATTTGGCATCGCGGGGGATTGATATTCCGGCTTTGCCAGTGGTGATCAACTACGAATTACCGCGCTCTCCAAAAGATTTTATCCATCGCGTTGGGCGAACTGGAAGGGCGGGAGAGGCCGGTGAGGCCATTTCCTTTGTTACACCAGAAGATGAGCACCATTTCCGAGTGATCCAGAAAAAAATGGGCAAACGTGTGGATTTAGAAGATACATCGGATTGGGATTTGTTGCACGGACTGCCTAAAGAGGAAGAAGTGGTAACTAAGCCTTTGTTTGTACGGAAAGAGGAAGAAGTGGTTACTAAGCCTTTGTTTGTACAGAAAGAGGAAGAAGTGGTTACTAAGCCTTTGTTTGTACGGATAAAAAAAGAGGAGGATTTGTAAATTATACTGAAAAATACTAATTTTAACTATATTTTCATTCACCTTAACCGACTCCACAATATGAGTACCTTATCACAAATCCTTATCGGCCTTGTTGCCCTAGAGCATATTTATATCCTTTGGCTCGAAATGTTTGCTTGGGAAACACGTGGCAAAAAAGTGTTTAGAGGCGCGTTGAAAGACGAACTCTTTACACCTACCAAAACACTCGCCGCCAACCAAGGGCTGTACAACGGTTTTCTAGCCGCCGGATTGATTTGGACTTTCTTGATCTCCGATCCGGTTTGGCAACACAATATTGCGCTTTTCTTTTTGGGATGCGTTATCGTTGCGGGCTGTTACGGTGCACTTACCGCCAGTAAAAAGATATTCTTTGTACAAGCAATACCTGCTATTTTAGCGTTGATTTTTACGTTATTGGCATAAAATGGATCAAAAAATAACACTAAAGCGTGTATTGCCCGCTGATGTCCTCGATTTGCAACATATCGGGAAAGCAACTTTTACCGAAACATTTGCTTGGTGCAATACTTCGGAAAACATGCTTTTCTACTTAGAATCAGGGTTTAATACAGACAAACTGCTGTCTCAAATCAATCACCCCGATTCCGAATTTTATTTTGCAATATCCGATACCGAGATCGTAGGTTATTTGAAAGTAAATTTAGCAGGCGCGCAAACCGAATTACAAGATGCAACGAGCCTCGAAATAGAACGGATTTATGTTCTAAATGCATTTCAAGGTAAAAAAGTAGGCCAAATACTGTTTGATAAAGCGCTACAAATCGCCCAATCATATAGCAAAACCTATCTTTGGTTGGGTGTTTGGGAGGAAAATACCAAGGCGATTGCTTTTTATAAAAAAAATGGTTTTGTGGTTTTTGATACCCACATTTTTAGACTAGGAAAAGAAGTTCAAACGGATTATTTGATGAAAAAGCAGATTTAATGAACGTCCTTTATGGTTCATTTTTGCGCCATGTTTGGAACTTTCACTTGCTTTTTATACGTTTGTACCCCAAATTATTACCTCAAAATATTAACAAATGCTCCTCACCATCACCTCTACACACCAGCCAGCCACCGATTTGGGTTATCTATTTGGAAAACACCCCGGTCGTATGCAAGAATTGGAACTCAAATCGGGTATTGCGCGTGTTTTTTATACTGAAACCTCTCCAGAGCGTTGCACCGCTGTATTGCTCTTGGAAGTAGATCACGTTGGATTGGTGCGTAAAGAAGGCAACGATACATTCGCACTCGATCAATACGTCAACGATCGCCCTTTTGTGGCTTCTTCTTTGGTGGCCAATGCCATTGCCAAGTGTTATGGTAGCGCCATGAACGGTCATTGTAAAGAACGCCCCGAACTGGCCCAAACCGCCATCCCACTAGAAGCCAAAATTGCGATCGTAAGCGTGCGTGGAGGCGAGGACCTATTGCGCCGCCTGTTTGAACCATTGGGGTACAATATCGAACTGGAGCACCACCCCTTGGATGAGCAATTTCCTGAATGGGGGGAGAGCCGTTATTTTACGGTTACGCTGCGGAATACGATCACACTTAGTGCTTTATTGACGCATCTATTCGTTTTGTTGCCCGTATTGGACAATGAAAAACACTACTATATTTCGCAGGAAGAATCACAAAAACTATTGGAGAAAGGGGGCGATTGGTTGCCTTCGCACCCCGATCGCGAACTGATTACTCGGCGTTTTTTGAAAAACAAGGCTCATCTGACGCGTTATGCCTTGGATATGTTGATGCAAAATGATCCCGTATCCGAAGCCTCATTGGGTAAAGAACCCGAAATTGTTGCTGCCGACAAACCACGCCTCCACGATCAACGGTTGCTGACGGTAAGGGATGCGTTATTGGAAGCAGGGGCAGCATCTGTATTGGACTTAGGTTGTGGAGAAGGGAAATTGATCAAATTGCTCCTCGAAAAAAAGCAGTTTTCTCGAATATTGGGTATGGATGTAGAGCGTCGGGCGCTAGAAATAGCGATGCGCAAACTTAAATTGGAAGATCTTCCTGTACACCAACGGGAGCGCGCAAAACTCATTTATGGCTCTCTTTTGTACCGCGATCGCCGATTGGAAGGTTTTGATGCAGCCGCCATTGTAGAAGTAATTGAACACTTGGATCCACCCCGATTAGCCGCTTTTGAACGCGTTGTATTTGAATTTGCCCATCCTAAAACAGTCGTTATCACAACACCCAATGCGGAATATAACGCCATTTATGGGATGGAAGCGGGTACAATGCGCCACAAAGACCACCGTTTTGAGTGGACTAGAAGGGAATTTGAGCAATGGGCAAGTGGTGTGGCCGACAAATTTGGGTATAAAGTAACCTTTACCCCTGTTGGCGAATCGGATGAACAAGCGCGGCGCACCTTCTCAAATGGGTGTGTTTAGTTCCTGATATCCTAATCGTTCATCCACAATTCAGCAGGCCGATCTACGGGAATTCCTAATTGGGGGTTAATAATCCGTTCTTGCTGCGTAATGCTTTCTTGATGCACGGCTTCCAAAAACAAAGAAATAAATTCGGGACTTAATTCATTTTTAGCAGCGCGCCTACTCAATGCCTCCCGCATCGCACGGAAACGCTCGGGTTGTAACACAGCAATATTTTTATCTTTTTTAACTGCACCAATTTCGCGCACCAATTCCATCCGGCGACTGATGACATTGATCAATTCTTCATCCAAATCATCCAGTTCTGAACGGAATTTTTCAATTTGTATCAAATAATCTGGATCACTAGAAGTCGTATGCCGACGAACCAATGCTGCTACCATTTCTATAAATTGCGGTGGCGTAATCTGTTGCGCAGCATCGCTCCAAGCGGTATCTGGTGTAGGGTGAACCTCTACCATAAGGCCATCAAAATTGAGATCGTAGGCTTTTTGAGCGGTTTCTGCTAAAATATCCCTACGCCCACAGATATGCGAAATATCGCAAATAACCTCCAAGTCAGGAAATTCCTGCATCAAATCAATCGCCATCTGCCACCGAGGCAGGTTGCGGTATTTGGAATCACCATAACTCGAAAATCCACGATGAATGGCCGCAATACGGGTCAAACCAGCCTTGTACATCCGCTCAATTGCACCTACCCAAAGTTTGTAATCGGGATTGATAGGATTTTTGATGATCACTGGAATATCACAACCCGACATCGCATCGGCAATTTCTTGTACCGAAAAGGGATTTACCGTAGTACGTGCACCAATCCAAAATGCGTCAATACCATATTTTAAGCAGTCATACACATGGTGTGCATTCGCTACTTCGGTGGTGACGGGCAGGCCGGTCTCTTCTTTTACACGTTTGAGCCATTTCAGCCCCGGTGTTCCAATGCCCTCAAATGCGCCAGGTCGTGTACGTGGTTTCCAGATTCCAGCACGGTACATCTGGATACCGCTTTCTTTTAAACCGTGCGCCGTGGCCATAACTTGCTCTTCTGTTTCTGCTGAACATGGCCCTGCAATAAGGATCGGGCGATGGTGGTCAAATATGGGTGTAAATTTCATTTTCAATATTTTCTGAAACAACAAAAAATAACGCTAGTTTGTTGTACCTTTTTACTTTTTTAAAATGGAAAAAATTTTATAATTGCATTACTGTACTGATACAGTGATGCAAAGGTAACACGTTTATTTAAACTAGGGTAAATTTTTTACTTTTTTATCCAAACTGCGCGCTAGTCCGCCGCCAATAGGCCGCCAAAGCATAACCAGTGATCAAATCCCAAATGCCCCACCAAGCAGCAATAAGTGCCATTCCGCCCAATCCATCAAAAAAACGAAAAATAAGTAATAATCCAAGGGCTGTATTGTGGATACCCGATTCAAAAGCCAGTGCGCGACAATCCAATTCTGGTAAACGGAACAATTTGGCCAGTCCATAACCAGAACCCAACGCCCCCAAATTATGTACCAACACCAGCACAAAAATATATCCGAGGTAGTTGATCACATTTTCGCGATTAGCCAACACTGCCAATACCAAAATGGAAAAGAAAATAAGCAATGCCACGCGTTGTACCCACGGGCGTATTTTTTCGGTAAATACCGTAAATCGAGCATGAATGAACATACCTAAAAGCAATGGGATAACGATCAATTGTACAATAATCCAAGCCATTTCACCCAAACCAATACTAAAACTGCGCCTCAACTCTTCGGCACCGGCGATATATTTAGACCAAAATAAAAAACCAGCAGGTGTAATAAAAGAGGCTGCTAGAATAATAATAGCGTTCAGTGTAACGGATAATGCGATATTAGATTTGGAAAAATGCACCAAAAAATTGGTCATATTCCCCGATGGACACATACTCACCAACACCATACCCATCGCAACACTGATCGGTGGTTTAAAAAGATAAATCAAAGCAAGGGTAAAGAGCGGAAACAACAAGTATTGTACCGTTAAACCCACAAAAACTGCCCTGGGAAACCGCACAACTTGTCTAAAATCAGATAATTTGATATCCAATGCCACACTAAACATGAGGAAGGCCATGGCCATGTTCAGGACAATAAGTTGGCTGGGATCAAAATGGATACGAAGCGTGTCAACTGGGTGCATATTTGTAAAATTTTGCCCCAAATGTACTCGTTATTACAATATGCTGCTTTCCTTTGTAGGATGAAAAATCGATTTTTAGTTTTGTGGGGTATGATATTTTGTTCGATAAGCCTGCAACATTGTACTGCCCAGCCCACGCAGTTGCCTGATGCAGCAACTAACGCGCCACTTTCCACACGTTATTGGAGTAGCCTACCAGCAGATAGCCTGATATTTGTGGAGAAGATACAGGCAATCACTGGAAATACGCTGAGTGAGCGCATACTTCAAGTAGCACAAACCTTTTTGGGTACACCTTATATACCACATACGCTGGAAAAGAATGAAAAAGAACAAGTTGTGATTAATTTAAGGGGCTTAGATTGCTGGACTTTTGTAGAATCTTGCACGGCATTTGCGTTCACCGCCACCGATTCGGTACGTAGTTACGAACAATATATCGACCATATTCGCCAGTTACGGTACCGAAACGGTATTGTGGATGGTTATGGTTCGCGTTTACACTACTTTAGTGAATGGGTACTCAATGGCATTGAAAAAGGCTATTTTTATGATATTACCCAAGAATTGGGTGGTGTTAAATTAACCAAAAAGATACAATTTATTACCCAAAATCCAAAATTATACCCAAAAACAAGGGATAGCCTAGCGTTGTCTAAAATTCTTTTGGCGCAAGATCGAATTAATGCACAAGAATGGTTTTACATCCCCAAGTACAAAGTCAAAAATATAGAAGACAAAATTCAACCCGGTGATATGATCGTTATTACATCTAATGTCAAGGGCTTAGATGTAGAGCACCAAGGCTTTGCTATTAGAGGCAAAGATGGGTTGCTGCGCTTATTCCATGCGTCTTCTACCAGCCAAAAAGTAACGATTTCCAAACGATCTTTGAGTGAATATTTAGGCAAAGTACCTGCTATGTCGGGGATTATGGTGCTACGGATGAATTGACCAGATCTCCCAGATTTATCCCATTTCCCTAAACTTAACATTAACTTAAACTTGATTTTACTTTTGGCACATGACCAATTTCGACCTTTGCGTCGAAATTAAAGATTGAAAATTAAATTCAATCAACAAAATATTTGGTCATTATGAAATTAGTTAAGTTGTTCCTAACCACCTTATTTTTCGCCTCATTCATGACTTTAGCATTTTCTAACGATGAAAATGGTAAAATTGCGGGTAAAATTATCGATAAAACGCTAGGTGAAGACCTTATTGGTGCTACAGTTCAAATCGAAGGCACTACTATAGGTGCTGTAACGGATATTGAAGGTAAATTTCTTCTATCCGTCAAACCAGGTACTTATACTTTAGTACTTAATTACATTTCTTACAAAACGGAAAAAGTTCAAGTAGATGTAAAGTCCAATGAAGTAACTTACTTCAACTTTGCGATGGAAGAAAGCAGCAGCAAACTTTCTGAAATCGTCATCACTTACACCGTACAAAAATCAAGCTCTTTGGCGTTGCTTACAGAGCGTAAAAACGCCGCAACGGTATCCGATGGTGTTTCTGCTGAATTGATCCGCCGCACACCCGACCGCACTACTTCCGATGTACTCAAGCGCGTAACAGGTGCAAGTATCCAAGAAGGTAAGTTCGCGATCATTCGCGGTATGAACGACCGTTATAATGCTGGTTACTTAGATGGTGCTATATTACCTTCTACCGAAAGCGACCGTAAAGCATTTGCTTTTGATGTCGTTCCAGCCAATTTGATCGATAATTTACAAATTATCAAAGCAGGATCTCCTGAATTAATGGGCGATTTTGGCGGCGGTATTATCCGTATCAATACAAAATCGGTACCAGAGAAATTTACTCAAAATATCTCTATCGGTGGTCAAACCCATTCCTTGACTACGTTTAAAGGATTTACTCAATTTAAAAGATACAGCGGCGAAAACCTAAATATCGTGAGTGACAAGCGCGATTTGCCAACATTGGCTGATGGTGTTTTAAAACTATCCTCAACATTCCCTAATTCGGAGCAAAAAGCAGAGTTGGCGCGTAATTCCGCTGGTTTTAACCACGATTGGTCCAATAAAAGCGTTGATGCAATGCCAAATACGCGTTTGGCGTATTCGCTAGGCTTCCCGATTAAACTGTCTGATGATAAAAAATTAGGCTTCATCTTAGCCCTCAATTATAGCAATACACGTAGGTTCGCAGCAGGTAAAATCAATTCCTTTGATGGCTCTGGCCAAACAACCAAAGTAAATGACCAAATCTTTTTGCAAAACATCACCAGTGGTGGCCTTTTCAATATCAATTATGTAGCCGCAAAAACGCAAATCAATTTCAGGAACTTATTGAATGTAGGTTCTGACAATAACACTATTTTGCGTACAGGTTCGGGTGATCTGATCAATGGCACCGAAATTAATAATACTGCTACTTTGCTCAACCACAACCGATTGATCAATAGCATTGTATCGCTAAAGCAAATCGTTGGTGCAAATTTATTTACCATAAATGCTTCTGCGAATGTAGCCTCTGTACGCCGTCGTGTGCCAGATTACCGCATCGTTTCTTATACAAAAACACCAGACGACGAAAATTACCGCCTTGCTTTAGGCGATTTTTTCAACAGCAGTACAGGTCGTTTTAATTCCGACTTGAAAGAAACGCTTGCAGGTGCTAATCTTGACTTGTCTAAAGATATGAATACTGCAAAAGTAAAAACGACGCTAAAAGCGGGTCTTGCACTCCAAACACGCGACCGTTCATTCTCTAGCCGCAGTTTTGTTTATAATGGTAATCAACCACGTTTGGTGTATAATCCAGCGCAAGATTTGGCCGCCGAAAACATTGCTGGCAACCGCTTGTATTTGGTAGAAAAAACTTCTGATGATATTGCATATTATAACGGTAAACAAACCGTAACGGCATTTTACGCCAGTGCAGACCAGCGTATTTTTGAAAAATTGCGCGCTGTGTATGGTGTTCGTTACGAAAATGCAGATATTCACGTTACCAATGATAAAATTGGTGCAGAAGTAGCACGTATCCAAGAAGGTGCAGTATTGCCATCGGCTAATTTTTCTTATTCAGTGACGCAAAAATCTAACCTTCGTTTAGCATATTACGCTTCGGTTAATCGCCCTGAGTTCCGCGAATTGGCTCCTTTTGCATTCTATAACTTTGACAAAAATGCCGAGATTCGTGGTAATAAAGACTTGCAAATTGCACGTTTACAAAACTTTGATGTTCGCTACGAATTTTTCCCGTCGGGTAGCCAAGTGCTTTCTGTGGGTGGTTTTTACAAGTCGATCAATAACCCGATTGAGTTTAGTATTGATATTTCACAGCCATTTACAACGTTCACTTTCCAAAACGAAAAATCGGCAAAGATTTATGGTTTAGAGTTTGAAGTGCGTAAAAACTTTGATTTCTTGGGTGATAACCAATTGTGGAGCGATATCGTAGTATTCTCCAATTTGGCTTTGATCAAATCAAAATTGAGTTTTGACGAAGGATCACAAGCACTTGCTGGTCGTCCATTACAAGGTCAATCGCCTTATGTTTTGAACGCTGGTATCCAATACGAAAGCGAAAAAAGCGGTTGGTTTAGTAGTTTAGTGGTGAATCGTATTGGTCGCCGTATTGCGTATGTAGGTGTGGATCCAACTTATGGTGATACCCGTCAGGATATTTTTGAAGCACCACGGACAGTAGTTGATTTCCAATTGGGTAAAAACATTGGTAAATTCAATTTGAAATTAACCATTGGAGATCTACTCAAGCAAAATTTGACTTATTACCAAGATGCCGACCAAAATGGTAAATACGAAACAGGTGGTAAGGATCGTTTGATGTTCCAATTTACCAATGGCATGACGATGGGTCTTACTGCTGGTCTTACCTTCTAAAATAAATTGTTGTTGGATGACGTAGATGTTTTACGGATTCCTGAAAGATAAAAAAGAGCCATTCCGTTTGTTCGGGGTGGCTTTTTTTGTGCTGTATTGAAATGGGTTAAGGAAAATTTATTTTTATCTAAAAATCAATATTTCTAAGTTATTGAGAGAATTTTAGATTTTTATTTCGCTATTTTTTAATTGGTACATTTTTCTTTGGATACTTAACATTAGAATAATATTGGCTTAACATTGCAGTAATTTGAATAATAGACCTTTGCACCATTAACAGACACAACTAACAAATTTATATTTACAATGAAAAAGTTTTTACAATTAAGTCTTTTTTGCTCTTTAATGTTGGCCGCTACTGCTATGTCGGCTCAAGTGGGTTACAAATTTGCTAAAACAAGCTACGTAGGTGCACTTAATGCAGATGCGGGCTCTAACTGGACTTCAGGTTGGGCAAACTGGGATCCTAAAAATACAGTATATGCTGCTCCAACTGACCTTACTACTTTAGATGGTATGGCAAGCACACTACCAGTTGTAGGTGAGAAAAAATTAAGTGGCACCGTAACATTGGATGCTTCTAAAGTATATTTGCTTAAAGGATTTATCGTAGTACCTGATGGTGCTAAATTGGTGATTCCTGCTGGAACGGTGATCCGTTGCCAATCAGATTTGAGTACAACACCAAAAAACTACGCTTCTATCGTTGTAGAGCGTGGTGGTAAAATCGAAATTAATGGTACTGCCGCTAATCCAGTAGTATTGACTTCTGCAAAAGCAGTTGGCCAACGTGAGCGTGGTGACTGGGGTGGTTTAGTAATTGGCGGTCGTGCTAAGCACAATATTTCTAATGCCAATTTTGACAATGTGCAAATGGAAGGTTTTAACAACGTTTCTTTTGATAACACGCTTGCAAAATTCGGTGGAAATGATGTAAATGACAATTCTGGTTTCATCCATTTCTTGCGTATTGAGTTTGGTGGTTTGGCTTTTGAAGCCAACAAAGAAATCAATGGTCTTACTTTTGGTGCAGTAGGTGCTGCTACAGAAGTAGATCACGTACAAGTATCTTTTTCCAACGATGATTCTTTTGAATGGTTCGGTGGTTCTGTAAATACACGTCATATCATCGCATTCAAAGGTACAGATGATGATTTTGATACGGATAATGGCTACTCTGGCCTCAACCAATTTGGTATTGCAGTACGCGACTCTGCATACTACGATCTAACATATAACATTCCTAGCGGTGCTTCTACTTCTGAAGGTTTTGAAAGCGATAACGAAAGTTCTGGTACAGCTAACGTAAATCCTCCAACAAATGCGATCTTTACCAATTTCACAATGGTAGGACCAGTACCTGTAGGTTCAAAATATAGCGATATGAATTCAACCACAAGATCGGCTTTCCGTCGTGGTGCTCGTATCCGTCGTAACAGTAGCCTTCGTATCTGTAACTCTATCTTTATGGGTTACCGCAATTTTGTGATGATCGATGGCGATAGCTGCGTACGCAAAACGAATGCTCCAGGTGCACTTGCTTTGGTTAATCCTAACACAGCAGTAGCACTAGACAAGCAATTGATGTTTGCTAACAACTTGATTTGCAACACTACAACGGCATTCGTAAGTAGCACCGATACTACCGCAAATGGTCTTTCCGAAGTAGCACGTGCAGCAGGTTCTTTGGCAAAACGCAATGCAATTGATGCTTGGTTGCGTCAAACTGGTGCCTTAGCGAATAATATTGACCCAGTTGCATTCACAGCAGGCACATTGTTGGTGAATCCAGTTGCAGCAAGTACAACTCCAGATTTCCGTCCAGTAGGTGGTTCACCTGCATTGACTGGTGGTAACTTTGATAATAACCCAGTATTGGTCAACTTGATTTCGGCTGCTTACGAAATCGAAACGGCTGAAAAATATAGCCCAGTTTATCCTAATCCAATTCGTGGTGGTTTATTGAACTTCGGTCGCCAAGTAGTATCATTCGGTATCTTTGATGCAAACGGTACTTTGGTTCGTTACGGTTTGGATGCTACACACGCTAATGTAGAAGGTTTGGCAGCAGGTATCTACTTTATTAAGTTGGATGGCCAAATGCAAAAATTGATTGTACAATAAGATTTTAAGTGATTTAGTACATAAATAGAATTTAGGAAAGTTTGTGAGGCGCCATTTCGAGTTATCTCGAGATGGCGCTTTTTCTTTTTTGCTATTCTTCGCCGGTTTGCTCCTTGATATAACCAATATTGGCCTTAACCACCTTTTCAAATAAATCGATATCACTACAAAAAACTTGAAGAATGGTCGAAATGGCTCTTTGGTTTTCCTCACTATCGGCGTATGCTACAAATGTAGAAGATTCACTGTCATTACCGATAATATGCTGGCGTAAATCGTTCTTGTTCTAAAAATTTCATTAAGATACACTCCAGTTTGACACCAGCATCATAGGCTGCTTTAGTATAGTCCTGATACAATTCATACTCCGCTGTGCTTATATTTGCTCATGCTACCGTTATTTAACTGTATGCTCCAAAGTGTATGTCCTTTTATTTCAAACACTTTGCTCCAGCGGGGAATGACAACGAACTGTGGCTCAGCAACGATAACCAAGCCCCAAATTTTAATGAACTTTTAATCCAACTGTCAGATCAAGTATCGGTGATTACAATTTAAGAAATTGCTAAAAAAAACCTTACCCGTCTAAAAGCCTCGGCGGCGGGTTTAGTTTAGTTTTAAGGTTTCACCTCTTCATTTTTTCTGCCTTTTTTTGATATTTCTTTAGAATTTTATCAAATATAGGATCATCCACCAAATCCTTAAAATCCCTATCTTTTCTCAAATAAGTATATCTATCTGCAAGGTCTTCTTCGCCTTTATGCAAATTATTATAGGTATCTAAAAAAGTTTCCAGCACTTTCCAACATTGCTTTTTATTGGCTGCATCTTGTTCCATAAGGCATCTTATAAGTTCTTTGTTTAGACTATTATATTCTTCTCTATTTTCTTCACTCAAGTATTTTTTTTCAGAAATCAACTTTTGAATAAATTGCACTTTCTCATTTTGCGGGCAACGGGCAATGTACATTCTAAACCGGCTTGTAAAAATTTTTGGAAAATACAGGGAATCTTCGGGGAAAAAGGTGGGTAATTCATTTAATAGGGTTTGATTGAGTGCCCAACTATTAGCCTTGCTCCCAACGGAAGATTGTAAAAGAAGCATACTCATACGCCATGTTTTACTGCCTATCCATGTGCGATTAGGGCTTCTATGCCAACTGGCAGCCTCGCGGCAATGGTGGATTACAAGATGTTCATTGAAACACATGGAATCTGCTGCTATTTTGGCAAGTTCGAGGTGGGCAGTCGCGGCTATGGTATCGTTACTGGTAATAATTTCTTCAAAATCACGCATAGATTTTTCTTTGTTGCCTACAAAAGCGTAGAATTGTCCACGCCGCAATATTGCGGTCAAATAGCGTTTGCTTCTCTTGTCTCTCACTCGTTTCTTTTCTTCTATATTTTTTGCAACCTGGTTATAATGGCCATTAAAAATCATATTTAAGCCATATTTTTCCTCTACTTTGGATACATCTCGCCAACTATCCCAGTTGTCTAGGAAAAAAAAATAGTAACTCAATGTCGCTTCATATTGGTCAATTTCCTTCAAATGATGGAGAATATCCAATTTTTTCGAAAAATAATTTTCATAATCATGTAACCCATAAATCGTCCTCTTTATCCATAACGAATCTAAAAACTTCAATGCCCAGTTATATTCCTTTAGATTAATCAACACATCAATTTTATCGTCAAGGATGTATTTTTCCCCAGATTGTTTATGGTCAAAATCCGGGTGATCCATTCCCCTTTTAAATAAGGAATCATATACCATCAAAAGCGCTGTTGTATCCCTTGTTTTTCTCTTATGAAAAATTATTAAATTTTTTGCGTGATTGAGTGCTCCTGAATTATCCTTAAAAACCAATCTCATATATATATCTTCAGCCTCATTTAACATTCCTTTGCCAGAATACGCCATTGCTAGGTATTCATCATAATTGTCATTCCCACTTTTCGTTTTGTATTGCATAAAGTCATCAATGGCTTCTTGATAAAGATGGAGGCTGTAATTGGCACACCCTCTTATCAAAAACAATCTGGATGACGTATCTTGATGCTGATTTATCACCTCGGTTGCAGTACTTAAAGCCAATTTATACATTGCATTACTATATAAAAACTCGGCATGCGACCTGCCCTCTTTAGGCCAATATAGGTTGGGGTGGTACTGTTTGATCTGTAGATAACGCCGATGCCTTTCTTTTTTTTCAACCTGTGGACAAATATTCGCAAGCGCTAAATAGTTGGTACTATCCAACGCTATCGCCTGTAAGGAATAGCGCATTCTCTCTTCCTTGTTAGCGGCGATATTGGCAAGACCAACCCATACTGGAATATATTCATTTTTGTCTTTAGGGATAGAGATTTTTTCAAAAAGCAGGCGCGCCTTTTTAGTATCCTTGGTAGTTTTTGCCATTAGAAAATAAACTACATCTTTAATATTTCCTGCAATGTCTTGTTGAGTGACAATTGAGCGCATATCCTTGACCGGGGCAGGACCAGTTTCGCGCAACTCACCTTGAAGTTGATTCAAAATATCCTCCCTTGCGGCATAATACTTACAATTGATTACTGTAGAGTCCCAATCGCATTGCTTTTCATAATCGCCCCAAATTAAAAAATCTGCATTGGTGAGCAATGCAATTTTTTTGGCTGTACCATAGTCCAGTGGTTTTTCCTGAGTATTAAATGCATAACAAATTTTGATATCCATATTGATATCATTTTCAAAACTTTCCTTCTTCAGCAGGTTACTCACGGCCTTTACACAACCAGCACTTAGATCATCGTCGCAACGGCTGTAGTAATCAAAAGGAAACAACAAAATTCTGAAGGTATCATTTTTACTATCTTCCGGTTTTTTCTTAACTCTCAGGGTCTCGTTTTTGCCAAACTCAAATTTTACTGCACTGGAAGATCCACTTTCTCTTTTTCGTTCGGGAAAAATAAACGGCCGAAGGTCATGTCCATCTAAGATAATCGCATCAATTTTCTTATAAATATCTATTATTTCGCAAAACAACCCTAACACAAGGTGTTTTTGCTGAATGATTGAGTCTCTCCAGTATTTACTGTCCTTACCGAGGTCGAGTATTGTGGCTTTACCATTGTTGTTCGCGTTCCTAGTGTGCGATTTTAATATGAGTTGGTAGTGTGTTTCTTGAAGCAATGGATTGGGTATGGCCAACGTAGGCAATAGCTCCGTCGCTCCCGAATAGTTAGCCATTGAGGTATGCTCGATACCTTCGCTACTGAGGGCCACTTCAAGCATATTTTTTATTGATACCAGTAAATCTTGGTAGATCGCGTAATTTTCTGCGGATTCTTGCCTGAGTTTGGTTGGTTGCACATAGACTACCAAATCATCGTCACATTCGACAGAGGACTGGGCCGAAAGATGTGAGGCGGGGAAACTAGTCAATAATAACAGGCTAAAGTACTTCAAACACTTCATGGGATATCTTTATGTTTTTATTCAGTTGGATGCTTTTTTGCTTCTTCCTTTGGTTGGCATACACTATTGTGACAGTATGTGTTCCTACCTACTGGCAGACTGAACGTCTTTGTGTCGCTGGTAGTTCCTTCTTTGATGGTTTCGGGTACAATCTGGTTGTTAAAAAGAACTTGCTGACAATATGACCCCGTTTCAATGGTGATTTCGCAACTAGTAATATTAGGGCGCATCTTTGTTGTGCCAACCTTTTTTGTTGATTCACGGCCCGCTTGTTTTAGTTTTTCGAGCATGTATTGTTTGAATGCTTGCGCTTCAGACTCCATTTTATTTATGTTGCCGGTTTTGCAATAGGTAACCAATGTAGCGCAGAAAATATTCCTTGCTATGGCCAGTTCAAGGATGCTCTTATTTCCCCTAAAATCACTCTTGCCTATGTAGGAATTCGAGATTTCCTTGCTAATTTGGTCAACACTTTCTATACCCAACTGCGCCTCAGCCGAAATCAATTTATTTGCTTTAGCATTTGCGGCAATTTCACCAGTCAACTCCACTCCTCCAACAAGATTGATGACGGAACTATCGCGGTGTTCCACCAGTTGGTCTAGCGGAGGAATGGTGCATGTGCAATCAATAGCAGCATCGCTCTTGGGGGAGTTTTGCGCACAACGAGTTAGGAAACAGGGTATGGTAGCGGCAATGGCGACCAGCCAAAAACATGGATAAAATTTCAGCATAGTAGATATTTTTTGCAAATATACGGCGTTTTGCCCTAAACATAGGTCAAAAGAGGCAGGTTTTTGGTATTCCGGAACATCGCATAGAAGTAACGGAACACCAGTCGGGAGTGGTCGTTTGTTGCGGCACGTAACATGCTGGGGCGTTTCTGCCAGAAGTTAGCCAACCTGTCCAGTACGGTCCTCGCGTAAGGCATTAAGTGTACTGTTAAACAACGACTACAAATTACCCTTAACAAAAATAGAGCAACTCATGGGCGATCTATGGAACTGTACTTTCAACCAAAGTACAGTCGTCACGGCCAATGTCAGTATATATGAACGGTTAAAGCCCGTTGAGAAACAGATCAAATCTGCAATTTTGGCTATTCTGCATCAGTTTGCTCCTTGATATAACCAACATTGGCCTTACCCACCTTTTCAAATAAATCGATATCACTACAAAAAACTTGAAGAATGGCCGCAATGGCCCTTTGGTTTTCCTCACTATCGGCATATACCACAAATGTAGCAGATTCACTATCGCTGCCAGTAAGATGTTGGAGTAAATCAGGGTGTTCCTGTTCTAAAAATTTCATTAAGATACATTCCAACACATAACCTGAAGTGTCTAACGCTAGGTTCAAGAGTATTTCATCCACTTCGTCATCAAAACCTGCTTCTAGGGCAATTTGATAGAAGGTGGTAGGAACATCGTTGTAAAAACCCTCGGTTATGAGCATTTCTATGGGTAAAAACTCGTCGTCGTAGATGGTATCGTCTAATATTTCTCTCATGTTTTTTTGTTTTTTTGTGCCCAAATTGGATTTCGGCATGAAATTTCATTCCTAAGGCAAAAGTACACCATTGTTACAATAAATATAGAAGATATTAACTAATGGGTATGCGCTAAGGGGAGTGGTGTGGCTATTTGTCGCGGCTCCATCATTTACCTTGACATTCTTTCGTCAAATGAACAATGTTTTTTTGTACGGAATCTTAATCTGTGTTCTATCCTGCATGATTGTATTGGTATCTAATGCTGCTTCCACATTTTCAATATCATAAACTTCAATATTTAACAAATTTAATAATTCAGCGAGTGGCTTATTGTTATGATTGTGTACAATGAGTTCTTTGATGGTCAATTTCATTTTTATTTTTCCAAAAATTTGAATGTGGTCATCTATTGTACCTGTCATCTCGCCGTAACTGTCACCATTAGTTAAGGAGTAGTTCATTTCGAATTCAATTTTATTTCCAATTATTGCGCCGAATTTTAGATTTGGGACTGTAAAATGTAGCGAATTGCTAAAACCGCCTACTACTCTTGTAGGATCATTTTTTAATTCGAGGTTTTGGAGTTGATGTATATGATTTATGTTGTACAGGTTTTCAAATTCAAACAAATCAAATTGCATATTGAATGGGTCTTTGGAACTTTGTTCGCCATAGAAAGGGTCTTCGTATGTAAATTCGTTCATTTCAAACTCAATCCAAAAATTGCTAAAACGGTGGTTGCGCAAGGAGTCCTCCGTTGCAATGCTACACACGAATCCTTTAACGGGATTTATTTTTTGATATAAATCTTGTACGGTATTTTTCCAATCCATTTTTATTTTGTTTAGTTAGTGATAACATTGTGAGCATGGGTGCTGTGTTGCCCTGCGTTGGCTTTGCGGATTGGGCATGGGCAGCAAAGCCGTTCCATGCATTGTTAGCGGCTTTTTTTACAATTTTATGAATATTTTAGCCATAGTTTCCTTGTCGATTGCTTCCATCTCAACTAATTTAATGACTTCACCATTTGAAGTGTACTGTTTTTATAATGCTTAAAATGTGGTGTTTGCAAATGTGATTCGTAAGCCTCCTTGTTTTTATAGATTTCCAATATTCTGATAGTGGTTGGGGTTTGCTTTTCAAACATCGGATAGATTGAAATAACACCTGATTCTAATCTTACGGATGCCGCCGCTTCTTCTTTGAGTATTGAAATATATGTTTCAAAATGACTTGAATCTATTTCTAACTCAGCAATTCTTATCATCATATTATCCGATTTGGTAGCGTTATATTTTTGGATTTTTGGGCTGCAAGAAGCCGCCATCAAAACCAGAGATATTATATTTATCAACTTCATGTCGAAACTATTTTTTTAATCTTTTAAGCGTATATGGTTCTCCCTGTGCCAAAACTACAATCCGTTCGGGATTCACAACCAGTTTTTTCAACTTCTCTGGGGCAATAGTTGTTCATAAAATGTAAACAACTCAAACAACCAAAGTAATTCAAATCCCTAACCAGCAAACCAAAATATATAACCACAAATATATGGCAATCAGTTTCATATAAACAACCCCACTAACAAAAAAAATATTTTATACCAAATTTATATGCTTGGGCGTAACAACTTAGCGTGGCACACGGATTTTCCAGTTTTAACCTAACAAAAATCCAATTTTTAAAGAAACCCTATAAAATCCGCATGCCACCTAAGTAAATTCAAATTAAAAATACATACAATGAGTCAAAATAAAACCACAACCCAAGCATCCAAAATGACTTCGGAGAAGTCCAACATTTGTAACAAGAGTAACTAATCCTCGTCTTCCTCCTCCGTACTATACCTCAAAAACGCCCCCCTCCTAGGCGCAGGCATCTCCGAATCTTCTCCTTTTATGATTTTCCACAATACCTCATTAAATTCTAAATCCGGTACGCGGTCTTCGTGCGACATATCAAAAGCATCAGAGCGGCGTTGTAGGTCATTGTCCACAGCGGCATTTCTATCATCGAGGTTGACACCTGGAACTAACGCTTTATAAGCCGACAAATCGGGTTTATTCGTAAAACAACGCCACATCGGTGTCGCTGCGGCATCGTGCTGACTCATAGGTGGCATGCCAAGAATCAATTCCATGGTACGCAACATAGAATTAGTAGAATATAAGGTATGATCCACCGATTTTCGTTTGGTATATGGACTGATCGCGTAAGCAATAGAGCGGTGCGCGTCCACGTGATCGGCACCATTTTGCGCATCATCTTCCAAAATAAAGACCACCGATTGCCCCCATACAGGACTATTGGACAAATGCTCTACAAATAACCCAATGGCCAAGTCATTATCGGCCACTTGGGCATAAGGTGTGTGAGATCCTTTCCGCAAACCCTCTGTATGATCGTTGATAATACGCAAAGTGTTCAAATGTGGCAGCGCATTTTTAGCCACCAACGAATCGAATTCTTGTTTCCATTGCGAAACCCGCGTGGTATCCTTTACACTTGTATCCCAAGACGTATAATAAGGGCAAAAATGACCTTCCAAGGCTGGAATATTGGCTTTGTAATCGTCTGCAAATTCGCCATAAGTACGATAGGTAATACCCAAACGCTGGCAGTGGTCCCACATAAAACCACCTTTTGGCCACGCTGTTCTATTTTGTCCTTCATAAACATACTCGCCACCTCGGCCGCCATAACTCGTTACCCAAGTTTTTTCGGTATAATCGTTGGCATAAGCAGCCGTGCTCCAGTTGTGGCCATCGGCACTAACCTCTGCACTGACAAAGAAATTGTCCAATACCACAAAATCGCGGGCCAATGCGTGGTGATTTGGGGTTATTTTTTCGGGAAATAAGCAAAGCGACGGGTCGCCATTGCCCTCTTTCATATCGCCCAGCATTTGGTCGTAAGTTCGATTTTCTTTGATGATATAAAATACGTATTTAATAGGTGAAGGTGCGCCTACTTTTTGTGGAATCGGATTGCCCGCTTCACCTTCGGCGATCATTTCGCGGTCTTTTGAATACGGTGTATTGCGATATACTTGTTTGGTAAAATCGTCCAATTCTTGCTCATTGGGTACCGTAATGATACTCATCGTGCCTTTCATAAGTCCACCGATATATTGTACTTCGGGGGCTTTTTCGTCGTCGCCTTCCTGGTAAACAACTTTCTCTTTTTTCTGCACAGGATTTGGGCCTTTGGGATTTGGAAACGAAGTAAACCCTTTGCCATTGGTGACGTAAATTTGTCTGCCGACCGTACGCACACAAGTCGGGTACCAACCAGTGGGAATAAAGCCCAACGAGCGGCTTTGTTTAACGGTAGCCACATCAAATACGGCCAAACAATTGTTATCGGCATTGGCAACGTACAGTTTTTTTTCATCGAGCGACAGCGCAACGCTATTGGTCGTAGAACCCGTTGGCGCATTGGGATACAAGGTGGCGACCAGTGTTTCTATCACTTTATTTTGCTTCAAATCAACTACGCTTACCGTATTATCATCGGCGCAAGCAATATAAGCCAATGTTCCTTTTCTATTGATTACCAAATCATTAGGGTTGTCGCCGACAGGAATCCTTTGCTTTAATTTTCGATAAATAGCATCCCACACCACCAATTCATTCCCGCCCCAGTGCGTCATGTACAGGGTCGTGCGGTCGGGCGAAAGCGCGCAGGTGTAGAGTTCTTTTCCAATTACTTCTTGGTGTACGATCTTTTTGGTGCGAATGTCCACCACATAAAGGCTATTATCTTCTTTGGTCGTGATATACAGCAGGCCGCGATTATTGTCGATGCACAGTCCAGAAGGGGAAATACGCGTTGGCCACTGAGTACCCAATACAATGGTGTCCTGTAGCACCAGTTTTGAAAGCTCCACCTTATACCTAAAAATACAATTACTATTGCCGCCGGCCACATACAGCGTTTTAGAATCACCAGCGAAAGCCAAACCTAACCACCCAACCGGTATTTCCAAAGAATGCAGAAGGCTATTCCTTTTCATATCAATGAGTTGTAAAGAATGCTTGCCTTGGCCGTTGTTGGTGACCGCAAGTATTTTTTTATTGGGAGCAACGGCAATATTCATGGGCAAATCGCCCAAATCCAAGGAACTGCCAGCGGGGGTAAGTGACCAACCAGTGGGCAATAAAATGGAATTCCCATTCGCCTGTTTGCCGATGTTTTGGGCAAAAATTGGGCTAAAAAAGAATAAAAAAAAGGCTAAAAAAAGAATGGTGCGCATATTGATAAATTTATGTTGTTGGTGTGTTTTGATGCGTTGTATCTACGTGTTTATGTATTAAAGTTTCCATCCACGCCATATCAATGGGGGGCTGATCGGTCAATTTGGCCTGCTCATCCAAGCGACGCAACTGTAAATGTAGGGCAAATAATTCATCTGCTTCAAAAGCCTCCAGTTCTTCGGGAGTCATTAAGCCACCTTGGTATTGAAGGGTGATTTTACTGGCTTCCGAAAGTTGATCGTAATAATGGGTATCGGTTGTTACCAAATAACGTTTTGCGGTGACGTGCCCAGCCACTAAACGGCATATTTTATCCGAAAAACCTTGTGTTTTCAAATACTGCGCGCCACGCACTTCATGGCTCATTACGCCGTAGCCTTTCATTTGTTCCTCGGCAGTCTCCGTCGGCATAAGATGACCAATATCGTGCAAAAATGCAGCAATAATAAATTCGTGGTCATCGGGGTAGATCATTTGGGCAAGGGTGGTGGTTTGCATGGCATGTTCCAGTTGGCTCACTGGTTCTCCATCATAGGCGGCATGGCCATGTAAGCGGTAATAGTTAAGTGGCATAATCTTAGATTTTATTTTGAACCACAAAACTATATAGATTCTGAAGGGGATACTGTAATAGGCTGTTAAGAAACGGTGAAGTGTAAACAATAGGAAAAGCAATCGCTCCTTTTTTAACCATTGAAAATCAACGATTAATAAATTTAACAAAAAAAGTTTTAAAAATTTAAAACAAAAAACAAACAAATTGTTTTTTATGGCTTACTTTTGTCCCAGTAAAGGAAAGTGAAAATAATATTTTAAATGCTAAAAAAACAGTTCACATGAGTATCGGAAAAACAATGTATCAGCATGAGCAGGAGGCACCCAATGGGGCTTCTATGATTCCTTCTACTGCCCGCAGCAAGAAGGCCGGCGGTCAAAAGGCGAATTACAAGCCAATTCGTTCTTTTGGTAGCAATGATGAAATGGCATTAGGATCGCTTTTGCACCAGATTTGGGTGCGTTTGCGCCCTACTTTAGCCAGTCTCAAGTACCGATGGTACCATACAACGAAGCAGAAAAATCTCGTTAAGATTGGTGTTTTGGTAACGCTGGGCTACTTTGTATTTTTTTCTGACAAAGGATTTTTGGGAAATAGTGGTCAACAAGGCATTGAAGGTGCATCTATTTTTGATACAGATAGCAGTACCGGAGAGAAAAAAGCGCGCAAAACAAAATACAAATCCCCCAACGCTGCGGCTCCGGTGAGTGCCTCAGAATTGTTTGCACAGGAGGCGAAAGCGTATATCGAAGAGTTTGCGGGCGTTGCTCAAAAAGAACAAGCCGCTCACGGCATTCCTGCAAGTATTAGTCTAGCACAGGGTTTGATAGAAAGTCGTGCGGGTACGAGTAAATTGGCCAAAGGCAACAATAATCATTTTGGGATGAAATGCTTTTCTCGAAATTGTAAAAAAGGCCATTGCTCTAATTTTACCGACGATACCCACAAGGATTTTTTCCGTAAATACCAAGATCCTATGGACAGTTGGAAAGACCATAGCCGTATGTTGTCGAAAGGTCGTTATGCCAAACTCAAACGTTTTGGTTCCAATTACCGCGAATGGGCTTATGGCTTAAAATCAATTGGCTATGCGACAGACAGAACTTATGCAGAAAAACTGATTGGAGTAATTGAAAGGTATGATTTGCATAAGTTCGATCGGTAAGTAAATATATAAAACTCAGGCGCAATTTTTCGGCCTCAAAATATCAAAATCAACAATTATCAAAATAATAATACTAAAAAATGAATTATTCAACTACACTTTATGCCACGAAACACAATTACCCATTTGAGCGATGGCCCACTTATTTCGAAGATGAAAAAGAGAGCGAAAAAGAAAACGCTTTTGTGCATGAAAAATGCGGAAAAGTACAACACATTATGGACGAATTGATTGAAAGTTTGATTGAAATGGGCGAAATGGCACCTATTAAGAAGAAAGAAAGACGGTTTGAAATTGCCATAAAAGCACTCAACAACCTCGACCAAAAAGCAAAAATCATAGAAAATGAAGTCGCTACTGATCTGATTGACCTTTTTAATACGATTTCGTATAGCGCAGGCCTCAATCCTGATGATTATGGCGATGGTGAAGGCATTACAAGTGAGTGGCGGTTTTGGTGAGTTTTTTAACCGTTACCTTTAAAAGGCACACATTTTGTTTTTGTAAATTACTTTGAAATTTAGGCTAAAGTACGGTACACCAAGTGTGGCAAGAACGGCCTTAGAAAAATGCCGTTTTTGCTTATGCTTCGACTAGGCTCAGCATGAAAGTGGAGGCGGATGAAGCCAAAAACTGTTTGAGCCAATCGGAATTGAAGAGGCACAGCCTCTGCTCAATCGTTCGGCGAGTTTTTTTTGGCGCCGCCGGAGCGAGGAAGCAACACCTCCATGCGTCGGTGACCGACACCGCATTTTTCGTCAGCCGAAGCGTTTTTTGCTTACTTTTTTTGTATGCGGTCAAAAAGTGAGGGTATATTAGTTTCTTTTAGCAATGATTGAGGCCAAA
>JAYUKX010000181.1:0-28183 GCA_043764095.1 Chitinophagales bacterium
CATTCCATTTTACGCGTACATTCCATTTTACGCGTACACGCCACGCCATAGGGCGTTGCCCTATGCTGGATATGTCGCCCCGTTGGGGCTGGGCTACCAGATGTTTACTTCGGGTTCTAATGCTACGTTAAATCGTTCTTTTACGGAATTTATAATATCTTGTGATAGTTGCTTTACTTCTGTGCCGTTGGCTCCTCCGTAGTTGACTAATACTAAGGCTTGTTTTTCGTAACAACCTGTGTTGCCTACTCGTTTGCCTTTCCAACCACATTGCTCAATGAGCCAACCTGCTGGTATTTTTACGCGGTCGTTTGGTAATGTGTAGCCGGGTGCAGTAGGGTGGGTTTGTCGGATATTTTCTAGTACACTGGAGGGGAGTTCTGGGTTTTTGAAAAAACTGCCGCAGTTACCTATTTTTGCAGGATCGGGTAGTTTGGAGGAACGGATATGGATGACTGCTTTGCTAATATCTTTTATCGTCGGCGTTCCGGTAATTTCTAGTGTTTCAAGGGTTTTTGAAATGTCGCCGTAACTGATGTTGATTTTGTGTTGTGTGCTTGTGAGCGAAAATACTACTTTGGTAATCAAATATTTATCTTTAGCATGCCGCTTAAAAATACTATCGCGGTACCCAAATTCGCATTGTTTTTTGTTAAAGACATATTTTTTGTTCGTCGCTAAATCAATGGCTTCTAATCGGACAAAAACATCTTTAAGTTCCACGCCATAAGCACCAATGTTTTGGATAGGGGAGGCGCCTACTGTGCCGGGAATAAGGCTCATGTTCTCGATGCCTCCATATCCATTTTCAACAGCCCAAAGCACGAATTTGTGCCAATTTTCCCCGCCACCAACTGCAATGTGTACTTTGTTGTTCCATCTGCGCACGATTTCAATACCACTGATTTCATTTTTCAATAATAGCCCATCCACGGTTTGGGTAAATAGGATATTGCTGCCTCCTCCCAATATGCGCAATGGGCGAATGCCAGATTGTATCGCTGTTTTTATATCTTTTGTAGTTTGAATGACTATAAATGCCTGTGCATCAGCCATTAACCCAAATGTATTGAAGGGCAATAGTGCTTTGTTCTTTTCCAATGTCGTTACTATTTGTCGATACTTATTTAATGCAGGTGGATAAATTTTGGAATAGGCCAACGTGGTGCACACCATAATCTTCATAACCGGTACTCCAAGCCACCCGAATTTGATCCAAATCACTCTTTTCCATTTTTTTGAGTACGGTGCTTTGAAGGGAATAAATGCCTCTGAATAGCGTAATCCCTGTTTCTGGATCGTATAGCGCCTCTTGATTTCCTTCGTTAAATAGGGTCATTAATTCACCATCCATAAACCTTAAACCAAGGATACTTTTGGGTGCTAAGCCGCCAAAACTACGGCGCGCATTTTGGTCTTTTATCTCAAAATCGAGCAAAAGTTTGCCATTACCGCCATCTGAAGCCAAAGCTGCCTTACAGATAATATGTGCTTGCCCCTCGGGTAGTACCTTTTTCATCATTGAATTGGTAAACCGAAGCAGTTCTATTTTTTTTGTTTCTTTATAGATCGCACCAGAAAATTCGTCCTTTCGCTCCAATGCCATTGCGCAGGGTAGCGCAGGAGGATTGAGCATAACATCTTTTGCTGGGTCATATTGGGCTGGTTTGGGTTTTTCGGGTTGTTTTTCTTTAGGTTTTAATTTTTTCCGTAGTTGACTAAGTCGGCTACCCGATTGGCTGGAACTATCCACTTCCATAGAGTCGATGGTAGTGGTTTTAGTATCTACTATTATAGGATCTACTGCTACTACTGCTGGTGGCAAAGTGGCCGGTGGTTCGGGGACTGGGTGCATGGATGCGTATTTTTTATCTAAATCCAGCCACTTTTTGAATAGTTTGGGCATGCTTTTGCGGCGAGTGGGAGCATCTAGTGCCATGCCAGCATCAAGTTGTCCCCGCAATGTTTCTGCTTGTTCCAATAGATTTTTTGCGTCTTTTCCTTCTTTTAGTACTGTTTTTACCCTTTTGTTCAGCACTTTGATACTATCTTTAGATGCTGTTGTATCGGCTTTAAGCAGATCCAATGCGGATACCAAGGTAGTGTACCGCTCGGATGTGGAACGAAAATCGGCATCGCACAATGCAATACGTTCGTTTGTTTTTTCAAAAAGCATTTGTAAAACGCCCGCAACCTGCCAATTGGTCAAACTATCTTTATTACTTGGAAGTGCTTTCCAAGCATAAGCATTTTGTGTAAAAAACAGGGAATCTTGCAGTGTATGCGGGATAGAATCTTGCGATTGAAGTAAATAAGGGATGAATAGCAAAAGTGCAATCCATACTTTTTTAAAAAAATTAGGTACAATATGAAACGTTTTAATCATCTTCGCGTTTTAAAGCCACAAAATTAACGCTTTTTTGATTAAGGAACGAGCAAACAATAACTTATCACTTTTGGCGGACTCCTTTTTACCTCAAATATTACGATGTGATGTTAAAAAAATTACTTTTATACCTACCATGTGCGCTTGCATTGGTACAATGTGGTGCACCACAAACAAATACACCCAATATGGAATTTAAGCAAATCCCCGTGACATACCCGTTTTCTAAACGCGACACCGCTGTTACAGACGCTTATTTTGGCACCTCAGTGAAAGACCCATATCGGTGGTTAGAAGATGACCAAAGTGCGGAAACCAAAGATTGGGTTCAAAAGCAAAATATAGTTACCAATGGCTATTTGAGTCAAATTCCATACCGCGCAAAAATTGGTAAAAGACTTGCCGAAATCTGGAATTTTGAAAAATTCGGTACGCCTTTTAAAAAAGCCGACCGCTATTATTTTTTCAAAAACGATGGACTTCAAAACCAAAGCGTTCTGTATATGCAGGAAAATTTGAATAGCCAACCCTTGTCTGTCCTCGACCCCAATTTATTTAGCAAGGATGGGACAGCATCTTTACAAGAGTTTGGTTTTTCAAAAGATGGCCGCTATTTGGCTTACGGTATTAGCGAGGGCGGCTCCGATTGGCGCACGATCAAGGTGAAAGATATGGCCACCACGGAAACACTGCCCGATGAGGTGAAATTTGCCAAATTTACTGCTATTGCTTGGCATGGCGATGGTTTTTATTATTCTCGTTATCCTACGCCACAAAAAGGCGACGAACTAAAAGCGGCGAATGAAAATTGCTCGATATATTTCCACCAATTAGGAACCAACCAAGAACAAGACCTTTTGATCCATAAAGACCCTGCGCACCCAAAGTATTATTTCAATTTGGGTACTACCGATGACCAACGTTTTGCTTATTTAATTTCCAGTGAAAGTACCAGCGGTAATACATTAGCCATCAAAAATTTAGATAAAGAAGAAACAGGATTTAAGCAAGTTGTGGCGGGTTTTGACCATGATTTTAATATTTTGGACAACTTGGGTGACTCGCTTTTGGTAATCACCAACCATAAAGCCCCCAATAGCCGCATCATTTTGATACATGCCGACAAGCCACAAGAGGCTAATTGGGAAACCTTTATTGCCGAGGATAGTAAAGATGTTTTGAGTGCAGCGGTGGTGTGTGGCGATAAAATATTGGTCAATTACTTGCACAATGCCAGCAGCGCATTGCGGGTTTTTGACCTAAATGGCAAATTTATTAAAGAAATTGCATTGCCCGAATTGGGCACCATTGGTGCTATTGAAGGCGATCGGAACAGTACACAAGCCTTTTTCTCTTTTCAATCCTTTTTACGGCCTAATACTATTTTTGCGTTAGACATGAATACTTTGGAAAAGACAGTATTCAAAGCGCCCAAACTCGATTTTGATTCGGATGCTTATACCACCGAGCAGGTTTGGTTTCAAAGTAAAGATGGTACACAAGTGCCCATGTTTATTAGTCGCAAAAAATCCATTGCTATGGATGGCAACAATCCTACCTTATTATATGGATATGGCGGTTTCAATATTTCGGTAACACCGGGCTTTTCTGCATCGAGGGCCGCATTATTGGAAAATAACGGTATTTATGTGGTCGCCAATATTCGCGGTGGCGGTGAATTTGGTGAAAAATGGCATAAAAATGGAACATTACTGCAAAAGCAGAACGTTTTTAACGATTTCATTGCCGCTGGTGAATATTTAGTTGCCAAAAAATATACTTCCCCTGAACGTCTTGCCATTGAAGGTGGTTCCAATGGTGGGTTACTGGTAGGTGCTTGTATGACCCAACGTCCTGATTTATTTGGGGTTTGTTTTCCTCGTGTAGGTGTTTTAGATATGTTGCGTTACCACCGATTTACGATTGGTTATGCATGGGCAGTGGACTATGGCCGAAGCGATAAAGACAAGGAGATGTTTGATTATTTATACGCTTATTCGCCCCTTCATAACGTAAAAAAGGTAGCCTATCCCGCCACAATGATTACTACTGCCGATCATGACGATCGCGTTGTGCCAGCGCATTCTTTCAAGTTTGCTGCTACTTTACAGGAAAAACAACAAGGAGAGCAACCCGTTTTGATCCGTATTGAAACCAGTGCAGGTCATGGTGCAGGAAAGCCAACCAGTAAGTTGTTAGAAGAGGCCACGGATATGTTGTCATTTATGTTATATCAAATGAAAATCAGCATGTAGTGTGTTGGCTCAACCGATAATGTATGCTATTTATTGTCACGTTTGAGTTTTCACAATACCGAACCTATTAAAATCATACCTTTGCGGAAAATTACCCAAACAATCGAACTACTCAAATAAAATCTATTCACCACAGGAGTACTTTTTTATAGAAGTTATCCACTTAACTACGATTAAAATATGGGGCATAACGTACCCGCTAACGACGAACAATTAGCATTTATCAGGCAAAGTGCCCGTGATTTTGCGCGCACCCACATACTACCTTATGTGATGGAATGGGACGAATCGCAGCATTTCCCTATTGATCTTTTTCATAAAATGGGCGAATTTGGCTTTTTAGGTGTTTTGGTGCCGGAGTCTTACCAAGGTGCAGGCTTTGGATACCAAGAGTATATTACGATTATTGAGGAAATCGCCAAGGTATGTGGCTCCATTGGGCTGAGTGTTGCTGCCCATAATTCATTGTGTACCAATCATATATTGTCTTTTGGGACAGAAGAGCAAAAACAAAAATATTTACCATTATTGGCCACTGGTCAATGGATTGGTGCTTGGGGACTCACTGAACCCAATACTGGATCTGATGCTGGCCGGATGCAATGTGTTGCCGTAAAAGATGGTGATGACTATATTATCAATGGCACAAAATGCTGGATCACGCACGGTATTTCTGGTAATGTGGCCGTGGTGATTGTACGTACAGGTGAACTATTGGACAGCAAGGGCATGAGTGCCTTTGTGGTAGAGCGCGGAACACCCGGTTTTAAGGCAGGAAAAAAAGAAAATAAATTAGGAATGCGTGCCAGCGAAACGGCTGAAATGATTTTTGAAGATTGCCGCGTACACAAGAGCCAAATGCTCGGTGCTGAGGGCGAAGGATTTGTCCAATCTATGAAAATCCTTGACGGTGGCCGTATTTCTATCGCTGCATTGTCGTTGGGCATTGCAAAAGGTGCTTATGAAGCCTCTGTCAAATATTCAAAAGAACGCCAACAATTTGGTAAACCCATTGCCGAATTTCAAGGAATTTCCTTCAAATTGGCCGATATGGCGACCAAAATAGAAGCAGCAGAACTCCTTACGCGCCAAGCCGGACAACTCAAGGACGCGCACCTCAAATGTACCAAAGAGGCGGCTATGGCCAAGTATTACGCTTCCGAGATATCGGTGGAAGTCAGTACCGATGCTGTACAGGTGCACGGTGGATATGGCTATACCAAGGACTTTCCGGTTGAAAAATTTTATCGCGATGCTAAACTTTGCACGATAGGGGAGGGGACTTCGGAAATTCAGAAATTGGTCATTGCGCGCGAGGTATTTAAGGGATAGGATTTTGTAATTTAGAGCGCATACGCAAGCAATAGAGGGTAGTTGGGGTAAGGCGAATCGGCTATTTATCCCAACTACCTTTGTTTTAAGTACGTGTACACAATTAATCAACATTTTCAACTCGGCCTTTTTGCGCCATACTACTTCGGCAGGCTCAGCATGAATTCGCCATTTTTAAGGAAGATAGCGATGCTATCCCCCTTAAAAATGGCTCGTCTGACACAAAAAATCCTTCCCTGAAATATGTCGATTAATTATATCCACGTACTTATAAGACTGTTGATAAAAAAATCACAAATAGTATATTTAAAAAACATAACTTTGCCCTCGACAGTACTTATCGGGGTTCATCATTTATGAAGTTTTTTTGTTTTTTACTTATATTTTTATTTGTCGGAAATGTTTTTTCAAATGCACAATCCAGTATATTTGAACGGGTAACTATTGAACATGGCCTTTCGCAAGGCATGATTTATGATGTGTTACAGACTAAAGATGGGTTTCTGTGGATTGCAACCAAAGATGGTTTAAACCGTTATGATGGCTATAATTTTAAAGTATTTAGTAACGATCCTTTTGATGCGTATTCAGTCGCCGAAAATACAATAACAACCCTTTTTGAAGACAGTCGAGGGTGGTTATGGGTAGGTACAGATAGTAAGGGTGTGGACATATACGATCGTAAAAGTGGTCGATTCCATCATTTTGCGTTAAATTTCAAACATCAGGAAAATGAAGGTAAGTCTGGTGTTATTTCAATTTGTGAAGACCTTAATGGAAGTATATGTTTGTTACAACCCAGTAATGGATTGATCCGTATTGTTATACCGGCTGTTTGGAAAGAGCATTTGCCAACAACACCAGATTTTAGTCCTTTAACCACTATCACGCAGTATCCGACTGCCATGTTTCAGCGGTCTAATAACAAGGATGATGATCTTTTGAGTGCTATTGAGGTAAGAGATGATGGACAACTAATGGTTTATACGGCTATAAAATCTTATTTATTACAAGTAGATCGAGGTATCGTAACGCCCATTTCAGCAGAAAATAATATTGCCAGCGGTAATAATGGAAAAGATATTTGGATTGCCCAACCATCTGCATTTACTCGTTTTAGAAACGGATCTCCTACTGTATTTGATTTTTCAAAAAGACCTAAAAAAGCATGGGTAGTGGCCAAGCGAGCAGATAATGGTGCTTATTGGCTTGGTATAAATAATGAATTGTGGCATGTTTTACCGGGTGAAAATGTAGACTTTTCTAAACCCGACTGGATAATTGACGAAAATGTAACTGTCATGGAAGCCGACCGCAATGGAAACGTATGGGTTGGAACATATGGGTATGGCTTAAGAAAACTCAATCCGCAGAAGAAGTCTTTTAACACAGGCGCAGCTGGGACAAGTATTTGGGGATTGTGGCGTGATACTTATGGCCGATATTATTGTAAAGTAGCGAATGAAGTGTTTCCTTACGATCCGGTAACTGGTCAAATTGGCACAGAACGTGCTTTTCCAAATACTTCTGAGCGTATTTTGGATATTAGCATAGAACCCTCTGGCGCTATGTGGCTACTGGGTAGAGAAGATGTAGAGGATGGAAAAGCCAAATTATGGCATTTTGATCCTAAAAGTGGTATTTATCGTGCTCATTCTTTTAAGTTTTCGTCCTATGTGTATGCGCGGATTTTGCGCAATCGCGCTAATCAAATTTGGATCACAGGACTTAATTGCCAGTTAATTCGGTTTGATGTAAATACTTCCCAATTTGATTATTTTGACTATACAGCACTTTTTGATGGGAAAATAAGCACTGTAAGGGCATTTGCATTAGCCGAAGATGGTAATGGTGTTTTATGGATTGGTACGCAGCAAGGATTGGTAAGATGTACGCCTAATGGTGCTACTTTTGATTTTAAACTGATACAGGCCGATCCGAACAATCCAATGGGTTTGAACAACAATTCCATTGCCTGTTTATTACCAGATCCGAACAATCCGGGCGATGTGCTCTGGATTGGTACAAAGGGCGGCGGCATCAATCGCCTTGATTTACGAAGTGGCGAAGTCCAGCACATCACTACTGCCGATGCCCTACCCGATAAAGTCGTGTATGGGATATTACCAGGTAATGAAAACCCCAATACGCAACAGGTAAGTTTGTGGTGCAGCACCAATAGAGGTTTGGCCAAACTAATTCCAAACCATACCACACCAATCACCTACAATATTACCACTTTTTCTGCGGCAAAAGGCTTACAGGACAATGAGTTCAATACACAAGCCTTTTTTAAAGCAGCAAACGGAGAATTATTATTTGGTGGTGTTAATGGACTCAATCGTTTCTTCCCAGAATCATTGCGCTCTGATACTACGCCTCCACCAGTTTTTATTGTGGGCGTAGAAATTAACCATCAACACGTTACACAGCGTAGTTTAGGAGGAAATATAACCACTCCAATGGAATATCTTCGAGAGATTAACCTGAGTTATGACCAAAATAACTTGTCTTTAGAGTTTGCAGCCCTTGATTTTACAGCACCATCACAAAACAGGTACCGGTACCAACTCGTAGGATTAGATGCTGATTGGGTGGAAATAGGCGGGGCTCGGTTTGCTCATTTTACCCACCTTGCTCCGGGCACATATACTTTTAGGGTACAAGGAAGTAATGGAGAAGGCGCATGGCAAGAAGTAGCACACCCAATTGTAATTATTGTAAAAGCGCCTTGGTATCGGTCTAATCTTGCGTATGTGATCTATTGCTCTTTATTAGTTTGGTTCGTTTGGTGGGCTTACCACTTCCAAATGAAACGCTTGAGGGAGCGTGAACAACTTGCTTTTGAGCAGCGGGAAAAGGAGCGGATAAAAGCAATGGAACAAACAAAAAACAACTTTTTTAGCAATATTACGCACGAATTTCGTACGCCACTTTCTTTGATGCTAGAGCCAGTGCGCCGTATTTTGTCGAAAACTAAGGATACTGAGATTACTGAAAATGCTCGGCATATTGAAAAAAATAGTTATCGGCTTTTGGCTTTGGTCAATCAGTTGCTGAATATGGCCAAAATTGAGAGTGGGAGTATGGGGGTCGATCTACGGTGCGATGATCTAGCCACGCATATTCGCACTATATTTTATGGCTTTCAGCCGCTAGCCGCTCAGCGAGGTATCCATCTTTCCTTACAACTAAAAGAGGATATTTCGCCGTTTCTTTTTGATGCAAATAAAGTAGAGTTGGTGTTGAATAACCTCATTTCCAACGCTATGAAATTTACAGCGGAGGGAGGTAAAATAACCCTTTCCTGTCGTGTTAATAGCAATACCAATGGTAATAGTATGGTGCAAATGTGCGTAAGTGATACCGGTGTTGGGATACCAGAACAGGAATTGGATAAAATATTTGATCGGTTTTATCAAGTGGATAGTTCGCATACCCGACACGGTGAAGGAACAGGAATTGGACTTGCGTTGAGTAAAGAATTGGCCGAACTGATGTGCGGAAACCTAATTGTTTATAGTGAAGTGGGAAAAGGCTCCATATTTACTTTTTCATTGCCGATGGAAACAAAACCAGCAGAAACAGCACTAAAAAACGATGAAACACCTCAAGAAACATTATATTTATCAACACAAAGTCAATTTATAAATGATACTGAGGAGCAATACACCGTTTTGTTGATAGAGGATAATACTGAATTACGGGCTTTTGTGAAAAAATGTATTACCCATACTTGGCAGGTGATTGAAGCCTCTAACGGAGAAGAAGGTGTCCAAAAAGCGTTAGACATACTCCCCGATCTGGTTATTTCCGATGTGATGATGCCCTTAAAAGATGGATATACAGTATGTGATGAGTTGAAAAATAATGAGTTGACTTCCCATATTCCTATTGTTTTGCTTACCGCCAAATCTGCGATGGACGCTAAATTAAAGGGATTGCGTACAGGCGCGGATGATTACCTCACCAAACCCTTCAATAGTGAGGAATTGCTGGCTCGTATGGATAATTTGGTAACGATACGTCGCCAGTTGCGCCAGCGTTATAGTCAATCTTCTATGACCAATAATACCTCAGAAGTTGAAGATGCCTTAACCCCTCCTGACCGTGAATTTCTTCGGCGTTTTAAACTTATCATAGAGCAGCATTTACCGGATGGAACATTGGGGATAGAAGAACTTGCACAAAAAATGTTCATCAGTCGTGTACAGTTGCACCGTAAGTTGAAGGCTATAACGGATCAAAATGCAACAGATTTTGTGCGTGATTATCGCTTGAACAGGGCTATGTCTATGCTCCAAAACCGCGAAGGTATGGTATTTGAGGTAGCAAATCAGGTAGGATTTGCGAATGAAAAATATTTTTCTAGGGTGTTTAAAGAAAAATTTGGTATTCCTCCAAGCCAAGTCATGTAACCACAGGATACCTCAATGTAACGAGAGGATACCCCTCTTCAAAATGTAACCACAGGATACCAAAATGTAACGAGAGGATACCCAGTTCTTATTGATCCGCCTACACTTTTGCATCGTCAGCAATTGATTGACATGAAAAGTGGTATGAAATTAAGTATTATTTTCTTTTTATTGTTGGGCAGCATCATGCCCATTGGCAGCCAAAGTTTAAGCAATTTTGATCTTCGCTTAGACACTATTACTATTCCGGGGCTGCCGGGGTTACATTCTTTTGCCGTAGCAACCCATGCCGGCAAATGGCTGCTCATAGGAGGGCGACGCGATGGAATGCACCAAAAGTTTAACGCGTTTGGTACGAGTGCTGCTAATCAGCAGATCTATGTAGTGGCACCTGAATTAGGACAAGTGTGGCAACGTCCCATCAGCGAATTACCCGATACATTAAGGGAGCAGTTGTCCAGTGCCAATATGGAGTTTTTTCAACACCACGAAACACTCCTTTTGGTAGGTGGATATGGGCGTAGTGAAGTGGCTCAGAACCACATAACATATCCTTATCTCACACTGGTGGACGTACCTGCGCTTATGGATGCTGTAACAAGTGCCAGCGGTGTGTTATTGCCCTATTTTCAACAGATTAGAGATACTTTTTTTGCTGTTACTGGAGGGCAATTGTTGCCATTGGCCGATACGTTTTATCTCGTAGGAGGACATCGTTTTGCTGGGGTCTATTCCGCAAATTCGGCCAATCCGACGCAGTTTTACACCAATGCTATTCGGAAATTTACACTCGCCGCTGTGGGGGATGATATGCGTGTTACACACCAAAGCGAAAGCCTAGACGAACTGAACTTGCACCGCCGCGACTATAACCTTACCCCACAGGTATTTCAAAATGGTGAAATGGGTTTAACTGCTTTTTCAGGTGTTTTTCAACCGGGTATTTCACTCGCCCCCTTTCTTAATATTGTTGAAATAAAGCCATCTGGTCATGCTCCAGTGAATGGATTCAACCAGTTTTTAGCCAATTACCATTGTGCAAAAATACCCTTATGGGCGCAATCGGTTAACGAAACGCATACCTTGTTCTTTGGTGGCATTAGTGGTTATTGGCTCGACGGAAATGATAGCCTCCGCAAGGATAATCGGCTTCCTTTTGTTAAAACCATCAGTAGGGTCAGCAGATTGCAGAACGGGCAGTATGAGGAAGTCCCATTTGCAGCAGAACTACCTTGGTACACAGGCACCAGTGCAGAGTTTATGTTGGCCGAAGGTGTACCCACACAACCCAATGGAATGGTGAACTATGATCTGTTGCCATCAGGTGACCAATTACTGGGTTATATAGTTGGAGGGATCGTTACACCCGATAATCAACCTAATCCCTTTGTGGCCAATACGTTAGGCATCACCTCCGCAGGTATTCGATTAATTAAGGTTTTTTTGGAAAAAAAGGTAACCAGTAGCACTGCCCCCAAACCACTTGACGGATATTTTGATCTAGGTCTTAGGGTATCGCCCAATCCGGCCAGCGCCTTTTGGAATGTCACCCTTAACCTACCCCGCAGAGCCCATTGCCGCGCTACTTTGCAAGATGCCTTAGGCCGTATTGTGCAACGTTTGGATATGGGCGAGCATTCGGCAGGGGCATTTATATTTGATGTGTCCACCGCAGATTTACCCAAAGGCGCCTATTGGCTCACCGTAAATGTAGATGGGATATATATGGAAACCAAAACGATAATTAAGAATTAAGTACACGCTTTTGATGCCCTCTGTATTTCAAGTGAATACTTGATATGACAGGGGGCTAGAGGTCAACACCAACTATTCACATAATAATAATTTTCACAATGAACAAAATGCTTTTTTTATGTTTCGCTTTTACAGCGATCTGCTTGCATCTTAATGCACAAACTACTCCAACTATATTGGCCCAAGGCTTTGATAAAGGCCTAATTGGGGTGGATATTGATGCCCAAGGGAATGTTTGGGCCACCGAGCACGGTACCGGCAACGATGATGGCCAAATTACAATTATTAGTCCTTCGGGCACTAAAACGCTCTTTATGACTGGTTTGCCCAGTACATACAACCAAGCGGCTGGGGAAGTTGCTGGATCATTCCGCACGTATCAAATGCCCAATAACAGGATTCTTATCGTAATCGGTGAAGGTACGCACGACAAATCGGAGGCACTTTTGGTCGTAAATAAGGATGTATTTACACCTGGTACGCCATTGACCCTTGCTAACGTAGAGCAAACCATCAAGTTGGGCACTTATGTACATGCACAAGGTATGCCTCAATCGGATCCATTCCACTCTACTTGGGATGCTGCTGGTAATATTTATATCGCCGATGCTGGTGCTAATTGTATTTTAAAATGGGACAAAATTACAGGTGCGGTCAGTATCGTAAAAGTATTTGATAGGTTCCCCAATCCGTTCCCATTCGGACCACCAATGGTCGATCCTGTGCCTACAAAAGTACTGGCAAAACCCGACGGCACCTTCTATGTTTGTGAACTTACGGGCTTTCCATTTGTGCCTGGTGCAGCAACTGTATATAATCTTACAGCAGCGGGTGATTTAACGGTGCATGCAGAAGGATTTACTTGCCTTACAGATATGAACTTCGATCCTCAAGATGGCAACCTATGTGTGTTACAATTTGGTGAGTTTGGTATGGTAGATACTACCTTCAATTTTAAACTGGGCACAGCAGCTGTTACAAAACTATTACCCGATGGCCAGCGCACCGTAATTGCACAGGGCATAGGTGGCTTAGCGCCTAGTTTTATTTTTGATGGTAAAGGAGGAATGTATATAACTGATTTGGTATTTGGTCAGGTATTAAAATTCAATTTGACCAGCGCGGCGCAGGAGTCGCTATTGGCCTCCACAGCGGTTACTGCTTACCCTAATCCATCCAGCCAACAAGTAAATATTTCTTATGAACTGAAAAAAGCAGCTAATGTCTCCTTGGATATTTTCGACCTTAGTGGAAAACGTGTTGCGGGTTTTGAAGCAGGAGAAAAAGCAGCAGGTGTACACACCGAGACTTGGGATGCTATCATTAACAGAGGCCGAGACGTAATATCCGGCACGTATGTATATCGCCTCACCGTTGGCAATGAGTTGGTGAGTGGATGTATCCAAATAGCCCGATAAGAGTATAAATAAAATAGGTTGAATTGTTTCCTACTAAGCCGATTACACTTTTTGAGTTGAAGAGAGCAGGCGTTACTAAAAAATGGTGCGCCTGCCTTAATTATTCATTCCTAATAATATTTTGCGCCGTTTTTTCTCATTTTCATTTTTTTATAACATCATGAAAAATAAAAAGTATATCCAACTTTTCGCCGTCTTGTGCGGCATGGCAGTACTCGTTCACTGCACCGAAAATAAACCAACTATAGCCGCTCCATCTCCCGAAAATGAAGCAGATCTCGTTAAAAGAGGCGAGTATCTGGTCGGTATTATGGGTTGTGGTGATTGTCATTCACCCAAAAAACTGGGGCCACAAGGTCCGGAAATCATACCCGAATTACACTTATCGGGTTATCCAGCCGATCGTCCTTTGGGGAAAATAATACCAGAGGCCATCCAAAACGGTTGGATGTTGTTTGGCCCCGATGGCACATCTGCGGTAGGGCCTTGGGGCGTGAGTTTTGCGGCCAATCTTACCTCCGATGAATCAGGGATTGGTAATTGGTCACTAGAGCAATTCAAAAAAGCACTAACACAAGGGAAATCTAAAGGACTCGACAATGGTCGCGCATTATTACCACCTATGCCCTGGTTCAATTATGTAGCAATGAAACAGGAAGATATCGAGGCTGTTTTCAAATATTTGAAAAGCACAAAGCCAGTGCGCAATGTGGTACCAACTGCTATTCCACCGGTTGTAAATTAATAAAAAATGGTTTGATTTATTAAGCCCTATCTGTTTTGCAGGTGGGGCTTTTTTTTGGGGTTTTTGTGTTTTTTGTCCCCACCTGCATCTATACCATAGAAAGCCTTTTTAAAAATCCAAAAAACCAAGTAACAAAACATAAAAACACACTAATATTGCTGCTTTAAAACAAAGCGGTAAAACTGTCGCTAGCATATGAATAATCATGAAATAATGGAGGCTATTAAAAGCGATGATGACCAACTCGCTGTTAAAAAAGTGTATAATTTTGTCTGGTCCAAAGTAAGGGAAAGTCTGGGAAAATTGGTGAAGGATGATGATCTATTAGAGGACTTGTACCAGGACGCTTTTATTTTATTTAGACAAAAAGTGAAATTTGGAGGACTGGATTGCAAAAATTCGGTGGGTTATATCTACAAAATAATGCGCCATGCTTGGCTCAGAAAATTGAAAGATGAGACCAAAAAGGGAGGCAGTAGCCCAATAGAAGAGGCTTTGCTTAGCGTAATAGAAATGGATGATGAAGCAGATGATTTGGAGGAAACAGAAGTAGAAAAAACACCGGGTGCTATTTTGAAACAAAGCCTGTTGGATGGGATAAATGCATTGCATGACCCATACAAAGAAATGTTACTGCAACTTTTCTTTGCCAAACCACCAGTTCCGCTCAAGGAAGTAAAAATTTTAAAAAAAGATTCAAATACTGAATACCGCAACTACGAAGATTTGAAGAAAATAAAACAACGTGCAATTGCGAAATTATCACAACTCTTAAAATAGAAAAACATGATGGAACTTACAGATCAAGACCTAGCTGCTTTGGCGGCTTATTGGTCAAGCGAAATGTCAGAAAAAGATCGAACTAATCTGGAATTACGATTGAAAAATGAACCAGAGTTTAAAGCCGCCGCCGAGCATTATAGACTAGTAGAAATGTCCTTGGATGAAATTAAGGTGCGGCAATGGCTCATGGATACACCACTGGAAAAATCAGAAACCCCTAAAGTTATTACATATTCAATTAAACCGCTTTTAAAATGGGCAACGTCTTTTGCTATCGTGGCTGCAACGGCTTATTATGGGTATTACCGAGTCAATACCAATCCATATAGCAGTTATTATAAACAGGTTTTCAAAGCACCTCCGTCACGGGAAATGATGATGCAAATCCAAACCCTCGAAATTCAAGCACTAGAAGCCTATGACCGAGGAGATTTTAAAACAGCATTACCGCTTTTAAGCCTAGTATTTAAAAATAGCGAAAACAAAGATAGTATAAAATTATTTTATATTGCAATTTCCCACCTTGCTTTGCAACAACCTGAACAAGCTATCCCAATTTTGAAAGAAATGCAATTTTCAGATAAATCTAAAAACCCCAAATGGTACCTAGCACTCGCCTATTTACTTCAAAACAATACCCTAGAAGCCAAGCCCCTTTTGGAAGAACTGTCCCAAAGTGATGAAGATGATATAAAAGCAAAAGCAAAAGAAGGGCTTGATTTAATTGAAAAAAATAATTCAAAATAAAATATTATACCTATTATGGCAAGAAACTGGCTTCGTATAAAAAACAGAAATGTGGACATTGATCATCAAGATAATTTGGGGTTCTTCAGTAGTGTCAAACGATTTGGTAATACTGGTGGAGGATTTGTACTGACTAAAAATAATTCTGGTACGCAGAATTATTATGATGGTCTAGTACTCGGCGATGTTGATTATGACTTGGGTTTTATGAAACTACCTGCTGCAACTAAACGGATTTGGTACCAACTTGATGCACAAGGATTACTTGCTGAAGATACCTTAGATCCCAATAATGGCCCTACATTAATAGAAGATTTTTTGGGCATGGTATTAATAGATATTCAGCCAACAGGAGGCGTATCCGAGTTTTTTTTGGGTGGCACCGAAATTGATATGAATTTATGCAAATCTTACAACTGGGATACTGAACCCAACTGGGGAGCACACCACCATTGTGGTACCAAATTTACCAATCCAACCATCGGTAATGGCGCAGCAGGTAGTCGCCTATCTGGTTCAGAAACCCCCATCTTTTGGGCACAATTGGCCTTAAAGGGCGATGAAGATACGAACCATCCCGGGTATTACCTTATTCCGTTTTTGTTGCCCGAAAAATTAGTGGCTTATTATGCGGTTAAGGCCGATAATAGGGCTTTTGACCACCTTAATACGGTTTGGTTTAGTAAGGTAATGCATTATAACCGCAACTATGCTGCTCAAATAGAACCATTTATCGCAGTAGAAATAGATGAATATGCGCTACAACGCTCCGATGAGCATGCACTTCATTTTGTACTAGAAGGCGATATTGCGCTCAATCCTACCTTAGATTTGGCTTGTGTAAGCAATCAAAATGGCGTAATTTCGGTTTTCTAAAGGAACTTACAGCACGGGATAGCTGTTTGGGTTGTAATATCTTTTTAATCCATTTTTCGCCTTGGGGTTTTATCGTAATATAAGATCTACATGAGTCATGGAACGAACACAACAACAAACAGCACCTTTTGCCTATCCCGCTCAATTATCTAATATTGGGGCTGTACATGCAAGAAATATTACTGGGAAAGGTGTCTTGGTTGGAATCCTAGATTATAACATCGATTTTTCCAACCAAGCACTTGCCGCTCAAAACGGCGGTATATCCTTTTGGCCACATACTAAAAAAAATCAGATTGTAAGGGACTTGAAAAAAATTCCTGCCTCTTTTAACTCCAGCAATGCACACGGCACCAGTATGGCGGGTATTATCGCTGCTAATACTGCTCATTGGAAAGGAGTTGCTCCCGATTCGAAATTGATTAGTTTAGGTATTTTTGAGCAAAACAACAATACTCGTACCACCGATGAGATTTTTGTGGCCTTAATTGATAAAGCGATCGAACAGAAAGTAAAGGTAATCAATATTTCTTTAATTTTTCCTGATGATAAATTTGGAAAAAAAGAAGTGGCCATCCGTAAAGCGATTCAAAGTGGCTGTGTTATTTGTTGCTGTGCAGGCAACGATTCTATACCTTGTGGAACAGGTCTTGGTTTCCCTGCGCGGTTGGATATTCAGGGTTTGATTGTAGTGGGCGCGGCAACACTAAATCATAATTTGTTTTTGGCCTCCGCTTACGATGAGAATATTGATCTTTTTGCGCCTGCTCAACATATTACGACCCTCCAAAATGGACGGGAAGGTATTATGCAATTGGGGAGCGAAGACTCTAGTAGTGCTGCAACTGCTATGGTTACGGGTGTTGTAGCGCTTTTATTACAAGCCAACCCACGCCTTACCCCTAAGCAAATTCATCACATCATCAGTTTTTCAGGTGATATCATCGAATCTGCCCCTCTTACGCCTCCATGTAGCCAAGGTAAACGTTATTTGAATGCCGAAGAAGCCTTTAAAATGGCACTCGGTTACTCAAAACAGATCAAAGAAGCCCAATAATAAGGCTCATATCCATTATTGCTGTCATAATTCTTTTCTAAGTATTCCAGTTTAGCCGCGCGTAGCGCATCCGCAGGTTCTTTTTTGTCATTTAAAAATTTAAAAAATGGCGTTAAGATCTTATTGGAAAAATTGGGGTGTAGGGTAGAATACGACGAAATAATCGTACCCGCCCCAGCACGTAAAAAATACCATGACATTGTGAATGCAATTTCGGAATCTTTATCAGAGCCCAGTGAGCCTTCGCAGGAAGTTAAAACAACCAATGGAGACTGTAAGTTGAGCCGCAGCACTTCACTTCCAGTAACTTGGCTGCTTTCATCTCCCACTGTTCCAAAAAATAATTTACTTGCGGTTTTATCACGTGCTCCGATTCCATGTGCCATAATGCAGATGATATGTTGTGAATCAATCGCTCCAAAAAACTCCACTTTATTGTGAATTTGCTTGCGCGATACCTTCGAATTGGTGTAGAATTCCTCAATTCGCTCAAATTGATGCTCAAATTCGGGGCTGATTAAAGCCAATATATTTGGATGCACTGGAAGTTGGGCTGTCCCAGATTTTGAAGCATGTATCCTAAAAGATGGGCTATAAACAATCAAATGACGTCGAATGAGGTAGGGTAATTTATGGTATTTGATATCGCTTGGTTGTTTTGCTGGTATAATATTTGTCCCCACTAGAAGTGTCTCGAAATTAACCAAATTAACTTGCTTGTCAGGTATAATTAAAATTCGAGAAAGGCTATCTATATGCATACGAACAATATCAAATAGCAATTTTGATACTAATGCGGCATCTTTGATATAGTTATTGTATGCTGAGGGATTGGAAAAAGCGGCATTCCCCTGTTTAATTTGGAAATGCGTGGTCAGTGTCTTAATACTGGAAACAAGAGTATCTGTTCTTGCAATTTGTTTGAAAATAACAGTATTCTTTTTAAACAGCATGACATAGGTAAACACATCCCCCACAAAATACTCCAATATAGTTTCATTGTCTTTTAACTTTTTTTGTACATCGGTTAAATTATACTCATAAGGTTTGAAATTGGCAATTTCTGGGTACTTTTTGCTTAGCGTGTCGATCCTTGATGCCAATTTTGTATTCATTTGCTTATATGCTACATACTGTTGAGTTCTGTTTAATTCGGCCAAAGAATCGTACATTTTTTTTATTTCTTTCATTGCTAGCCTAAGATGCTCTGTCAACAGGCTATCCCGCTTTTGCTCCATTTTATTACTTAAAAGATAGGCTTTTTGTTTCTCCATAAAGCGGAAAGCCATCTCTTGATAATCTCGGGTTGCTGGTTGTTTTTTGTGCAATTCATAAGCAGACTCTATGGCCATGGAATAAATTTCTCCTGCCTCATCTTGAACAATACGATTAATGGCTTGCTCTGTTTGGGATAGAATACTTTTATCCAATAAATTGTGGATCAACTTAAATATTTCGTATGCCTGTTTTAGGTCTGTTAACGTATGGTTTTTATAGTATTTTTTTAGGAAAATTTCACCAGCAATCTTATATGGTACATAGAGATAATTTTTTACCCCTAATTTTTCGGGTTTCATTAACTCTTCCCAACGAATATCTTGTGCTTCGCGATTACTTAAGGCAGAATTAAAAAGGATATAGCGTTTGGCATAAATTAATGCTTGGTCATGTTCCTGTAGTTGGCTATAAACCGAGGTGATGCCATGCCAAAGCATTTCCATTTGATACGCACTACAGAGGGTATCGTGCTCGTATTTTTTCATTGCTTGCAGATAAAATACCTTTGCTTTTAATTCATCACCAAGGCCATAACGGTAAAAATTGGCGGCTAATAATTCCGGAAATACATAGCGTGCAGGGTGTTCGTTCAGGTATTTCAATGCATGATCCATATTCTGATTAAAAGTATCAATTATATCTAAACGCTCCTGCTCTGTTTTAAAATATTTATTATTAATTTTATTTGTAATATATTCGCCTTTTGCATAGAAGTACAATTGCTGATACTTTGGGTTGTTATTATTTATAATTAAGTTGTAACCATTTTCTATGTATTTTTTACTGGTATTTAATGATTTAGTATCATATAGACTAATGCTTGCGTTGAAATAACATTCTGCTAAAAATGCACTGTCTTTGAAAGAAACTTTCTGTGCCAAGAGAATAGCACGGTTGTAATGTAGGATACTTTCGTCGTTTGAACGGTCGAAATAGCATAGTTTGGCCTGAGCCAATTCATTTTCCTTAGTTAAATATGCAAAACTAGTGTCAGTTAATACCTTAAAATGAGCACTCGCTTCTTGCACAAATTGATATGCAGAGTCCAGCATAAACTCGGAGTACCACAGCCCAATCGTATTTTTCGTAGTGGCAATTTTTAGGTGCCCTTCGGCAGCAGTATAAGTACTTTTATAGCATTCTAATGCTTTAAAAAAACAATCCCTAGCAAAACGGGGATGGTTTTGATAATTGGCAATAAGCCCTTGGTTGTAATAAAAATCTCCTTTTGCTGCAACATCAATCCCTGTTGCAGATAAACGACGCGTATTGAGCGTGGTCATCCAATCCATAGCGTGCTCCCATTGGCCCATAGTAGCTTGTAAATATACCAATTGGTTCAAACAATAGTTACTGTCAGGTGCAGTGGATAAAGCACCGCTTGTATAAATGGACTCGAATTTTTGCGCTGCCGGCACAATATTAAAGGCATATTTTAGGCTATCCGCAGCCCAAAACGCAGCATTTAACTGTGTTTTATGCGGGTAATCAAGGATAAAATTAGGATATTGTTTTGTTTTGGTGGTGGGTTTACAACTGATGCCCCAAGTGAAGCAAAAACATAGACATACATAGCGCAACAAGGCCATTGGATCGTTTTGTATTGATGAAATAGGTTAAAGAGTGCTGGATAAAAAAAAGTTGTCCCCGCCTTACTCTAATGGGTACAAGGAATGATAACTTATTATTTTATCGTTCCTAAGCGGTGATGTAGATCGGTATTTGTGCCGCAATATTAGATAACTAAAAGAAATCAACCTAATTTATGTGCATATTTTTTTGTTAAATGGAGTGAACACTTACGGCTAAACGCCCACCAATGAAAATCGGCCTCAAAAAACCAAATTCTTATCCTGTTATTGCGTACGGGCGGCCTTGAGGGCCGCCCAATGTGATAAAAAACTATTCCTCCTTTTTACTATATTCATCTGGACTTAATATAATGTAGGTATGCCATTTAGTTTGGTATGCCTTTTTTTGCGCTTAATACCTAAATACTCTTTTAAACCTACCAGTTATTTTATCGAAATTTAAAATAACTTTGCGACTTCGTTTTTTGAAACATAGGAATCTCATTCCTTATATCCTTCATCACTTATTTATGAACTATCGCAAAGTATTTTTTTGGGCCATCACAGTTTCACTCGGTGGTTTCCTTTTTGGTTTAGACACCGCCGTAATTTCGGGCTGCGAAAAAACAATTCAACAACTCTGGGGACTCAGTGACACTATGATTGGCCAGTTGGTAGCTATGGCATTGTACGGCACTGTTGTGGGGGCTATTTTTGGCGGTATCCCAGCCGAAAACATAGGGCGTAAAAAAACGCTTTTCTGGATTGCGGTCATCTACTTAGTCTCCGCAATTGGCTCTGCATTAGCACCCGGGGCCGAATGGTTGATGTTTTTCCGTTTCCTCGGTGGCCTTGCAGTTGGCGCATCATCGGTGGTGGCACCTATGTATATCACCGAAATTGCACCCAAGGAAAAGCGAGGGCAACTCACTGCCATGTTCCAATTTAATATCGTTTTTGGTATTTTAGTCGCTTATCTATCCAATTGGATTATCGGAGCTACCGACCCCGAAGCATGGCGCTGGATGCTCGGTATTGTAGCGCTGCCTTCACTCGCCTTTGTCATTTTGATCTTATCGGTGCCAGAAAGCCCTCGCTGGTTGGTGCTGAAAAAAAATGCAACAGTAGAAGCATTAGCCACCTTAACAATTATCAATGCGGATACCGCGGCGCAATCATTGGCCGAAATAGAAGCCAGCCGCCATGTCAAAACCGAAACATCGGGTTTGGGCGAATTTTTTTCGGGGAAATACAGTTTCCCAATCTGGTTGGCCTTTCTTTTTGCGTTCTTTAATCAGGTATCGGGTATCAATGCCGTGATTTATTATGCACCACGTATTTTTGAAGATGCAGGTTTGGCCAAAAGTTCAGCACTGCTTTCTTCTGTGGGTATTGGATTGGTGAATCTTGTGTTTACGATGCTCGGTTTGCTCTGGATTGATCGCTTTGGAAGGCGTTTTCTGATGTTCATCGGGTCAATAGGGTATATCGTTTCGTTATCGCTGGTGGCACTCGCGTTCTCAAAAGGCACTTCCGATGGAGGTATGACTATACCTATATTATTATTCGTATTTATTGCGGCACATGCTATTGGGCAAGGTGCGGTGATTTGGGTGTTTATTTCCGAAATATTTCCAAATCAGGTGCGCTCCTATGGCAATTCATTGGGTAGCAGCACGCATTGGGTTTTTGCGGCTTTGATTGCTGCTACATTTCCATTGTTGGCAGGACGCTTTGGGCAAGCACCTATTTTTGCGCTTTTTGCGCTAATGATGGTCTTTCAATTGCTTTTTGTTTGGAAAATGATGCCGGAGACAAAAGGTGTATCTTTAGAAGATTTAGAAAAAAAATTAGTAAAATAATACGATAATGGAATTACTAAAAATCAACCGCTTGCAACACGTGGGTATCCCTGTTACGGATATTAAAACGTCAATCACATTTTACGAAAAATTGGGTTTTTACAACGCAATGTCTTCCACTTTTACCTTCAATGATGAAGATGGCGGCATGGTAGCGATGATGCAAAATGGCAATATTATATTGGAACTGTATCAAATGCCCGAAACAGAACTCCAGAAAATACGAGCACGCAAAGATGGGCATGTCGATCATATCGCATTTGATGTGGATGATGTGGAAGCCACTTTCCTGACTTTGAAAAACGCAGGATATGCGGTGATGGAGCCCCAACCCGTTTTTCTTGCATTTTGGAAAAATGGCTGCAAGTACTTCAATATCCTTGGGCCAGATGGAGAGCGTTTGGAGTTTAATCAAATACTTTAACTTACATTGACGCTAAAAAACATGTTTACTCATTACACTAAAACGACCATATTTTGTTGTTTTTGCTTGGGTTTAATCACTTTTTCTTGTAAAAGTACCAAAAAAATGTCTAATTCAAACCTAGAACCACACCGCCCGGTCTATCACTTTACCCCGCCTGCTCATTGGATGAACGACCCCAATGGTATGGTTTTTTACGAAGGCGAATACCACTTGTTTTACCAATATTATCCTGAAGCTACGGTGTGGGGCCCTATGCATTGGGGACACGCAGTAAGCACCGATTTGGTGCATTGGGAACACCTGCCCATTGCCTTATACCCGGATGCGTTAGGGCTTATTTTTTCGGGTAGCGCAGTCGTGGACTGGAAAAACTCCAGCGGATTTGGTGAAAATGGCAAGCCGCCATTGGTTGCTATTTTTACACAACACCTCATGGAAGGCGAAAAGGCTGGTCGCCACGATTTTCAATACCAAAGCATTGCTTACAGTAATGACCGTGGTCGCACGTGGACTAAATATGCTGGTAACCCTGTAATCCCTAATGTGGACAAAATCCATGATTTTCGCGACCCTAAAGTGATTTGGGACGAAGCCCGCCAACAATGGATCATGGTCTTTGCGGCTTATGATCATACCATGTTTTGGTCGTCCAAAAACCTAAAAAACTGGACTTATTTGAGCAGTTTTGGCAAAGAATATGGTGCGCACGGCGGCGTATGGGAATGTCCCGATTTTTTCCCAATGAATGTTGAGCAGGCATCTGGGACAACAGGTGTCCAGCAACAAAAATGGGTATTATTGCAAAGTCTTAATCCCGGATCGCCCAGCGGTGGCTCCGGTACGCAGTATTTTGTAGGCGATTTCGATGGAAAAACCTTTAAACTTGACCCTGAATTTGAAACCTCTGTTCAGAATGGGAAAGCCGTTTGGCTCGATTGGGGCCGCGATAACTACGCTGGTGTAACATGGTCGGATGTACCAAAGTCGGATGGCCGTCGCCTCTTTTTGGGCTGGATGTCCAATTGGGATTATGCCAATGTAGTACCTACCCAAAACTGGCGCAGTGCTATGACCATACCCCGCACCCTCACTTTGCGGAAAACGGGCAATGCATATCGCTTGAGTACGCAGCCTGTTCGTGAATTGGAAAAACAACGGGGTAAAAAGTTTTCTCTTGTAAATCAAAACGTTTCGGGGATAGTTGATTTGACCGAAAAAGCAGGTTTTTCATCGGCTACTTGCGAACTTGATTTGGAATTTACGCCCAATGGCAAACAAGTGGAATTTGTAGTAGAACTGTCTAATGCCAAAGGTGAGTCATTTAAAATTGGTTATGATGGTGCTACAAATCGGTTTTTCTGCGACCGACTAAAATCAGGAAATTTGGATTTTTCTCCCAAATTTGCTACTCAAGTGGATTTTGCGCCGCGTTTTTCCACTAATAAAACCATCAAAATGCACTTGTTTTTCGACCGTGCTTCCTGCGAATTATTTGCGGATGGCGGGGAAGTGGCCATGACTGAAATTTTCTTTCCATCAGAAGATTTTAGCCGACTGACCATAAGTGCCAACAATGGCGATGTGGTGCTCCACCGCGCTGATTTATTTGAGATAAAAAAATAATAATTATTTGATAATCAAACATTTGCGAAATCTTCGAGATTTCGTACAGCAATGTCCCATGTGACATGCCCCCTGTTGTTCAATGGGAGAACGGATGAAACGGATTTAACGGATTAGAGCGGATTGTTTCAAAATAATTCGTTTCATCCGTTTGACTATCCTATCTTAGTTTTGATCCACATGCCCCCTGTTGTTCAATGGGAGAACGGATGAAACGGATTTAACGGATTAGAGCGGATTGTTTCAAAATAACCCGTTTAAATCCGTTTAAATCCGGGTAATCCGTTTCATCCGTTTTGCTATCCTGTCTTAGTTTTGATCCACATGCCCCCCTGTTGTTCAAAGGGAGAACGGATGAAACGGATTTAACGGATTAGAGCGGATTGTTTCAAAATAACCCGTTTAAATTCGGGTAATCCGTTTAAATCCGTTTTGCTATCCTGTCTTAGTTTTGATCCACATGGGAAATTGCTGGATTTCGTAAACGTCACCCAAAATAAGCCATAAAAAAAAAGCAACCCATTGATGACCAATGGGTTGCTTTAAAAACTTTGGTGGAGCTGGCGAGATTCGAACTCGCGTCCGGACAAAGCGTCATAACGCCTTCTACATGCTTATCTTCCGATTGAATTTTCGAGTGTTTAGGAGGTTCGGCAGCGGACACTTAAACACCTTAGCCGTTAGATCTCATCAAACAGTAACGGCGTTCTGCTGACTATCTTCAAAAAAGGTTATACGCGGCGCAATGTGTATGAAGCCTCAACCACGCGGCATAATGGCGTATTCTAACTAACTAGTAATTAGGCAGCCATGGCATACTGAGTATTGCCATTTATTGTTCGAACGTTGTTTTTTAAGGAGTAACCGCCCATGCTCCTGCATGCTTACGAAACAACTACACTTTCCCGTCAATACCAGGCAGCCCCGTTTTGTTTCTGTCGCAAAGGTAAACAGAATTTGGCAGAGTATTGTTCCTTATACCAGCGGTTTATTTTTTTTCTTTGGTACATGAGTACTAAAAATGGTATCCTACGTATAAAATACGAGGAAATTTAAACTCGAATCTAGAATAAGCAAATGTATTTGTGGACCCGCCTATAAATTTATCAGTACCCTTTCGAGCCATAAATGAGAAACCCCATTCTGTACCTACACTCAAATAAGGTGTCAGATAATATCCAAGGCCGCCAAAAACGATACTGCCTGCTTCGGTCTCTGTACTAGTGTAGTATGATGCTTCGATGATACTTGGCGATCCAACATTGAATACTGTAGTCTTGGTTGTGCTTCCATTTCCTTTTTCATTGGCATAGCGGATGTCAATACCTGCTGTCCAACGCCACCGTTTTTTTATTTTTTGTAATTCATAACCGATGGAACATTCAATCTGTTTTGGATGATAGGCTGCAACCGTTTCAACGAAACCATTAATACTATTGCTTGGGTAGGAATAACTTCGTATTCGGTTATTATTATGGTATGCACTATTTAGGCGTAATGCGTGTCTGACCACTCCATTATTAGAATGCAGCAATGGGAGTGAGTATTTAAGCAGTAAGCCATAGCCGATCTTTTGTTGGCGAGGCGTAAAAAGCCCTAAATTTACTTCAAAACCACGGTTGGGTATAAACCCTGTTTTTTGCGCTTCTTGCGCCATTAAAGTACCGATAATAAGGCAAAGGATACAAATAAGTAATGTTTTTTTCATGATTGGAAATGGTTGAAACTTGTTGTTAAAAGTGAAAACCAATATATAATAGCCGTGAGAGCCTTGGCCAAAAGTCAAATTCAAAATATTGATAATTACTATTGATGTTGGATAAACTGGCATAAGAGAAAGACAGAGGAAATGCCAACTCCGTACCTACGCAAAACCATTTTCGCATAAAAAAACTATATCCAACAAATGGTGACATACCAGTATATATACCGTGATCTCTTAAATTGGAGGTTGTAATTGTCGGAATTGTTCCAGCACCACCTGTTATGGTCGTTCTCGAATCTTCGAAGAAACTTTCTCTGTAAAAGTAGAAATCGCCCCCAAAGTATAACCGCGAACGGTTAAAGTAGAATTGTTGTTCGATCCCAATGGCTAAATCCATAAGGACATATTTCTGATCATAGTTATAAAGTGTTGTAGATGGCGCGGGAGACCCAGGAATGGTATAAAAATAAAATCCTTTATCTTTATACGATTGCTGCGCCACAATAAAACGCAACGCAGATTTAGTGCTACCCCAATTTCTGTCCACTTGCCAGAAATCGAACCTAGCCAGCCCCCCAACCCCCTTGTAGTCCCCCAAAGGTGCCATCAGGTCAATATCTAATTCAAATCCCTTCTTCTGAAAAGGATCTTGGGCAATGAGATTATTTGCTAGTATGAAAAGTAGTAATAAGAGAGATGTTTTTTGCATTTTGCTATGGTGAGTTGAATAAAATTAATTCGTATATTTGTCCTACACGTCCGCTTCGAAGTACAAACATACGAATTATAACTCAATTAGGAATATAATTTGAATTTTATTCCTTAGATTAAAAAGATAACGGTTTTATTCAATAAACCGCTGTGCAACCACCAATTCTTTTGTTCCAGCGGTATAAACATAGAATCCTTCGCCTTTTTTTACCCCTAATTTGCCAGCGGTCACCATATTAACCAACAAAGGACACGGCGCATATTTAGGATTGCCAAAACCATCTTGCAATACCCGCAGAATAGCCAAACAAACATCCAAACCAATAAAATCGGCCAATTGAAGTGGCCCCATTGGATGCGCCATACCGAGTTTCATCACGGTATCAATTTCCTCTACGCCACTTACACCTTCATATAAGGTATAAATCGCTTCATTAATCATGGGCATCAAAATGCGGTTGGCCACAAATCCAGGGTAATCATTGACTTCCACAGGTACTTTTCCCAACTTGCGCGACAAATCCATTATGGTCGAAGTAACTTCGTCGGAAGTAGCATAACCACGGATTACCTCTACCAATTTCATCACCGGAACAGGATTCATAAAGTGCATACCAATTACTTTTTCGGGGCGGGAAGTAGCCGCTGCAATACGCGTAATACTAATACTAGAGGTGTTGGAGGCCAAAATAGCCTTTTCTGGTGCTACCGCGTCGATATTACCAAAAATACTGAGTTTGAGGTCGATGTTTTCCGTAGCAGCCTCTACCACCAAATCGGCTTTAGAAACACCCTTGTCCAGTTCGGTAACCATTTCGATACGCGAAATTGTGGCCATTTTATCGGCTTCTGTGAGGGTCCCTTTAGCCACTTGCCGATCCAAATTTTTGGTGATCGTGGCCAAGGCCTTTTCCAATACGGTAGGTGAAACATCGATTAAGGTAACATTGTACCCGCTTTGGGCAAAAACATGAGCGATACCGTTACCCATGGTGCCGCCGCCAATGACTGAAATATTTTGCATTTTATGTGTGTTTCGTAACGTTAGAAAGCAACGTTTTTGTCTTGTAGCGACGTTCTGTGTTAAAGCAGCTACAATGTGGTGGATGAATATTAGGCTTGTTGCGGTGGGAGCGTCCGAGGCATAAAATTAGAGATTTTTGGGCTGATTGAGGCTTATTTTGTAGTTCGTAGCAGCGCTACGGACTACAAAATAGCCGAAAAGCAGTCAAAA
>JAYUKX010000182.1:0-28120 GCA_043764095.1 Chitinophagales bacterium
CTTCTTACTTTTTTTAGCGAAAAAAAGTAAGCAAAAAACGCTTCGGCTGACGAAAAATGCCGTGCTTTTGCTTCCTCGCTCCGGCGGCGCCAAAAAAAACTCGCCGCACCATTGAGCGGAGGCTGCGCCTCGTACATTTCGTTTGGCTCAAACACTTTTTGGCTTCATCCGCCTCCACTTACATGCTGAGCCTAGTCGAAGCACAAGCAAAACCTGCATTTTTCTAAGGCCGGTCTTGCCACACTTGGGCACTGTACTTTGTTTCAAATCTCAAAGTAAATTACCAAAAATAAAAGTGTATGGCAGCCAGATAAATTATATGGTTGTTATTCGTGGCCTATATTTTTTGAAGGTAAGTACTAATTGCGACCTTCTTATCTGCCACGCTGCAAAAGTCCATCGGTAATAGATATTTTAGGATAGATGATTTGTTGGTATTGATGGATTATCTTACTATTGTGCTCAAATATTAACCTATGCTGCAACAGAAAAAAAAAGAAGGCTTTGAAGGGCAGAAAGCCATTGTGGTACCGAAGCGAATTTTGGCCAATCAATGCGAGCGCAATCGGTTGCTCAATAACCTGTATGTGACCGATATTGGGTATTATCCAAGGGCAAAGTTTCATTATCGGCATCGCCCAAAAGGTGCGGAGCAGCATATCCTGATTTATTGCCACGCTGGTATGGGAACAGCCACCATTGGCCAACAAAAAATGGATATCCAACAAGGCGATTTTTTTGTGGTGCCTATGCATACGCCCCATAGTTACGCCGCTGCTGACCACCAACCTTGGACGATTTATTGGGCGCATTTTAAAGGACAAACAGCGCCCGATCTGGTGGCTCTTTTGCAAAAGCAAACGGGGAGTGCCAAAGGAAGTTTAAGGTACCCCGAGCGGAGTATTCAATTGTTTGAAACCATTTATGCGCAGTTGGAAAAAGGTTATGGTAACGATCAACTCATTTATTCAAACCTGTGCTTTTCGCATTTTTTAACCACTTTAATTTACAATGACCAATTCGGCGACAGCGTGCAGCAGCCCTCCAATGACCCTGTGTCGCAGGCCATATTGTATTTCCAAAATCACCTTGACCGCATGTTGATGTTGGAAGAAATTGCGGCTTTTGTGCATTTGTCACCTTCGCATTTCTCCAATTTATTCAAAAAAGACACGGGTTTTCCACCTATCGAATATTTTAACCACCTCAAAGTACAAAAGGCCTGTCAATACCTGCGTTTTACAACGTTGCGGGTCAAAGAAATTGCCAATTTGTTGGGCATAGAGGATCCGTACTATTTTTCGCGGTTGTTTTCAAAGTTGATTGGGGTGTCACCCAAGGAATATAGGGATGGGAAACGGTAGGCTGGCCGATTCGTAAAGTTTTATGCCCTCCCAACCTACACCAGTTTTTTTGCGTATTCCTTAAAATTTAATAAACAAAATTCATTATGACGAATCTAAAGTTAGTACTCACCTGCGCACTCCTTTTACTTTTAAGTGCTTGCAAAAAAGACAACAATCCTAATACTCCGGTCATAAAAGACCCAGTAAGCGTTGACAACTTGACAAAAGTAGTTGAAATGAACCAAATGATCGGCTGGAGTCTCTTCAATCAAGAACACCTGAGTAAGCCCGATGAAAATATCCTAATTTCTCCTTTTAGTATTCAAACTGCTCTTTTCATGGCCTGTAATGGTGCAAAAGGTAATACATTGGACGAAATTCAGTATGCAATGGGATGTCAAAATTGTAGTTTATCCGACCTCAATACTTTGCATAAAGATTTGACCACTTTGCTCACCGAACAAAGTGGCTCACCCAGCGTAACAGTTGCCAATGGTTTTTTCTACGATGAAAACAGGGTAAACGTAAAGCAGCCTTTCCCCTCTACTTTGAGTGCCTTCTACGAATGTGGCGCAGAAAATGCCAATTTCAACGATGAGCAAGCTGCTTTGAACAAAATAAACGGCTGGGTAAAAAGCAATACAAACCAAAAAATTGAGAAAATATTAGACAAAATAGAACCATTAGATGTCGCTTTTTTGATCAATGCCTTGCATTTTAAAGCAGATTGGGCAACAGGTTTTGCGTCGGAGTTGACGAATTCATCTCCATTTACGAAATCCGATGGCAGTTCTATTCCGGTTGATTTTGTGAGTGCTGATCGTCTTTTTTCTTTTGTCCAAAGCGATCAATATAATCTTGTGGATATTCCTTTTAAAGATTCCACTTTTGCCGTAAGTCTTATTCAAGCCTCGGGAAATAATATGAATACTAACTGGCATACGAAGATAACGCCATCCTTGTGGAAGAATCTGTACAGTGGTATTCAATACAGTAGAGCCATTGTTTATTTCCCCAAAATGAAATTGGCGTATGAGAATGACCTTATCAAAAGCCTTCGGTATTTAGGCGTGGAGGAAGCATTTTCAGACCGAGATGCAGATTTTACGGATTTAGGCACCGCAAATAATAATATTTTTATTAATCAAATTAAACATAAATCTGTACTTGAAATAGACGAAAAGGGAGCGGAAGGTGCTGCGGTAACGTCAATAGGTTTCGGTGTAACCTCTCTTCCGCCTACTTTTGGCTTTAATAAGCCATTTGTGTTGGTATTACGGCATATTCCTACAAATACGATGATGTTTACGGGTTATATTGCAGATCCGTCTTTTTAAAAAATAGTCTAAAAATTGGCCATTAAATGGCTTATTTTTTACAGAAACAGTATAGAGCAATTTCCCATGTGGATCAAAACTAAGATAGGATAGCCAAACGGATTTAACGGATTACGCGGATTTAAACGGATTAATTTGAAACAATCCGCTCTAATCCGTTTCATCCGTTCTCCCATTGAACAACAGGGGGCATCTGGATCAAAACTAAGATAGGATAGCAAAACGGATGAAACGGATCACCCGGATTTAAACGGATTAATTTGAAACAATCCGCTCTAATCCGTAAAATCCGTTTCATCTGTTCTCCCATTAAGCAACAGGGGGGGCATGTGTATCAAAACTAAGACAGGATAGCAAAACGGATGAAACGGATCACCCTGATTTAAACGGATTATTTTGAAACAATCCGCTCTAATCCGTAAAATCCGTTTAATCCGTTCTCCCATTGAACAACAGGGTGCATGTCACATGGGGAAATTGCTGAATAGTATAAAAGTAAATAGCCAACTGGTTCATCTCGAACTAGTTGGCTATTTTTTAAAGATGGTTTTTGGGGCCAAATTTAATTCTATTTAAAACTTAGGTAGCAAGAATATATCCTCGCGCAGTACTTCTTTTTTAATGGATCGAGCCACCGATTCAAACCTGACCTGCTTATTTTCGCTCAGTGCTTTTAACGGCAATGCGCCATTGGCCAATTTCAATTTGAAATACCATAAGCCGTACTGGTGCCGGTTATAGGTTTCAGGATCAATGCGCACCTGATCGTTGAACCAATACTTGGAGTAACCATCCCTTGTTTTAATCTCAAGGAGTTGGCAGGAATAACCTAAAATGACTTCGTTGGTGGGAATAATTTTGTAGGATATGACCGAGTCTTGTGCTTCTGTCACATTGAGTTGTACAATATCTTGGGCCGAGGTGGATATACTATATAACGTATCATGTCCCAAATACAACTGAATCATACCTCGTGTACCGTTCATTTCGCTTCTGTATTGGTTGCCTTTTACGTGGTAGTGTTGTTCTTGGCCGATCAAACTGTTGAGTTGGCCATCGGGCATTTCACCCGTTTGATCGTGCCATTTTAAATCGTAAATAATAGTGCCTTCAAAATGAGCGGTTTGAGCGAATGAAATAATGGGTAATAAAAAGGCGGAGTAAAAAAGTAGCGTTCTTAACATATTGTAAATACTTAGAAAACTGCCGGGGGGCATATTAAAGAAAACTTAATCTATTGATTTACAATTAAATCAATACAACTAAGGCGTTTTATAACGACAAGGTGTGGCTATTATTTTATGGTATTTGTTACAAATGTTGGTCTTCTCCGAAGACGATTGGATTTTTTTGGGGAAAATTATTGCAACAAATGTTAGTCTTCTCCGAAGATAGTTGGTGCTCTAAGTTTTAAGATAGCAAACTTGAACTTGTTGTGCGCCGTCCATCTTGACACATCAGTATATAAATCCAATTGGCTAGAATGGAATTTTGTAAAAACAATATACCTTCATTTGTGGTTTGTAACAACAGTAATTTATAACTGAAACGCAATTATAACACAACAACAAAATGATCGTAATTATTGGAGCAGGTGTGGCCGGACTCACTTGTGCAAAATACCTAAAAGATAATGGAATAGAAGCACTTGTTTTGGAAGCATCCGACGCAGTAGGGGGCCGAGTCCGAACGGATGAGGTAGATGGTTTTAAGTTGGATAGAGGCTTTCAGGTGATGTTGACCTCTTACCCAGAAGCGCGCAAGTTGTTGAATTATAATGATTTGGGTTTGAAAGTTATTCCATCGGGTGCGCGCATTCGCGAAGGAAAGCGATTTTTTATCATGCCCAATCCATTGAAAAATATGGGTAGTTTGCCGCAAGCATTGTTGGCACCGGTAGGCAATTTTTGGGATAAACTAAAAATATTGCAACTCAAAATAACTACTGAAAATGCGCCAGAACCAACAACAGACGCTGCAATAACACCACAAACTGCTGCGCATTTTTTAACGGAGTACGGTTATTCAGCAACGATGATGCAACGCTTTTTTCGCCCATTCTTTCGTGGGGTATTTTTAGAAAAGGAACTCAAAACGGATGCCTCATTGTTCAAATTCCTGTTTTACCATTTTGGCAAAGGAGAGGTAGTTATACCAGCAAACGGTATGCAAGCTATTCCCGAACAGATTGCTGCCCACCTGAACCCGCTACAAATACGGTGCAACACGCCTGTAGATCGTATAGAAGGCAAAAATGTTTATTTGCAAAATGGCGAGTGTCTTGCAGCAACGGCCATTGTTTTGGCCACCGATGCGGTTACGGCAAGTCGTTTGCTGAACAGCAAAGCGGAAATATCGTTTAATTCGACCGATTGTTTGTATTTTTCTTCTTCCAAAACATTGAGTTATGGCGATAAGTCCTTTATTATTATTAACGCAAATGACCAAGAACTTATCGCACATATTATGGTGCTTTCGGATATTCTTCCTACTTATGCTCCTGTTGGTAAAACGCTAATTTCTGTTTCAGTGGTTGGTAAAAACGCTCAAAATGATGCCGAATTGCAAGCCCATATTGAATCAGAATTACTAGCTTGGTTTGGCGATGGATTTGCTTGGCAACACATCAAGACTTATCGAATTCCAGAAGCGTTGCCACAATATTTCGTAGATTCGCCAAAGGGTAAATCGCTCAAAATTAATGATTTTACGTATCGTTGCGGTGATTACGCTGCTTATCCATCTTTAAATGCGGCAATGAAAACAGGTCGTGAAGTAGCAAAAATGCTGACCATTGAGCATTCTCAACGATCAGCATCGCTATAATCGACTTTATATTTTTACAAATTTTCCCTGATACACCATGCCGTTAGCATCAGAGCCTACCACGATATATATCCCAGCAGCCAAATTTTCTATATTTTGATGTACCAATAAGGTATCTTGATTACTGATTTGTGCCACCACCTGACCGTCGAGATTCATGATCTGGATGGATTGCAATACTGGAATACTGCTGTTTGAAATATCGGATGATTCGCCTATGATATTTATTTCATTTACCGCTGGATTAGGGAATATCAATAGGTTGTTTGATGATTTTGGACTATTATTATCAAATTTGATGGTATTGACCACCATATTACTACGCAGCGCATCTTCGTAATCAAAAGTAATGAGTACGCTGTTTTCAATGCGACTACCGCCCCTGATGCCTTTTTTAGGGCTTATAGAATATTTGAAAAAACCGTGGCTATCAGGTTCATTTACCGTGCTGTCGGGTAGATTTATATTGTCAAATTTTACATACAGCATTCCAGTACTGCTCAAGGTATAAGTAAACCCTGCATGACTTGCCGCGTCAATTGCAAATGTGGATAGATCCAAATATTCGGACAATTGATTTTCGAGTACAATACGCGAAGCATAGTAGGAACCAACATTTTGGAATCGGATCAAATACGTTAAGAGTTGATCTTTGTCCACAAATCCTTCCTTGCCCGCTCCTTTAGGTGTTACAGCAATGTCGTTGGGGTCAATTGCACCCACTACTTCAATGTTTTCAGTACGTGCATTGTTGGATGGTTTCATATCTGATCCATCCGAAGTAATTGATGCATAGATCGGATATTCTTGTCCTACCACAGTGGTTAGTAGTACAGAGTCTTTTAATTGAATGTTTAAATCCCTTCCAGCGGCAAGTGTGTCAATATTCCAAAAATAAGTATTCCCAATTTTTTCGCTCCAAGGTGTACTCGCCCATTTCAGTTCTACTTGGGCAGGATAGGTGATCTGAATCTTTGCATTATAGGCATTAGAAGTACCATCATTGGAATAACTTAGCACTGTTTCATTTGCAAAACCCCTTCTCCATGCTGTAACTGCTGTGTTTACCTTCAAATCATATCCATTTTGGATAGGCGTAAGTGGCAGGTTGGCGATGTATGTGCCGTTACCTGTCATATTTACGGTTACAGAACAATCCATCGTCCAGTAATTATTATTTTCGATGCTGATAGATTGGTTGCCATTGGGCAATCTTAATTGGTAAGCACCTCCATCAAGGGTTGTAAAATTAACATTACCCGCCAATGCTTTAAATTTTACGTTTGCGATCTTAGTTTCGTTGTTGTCCCAAATACAATTTGCGTTTTGGTCATCAAAAGCAAAACCTGAAAGCGCATTTGCATTTTCTTCGGTGATGGTAATAAATTGATTTACCGTAAGGTTGCTTATTTTTTGGATATAACCCGATGGCCATTTTATTTCTACACTGTCGATACTCGTCGCCTGATCAACGCCAAAATGTTGGCGGATACTGCTTTGGCTACCCAAGCCTTGAACGGGTAATACCTGTCTCATTTGCCAATATCCATTTGCTTTTAGGCGTATGGTGGCACCTATTGCGGACTTGTTGCTACTAGTGCCGACCAATCGGATATTGAGGAATTTATTGGTATTGGCCGATTGGTTACAGAATAATTTGTTGGGTTGACCGCTGTGGGTAGAAATATAAGCGTCCAATTTACCATTCTTGTTATAGTCGGCTACTGCGATCCCCATTGCGTTGCCAAAATCGGCGGTAATGATCTCATCGTATTTTTTGGAGAACCCGTTCACTCCATTATTGACATAATAGAATTTCATGCCTTTATCATTACTGATTAAGAGATCAAGATCCCCGTCATTATCACTATCCATCCAAGCTGCGCTGTGGCTATTGCCCGCTTCCTTTGTTACGATAGTATTGGTTATTTTGGTAAAGGTGCCGTCTCCATTATTTTTGTATAGTAAATTATCTTGGTTAGAAGCATTCAAAACAACTAAATCCATCCAACCATCATTATTATAATCGCCCCATGCTGCGCCAACACTGTTGGTTGCATCCGTAACAATTGGATCTTTTGTGATCTTTTCGAATCTACCATTTCCTAGGTTTTTGAACAGAGAATTGGGTTTATTATCGCCATTTGGAATAAATACATCTACCAAGCCATCATTGTTATAATCCGCTAATGCCGGCATAGTAGAGCGATTGCTTTCCAATGCCATAGGCGAGTCATACATCCTAGTAAATGTGCCATTTTTATTGTTTTTATAGACATAGTGAAATTTAGTTTCAAAGAAACTGGTCACCACCAAGTCTAAATAACCATCGTTGTCCATGTCAAACCAAGCGGCACCATGGAAATGCTGCGGATCGGTATCAATACCACAATTAGTCACTTCTGTAAAGTTACCACCGTTGGTGTTTTTATACAATTTGGAAGATGTACCAGTAGCATTCACTACAAAAACATCAATATTGCCATCATTATTAAAATCGCCCCATGCTGATGCAACTGTTTTTTCAGCCGTATTTACTAATGGTCCATTGGTGATTCTAGTGAAACTTCCATTGCCATTGTTTTTGTATAATTGGTTATTATTCAATGGATTACGATCCGTTACAAATAGATCTTCCCATCCATCATTGTTATAATCGATCCAAGCACTGCTCCAACTATCTGTTAGTGATTCTGTGATTTCGCCCGTTACACAAGCAGAATAGATGACCTGTGAAAGATTACTAGATTGGTCTTGTATGCCTTCCGTTATAGTGGATTGATGTATTTGGTCTTCCACGGTACCGGTTACCGTAGATTCGACGGTGATTACCGTATTATTTGGAATAGCGTCGCCATCATTAAACGAAGGTGTGATGACCATATTGGTCGTTATGGTGATTTGCTGATTGGGCGCGATGTTGGGAATGTTATTATACGAGATGGTTGAACCTGTTGTTTTTATCTCGATTAGGCCGTTTATTGTTGAGTTGCCAATTACCACTTGGGAGGATAGTGGTACAGCACCAGAGCCGATGGACACTACTATATTGGTATTGGAGGTAATGTTGGAGCCATTTGTAAGAATAGACTCAAATTTAATGGTATCGCCGGGTATCGCAATGTTTTTTGTTGCGCTGCCTACCTGCGAGAATGCGGAGGGCAATGAAGAGCCAAAATACATCATCCAGTTATCATTGGTGTTGGCATTCATCACTGAAATGTCATTATTGGCTTCTACGAGTACATACGGTCTTTCTGGACCTGTATCGGGGTTGCCATTGCCATTATAGATACTTTTCCATTCGTCCAAACTAAAAAACGCATCAGCATATCTATTTGCTTCAATATTATAGGTACGATTGATGACTGCGCCATTTGTCTTAACATCCTTAATGGTTACTGTTGTGGCTTTATTACCCGCAAAGAGGTAGCAGTGTGCAAAGTTTCCTCCGAAAAAATTACCAGTAAAAGGGTTTACAACTGTATTTTGTTTGCCAGGAGGTAATAAATAGACTAAAAATTCTTTTCCTGCATCGGTACCTGTTTCAGAAGATACCATTGAGGCCATATCGGAGGTGCCAGGGCTACCCGTTTCCATCCAGTTACATTCAAAAACAGATACGGTTTTGCCCGGTGTGCACGAGATTCTAAATACGGTTGGGTAAGTAGCATTATTATTTTTTTTGCCCACCCACTCTGCTGGTTTTAACCGATCGAGTATCCAGTTATTCATTACGATCCATGTTCCGTTATCGTACCGCTCCAGTTTGACGGCGTTGGCATTGTCCCAGGATCCAATTCTGATTTCTTGTTCGCCATTGGCTTGATAGGGCACTGCAAAATAGAACATATCACCGCTGGAACTTCCGTTAGAGGAAGGTACATATCCGCCGCCATCTCTGGCATTCGTCCATAATGCGCCGTACTGGACGCTCACGGGTTTGTTGGTCTCAATCATATATGTTTCTCCTGTTTCCATCACATCCCGACCATCCTGAAAGAAATGAATAATATCTTGTCCTACGTTGAGGGTACGCTGTTTTACAATCGTTTTATTCTTGAGGTCAATATTGGTATATCCCGTTTGCTGCGTGGAAGATGCGGATATTTTGGAGATCGTGATGGTTGTATTATCCTCGTATGCAAATACGTTCAAGTCTCTTTTTGAACTGGAAATTTTAGGCGCATAAATGATGAATTTTTCACCGAGTGAAGTTTTATTTACACTCGGAACAAAATCGTGTTGCCAGTCGCTATCTGTGGACATGGATGCAAAGACCAATTTGCTGCTATTAATGATAAAATAGTCGCCGTCGCGCTTGAGCGTACCACCTGAGGCATATTGAGCATCGTCATTAATGCCATTGTCCTTAATATAAAGAATATAAGATTGTCCAGCAGAGAGGGTGCCAGAAAAAGAGTCATCAGCATCTCCATCAATCCCGTCATCAGTAATGGTAAATGAGGTTTCATCATATATTGCCGTTACGATAAGTGCCACATTGCGTTTTACGGCATCGTTATTTGGTGGTACGTAGATATTGAAGTACGTTGAAGGGCCACTTGCTATTATTGCATTGATACAGATCGTGAATGCCAATAAAAAAGTGAATATTACTCTCATGTTCTTTACTTTTAAATAAATAATTTGAGAGTACTATGCCAAAAAATGTGCCTTTTTTCTAATTAATTGATTGTTAACGCTTTATGTTTAAATTGGTGTGTTTGTTTTTCCATATTTTGGAAAAAAAGCGTAAAAATTGGATTTTAGTGGCTTAAAACTAAGTATAATCGTTTTTGGGATCAATGTGCGAACGGTTCAAAAATGAAGCAGAAGACAATTTATTTTTTTTATTTTGTAAATAAATTATTTAGTTAGGAATCCTTACTATACCTTTGTGCCATTCTTTTCACATTAACTCAGTTAATAAAAATATGGTACAAACAATTCAAGGGTACACTTATGGGCAAGTTTCAACCTCCCCAATTGGTCTGGCAGATTTAGATTTGCTTAAAAAGACCGTCCTTTTCACCGATGAAGACGAAAAATACCTTCAACTAGCGGGAACAGTATTACAGGATCAAACCAATGACATACTTGATCTTTGGTATGGTTATGTAGGTAGTCATGAGCATTTACTTTATTATTTTACTAAAAATGGTCAACCTAATTCGGATTACCTGAGTGCCGTCCGTTTACGTTTTGGTCAATGGATAATTGATTTGTGCAATCGTCCTTACGACCAAACATGGCTTAATTATCAACACGAAGTTGCATTGCGACACCATTCTAGTAAAAAAAATAAAACAGATCATGTGGATGCAGTCCCCATTATACATTTTAGGTATTTGGCTGCTTTTATTTTCCCTATTACCTTTACAATTAAGGGATTTTTGGCTAAAAAAGGACATTCTACGGAAGTAATTGAGGCTATGCATGCGGCCTGGTTCAAAGCAGTGACTATGACTGTCGTGCTATGGTGTCACCCATATATCAATGAAGGTGAATTTTAATGCGCTTCAATAATGGGAAAATTAAATCGGTTAAAACTTTATGGTTATTTAGGTTTTGCTTTCTTTTTTGGCAAAGGTTTACTTTGGATAGCCGCTTTTGTAGGGTTTGGAAAAATAACTTCAATCATTAAAAATCAACAGTTTACTTCTATGCAATTAGCAGTTTTTGATACTTATGTTACCAAAAAAGATGGTAATATCATGCACTTTGACATACTAGTTCCGGAGACATTAAAGGATACAGATCAAATTTATGCCTATGGCCGAGATTATCTCGCCCAAAAAGGTCAAGAAGGGCAAACACTGAGTTCCAAGGAATGCAAATTTTGCCATGTGGAGCAAGCGGATGAAGCAATAGAAAAAAATATAAATTCAATAGGATACTTTATCATTGAGATGCAGGGATGTGATTAATTTTTTTGGAAAAAATAGATAGGAGTGCTAACTTTGAGGCGAAAAATCAGGTGTTATTTGGGCATAGTGGAGCGTCTGTAGGTAATATGTATTACAGAAGATGCTTACTGTCCTGAATAATACCTGATGGAGTAGTACATATTTTATTTTTCTCTATAATCTAACCAAAATATGGATCAAAGTATTTTTAATGTTGAAGTACAAAACACAACCATTGAATTTCGAGTTGTTGCTGCACTGGAAAGACTATCAGAAGCCTTTCGAGTATTGTTATGGAATGAAGCCAAAGTCTTGAACATCAGTCCAATACAAATACAAATACTGATATTTTTAAAATTTCATACTACTGAAAAATGTAAGGTTAGTTACCTCGCACAGGAGTTCAATATGACCAAGGCAACCATTAGTGATGCTGTAAAATCATTGCTTGAAAAAGGTCTAATTGAAAAAATAACCAATGCTTCGGATACCCGCAGCTACGAGATACACCTCTCTGATACAGGACAGAAAACGGTACATCAAGCCGCACTTTTTGCTAATCCTTTTCTTCAATCTTTTGATACACTTACTTCGGAACAGAAGGCAGTTTTGCTCGATAGTCTCCTTCAAATGATCCACCGCTTACACCAAGCAGGCATTATTACCATCCAGCGCATGTGCCAAACTTGTCAATTTTTACAAAAAAATGGAAAGGAGCATTATTGTAATTTACTAAATAAACCACTTACACAAACGGAGTTTCGGCTGGATTGTCCCGAGCATGTTGCGCGCTAATATGGTATTATTGCCAATTTAGAGAGTTCAAGCCCCCTGTTTACCCAACAAGCCCATCCAATTATTTTTTTTCAACACCAATAGTGCCCAAAGGAGCAGCACGAGCAAGCCACTCGTACCCATGGTCATGCAAAAACGGATATTCTTGTAGATTTGTAGTGTGGTAGCATTTGTTTGCTCAATAGCGATGTCGGGCTGATTAAAAAAGATCAACAGGATAAGGTACAATTTGAAAACGGTATAGATATAAAATAATGCAGTACCAACGAGCAAGCTTACTGTTTTGTGTTTCCAATTGATAGGAGAAAGTAAAACCAATACTACATAAAAAAGGAAATAACTCAGGAAAAGGTTTTGGAAATTCACCAGATTATTGGTGCCAGTGATATTGGCCATTGGTTGTCCGGTCTTTTTGGCAATGGCCATTTGTTCTTTGACTACAGCCTTGGAGGCAAATTCGATGCGCAAAGTTTCGAAATAATCGCCCTCTCCTTTCATTTGAATATATGCCTTGGGAAGCATTTTGCTGAGGATTGTTGCCGTAGGTTGCCTGTAGATCCGATTACAGGTTTCCCCAACCTTTGGGATTAGGCTTATGGCCGTTAAAGTGCCATAAAGTAGTATAAATAACGTAAAATACTTTAATGCAGCAGGGATCAGTGTTTTCATGCTTGAGGTTTTGGTGTTTGAATGACCCAATTCATCCAAGTAAACAAAATTAAAACGCTGATGATTGTAAAGACGATAAAACCACCTTGTACGTGCATAATGTCAAAAACCTGTTTGGAAAAGTTTAAACCGACCACAAATAATCCCGCAATTCTAACGATATTAAGGAGTAACAATGTGCCAATACCCCATAATAATCCTTTTACTTTTTGGCGTTTGGTGGCTGGAAAAATAAGAATACCGCTCACAAGGATGGCAATGGCTTCGAGGCCGTCGCAACCATTTTTTATATCTATTGAAAAATCATTGCTACCGATCGCTGCGCCGACTGCTTTAGTATCGTATCCCATCAGGTGTAGCAGGCCATTTCCAAGATTTGCTTGTGCTTGGGTGATGGGGTATTCCAACTGGTTTTGGTAAAAGGAGGAGAAATACATCAAATAAAAAATGGCCATACAACCCATAAATCCCAATAGGAATTTCAGGACAGGATGCTTATCTTTTAGGGCAGATTGGACTGTTTGACGAAGACTCCAACTGGACACTTTCGGGGCATCTTGCTTTTTTGCGGGCTGTTTTTGTTTTTTTTCCGACATGAGTACGGTATTAGAAAAGGCGCAGTAACAGACCATTGGCCTATTACTGCGCTTTTATTAAATCAAATATGGTAAAACTCTATTAGGTTTTATGTAGAAAAACCAGCACAAGTCTTAGTTGTTACTTTTAGTCGATTTAAGTACAAACTGTACCAAGTAAGCAACTACTGCACCAGATAGCAAACTACCGGGAATATCCGCGCTCGTGATTTGGTACCCGAATGCCATAGCAGCAGCGAGTACAACCGCAAAACCAGCATAAACGAAAGGCAATACCTTGATAAACAAGGCAGTGTCAAAAGTTGACTTGTTGCGTGGCGCTGTATCCATATTTCCTTGGGCAATAGACAAGGCTTGTTGTTGCTTTGTGCCAAATACCACAGACATAGAGAATACAATAAGGGCAAATAGAATTAAGCCCCATTGTGACATGGTGGGTACAGAAGCCGTTACAGATGAACAAGATGGCGGTGCTGTTCCTGCGTTAGAATTGCTGGCTGAACATGCCGTGTTTGCCGAAAATGAAGCCGAAAACTGTAGTAATTGGCCATTTGAGGGCATCGTTAATCCTGTAAAAGTAAAACTATTTGCGCCTAAGGATGCTACTGGTACCGAAGCCACAGCACTACCTGTTAGGTTCAATACGCCGCTCGCTGGTGCATTAGAAAAAGTAACTGTTACGTTAGCGGTGAAAGTATCATCCGTAGCATTATTAGGTGTACCATTATTGTTACAAACAGAAATACTAGAAGTAGTAATCCCTGTTATGGAGCAACCTGGAGGTGCTACAGAGCAAGAGGCTGGTGCTGTACCTGCATTACTATTCGATAACGTACAAGCAGGTGTGGCAGAAAAAGTAGCCGTAAGGTTGATTGGAGTACCATCAGCACTCATTGTTACACCTGTAAATGTGTAAGATGTTGCGCCTAATGAACCCACGGCAACCGATGCTGTTCCATCACCAGTGAGGTTTAATGTTCCGCTGGTTGCTGGAGTAGAGAACGTTACTGTAACATTTGCGGTAAAGGTATCATCACCTGCCGCTTGTGTGCCTTGGTTATTACAGGCAGAAATATTACTGACTGAAATAGCACTAATAGCACATGCCGATGCGCAGGCCACATTATTAACTGATTTATAGCGCCAAGCCACCCCAGATACAATACCTGTGGAGCCTGCTGGATTATTGCCAGGCTCTACAAACGTTGCCATACCAACAATTACACTTCCATTAGGTACAAACATAGGTGCAGCAGGCGAACCACCAGTACCTCCAATACCCGACATAATATTGCTCGTAGCATTGGGTAGTCCTGCTAATATTTCCGACAACAATTTGGAGTTACCCATTACTGCATCCATAGCACAACCAATTCTTACCTCAGCACCAACCAAGGCTTGGCCTGCTGCGGCATCAACTGGACCGTCGGATGTGGTGCCTGGATGGGTACCATTAGCGCAGGTTACGGATACACTGGCACCTAAAGTACCGTTGGCATTTAATTGTTTGCACCTCAATTTGAACTGGCTGAGTACCATTGAGCCATATACGTTGCCTTCTAGTCCTTCATAACCAACAGCCACAAAGCCCGGTGGACAATCGCAGTTGCCAGCAGGCTGTGCAGCGGTAGGGCAAAAACCAATAGTAGTTTTTAATACAGAGGATAACTGCCCAGTAGCAGTACCTAATTCATAGCATTGCGCAAAACTAGTTTGGAATGCAACCATCCATAATGCAATGCAAAGGATAAATGGTGTTGTTAATCTTTTCATTTTCAATATATTATATACGAAGTAAAAAAAATGCTTTTGAACCAAACAAAAATAATTTGGCGCTATGGCAATGTATTAATTTGGATTAAAGTAAAAAATACGGCACAAGGTATTGTTTTTAGTTGGAAATTTCGATGTAATGTGCTTAAAAAAATATTTTAAAATGATAATTTTTTTGATTGTGCGGATAGTGCAAAAAAGGATAATCTATATCGTTTCCTCCCAATCCAAAGTTTTATGGTAAATTTGCGCCATGATTACTACCTTAAACAAACTGGCACCTCGTTTCCTTACCATTGGACTGGTGTTGGAATTACTGGTATTGCTCCTAGCATGGCAAGAAAGTTCAGGCGAAACAACGCGCTTCTTTCAAGCTGCAGCGCGGTTATCAGGACGAGTATCGCTCCTGTTTTTTGTATTTCTGATGATTTATGCTACTCTGATGCCCAAATTTGATCGGCATACACAAACCTTCAAGACCAAATATTTGCTATTTCGCGATTTTGCTATTGTGCACGTCATACATTGGTGTCTGCTGGCGGTGAGCGTAAGCATGAGCCATTTCGAATTGTTGCCCATAAGGGTCTTGGGTGGTGCAATCGCCTATGGATTAGTGCTCGCAATGCCCTATTTGATGAGTCGCCCTACATTGAATATACCATTATTAACGAGTATCCAGAGCGTGTATATGTTTTGGGTTTGGTTGATTTTTATGATGACTTATACTGCGCGGTTAAGTGGTAGTTCGCCTATAAATACAGGAAGTCCAGTGGCTTGGTGGCCATTATTTAGCGTGCTTATTCTACTGATCTTTTGGCGGTCGGTGTACCTGTTGAAAGGGACTTTGAAGAAGGTAAAAGCATAGTTAACTATAAAAAAAAACCTTACTCGTTTTTCGAGTAAGGTTTTCTTATTAATCCCTATCCACATTCAACAATTTGCTAAATACCTAGCAAATTAGCCCAATCGGAAGGCGATTTCATGGTGTCCGTCACGTCTGTCATAGTGAGCGTATAAGTGCCTCTTTCCTTAGCGATTACCTTGTTATAATCAGCACTGGTCATGTGAAAAGTGCGCCCCATTACATCTGTTAATAGCACATCCACGGCTCGTCCTGGCAAGATACATATTTTCCCAGGATCATTCATGGATAGGAACAATCTAGAACTTTTTTCTAAAAGCCTGAGGTTGCGCGCTACAATTACTTGCCCTGTTGTGGAAATATATTTAGCGGCAGAGTACATAGGCATTTTGGTCAATTGATAGATTTGGTCGCAGTTGTAAGTCCCAAAACTCATCAAAGAAAGCATCGCCGTTAATTGCTGCCCGCTGCTCATTTTTGCTGCTACACGATCGGCCAATGCTATTTTTTGGTCGCGCACCATCGTCGTCCAAGATTCTATTTCTTGTTTGATTAAATTATCGTTCGAGTTCATGCCTTTTTTTGCTAGTGCGGTGTATCTAGCACGCATCATAGAGAGATTTTTTTCAAAGTATTGCAGCCATTCTTTTTCTGTGAAACACCGTTCGTCTTCCGCATAGAACATTTTTGATGTTTCGGTAAATCGACGTAGGTTTTGTAATTCGGCGAGCATACCATTCAGTCTTTTTTCCCGTAAATCCCAATATTTGCTATAAATAGATTGTGCGTCTTTTGCTTCCAAAACACCGGCCTCAAAATTACGTACGAGTTTAGCGCGGATACGAATAAAACCGTCCCTTTCCGTACCTAAAGTAATGGTACAGCCGGGCTTACCCGCTTCATCTTGGAGAATGGTGAAGCTGCGCCAAATATTGGTTTTGTTGAAAATTTGATCTACATTTACACGATTGGACGACAGTGGGATCGTATCGCTAGAACGTATAAAATAGCAATCCTTAAAAGCATTCAATTCTGTAAATGTATTATTGATGTCTTGAGGGAAAAAGCGCATTTCCTCATCGTTGGCAAAAACCAGTTTGATTTCACTACGATCCATCGAATTCGTAAAATAGGCATCGTTGCCAGTTGGGTTTTTGCAGTACCAACGGGGGAGTGTACGTTTGCCGTAAGCGAGATCAAGCCCAGTATTGACGGCCTCTTTTACCCATCCAATTGCGTCTTTAGGCGCGTTAAAATTAGGAGCAGCAGGGCTGACGGCTTCATATATCCAGGATGGAGTGGAGTTAGAAGGGTTAAAATTGGGTACATAAGGTAGGCAGGTTTCCCCTTTTTTATGGTCGGTATTTTCCCGAATTACATCTTCTTCGCGGGAAATAGGTGGCAAATTCACATTAGTATTACCGTTAAGAGATCGTGCATCAAAGGTATTAAGGGCCGCCAACCTGCTTTTGGGCGCATCCTGCATAAAAGGCTGTTCGGATACAAAATCCCAATTGTTTGCTTTTTCATCCAGATAAAATAGACTGGCTTTACTCAAATTGTCTTTAGCCGTAAAATCCACTTGATAAGCCTCGCCAGGCGCCATAAAGAGTTCTTTCCCCAGTTGGCTTACCCGTACATCAAACATGCCGCCGGAATTGAAAAAGAAAGACCCGCGGTCGTCGTTGTAGTGCATAGGTACATCGGAAGCGAGCATATCGGGGATGGAACGATATTCGCGGAAATACATATCCACCATGCCTTTTACAGGTGATCCATCGGCATATACCAATGAATTAGCACCAATTGTGACTACATTACCTGATTCAGGATTGCGGTATTCTACACCTTTATCTACGTCGAAACGGATTTGTGCAACAGGTACTTTGTTTTTGGAGTACCATTTTGGGTATTCGTTAATACCTGTATTACCTGGAGCCACTTCAATTTTATTTGGCCCAACAGTATTGGTTGGAACGCTCCCAATCGGTGCAATTTGTTCTGGTTGAACAGAGTCAATAGGTATGACTAAGGCGTTATTGGCGTTATTCGGGTTTGCATTAGTGGCGGTGTGCTGATGTTCTGAGGATGCTGAGAACTGGCGCATTGCAAATAAGGCGACCAAAGCAATGCCTATAAAAGGTGCTGCAACTGTACCATAGTAGCGTGTTTTTAACCAAAAATTTGGCTTTTTTTGGCGCGCAGCAATCATGTCCCATGTATTATCATGGGCATTTTCATCTACAGCATTGAGCTCTTTATTGATGAATTTTTCAAAATCGTTATTGTTGAAATTATTTTCCATATTGTATGTATTTAAAAATGATGTAGTAATGATTGTTTTCTTTGGAAATGAGTACGTATTATATCACTAACAGATAGATGCGCTATCTAGTAACCTACAAAGCAAAAGTAAACATAGTGTTGACCAGTTCTCGTAATTGCTTACAAGCACGGGAGTACTGCGAGCGCACGCTACTCTCGGTAATACCCAGTTCTGTGGCAATTTCGGTATAAGACCACGCTTCCATACAGTGCATATTGAATATGGTGCGATAGCCAATGGGCAGTTGTTGAACGCATTTTAAAATGGCTTCCTTTGTAAATTCAGTATCGGGTACCACAATACTACTTTCACTCGGGAGATCATCATAATCATCGGCAAAGCGAAGCGGGTTGCGTTTGCGCAAATGCTGTAGCGCCGACCGCACAGTAACGCGGTGCATCCAGCCATCAAAAGAACCTTGTCCTTTATATTGACCTAAATCGCGAAAAATAGTGAGAAATGCCTCTTGCAGCATATCCTGTGCCTCGGGCCTATCTCGGGCATACCGGAGGCAGACCGAAAAAAGACGGGATTGATAGCGCTCGAAGAGTAGGCGCTGTGCGGCCATTTTGCCCCGGCAGCAATCTGTTATAATTTGTTGTAGTTGCGCATCCATCATGTAGTTGGCATTAACCGAAGTTACGAAGGACACTCAACGTAATTCCGACCTGTATTATGATGGTGCGTGGAAGTTTATTTTTGTTGCACACACAGGAGTTTTTTTTCAAAACCTAGACAATACCCTCCATTACTTCCCAAGTATGATCGCCCAAAAGACGAACAGTAGCCATGTAATCGTAAGGGTTTCTGCGTCCCCATTCCTTTGGTGCAATCATAGAAAGCAAGTGTTTGCCATCGTCTTTACGTTGGTAGAGGTGGTAAATATGATGAATAACGGGTTGAAATGGCACATCGGCGGCATAAATCATTTCGGAAACACTCATCCTGTCTTGTAGTGATTTGGCTTGGGTGACCAAAGTTTCCATTTGTTTGCGCAATTGTTCCATTTGCCGATCGGTTTGATCGTACATCGCCGTCATCGCATTACCTCTGATACGGCCTTTGTCTTCTGGTTTAATGACCGCTCCGCCTGCGCTGTGCGCGTAAGGCAATAAGCCAGGGTTTTCGGCCACTTTATCTTTATCGATAGGGTTGATAAATGCTTGCTCTTCTTGTTTATTTTCCGACATCATGGACAAACAACAAGGTTTTGACTTTTTTGGTTTGCTGTTCTTGCAAAATATTTTAGATTTACGAAAATTATGACTAGAAATGCCTTGTATTATTGTACTTTCGCCCAAAATTTATACGACTTAATCAAAAGCACAACATAGTGGCTGTCATTCAAATTACCCAAGAAATAAAAGATGCGCTGGCTGAAAAAAAGCCCATAGTGGCCTTAGAAAGCACCATCATCGCGCATGGAATGCCTTTTTCGCAAAATGTAGCGACTGCGATGCGGGTAGAGCAAATCGTTCGGGACGCGGGTGCTATTCCGGCTACTTGCGCCATTGTAGGGGGACAATTAATGGCCGGATTGAGTACCGACCAAATTGAGATGATTGGTCGCGAGGGACATGCAGTGGCAAAAGCCAGCAGGCGAGATTTACCTTATTTATTGTCCAAGGGATACAATGGTGCTACTACAGTGGCTTCCACGATGATCATTGCGCATTTGGCAGGTATTAGGGTTTTTGCGACAGGAGGTATTGGAGGCGTACACCGTGGTGCATCCCAAACAATGGATATTTCCGCTGATTTACAAGAATTGGCGCTCACGCCCGTTGCGGTGGTCTGCGCAGGCGTAAAAAGCATCCTCGATATTGGCTTAACGCTTGAATATTTAGAAACTTATGGCGTTCCGGTAGTAGGATTTGGTACAGATGAATTTCCAGCGTTTTACACCCAAAAAAGCGGTTTTGGTGTAGATTGCCGGTTAGATACCCCCGAAGAAGTAGCGCATTTATTAAGATCGAAATGGCAAATTGACCAACGAGGTGGTGTTATTATTGCCAATCCAGTATCAGAACAATACAACCAAGATGCTGATAGGATAGAGGGCGTTACACAAGAAGCCTTAAAAGATGCCGAACAAAAAGGCATTAAAGGAAAAGACATTACGCCATTTTTGCTATCGCGGATAGAACAAATTACTGGTGGAGAAAGCCTCAAGACCAACATAGAATTTGTATGCAACAATGCTCATTTAGCAGCGAAAATAGCAAAATACCTAGCCCTGTAAGGGCGAAATATCCAACATGGGGTAAAACCCCATATATTAACATGGGGGAGCTCCCATCATATATCTAACATGAGCACACCATTTTTACTATACGGTGCCAACGGCTACACCGCCCAAATCATGATTCCCCTCTGCGAGCAATATGGTCTAAAACCCATACTAGCCGGTCGTTCAGAAGACAAAATTGCCCCATTAGCCCAGCAATACGGCTACGAATACCGCATATTTGATCTCAACGATCCCGTTCAAACCGATGCCGGATTAGAAGGCGTAGGCGCAGTACTCCATTGTGCGGGGCCATTTGCCTACACTGCACGGCAAATGATGGAATCTTGTTTGCGCAAAGGCGTGCATTATTTAGATATTACGGGTGAAATTTCGGTATTTGAATTAGCCCACAGTTTCAGGGAGCAAGCCAAAGCCAAAGGCATCACCCTCATGCCCGGAAGCGGCTTTGATGTAGTTCCCACCGATTGCCTAGCACTAGAACTCAAGGAACGCATGCCCGATGCAACGCACCTTGCCATGGCATTTGCCTCGGTCAAGGGAGGTTTGTCGCAAGGAACAGCCCTCACCATGGCCAGCACGATGGGCGAAGGCGGGTTAATCCGAAAAAACGGAAAAATCATACAAGTACCCCTTGGACAGCGAGGAGAAGAAATTGATTTTGGCGTAGCCAAGCAATTTTGTATAACCATTCCATGGGGCGATGTTTCCACCGCTTTTTATACAACAGGCATCCCAAATATCGAAATGATGACCGCATCCAGCCCCAAGGCTTATGCTAAATTGAAATATCAATGGGCGTATAATTGGTTTTTGCGTTTATCATTTGTGCGCAATGCTGCCAAGAAAAAGGTGATGGCGCGTCCAGCGGGGCCATCGGAAGAGCGACGTGCCAAAGCACACACGATGCTTTGGGGCGAAGTAAAAAATGCAAAAGGAGAAAAAATAACGATCACAAAAGTGGTAGCAGAAGGCTATACCCTCACCGCGCATGCTGCATTGTGGTTGACTGCCCAAATCCTACAAGGGAAAGGCAAACCAGGCTTCTTTACACCCGCAGGGTTATTCGGTAAAGATATTATCAAAACGCTTCAAATGGAACGAGGCTAAAAAAAAACTCTTTCCCCGACACATTTGTTGGGAAAAGAGCAATTCTTATAGACTTTAGAAAAAAAAGAGAGCATATTGAATCATCAATAAACTCAATGTTGGATACTTGTATCATCTAATGATTGTACAAGATTCCTAACTTAATCTTTCATAAACTTTTATCTAGCAGCAAAGGTAAAGTGACAAAATATAAAATAATAATCATTTTGATTGATAAAGTTACGTAATAAAAACGATGTATTTATTCAGTATTATTTTTATTGTTTTGATTATCAGTGCATTATCTTAATGGTAAAAATTGCTTTTGTTATATTAGTTAATTATTTATTTATCTTTTGGGAGTATAAACTACTAAAGCCACTCCCCAATTAAAACCATAAGTGCTTAGTTTATCGTATTTAGAGACATGAAATACATACTTTTTTGGCTACTTAGCCTTTCGTTTCCCCAGCCTCCCGTTGTACAGCCCATTGAGGTGAGTATCCATGCTGGTTTTGATTCCTTATTACAAAAAAACGTATCCGATATGGGTATTGTAAACTACAAAGGGCTCAAAAAAGACAAAGCGAAATTGGATGCTTATTTGCAAGTTTTATCCGATAATATACCGGAAGAAACCGATAGCCGTGCTGAAAAAATGGCCTATTGGATCAATGCTTATAATGCATTTACCTTGGATTTGATCGTGAGTAATTACCCCACTACAAGCATTACCAAATTTGACGATGGTAAAACCTGGGATGTGAAACGGATCAAACTGGCCAATAAAAAATACAGCCTTAACAAGATTGAAAATGAGATATTGCGGCCACAATTCAAAGACCCTCGTATCCATTTTGCCGTCAATTGCGCAGCCAAATCATGTCCACCGTTGTATAACCATGCCTATACCGCCGAAAATTTAGAAACAACTTTAGAGGCACGTACCAAGGCTTTTGTAAACAATACAAAGTACAATACGTTGACCAATAAATCGGTCAAGATTAGCCGAATTTTTGATTGGTACAGTGCTGATTTTGGTAATATTCAGGCGTTTTTGAACAAATACAGCAATAAAAAGATCAATTCCGAGGCCACAGTTGGGTATAACGAGTACAACTGGGATCTGAACGAATAAGACCTGTTTTAGAAAAGTTGAAACACGATAAGTATGAAAATACACACGATTGATCTCCAATTCATGGGCATTACCCGTTCTATTGCAGCATTTGCGGTGGAAGGTCCCGATGGCGTTGCGCTGGTAGAGTGCGGTCCGCATTCCTGTATCCAGCATTTGGAGCGAGGTTTAGTCGATTTGGGTTATGCGTTGTCTGATATTCAGCATGTTTTTTTGTCGCATATCCATTTCGATCATGCGGGGGCGGCGTGGGTATTTGCGCAATCGGGCGCGACGATTTATGTACATCCGGCGGGTTTACCGCATTTGGCAGCGCCAGAGAAACTCTATAATTCGGCGCGACAAATCTATGGCGCGCAAATGGAACCACTTTGGGGACAGATGCAGCCCATTGAGCCTTCACGCCTGTACGCGCCCGCGCACGAGGAGGTGATAACGGCTATTGGTTTGAATTTTACGGCATTACATACGCCTGGTCATGCTGTGCATCATATTGCATGGGAGGTCGGGAGGAAATCACTTGGCGGCTAATATTCTTTTTCTAATTCGGCTCAGCGATTCCGGCTGGATACCAAGATAAGAGGCAATATAATGTTGTGGGATTCTTTCTACTACTTCGGGTCGTTGCTTTAAGAGATTGAGGTAGCGTTGTTGGGGTTCATCATTGGTGAGCATTCTGTTGAGATGATGTACGGAAAGGAAGGCATTTTCGGCCATGATCCTACCCACACGATCAAAAACGGGATAAACATTGTATAGTTGGTAAAGATCTGTTTTTTTAATCTGAATCACTTGGCTGTTTTCAAGTGCTTGGGCGTTTTCAAATGTGGGTTGCCCCGTTAAAAAACTGGAATAATCGGTGTACCAACTGCCAGCAAAAAAAAATTGAATAGTATTTTCAACACCATCTACATTATAGAAAATCCGGGTACAGCCAGCATTGAGAAAAGAAACCTTTGTACATATTTGCCCTGTTTGCAGCAAAAAGGCTTTCTTTTTGACTTCTTTTACTTCCAAAATTTGTGTAAAGGCGGCCTCTTCTTCCGCACTCAATGTGACTATTGATTTTATGCTATCGAGAATTTGTGTGTACATTTTTAACGACATTTAAACTTTAAGCAAGACATTATAAGTGAGGCTTATGTTCAACGGTTTATTGTAATTTTACCGTTTTTAAGTACGAAATGACAAATATAGGCCATTTTGAAAAAACACAGAGGAAACAGCGAGTATTTGTTTTTAAATCATATCCAGCGCATAGTGGGTATGTTCATTGCTGCAATTAATTAAAAGAAAAAAGTTTAGGCAAATTCAAATTGAACAACACGTTTACTCGGTTAGATACTTTCTTGCAAAGTTAGTAGGTACTATCATTTTTAAGTACTATTTTTGTTCGATGAAATAAAATTTATCCATGCTCACCTTGTTTTTGGCACTTTTGGTTGCCTGTGAGATTTGGATAAAGTCTATTAGGCCACTAAATAAAAATAACGATGAAATCTATCACATTTGAAGCACCCGGCAAACCAGCCGATATACTGGTATTGACAGATATTGCCACCCCAGAACCCAAAGCAGGAGAAGTGCGCATGCGGGTACTTTTGTCGCCGATTAACCCGTCGGATATTATGTTTGTGCAAAACATGTACGGTATTCGCCCCGTTTTTCCTACTGCTCAAGCAGGATTTGAGGCCGTTGGTATCGTAGATGCCTGTGGTGAAGGTGTGCAAATTCCGATTGGGACACGTGCCAGTTTTACAGGTATTGGCACTTGGGCCGAATACGCGATTGCCTCTGCTAAAGGGTTGATCCCGGTGCCTGATACGATGACAGATGAAGCGGCTGCACAATTATTTGTCAATCCGTTTACCGCCTACGCCATGGTATTAGAGTCGGGTGTCGAAGCCGGCGACTACCTGATGCTCTCCGCGGCGGGTTCTGCTTTTGGCAAAATGGTCATTCAAGTCTGCAAAATGAAGGGAATCAAAACCATTGGTACTGTTCGTCGCCCCGATATGGTCGAAAGTCTGTTGGCATTAGGTGCCGATCATATTATTGATACTTCTACGGAGTCGCTTCCTCGTCGTGTGAAAGAAATTACACAAGGCGCAGGTGTGAAATGTATTTTAGATGCCGTTGCAGGCCCGGCAGCGGCGGAGATGTTGCCCTGTTTGGCCCAAAAAGGCCGTATGCTCGTTTATGGTGCATTGAGCCTTAGCGATATACCTGTAAATGCAGGCATTATGATTTTTAAAGAAATTAGTATTCAGGGTTTTTGGCTAACAGGCTGGATGAAAGATGCGCGTCCTGAGCACAAAAAAGAAGTATTTAGCCAAGTGGTCAGCTTACTGGCCGAAGGCAAAGTGCACCTACCCGTAGAAGCCACATATACTTTGGACGAAATCGCTCAGGCTGTTGTACATGCTGACGCGGAAGGTCGAACCGGAAAAATATTGTTGCGTATCGGTTGAGTACGCGCCACTTCACAAATTTAAACTTAAAACTACTAGGTCTTTTGGCGGAAAAGATTCAAGGAATTGGTAGTAGAATAAGTAATTAATACCTTACAGGAAAGTTGAACTTCGGGTGTCATGTATAAATTTTTTAGAAGCCAGCAGCACAGTCATGGCTGCTGGCTTTTAAATCTCCTGCCTAAGATCCAAAATTGATCAATAGGCTTGCCCGCAATTTGTTATTGTAGAAATCTCCTGTTGGATCATAGAGGGTTTTCCAGCCGCTTATCAAAGTGTAATGCAATCCGGCACCATAAGTCATACCTTTAATTTTGGTAGGAAAAAATGCCCTGATTCCGAATTCGGTCATTGTACCAAATGCCGCATCTTCTCCATTAAACAGTTTATTTTCCCATACACTCACCCGATCGCCATCCGGCGTTTTGCGGTCATCGCCCACTAAGTAAAATCCTCCGGCTCCTCCGCCATAGCTAATGGGTACATCTATTGTTATTTTTTTAATATGGAAAGTTGGTGCTATCATTAGCCCAAAAGCACCCCAATCTGCTCTTACGTTTAACGTTGATTGCCCTTTGTACGTTTGATTATTATAAGGTGTAATAGCAAACGTTGCTGGATTAGTAGGCCCAGAACGGCCATATCCCATAATACCCAGTTTTATACGGTCTTTCCAAAATTTCAGGCCAAACGACACCCCAACGGTGTTTCCTACATGGCTTTCCAAAAACATAGCACCAACTTCTGGGGTAAGGAACCAACCAATTTTAGATGTTTTTTGTGTGTTTTGTTGCGAAAATAAAGTATTCGCTGCTGCAATAAATAGTATTGCGATGATTATTTTTTTCATGTTTAAGTTATATTTTGTGATTAAAAAGAAGGTTCAACAAAAGAAGGCATAGGTTTGGTACCTAAAACATAACGGATGCCGCCTTGAAGCGACCAGCCGAATTTTTGAGTATCGCCATCGCCTCCAACTGCCGAGCCAAATGCCGTTTTTACAAATGCCGTAGTCCTTGTCGATAACATGTAATTGCCTCCAAAATGGAGTAGCCCTGGATAAACATTCTCAAAAATCGAAGATGGCTGAGTTTGTAAAAACAGTGGGAAAGTAACCCCGCTTTGAAAATTGACTTTTTCACTTAAATTAATGGTAACTAATAAACCCGTTTCAAAGGAAAATGCCGTTGATGTCAGCACGCTATCTCGTTCGTCGTTATTATCGGGGTCTAGCACGCCTTGGAATCGTACGCCTGGTTTTGCATATAGATCCAAGCGAATTTGCTCCTTTTCGTACAATCGAATCGTCAAAGGCAGCCCCAATGAAGTAGCGTAACCTGTTGTGATCGGTTTAGCATTGATCAACCGATACTTGGCTGTCCCATATTGTCCTTCTATCCCAACTCGGAATTTGTTGCTTACTTGGTAGCGGTATGCCATATTAGCAAAAAAATTATCTTGATGGGAAGCCCCCACGGATAAGTCAACCATCGACTGAGCCGATAGTTTGGCGGTGAGCACCAAGGTTAATATGGCCCAAACACCTAATCTAAACGTTTTTTTCATTGTATATAATGTTTTAAATTGAACGCTGCAAAGGTGTAGGGTTGCGTCGTCGAAAAACGTTGACTTGGGTTAGGAAAACTCGTTCCTTAGCATTTTTACAAGAATAGATGAATTAGATACAGCAAAAAAGTGGCGATATGGAGTTGTCAGCACTGGGTTTATTTGAAATGTATAAGATTTAGGAAGCGATGTGTGAATTATGCAAATATCTAAGTGGTATTGTGCAATCTTTCTAGCCATATTCCATTACCTTCGTGCCATTGAAATTATGTATAACAAAACAAAAGTAAGATGAAAAAATTATTACTTACTCCACTACCATTATTTGTTCTTTTTTTAATTCCCAACACGATTTTCGGACAAGTTCCTAACTTAGGAGCAGCGTCCAGTTTTGCGTTATTTACTGCCGCGGGTGCATTTTCAAACACCGGAGCAACGGCAGTAAACGGCGATATCGGTACAGACGCAGGAGCCTTTACAGGTTTTCCTCCGGGCGTAGTGAATGGACAAATCCATGTGGCGGATGCTATTTCGGCACAAGCCGCAATAGATGTGGATCTTGCCTATGGTAGCCTAAGTACTGTTACCTGTGGTTTAGTCATAGGAACGTCTTTGGGAAATGGCCAAATGCTGACCCCAAACGTTTACTGTTTAGGGGGTGCATCCACTTTAAATGGCGACCTTATACTAGACGGTGGATGTAATCCTAATGCTGTATTTATTATTAAGGTCAACGGGGCCTTGTCAACGACCACATTATCTCGCGTCATACTGATTAATTCAGCCTCTTCATGCAACGTGTACTGGCAAATAAGTGGAGCGGTCGAATTAGGCGAAGGTTCTGTTTTCAGAGGCACTATTTTGGCAAACGGAGCAATAACGTTACTGGAAGGAGCTGCTCTATTTGGAAGAGGTCTGAGTCGGCAAGGTGCAATTGAACTCCATAATAATGCAGTGAATATTGATATGCAGCCTACTGCGTCCACTATTACAGCCAGCGGCGTTACAACGTTTTGTACAGGCGGTAGTGTCACCCTTAGCGGAAATTGTGGTGGTGTTTGGAGTACTGGTGCAACAACAGCCTCTATCACAGTCACCACAAGTGGTAATTATTCTGTTACTAATTCAAATAACTGTGGCAGTGCGACTTCTAATCAGATTATGGTAAC
>JAYUKX010000183.1:0-7504 GCA_043764095.1 Chitinophagales bacterium
CCAAAAAAAACTCGCCGCACAGTCGAGCGGGGACTGCGTCCCTTCAGTTTTGTTTGGCTCAAACACTTTTTGGCTTCATCCGCCTCCACTCAAGCAAAACCTGCATTTTTCTAAGGCCGGTCTTGCCACACTTGGAGTACTGTGCTTCAAGTCAAATTTCAAAACATCTTACCCAAAATAAAAATGTACTCTTTCTTAATAGATTGATATTCAGGTATTTGCCAGTGAATTTTTACGCAATCTTCATGGTTTCGTAAACGTAACGCCATGAAAACCAGTATTTTGAGCCAACCTATAATTGGCAAAAATTCTATCAAATCTTGTAAAAACTTAGACTTTTAAAAACCATTTCTTCCGATACATGACCCACATCACTAGCCAGCATATACTCATAAATGTGAGCGCATAGAGCAACGAACCAAATTTTCCGCTATCCATCCGCTCAAAAACAGTGTGATAAATCCAAGTAGAAATATTTCGTTTTTCGGTACCTTCTACCCATTTGAACAAACCCATGGTTTTGACCAAAAAACCAGAAAGTATAAAGGCAAATAAGGAATTTGCACCAAAAACCAAGAAAAAATACACCCCTCGATGCCATTGTTTAATATCAATCGCCCAAACACTAAAGGCCAATAAAATCATTGAAATGCCGCTGGTATTGAGTACAAATGAACTCGTCCAAAGGCTTTTATTTTGTGGAAAACCCCAGTCCCAAATCACACCGCACAGTGCGATTATATTTCCCCAAAGTAATAATTCACCCACTACCCGCATTTTATCCAACTGGTAACGTTGCATAATTTGCGCGCTCCACCACCCAAATAGGACATTGATGGTGGCGGGTAAAGTGCTCAACAATCCTTCTGGATCGAAAGGGATGCCCTTGCCTTTCCACAGGTGCGTTGCGCCGAGTACGGCCAAATCAATGCGCCGCGCCAAGTTATTTTCCAAACTATAATCACCGCCAAAATACAGCAGTCCCCAATAACCAAATAATGCGGCTATGGCCACGCCAATCAGGACGCGATTGGAACAATATAATACCAATAATGCAGCAATGCCATAACACAATCCGAGCCTTTGCAATACACCCATGATACGCAAATTGGCGATCTCTTTGCCCACAAATGGATACCACGATAATAAAAAACCAAATAAAAAGAGCAGTGCTGTCCGCTTGGCTATTTTGGTGAGTGCCGCTGTCGTAGGCTTGCGCCCAAATTTCTCAAAGGAGAACCACATCGCCACGCCAATGATAAACAGAAAAGAGGGGAATACCAAATCGGTGGGTGTGCAGCCATGCCATTCGGCGTGTAATAAAGGCGAAAATACCCGACTCCAATCGCCCGGATTATTCACAATTAGCATTAAGGCAATGGTTAATCCTCTGTAAAAATCGATGGAAAGGTAGCGCATGGCATTGTTGATTTCGATGAAATTTAAGCGATTTTAGCCAAAAGACGATTCATTTGACCTTCAATGCGCCCAAAAATAGCCTTATCTAATTCGCCATTGCCATACCAAACCGCTTCGTAGGTACGGGTAGCCGTTCGAAAATCAGTGCTTAACGGGTGATTACGCATTTCGCGGATATAGTCGCGGTTGGTTTTTTCCTTACGCCACAAAATAGCTTCTTTTTTAGATAAATCCTTGATCACCTGCAAATAATAAATCCTTACCGCTTGGCTATAATTGCCTTTTTCTAAGGCTTCGCGTAAGAAGCGTTGCAGATCCGTTTCTTGGATATATTCATCTAAATTGGCTAAGGTAATCTCTGTACCATCTTCCGCTCGAATGACGCTGTTGCTGGGCGATTGCACTAAATTATAAATCAACCAGCCGCCCAAACTCAGTAAAACAATCACCGAAAACAGTTTAGAAAATCCTTTCCAAAATTCCCAGTCCCACTCAAATCTTGGCGCAGCAGTCTGGTTAGGTTTTACTGGATCGTCTTTAGGTTTTTTAATTTCCTCTGGCACATCATTACTGTAATTCAATTGATCTGCTGCGCGTTGCCATTGATCTTGAGGTATTTTGCGCCGTACTACGCGCTCTTTGTTTAGGCCAAATATTTCTTTTTGATCTTGCTCCGATGCATTCGCACGCTCATATTCCATTGCAGCATCATCCATATCATCTACCACAACAGGAACATCCGGCTCTGCTGGTGACTCATTTTGCGCCAACAGGGACGAAAAACAATAAAAAAAGCAACAAAACAGTAAAATATATTTCATTTTTATATTATTCTTTAGGAATACCTCGTATTTGCCGTAATGTACCCACAGTTTCAATTTGTTGGTGCAAATGTGTCGCTTCGGTAATTTCGCGGTGCGAAAAAAACTGGAGTATGCCCGAAATCACCAACATCAACCAAGTGAAATACAAAATAATACAAGTGGTAAATGTCGTTATGGTTGTCGCAAACTTTGCTACATTTTTTTCGCCAGGAGGAACCGCCCAACTAAAAAACTTTAGGAACATAGACCAAAGTTCAGATTTCATAAACAATAAAAACAAGGCCATCAGCCCGATCACCAACAGACAGACCAAATAACCCGTTAAGTAGCGTAGTGATTGTACGCCACTCCATAAACCCACGAAAGGATTGGGTGAGCCATAACGGATAGCGGCAATCCAATACACCGAAAGTACAATGGGCAAGACAATAGTCGGTAAAATAATACGCAGAAAAAAGGCCAACCAAATCGGTAATTCCAACTCCATTACCCAAAACAGCAGCATAATGGGCAATACTAATGCCAATCCCTGAAAAATTTTGTACCCTCTAGCCATCGGTTTATTCACCCGCAACATCTCCAATTCTGTCATCCTGAATCCTACAAAAGTAACCAAAAGAAAAAGTACTAAGGCTACCCACCTTGTCCATTGGGTATAATCGGTACCAATATAACTAGACATTCCCGCTACAGTAAGTGTGCGCCCGAGCACATCATCTATCTGTACAAGGCTAGCAGGGTCGGTGTTTTGAAAAAGCGTAAATACTGTAAATGCAAATGCACTCGTAAAAACAGCCGCGAAAGTCCATTGTAAATTTTTTTTCACAATAGTAAAACTGTCGCTAATGATCTCTCCCGTTGATTTTATACTCGTAAACCGCACTGGATTAATACTATCTGGTGGCAGATCCGCATCGCGTTCCATATCCGAAAAATGACCTTTATACGCCCGTAATCTTGGCAAAACCACATAATATCCTAACACAAATGCCAAGGATGCTAAAATAAACAATCCTCGTATGGCATCGGGCACTTCGGTAAATCGCGTCAAAAAACCTTCAAAAAAAGCCGCTATAATAATAACAGGTACGATGCCCACAAAAATTTTCATACCACGCCGCATCGAGATCTGGAAGGCTTGGGTGCGCGTAAATGTACCGGGGAACAATAGCCCCGATCCCGCGACAAGCCCCGCTCCGCCGGCAATAATAATGGCGCTAATTTCGAGCGTTCCATGTATCCAAATCGTCAAAAATGACGGCCAAAACAAGCCTTTTTCAATAAAGAAAAACTGAAATGCCCCTACCATAATCCCATTGGAAATGAGTAGGAATACGGTGCCAATAGAGGCGATTACCCCCGCAACAGCCGTAAGAAAGGCTACCCACAAATTATTGGCAGCAATACCCACAAACGAGCCTAATGGTTGATGGTCTTTATAAACGGCCATCGGGTCGCCACTTTCGATATTTTGCAGGGTCATTTGGACATAACTTTCGCCCAAAACCACCTTTGCAAAATCGGGGTTGAGGATGCTGGAAACTACCCCAATGGCAAAGGACAACACAAATATACCCAAAGCCAATCGGAGGGCAAAACGGCTCTCCCACATCACCTGCGGGAGCTCGTGCGTCCAAAACTGAACGAGGCGTTCTTTAGGAAATTTCCGGCCTTTATAAATATGGTTAAAAATGCGTTGCGCTAAATGGTTGAGATAGACCTTTACCGAGCGGTTAGGATAGAACGTACGTGCATAAGAGAGATCATCAGTGATCTGAACAAATAAATCATTCAGTTTTTCCGGTTCTCCGCTCCCGTTTTGGATCATGGACTCGTATTCGGCCCATTTTTCCTTGTTTTGCTCGATAAATTTTGTTTCTCTCATGTGTCTTTTCTAGGATCCAGTATAGCAGCGCCCTTGTTCGGCAATTTGATGGTAAAGGTAGTTCCTTTTCCGAGTTCCGATTTTTTTACAAATATTTTCCCTTTGTGGTACTCATTAATGATACGCTTTGACAAGGATAAACCCAGTCCCCAACCACGGGTTTTGGTGGAATAACCGGGTTGAAATATCGTTTTATGTTTGCTCGAAGGAATGCCTTTGCCTGTATCCGTTATGTCCACACAAACATAATTGCCATCTTGATACACCAACGCCGAAATATCGCCTACGCCTTTTTCCATCGCATCAATGGCGTTACGGATTAAGTTTTCCACCACCCAATCAAATAGATGCACGTTGATATGCACCGAAACTGGTTCGTGTGTATTGGGATCTGGAAAATTATAAGTCACTTTGCGCGGTGAGCGCTTTTGCATATATTCGCGGTTGCGGTCTAGGGCAACGTACAAATTGGCTGGTGACAATTCAGGTTGTGCTCCAATTTTGGAAAAACGATCCGAAACCAGTTCCAAACGCCGAATATCATGGCTCATTTCGGCCAGCATTTCCAAGGTGGCTGGGTCTTCGATATGTAATTCTTTGAGTGTTTCAGCCCAGCCCATAATAGCGGTGATCGGGGTACCCAATTGATGTGCGGTCTCTTTAGCCATACCCAGCCACACCTGATTTTCCTGTGCCTTACGCGATGCACTAAACCCAATATAGCCCAGCCCGATAAAAGCCGAAATCAAGAGTAATTGCAAAAAAGGATACCATTGTAGCCAAACCAATAAATTGGAATGGGAATAGATCAAATAAGTCCTGTAATAGGGCGGTACTGATACCTCAATCGTATCAGCCCAATTGCTAATCATCGCATTTAGGGCGCGCCTTACTTCAGTTGTATCCATTTGGGTGATATTGTTATCCCCAATATTACGGTACTCCTGAATATTCCAACCTTCATCCAGTAGCACAACCGGCACGGTCGTATTTTGGGTAATGACCAGTCGATGCAATTCCACATCGCAATCACAGCCCTGTTGGAGCGGATCCACATTGCTTTTGGCAATATTGCGCAATGCCTCTGCAAATTGCACAGCTTGTTGCTCTTCTCGAACGGTCAGGCGGTCGGCAAGGTATTTTGTGTACCATAGGGTAATGCTGACGATAAGGATCGCCGCAGCCGCTAGGTACCACTTCCAATATGTTTTTCTTCGGTAGATACTCATGTATCTGTGCTTGTATTACCGGACAAATAAACGTCAATTTGTGTATAGGAAGGGTAATGTTTTTACAAATTGAGTACTAAGTTGGTAATAATTTAAAATAATTAGGTGAACAAAGGATAATTTTGCGCCACGCGGAACAAAACATTATACACTAATAACGAAATGCGACTAATAATATTCTTTTCAACCTTTATATTACTGAGCCAAGCCTGTAATATTGAAGAGGCTCAACTCAATGGTAGTTGGCAAGCAGTACAATTTTACGAAAATGGACAAACCTCCAAAGTACCTCTAAATGAAGTAAAACTAACGATTTCGCCCAATAACCGCTACCAATTCCAATCAATGGGTATGTATTCCGAAGCAGGAAAATGGCGTTGTGCTAGTAATTATCTTATTTTAAAAGATACCACAGCCGATACTCCAACAGAACGAATGTTAAAAGTATTGTACCAATCCACCGATTCCTTAAAAATCCGAATGGATCGGAATGGAGTAGAGCAGGTGTTGTTTTTAGGGAAAATAAAGTAGGTAAAGTATCGAAATAAAAACCTACCCTCAGGGAACTAAAAAAACAACTCCATAGTTTATTGTCCTATAAATTATCACAACCATCACAATTCAGATTATCATGCGTGCAACAATTCCAATCGGCTTAAGCCACAGACTCCCGTCAAGGTTACGGTTATTAAAGGCATGCACATGCAGTAGTTAATCTATTCCGCTTTCATGCCATAGTAGTTTCATTCATTCTCTTTCACAGGCATGAAAGCTATCCGATTTGATCCGATACATAAGGATCCACTATTTCTATTATTTAAACAATATCCGGGGTTTCGCCCCTGCGACACAGAAGGCAATCCAGTAAGCCCACTTTGCGCTTGGATGGTCGAAAAAACAGGTGTTTTCGCCTTGGGGATGCCCTTGGTACGTACACTCGAAACATGGGTAATTCCTCCCAAAATGGACTACGCTACTCTTTTACGTAGTTTTATTAACCACGTATTGGTAAAGTACCCGATGCCCGAGTTTTTTTATCAGGTTTGGAATGGCGGCTCCCAACTGCACAAGCAATGGTTTGCACATTTAGGTTCAGGGAAAAATTTCCGTACCGCTCCAAATATTCCAGAAGGTCTAAACAATAGAATAAACCATCATTTTTTATTAGCACCCCGTTGGATGACACTCGCACAGGCACTGACCTACGGCAGGGTTAGGGGGGCAGGGGGGCCTGAAAAACTAGCCAAAGCATTTGCCAGAAGTCCTTTTGGCGATCATTTGGATATGGATCTTCGATATGGCAACTTGATCCAGCTTTATATTCAGGATTCGGAATTGACGATTCCGATGATAAAGCCAACGTTGGCGTTTTTTACCAAAAAATACATCGTCGAACAAGGAGATGATTTTCCTTGGGACGCACGTGTTTTTTTAGGGCGTATGAAAGAGGCTAAAGACCGAGAAATCTTTGAAAAAAATTTTTTAGATTTAAAAAAGACCGAATTTAAGACGCACGTTACCCGCCGGCCAATAACAGAAATTGTCATTGAAAAGCAAATTTTCCAATTTAGCCAAATCAGAAACGCATTTACACTACTGGATGAAGGTAAATTAATGCAGCATTGTGTAGGCGGTTATATAAACAATTGCAAACGTGGCTTTTGTTCTATCTGGTCGGTAAATCTTCGACATGAAGGTCATAATTTAAATAAACGGTTGACCATAGAAGTACGTAAGAACAAGGCCATTGCTCAAGTGCGTGGCCTACACAATCGTGCAGCAACGGAACTGGAAACCAAGGCAGTTTACGCTTGGGCTTCCATGTATAAACTTACAAAATAGATTTAGAAAGGGTACACATTTTTTTGGCGAAATGTTTTGAAATTTAGATTGAAGTACAGATGCCCAAGTGTGGCAAAACCGGCCTTAGAAAAATGCCGTTTTTGCTCGAGTGGAGGCGGATGAAGCCAAAAAGTGTTTGAGCCAAACAAATTATGTGAGGCATAGCCTCTGCTCGACTGTGCGGCGAGTTTTTTTTGGCGCCGCCGTAACTCGAAAGCAAAAGCGCAGCATTTTTCGTCAGCCGAAGCCTTTTTTGCCTACTTTTTTTGTATGCGGTCAAAAAGTGAGGGTATATTAGTTTCTTT
>JAYUKX010000184.1:0-27707 GCA_043764095.1 Chitinophagales bacterium
CTTTTTGGCTTCATCCGCCTCCACTCAAGCAAAACCTGCATTTTTCTAAGGCCGGTTTTGCCACACTTGGGGAACTGTACTTTATTTCAAATCTCAAAACATATCACCAAAAATAAAAGTGTACGGTTGTAAGGTAATTAATTAATAATCAAACAATTGAGTATTAAAACAATTTACATTTTTCAATGAAAATACAAAAACATAGCCCTATAATTGCACTATAATCCCAATGCTTGATAAAATTGTGCTTTATCCGCATTGTCTGGCAGTCCTGCAACTTGCCCATCGCCCAATTCTACAATAATCCAATCGCCATCCTTTTTCTTAGCGATGTCCATTGTAAAAAAGTTACTGGTGATATTCGGAATTATGGCTTCAAATTTATCTAACAGCGGGACAACATCTTCATAATTACCTTCGTCCCAATATTGGAAAACACTCCTTATTTTGTGATCTTTTACAAATACCCGAAATTCTTTTGTCAAGGGCATGCCGCTTTGTGCGTGGGTTGTTAAGGCTTCCAATGCTATAAATGCTCGGAACACCAAACCTTCGTTCAAATCGTCGTCTTGCAACTCAATAAATTTTTGAATCACCGCATTGGCATGCTCGTAATCAGCCGCATCTGGGATAAAACAGGCTTCTTCCCAATAATGCTTTTGAGATTTTACATAATCTTTTATTACAATTGGGTTGGCTCCAAACTGGTCTAATTCCGCTCGAAAGTCATTCAAGTCGATATTCCCATCAAATTTTTTATACACCGTTTTCGGCGTATATTCTTTTATTGTTTCGTAATTATCTGGTAAATAATGGCAAAATTGATACTCGCTTGGGCTATTGATCAATTTAATATTCTTTTCCAGCAGCGCGTCATAGAGCAACTGATACTGTTTGGGCTTTAGCATCCAACCCCTGTAAATCCCCATTTCTAGGGTTTCATTTGGTCTAATCCTGCTTACTGCCGCTTCCACTTCGCCTTTTTTCAAAGCCTCAAAACTGATCAACGCCGTAGCGTATAATGCCTGTTTTGCTGCATTATACTCTTCTGCATACATATAGTCCACCTCTTTAGGACTAAAACCGCTATCGCAAAATATTATTTTCATATTTGTTTTATTTTAAAAAATATTATTAATTGAGATGGTGTAACTTTGTTTTTGAGGCCAACCCGCTTCTTTCCTTTTTTCGCCGTAATTACCCCATTTTGACTGCAAAACTTGCCTTGATTTGACAAAAAATTCCTCATTTCAGCATTACGACCCTAATCCGATATAATGTCTGATACAAAGGAACGCAATATTAATAAATATGCCTTTATCTAAAACTCGTTCCTACAGGCATTTTCCAAAAACACCGACGATGCTCCGATAATTCCCAACACAAAAAAACGTAATCGAATTTCATCCCAAACTAACGACAATCTAAACAATAAAATACTACATTTGCTCCCAATAAAATTACACACATGCTAAAAATCTACTTGCCCACCATACTGCTATTATTATTGATCTGCAGTCCATCCCTTTTTAGCCAAAAAAACACACCCATTACAGGCATTATTGTCGCCGAAAACAGCGGTGAATCCGTCGTTGGTGCCACCATACGCTCTCAAAAAACACCCCTCACAGGTACAAACACCGACGTAGAGGGAAAATTTTCAATCACTACCTTCCCGGACGATACGCTGCTTGTATCCTACACCGGTTTTGAATCCATCGCCATTCCAGTTGCCGGACAAACTTTTCTCGAAATCAAACTTTCGGAAAACGGCCAAACGCTGGACGAAACTGTCATCACCGCTTTTGGTATCGAACGACAAGCAAGAGCAGTCGGTTTTGCCACCCAAAACGTAAAAGGCGACGAACTCTCCAAATCCAATACCGCAAATATTCTCGGTGGTCTCGCCGGAAAAATGGCAGGCGTTAATATCGTGCAAGGCAACGGCGTAGAAGGCGGCACCACCCGTATCGTAATCAGAGGTAATACCCAAATTTTTGGCAACAACCAACCGCTGATTATCGTGGATGGCGTGCCACTCGACAATAGCCCTGGCTGGACAGGCGTAGAATCAGGACGCGACTGGGGCAGCGCCATTAATAATATCAATTCAGCAGATATTGAACGCTTGGACGTACTGAAAGGCGCAAATGCAGCAGCACTTTACGGCGCACGTGGCGGTAATGGCGTCATATTAATCACCACAAAAAAAGGCACAGAACGACCCGGATTAGGTATTGATTATCAATATAGTATGCGAACAACTAATCCTTTTTATTGGCGCGAAATGCAGAACGAATACGGTTTTGGCGGGCCTTTTTCCTTCAATGAACCGCGCTTAGCGACAGACGCAGGTGGCGTTTATCAGCACCCCGCAGAGTTATACACCGATTTTGGCCCGGAAGGAAAACCAACCACCGAAACCTTTGGAGCCTATGCCAGTTCGCAATCGTGGGGCCCACGTTTGGACGGAACGCCTGTGCGTTGGTGGGACGGATCGATGCGTTCGTGGTCGCCACAACCCGATAATTTTAAACGGTTTTTCCAAACTGGTTTAACACAGCGACACAATTTGTCCTTCTCCGGTGCCAGTAAAATGGGCTCTGTGCGGGCATCTTTTACACGGGAAGACCATCGTTCGGTGGCATTGAACAGCAATTTTGACCAAACAACGGCTTTTATTGGTTCAAAACTCAATGTGTCTAAAAAGGTACGTGCCGAAATCGGTATTTCTTATATCCAGTACAACCGACTCAATTCGCCCATACTTGGTAGCGATAATAATTCATTTGGCAAAATCATGATTTACGGTTACCCAAGGAGTTACCAAGGCGAAAACCTAAATTATGAAGAACCCGATGGCACAAAGCATGATTTTGGGCCAAATCCTTTTGCATGGGGAAATATCGACGTTTTTTGGAGCGTTTATAACCAAAATACCTGGTTGCGGCGCAATAAAATTATAGGATCGGCTGCCATTTTTTACGATATTGCACCTTGGTTGACCCTCATGGGGCGCACTGGAACCGATAATACTTTCGACGATTTTGAAAGTAAAAACAAACCAATCGATATTACTGGAACGCAGGGCGGCGGTTATAGCCATAGTCTGAGCAAAGCCAATACGATCAATAATGAATTTTTGCTGAGTGCCAAACGTAAAAATATCCTACCCAACCTTGAAACTTCGCTCAATTTTGGTGGAACGCAGTACCAAATCAAAACGTATAGTTTATTTGGTAGCAATTACAGCCAGTGGCGCGACCCATTTTTATACTCACTCGGCAATTTTGTGGGATACCCAACTACGCCTACCGAGGGCCGCTACGAAAAACGGCTCAACTCTTTGTATAGTTTCCTCGATTTAGGCTATAAAAACTGGCTTTTTGGCCAAGTTTCGGTGCGTAATGATTGGTCGAGCACTTTGCCAAAAGCCACCGGTTCCTATCTTTTTCCAGCGGCCAATGTGAGTTTTGTCCCCTCGGAATTATTGGACTGGCAAGAAAATCCATACATCAATTTTGCCAAAATTCGCTTCGCTTACTCCGAAACCGCCACTGACGACGATCCGTATCAATTACAACGGGTTTATACAACGGGCAATTTTGCCGGGCAACCAACGGCTTTCCCCGAACCCATTGTGCGTCCGCTCGATTTGAGACCGCAACGCAGCCAAGGTTTTGAAATTGGTCTGAATATTGGTGCCTTGCGCGACCGTATGCAAATTGACTTTACCTATTATTATATCAACAGTTATAACCAATTGCTGAACTCGCCACTCCCAAGTTCGTCGGGGTATCCGACCGTTCGGATCAACACTGGCGCCATTAGCAATAGGGGCATGGAGGCCATTGTAGGGATGCGCTGGTTGGAAAGGAAACATTTTTCATGGGAAACCAAAGTGAATGGCGCGCGCAACCGCAATCGTTTAGAAAAACTATCCGATGGCGCAGAATTGCTCGAATTAGGCGGAATATGGGGTGCCAATGGCTCGGCGGTATCGGTCAAAGCACAGCAGGCGTATGGTGTTATGATTGGGTTCGATTATGTCCGCGACGAAGCCAGCGGATTGCCCATTCTTAATGAAGCGGGTACGCAATACCAAGTTACAAAGGTGCGTGTTCCCTTGAAAATCTACGATGAGCAGGGTAAATTTAAGCGGTATGCCAATTCTGCACCAAAATTCATTGGCGGAATTCGCAATATATTTACTTGGAAAAATTTTAGCGCAGAGGTTTTGGTGGATGCCAAAATTGGTGGCGATATGTACTCCGGTTCTTATGCCACAGCACAACAAAGTGGCCAAGGCCCCAATACCCTTATCGAGCGGAATGGCGGCGGCTTGCCCTATACTCGCCCCGATGGTACGGTCGCCAATATCGGTGTGGTACTACCGGGCGTTTATGCCGATGGTACACCAAATGACAAAGTCGTACACTATTATTACAAATACCTCAATAGCGGCGGATGGGGGCCCGTACTCACTACTCCATCGGTTTTTGACAATACATGGGTCAAACTCCGCGAGGTATCTGTGCGGTATAGGTTTCCAAAATTGTGGCGAGGAAAGGTATTCCAAAACCTTGAAATTGCCTTGGTTGGACGTGATTTGGCTTATTTATATTCTAGTTTGCCCGATAAAATTAACCCCGAAGGTGCTAATGGCAGCGGTAATGCGCAAGGCATTGAGTTTGGTGCATTGCCCGGAATGCGGTCATTTGGGCTTACGCTAGGTGCTGGTTTTTAGGCAGATACATTGATAATCAACAAGTTATTAAATCATTTTTTTTAAATACACACTTTATATTTATGAAGCATTTATACAAAATTCTCTTTTTATTACTCTGCGTTGTCCAAATGCAGGCACAGTCGGATCAATATTTACACTTCGACAGGGTGGACGATTTTGTGGAACTCCCCAATGCCTCTGCGCTGATTGCCAATGCCCCCGGTATCACGATGTCGGGCTGGTTCTATACCGATCAATACGCTTATGGACAAGGTATGATGGGCATTCGCGGTACCAACGCAGGTTTTTATATGATTCAATTGGACAACGGCAAAATTGAGTGTCGTTTTCAAAATTCAGCAGGGACTTTGTATGAATATGTAGCGCCATTTTACACCGTTGAATTAGAAACTTGGCAACATTTTGCATGGGTATATACGGGTACAAAAGTAGAATTGTACCTCAATGGTGTTTTGAAAGGCAGCAAAACCGCTACTGGTAAAATCACCAGCACCACCACTTCCTTTGCACTGGGTAAAAGTTTGTTGGCGGGTTTTAATTTCTTATACGGCGGTCGAATTGATGAAGTGTCGCTTTGGAAAAAAGGCTTGAACGCAACCGAAATTCAAGCACTTATGGCCAATGAACTGACTGGAACAGAGCCAGATTTGGTCACCTACTACAAAATAAACCAAGGTGTTCCCGATGGCGATAATACTTCAATCACAAAATTGACCAATAAACTGGGCACTGGAGATTTGGATGCCACCCTCAATAATTTTGCACTAAATGGCCCCATTTCTAATTTCGGGGGCATACTAAATACCAGTTTTCAGGCCATTACGTTCCCAAAAATCCCAAATAAACTCACTTCTGATGCGCCTTTCCAACTGAATGCTTCGGCCACATCGGGTTTACCTGTTACCTACGAAATCGTGTCTGGTCCCGCTACTATAAGCGGCAATACCATCACTTTGACGGGGCAACCTGGTCAGGTTAGTGTAAAAGTTTCGCAGGCAGGTAATGGCAGTTTTGAACCCGCAGACGATCTTATCAATTATTTCCAAGTGCTTGATCCTCAAACATTTGTTCCTGATGTGGAAGTACGTAGCCCTCTTGCTGGTGATGTTTTTGTGCCCACTTTATCCCAAATTCAGTTAGCAGCAATTGTTGGTATTGACTATCCTGAATTGTTTTCGGTACAAAATGTCAAATTTGAACTGGATGGTCAAACGCTCACACCCGAAAATCACGGTAATTTGCATTATACCGGTTGGTGGAAACCCGATAGTTATGGCGCGCACGTGATGAAAATTATTGCCACTAACAATTACGGTGCAAATGCGGTAAAAACAATCAATTTTAATGTTGTACAAACCGCAACCGATATGGAAGCCATTGCGGCAACCGATGTTTGGCTCAACTCAACAGATAATACCAAAACGGTGGAGGCCGAATTACCTTCTTTTCAAGGGGCATTTAATAAAGTGAAAGCCGTATTGCAGGTCAAATGCCCTACAGGCGGCTGCGGCGAATGGGATCGTATCTCGAGCATTGATGCTAAAACACACGACGGGCGTTGGGTAGAAATTATTCGTTATATCACACCTTATGGTACTGCTTGCTCACACGAACTCGATGTAACTGATTATATGAGTGCATTGCAGGGCAAAATTGCTTTCCGCCTCAATAATGGCACTTTGGACAATGGTTATTTGTACAACCTAAAATTCACGTACCAAGCAGGAACGCCTGTGCATCCGTATAGCGCGATCAGCGTATTGTGGCAGAAAAACTACCCGTTTGGCGATCCAGCAAACCTCCAACCCGTTGAACCATTAAAGATCAATTATCCCGCTAATGCAGCCGCTTCTACCCTGAAATTGATTTCTGGTGGTCATGGCTGGGGCGATAACAATACAGATAACGCCGCCGAATTCCACGACGATACCCACCACGTTTGGGTAAATGGCACAGAAACATTCACGCAACACAACTGGAAAACGTGTAACCCTAACCCAGATGGATGCTCGCCTCAAGCCGGCACTTGGTACTTTGCGCGGGCAGGTTGGTGTCCCGGTAGTATAGCACCTTGGTTCAATTTTGATATGACACCTTTTGTAGGTACTAATCAAGTGGCATTAGGTTACCGTTTTGATGAAGATTATGTTGATTTATGCCATGTGAATAACCCTAATTGCGTGACGGGTGTCACCTGCCCCAATTGTAACGACGGGTACAATCCATTTTTGGTAGTGGCTTGCAATCTGATCACATTTGCGGATGGCCCAGTGGGTGAAGCCACCATTTCGGATACCGATGAGCATATCTTTGACCCATCAGCGGCGTTTGCTGTTTTCCCGAATCCATCTGCAACAGGCATCTTTAATTTTGTTATAAAAGAAGACTTGCTCCGTTGGATGGATGTCAGTATATATGATGCATTGGGTCAGCGCGTTGGTGGCTTTTTTGAAAGAAATGCTACCGTAGGAAGCCGCGAAATCAAATTAGACGGACAAGCATCGGGTGTATTCTTTATGGTGGTACGGACAGAGTACGGACAAGAAACACGCCGTTTGGTGAAGCGTTAATATTTTGATTTTTAGACAACGTTTGATTATCAGTATTTTGTATGATGTTTAAAGTATAAAATACTGATAATCAAATTTTTGCAATTAATATCTATAGCCACACCATTACACAGGGCGATGCCCTGTGTTAGATGATGCGCCCCTTCAGGGCTTGAAATCCAGACTCAAAATCCATATAGGAAACTGCTGATAACCACACCTTTTTATTTTTGGTGAAATGTCTAATAACACTCTTTTATGAAAAAAACACCACTGCTACTACTACTATTTCTATTACCTGTAGTCGCTTGTCGCAAAGATTTTGAACAGGTCAACACTAATCCATTCAATCCATCGCAAACCAGCATGGAAGCCCTATTCAATGGCGTGGTATCGTCTTTGCCCTTGGGTTGGAACGAGCAATTTTACCTACACAACGAAACCCTGTACGATCTGACCCAACAAGGCGCACTCATTGCGCGGGCTTGGCCCAATATCCGCATCGGCGTAGATGAAGTATGGGAAAGTTATTACAGTGCACTCCGCAATATCAGGGCGTTGGAAGATCGCTTTGACCAATACGCAGGAGCACCCGAAGAAATGGATAATGTGCGGGCCATGCTCAAAATCCTACTCGCCTACAAAACCTTCAAAGTGACCGATCTTTTTGGCGATATACCGTTTTCGGAAGCAGGAAAAGGCAACCAAGGCTTGGATTTGTTGCGCCCCAAATACGACCGACAAGAAGATATTTACCGCTCGTTGTTAACCGATTTGCAATGGGCAGTAGAGCATATCCACCTCGAAGTGAATACGCCAGCAGGCAAACCCTACTATAACTTTCGACAATTCGATACGTTTTTGAAAAGCGATCTAACGCGTTGGAAGCGTTTTGCCAATTCACTGCGCTTGCGCCATGCCATGCGTATGGTAGAAAAAGACCCCGAATTTGCGGGCCAAATCATCCAAGATATTTTTGGGAAAAACCAACCTATTGTACAAGCCGGACAAGAAATATGTCTATGGCCACGCGATATGGGCATTCAGTTTGAAGGCCACCATTGGGCATTCCGCGAACACAAAGGCTTGCGTATGGGTACGACGATATGGCACCAAATGGCAGTTCATGATTCCATAGATGGCAGTGGGATTATTGACCCTCGTGCTTATGTTTTTTTTGAGACCAATAACAAAGACGAATGGCGGGCTTTTCCAAATGAACCGGGGATTAATCCGCCACAAGAAGGCGGCGTTCCGTATAATGGTGGCCGCGACTTCAATTTTACAGTAAAGGGCAATGCCTGCAAATTTTCGCCGTTCCACTATTACCTGATCCGCGACGAATTTGATGTGCCAGAAGTGCTAATGACCGCCGCTGAGGGGCATTTTATCAAAGCCGAAGCCTACAAACGCGGTATTGGACTGCCGCAAGACGATTTCTCCGCCGATGCGGAATATGCAGAGGGTATCAAAGCGAGTATTAAATTTTGGTATTCGGTGGTCAATAAAACCCAAAGATGGGTCGAGGCCCCCGTGACCCCCACCGACGGGCAAATTTATCAATACATATACAACCCAGCGATCAGTTTTAGTGGTAATGGATTTAAATTAGAGTATATTTATGTACAGCGTTGGATCGACCAATTCCGCCAACCGTGGGAAGCCTACGCCCTCGCTCGACGGACAGGACTTACGCCCCGCGAAGGCGCGCCATTGACGTATAATCGCTTTACGTATCCTGCAACGGAATCGGAATACAACAATGTAAATTGGGCGGCACAAACAGCGCGCATGGGTTCTGATGTAAAAGAGGTGAAGGTGTGGTGGATGAAGTAGGTGTTTGTAGGACGAGGTAGATAAAAAGGACAACTGCTTAGCAATAAATGCACATACCTACCGTTTTGTTAATTATAATATGGATTTACTAAGCGATTTTAAGTGTTTATTTTCTATTTCTCGATCCTTCAACATTGAGTCATCTCTGTTGAAGGACGTTCCTTGTATTTATTTTTCAGGCCATGATAATAGTACTACGACCGTAACTTTAGATTGCCCACAGATTGAAATCCCTGAAGTATGGCTTCCTACCTCAATAGCAACTAAGACAGTTACCATCAGTTTAGAGGCGCTTACGATCAATCGCACTAATTATACAAAAAAAATCATGCATATATATATTGCCGATATAGAAATATGCATCCTCCCAAACTACCTCATAAGACATAGTATTCCCCTGCCATTTTATTAGGTATCCAAATGAATCTGACGTTTGTTTTCTAAAGTTATTCCTATTTTTTTACTTGAAGGTATATTAGCCTTGCCAAAAGAATAGAAAACGAACACATTTAAAAGGAATAACTGCTCTTTAAGGGTAAGGGCTTTTTATGCCTATTCAGCAACACTTATTTCGCAATGGAAAAAGTATTGGTACTGTTAGAAAATTACCTTAAAGAAAAAAACGATGAAAATTGGCGAGCATTTCTTAACAGCCTGTTTAGTTTTTACTATGGCCGAATTTTTGGTTATATTAAAAAGTCAAATCGAAAAAAAGTCGAAGACCTTACACAAGAGTGCTTCTTCAAACTTAGTAAGGTTAGCCCTCAAACTTTACTGGATCTAAAGACTGATTCAGGAGATTCTATTTTGAATTTATTAAATCCAACTTGGGAGAATATAAAAAAAATAAATAACGTGTTTTCTTCCTATTTTCACCGATCAGCCCTTAACGTTGTCTTTGACGATGCTAGGAAAAAGAAAATAGCATCGTCAAATTTATATGAAAACATTCCTTGTAATCAGTCTTTCTTAACTGACTTGATCAATCGTGAAAAGATTGAGATGGCACTTAATGTACTGACACCAAGACAAAAAACAGCCATTTCTCTTTATATGGTAGGTTATCAATATGACGAAATTGAAAACATGACAAAATGGAAGTCAGGAAGTGCTCGAAATCTGATATTAAGGGCACGAAGAAGAATTAGTCTCCTAAATTTATAAACCTGCATTTTTTTTATTCTTGTCGAGACAATTTTGCAATTCAGCCCGTTATGCTAGAATATCTACAATGTCTTAAAGAAACCAGCAATACATTTCAAATAATTTATTGATAACTGACACATTAATTAACACTTAATCGATTACATTATGAAGCAACCACCCATTCGCAACGAAAGTAAAACTGGTGTCGGCGTACTAAGCCACAGCGGTGAATTCACTAATCAGATAACCGATGTCGTTATCCCAGGCCGTTCATTAAATGTACGGATGGTAAGAACATACCGCTCAAGCATGTCTGAGCAATCAGGCCTTTTGGGGCGTGGATGGTCATTTAATTATGACCGACGAATGGAAGCATCTGGAGAAGACCTAATATATCATGACGGCGAGGGGCGGGAATTTATATTTAAGAAGAAAAATGATATTTATGAATCTTCTAATGAGTTGTATTGTGTATTAAATCAAGAAGGGAAATATTTGGTTCAAAAATTCCCCTACGGAACAGATCAAATTTTTGAGCTTCCCAGAGAGGGAGGTCGAATGGTTGAAATTCGTGATAGAAACTCGAATACGTTAAAGTTTCGTTACAAGAAATCTGAAATTATCATTATTGATACCTTTTCAAGGGAAATAGTACTTACGCTCAAAGGCGGTAAAATAACTAAACTTCAAGACTTTACAGGCCGAAGTTGGGAATATCAATATGATTCTGACGACAGGCTCATTGGAGTACTAAGACCTGCAACAAATGATTTTCCTAACGGTACTACAATTAGTTATGGCTACGATGATAACAATCGGCTTGCCTCGCTTGTAAATGCTCGTGGGCAGGTATTTCTTCGCAATCATTACGACGGAAAGTCCGGGCAAGTAATTTATCAAGAACATGGCACAGGCATTTTCTCTATTACGTATGAAAGCATGAAAAAAGGGAAAGATGATGTCCTGAAAACCAGAACTACAAGAAAAAATGGGAGCAAACTAATTCAGGAGCATGATGGGCAAGGGCATGAAGTAATTCGAACCCTTTCCGTGAGCAAAAAATTGCTCGCTAAAAGTGACCGCTCTGCTGATCCGAACAACGAGCAAGCGCTTGTGACTAAATCAGTCTATAATATACACGGTGAAATTACGGAGCAAACCTATCCGGAGGGAAATAAAAAACGTTGGCATTACAATGAAAATGATGCTGACCCGCGAGCCAAATTAAATATTTTAAAAACCGAATATGTTTCATTAAATAATACAGACCCCATATTAACCACACAGTATGAATATGAGCCTGTTTTCCAGATGCGTACTGCGGAAATAAACCCACGTGGGATTCGTAAAGAATTCAATTATGATGAAAAAGGCAACCAAACTGCAATTATTTATCCTGATGTTGAAATACAACCACTTACTGCTAAAAAATCCAAAAATAGGCCTAATAAAATAGTAAAAAAGTTAAGAGAGAAGTTCGAGTATAATAATTCCGGACAACTGATAAGACATCGCCATCCTGAAGGAACAGTTGATGCATATTATTATTTCAAAGATTCGGATCCTATAGGGCAACGCGGTGCAAAAAATATTACTAATGATCCAACGGAGAATGGCGGATTGTTAGCAAAAGTGGTTAAGGATATTAATGAACTTGCTATCGGTTCACTGCTTGAATATGACAAGTGGGGAAATCAAACAGTAATAATAGATGCCAAAGGGCATTCGACGGTACAGCGGTACGATGCTATGGGAAATATTGAAAGCATCATTGGAAGAGAGCCCTTCTGCCATGAAGTTCGGTATCGCTACGACGCAGATTACAACCAGATCGCATTGTACAAATCCTTCTTGCAGCAGTCAATTGAAAGCGAAAACGGTACAGTTGTAGGCCTTAATGCCTCCTACCGTGAAGAACAACAATATAATTTGCTCGGTAATATTACCGAACGCAAGTTTATTGGAGGCTCCAAAGCGTTGACAGAGCGTTTTATCCTAGACGCAAATGAAAACGTTGTAAAAATTATTCAACCACTTGGAAACATTACTGAATATCAATACGATGAACGCGACCTGTTAGTTGGAAAAAGGATTGGAACCAGGGCAGATCAAAGTGGTTGGTTAAAATATGCGTATTCGCTGAATGGATTACTCCGTTCGGAAACGGACACGCGAGGAAATGAAACATTTTATAATTTCGATGGCTACCACCGATCCATCGGATATACAAATCCAGCAGGAACATCAAAAAAATTAGTTTTAGACGAAAACGGAAATACTATAAAGGTTGAATTTCAGGGGCACCCGGGTACAACTGACCAGCATGGCAACCTTACGCGTGCCAAAAACAAGTTGTTAGACGAAATAAATTATTCATTGGATGCCTTTGATCGACCCTTTAAAATTGATAGGAAATGGTTTAATCAAGCCAAGCAAACGGCTGCTGGAAGGAGCAACTGGTATAAAAAACTAGGGTATGTTTCTTCTTTAATTGAATATGGAGATAATGGCCTACCAATTAGCCTTTGGAATGAAAATGAGCATGTATCCCGTTTTCAGTACGATGGAATGAAACGGATCGTACAAACGCAGAATAGTAACGATGAAATAACTTCTTTTGAGTACGATGTGAACAACAATCTGACAAAATATCAGCAAGTCAATCGAAAGGGTGAATACCGATTTAAAGTCGAAAACCGTTACGATGAACTTGACAGACTGGTTTGGGAAAGAATAAACGATGAAGTCCCCAAGCAAACCCGTTATAACAGTTTGAATACACCCATTAGTGTCGTTTTGCCATCCGGCATCGAAATTCGATACCTTCAGGATGCACTTGGAAGATTAAATGGACAATATTTTGAGGTAGAACAAGAAGAAGGGGCCAAGCAAAAAGTAATTCGCTTGCAGGAGTTCAACGATAACTATCAAGTTTCAAGCACAACCGATGCTAATGGAAACAAGACAACTTATTTGTACAACGAAAGGGGTGATCTTAGCAGACTGATTCTCTCGGACGGAAAGGTCTGGCAATATGAATATGATGATGACTTGCGTCTGCTTAAAACTATCTTCCCGGATAAAGGCAATGTAGTCCATGAGTATGATCAAATAGGCCGACTTGTAAAAAGAATCTTTACAGAAGCGGATCAATTGGCTACGCAAACAGATAAAATACAATATGATGGTAAAAACCGAGTAGTGTCCATAAAAAGCGATACCGATACACAGGGTTGGCAATACGATTCTCTGACCAGAATATTGCAAGAACGACAGGGAAGAAATACCATCAACTATAATTATGATTCAGCCGGGAATATCATAGGTATTACTTACCCGGGCGGCTTTACTGCCAAATATTCCATTGATAACTTAGGTAGAATTATACAGGTCAGTAACAATCAAAATAAATCCATTGCTCGATACCTATATCGTGCCGAGCAACAATTGGACAAAATCCTGTTTAGCGAGGATTCGCTCGAAGCATCGTTTGCATACGACAACCTGGAAAGACCTGAATCCATCGAATATCGTTGGAAGGACACCCAAGAATTGGTGGATGGATATCGGTATGCTTATGACAAAGCCGGCAATATGCTGCATGAAATAAATCTTAATGATGGCCAAAACAAGGGAGATTGTTATTTTTATGACAATGCCAATCGTTTGATAAAAACACGCTACGGTGCGGAAAATGTAAATGACCTTAAAAGTAAATATGAATCTGAAAGCGTATGGGAACTCTATCCAGAAGGCGTTTGGAAACGGCAATCTGATTATGACGAAAATGGCAACCTTATTCAGGAGCAAGTAAGTACACTGAATGCCCTGAACAATTACAATACGTTTGGGAAACACATTTACCAGTATGATGAATTGGGAAATTGTATTTCCGATGGAGAGATTGGAGTCGGCTTAGAAACAGGTGGTATAAATATAACCCAAAGCACATTGCCATTTCTGCAAATAACAGGTTGGCGCTATACCTTCGATGCCCAGAAAAGAATAAAAAAGGCTGAAAAAATAGATGAAAATGGAAATGTTTTAACCACCATTGATTATGAATATGACAATCAAAACAGGCTCATAAAAAGAACCATAACTGCCGCCGACGGTACTATTACTGTGTACACTTACGTCTGGATCGGTAGCAGGCTGGCACAGGAGTATATAAATGGCGTTCTGTATAAAGAATACATTTATGTCATAACAGGTACACTTCCTTCGCGTTTGCGGGTACACCAGCAACCCGGAGTGATAAAGGAAATAGATATGCTCTTTAATGGTAGGGGTTTTAACAGTAGCATGATTGATTCCGTTACACGCGATGTATTACAAACGCTTACAACAACAGGTTTTGGCCATACAGTCCCTGTAAAAGTAAACGGCCAATTCCTTCCAGAAGCAAACAGACAGTCCAGTCGTGATGCATTATTATCCAGTGTATTGAGTGCGCTTAAAGGTGCAAACAAAAGGCCTGACCCAATGGAGATACTGACTCAACATCAAAATGGCCGAGCAAGCGGATTTAATAGTAAAATGGAACCCCTTTTTGGTCATAGTCCTGCTTCTTCTATTCAGGACTATTTAACTGGTAATGTCCATTCTGGAGGCAGTTTCGGCAATTCTTATGTGAATCTGGGGAATTTATCGGGGAAGAAACCTTATTTTCCCAATGGACCAAAATGGGATTTAGTTGCTGATGGAGGAGATATGTCAGCTGGTCGTATAAACTGGAAACCTATATTTAAAAAATTAGTGGAATTTGGAAAAGAATTATTGAAGGATTTCGCCAAAGAGGGAGCCAAAGAAGCGGCCAAGGAAATTTTTAAAGACAAACCTCCTAAAGAAGAAAAACCCGAAGAGAAAAAGAAAGAAGAAGAGAAAAAGAAAGAAGAAGAGAAAAAATGTCCGTCAGGCGCCTCATGTAACCCCAGTGGTAGAATGACAGACGGTGAAGGAGGAAGCGGGAGCAGATTGCCCGCCCCCCAAGCCATGCAAAGAATAATAGAAGCAAAAATATGGGGCAATCGCACTCCTGTAAATCCCTATTTAAATGGCGGCGGTGGAATTGTGCCAGGCCAAAGCCCAATCATTGTGGCAGGAGGCGACGATCCTGATGATGATGTTCCAAATCAAGGGCCCCATATTATTAAAACGGACAGTAAGATTAAAGGAACCGTGCCAGCCTGGATGATAAATGGTGTTGACCCTGTACATAATTATTATGGAAATGATAATGGGCTGGAAGGTGGTACATTTAATAGTGGGCCATCTTTTGAAGGGTTTTAATGCCTGCTGGAATATTAACGCCGCTAACCTCGCATCTACGTCTATTCCTCCTAAAAGTCGAAACGGCGTAGATGCTCACTTAAGATTGCGAAAAAAAACCACCAATCCCCAAAAACAATACCCTGCATCCATATTGCGAACAATCAATCATACTGCACATGAAGTACCGAATCGGCTCAGAAACCCCAAATACGGCTTTTTCAATGTATTCCTCGAACCCCTCATCGGTGATGACAACACGGTGCGTGTAATAGATGTAATGCGCCCGAAATGTAGAACTTTATTGGATTCTCGACCATCCCATACCCTCCTATCAAAGACCAGCACTTGTCGGTAGCTAATATCAGCCAGCGGCACGGAAGCACCTTGGAGCGTGGAGAATTTGAAGAATCTGTGATCGCTAACCGGACACGAATACTGACGCAGCGCGACAAATACAAGCGACGACAAGCGATTGTGGAACATCCATTCGGTACGATAAAGTGATCGTGAGGAGCATACTATACTTTGCTGAAAGGCAAGGAAAAAGTGGGAGGTGAGTTAGCGATCGTCTTCACGGTGTATAACCTACGCCGCGTCATTAATATTCTTGGTATAAAAGACCTAATCGCTGCTTTAAAAAGTTGTTTCTTTGGCCAAACGACGCTATATTTGTCCCTGCAAAGCACGTTAGTTGAAAGAAACTCGAAATAGTGCTTCAAAAACGGCCTTCGACACAAGCGAAATAACGGCTTTGAGAAGGGTTCTATAGTCGGTTTCTTTATAAATTTAGCAGGTTGGGGAGTTTTTTTACAGCCCCCGATGGCGGCAACTAATCATTATAAATTAATAAATTCACCGAAACATGAATAAAATAGACATTAAAATGCCAATTAATCACGCTAAATTATTGACTTTTCAGAATAAATTTTTTCACTTAATATTTTTTAAAAACGCAGATGCAAAAGAATAAAATTTTACTCACAGTGCTCCTCTCTATCGGATGCGCTTTCAACAGTTTTGCCCAGAATGATTTGAAATTTGAAATCAACAAAGTTCTACCATTCATTTCGATCCAAGAAAATAAATTGGATCAAATCAACACACTTACGGATTTGGACAAACGGTACCCCACATCTTGGGTAAGCGCATATATTTCCGTGGAAATTTCAGCCTATAAAAATGGCATCCAAACAAAGGCTTCGGGTAATAGCGATGTCTTGAATCAAGAGCAAAAAGAACTGATACAAACGGCTGACCGTAATAGCGATATTGCTGTAAACGTAATGTATCTACCTGAAAATTCGTTGAAAAACAACACCGTGAAGCAATACGATTTCAAGGTTGGTATCATGCCTGATAAAAATGCTGTTTATAGCGAAGGCGCAGCGCAATTGATTCAATATCTGCAAAAAAATAGCATTGTAAATATTGAAGCAGGAAGTTTTACGGGTTATGATTTGACTGCCATTAAATTTACCATTACCGAACAGGGGCATATTACGGATATTCAAGTTGCCATACCATCAAAAGATACAAAGATTGACGAAATGCTGGTTGCGGCTATTTCAAAAATGCCTAGTTGGAAGCCAGCAGAGTTTTCTAACGGTTTAAAAGTCAAACAAAACTTTGTTTTGACCATTGGCAATATGGAAAACTGCATGGTCAATCTTTTGAATATCCGTCCAATTGAATAAATAGGTAGGCTGATGCTGTTTGATTATTAAGCGGTTTTTCAGGGTACATCCTTGATTTACGAGTGAGTGGACAGTCGTTTAAAAGGGTAAAGGTGATAAAAATATAAATTTATTGGCGGAGAAATGGCTAGTTTTTCCGCCAATAAGAAATAAAATAACATGAATAAAATAAGAAAGTAGTCAAAAACGACATGGAGGGCTTGAAAGAAGTCTTGAATAAAGTTGAATTATTCCCAGCAGAAATGCTGGATGACATGATTTCAGACTATTTCAACAACCCCGAAACAGAAGAAGTGTGGTTCACGTCCATCCAAGATAAGGGGGAGGTTTTTCACAGTCTGCGTTAGTAACAATTGCAAAACTTTAAAAAAAGGAACTTTAAACAAGATGAAACGTTTGATTTTAATAATATTGATTAATTTTTTTGCAAATTTTCTTTTTGCAGACCCAACAAATCCAAAAGCGATTCGGGGAAATATTAGCATCATGAGTTCAGAATATAAGATTAAGAAAGAGATTGATTATTGGCAATGGAATGAACGTTTGGATAAAGATTTAAGCGACTATTATAAAAAAATTGAATGATAAAAGATAAATTATTTAACTAAAGGTTACGATAATAGAAAAAATTACTGGGGTCAACATCTAGGGCTTAACCGCAGACGGGCAAGCGTAGCCGCACAGCCTTGGGGACGTAACAGTTGTCTTTCGTAAACGTAACACCCTATATATTTGTGGCGTAACCAAATGGTTTGCTTATTATTCCTAGATTTTTGGTGTTCTCTTATTTTTGGGTGAAATTTTTTTAAAAAAAACAAACATTTTGTTTTAATTTAAAAACAAACGTTTTACCTTTGCTTTCAATTATGGCAAAGAAAAAAACTACCGAAAAGAAAAAGGAGGTGATGGATACTATGTCATTCCTTCATCATCCGCACGATAAGTACGCTAAAATAGTACTTCAAGTCAGGGAAATTGCTTTACAAATCATTGAATATGCGCTAGATCTAGCGGATTTTGAATGTATTGATTTAGATAGTTTAAGGTTGAGTAATACCACTTTTATTGACGAATATCTAAAGGAGAGTTTTGCGGATATTTGTTACGAAGGAATGACCAAAACGGACGAACCGTGTACGATCAATATTTTAATTGAAAACAAAAGCGATAAACCTGATAAGTCGGAGGAGTCGAATTTAGAGCAATTGAACCGTTATATTTCGAATAAATGGGTAGAAGATAGGAAGCAGGGGAGAAATTTAGCGTTAACCATACCTATTGTGCTTTACCACGGAAGTGCCGAGTTAAAGAAAGATACGCCAGCGACACTTTTTCCCAAAGCATCCCAAAACCTACTGAGGTATGTACCCTCGTTTGATTATGTCATATTGGATATTTCGCATCTCAAGGATAGCGAAATAGAGGCCATAAAATTTATAGACCTAAGGAATATTTTTTTGGCTTTCAAATACGGCAGAAATGAAAAATATTTGGCAGAATATTGGAAAAAAGTCATTATTTTTGCAGAACAAACCGCAAAGAATTCAACCTTAAACATTATTATAAAAGCAACATTTCTTTATATGGTACACATATCACAGACAGTTAGCAAAAAGTCAAAGAACATTGAAAATGAACTTGAACCCGATGAAAAGGGGTCATTATTGCCTTTTATACCTGAATTTTTGGTAGATTCTTTTAAAAAAGGCAGGGCAGAAGGTGTCGCAGATGGTGAGAAAAGAGGTGAGAAAAAACTACTACTTGCTTACATAGCCAAAAACCCAATGCTAAGTGACCAGCAAATTGCTGATAGTTTTGACATAGAAGTCACCTTTGTTCATCGATTGCGAAAAACATTGAAATAAAATCCAATGTCCACTTATTGGTTAAAGTATGTAATCTTTTAGGTAAGAAAATGACATACTAAACCTACTTGCGTATTCAGGTTTTGCAATCTATTTTTAAAGCAACATTTCTTTATATGGTACACATATCACAGACAGTTAGCAAAAAGTCAAAGAACATTGAAAATGAACTTGAACCCGAAGAAAAGGGGTCATTGTTGCCTTTTATTCCTGAATTTTTGGTAGATTCTTTTAAAAAAGGCAGGGCAGAAGGTGTCGCAGATGGTGAGAAAAGAGGTGAGAGAAGAGGTGAGAAAAAACTACTACTTGCTTACATAGCCAAAACCCAATGCTAAGTGACCAGCAAATTGCTGATAGTTTTGATATAAAAGTTGCCTTTGTTCAACGATTGCGAAAAAAAGTGTAATATAATTTCTTCCCCCTGCATTTATCTAATTGCAATAAAATAATACCTTCTATTTGGCAATCTACCTATTTGTACCGACCTTGCCGTCCTTTTTTAAGTTAGGAACGGTGTTGGAATAAAGGTGCAAATTCAGGCTTCAGATTTTAGTTTCAGATTTTCTGTTTTTTCGCGCTAATAGCCTAGCTATTTAAGCGGAAAAAGAGGCAATATGAGGGTAAAAGATGTGCATCAATTGTACCTTTATTTCGACACCGTTCCTAAACCCGTTCCACCACACATCATTAATGGATAATAACAAAATACGAAAAGAGGATGCGTTGTATTATCACGCAAAAGGCCGCCCAGGTAAAATTGAAGTAGTGCCGACCAAAGAAACCGAAAACCAGCGCGATCTATCTTTGGCTTATTCGCCCGGAGTAGCAGAACCATGCCTCGCTATTGCTCAAAATCCAGAAGACGTTTATAAATATACCGCTAAAGGTAATCTAGTCGGCGTCATCACTAATGGTACTGCCGTATTAGGATTGGGCGATATTGGCCCCGAAGCATCCAAACCAGTGATGGAAGGAAAAGGCGTACTCTTTAAGATTTATGCCGATATTGATGTCTTTGATATTGAAATCAATACCAAAGACGTAGATATTTTTGTGCAAACGGTCAAAATGCTCGAACCCACTTTTGGCGCGATCAATCTGGAAGATATCAAAGCCCCCGAATGTTTTGAAATCGAACGCCGTTTGCGCGCCGAAATGAATATCCCCGTGATGCACGACGACCAACATGGTACTGCAATTATTTCCAGTGCGGCCTTGCTCAATGCCTTGGAAATAGTGGGCAAAAAACCAGAAGAGATCAGGCTTGTCGTGAGTGGAGCGGGCGCAGCAGCCATTTCGTGCGTGCGCTTATACGTGCAACTGGGCGTACAACGCAAAAACGTAACCATGTTTGATTTGAATGGTTTATTGCACCCTAATCGCGCAGAAATGACGGATATTCTACAGGAATTTGCTTCCGATGCATTCCCAATGGACGCAAAATTAGAAGATGCCATGAAGGGCGCAGATGTATTTCTTGGGCTATCGGTAGGCAATTTGGTGAAACCCGAAATGGTGCGTTCTATGGCAGATAATCCTATCGTTTTTGCCATGGCCAATCCCATTCCCGAAATTGGTTACGACGAAGCAATGGCCGTTCGCGATGATCTTATTATGGCTACTGGCCGTACAGATTATCCCAACCAAGTAAATAATGTGCTTGGTTTTCCATATATTTTCCGTGGTGCATTGGATGTGCGTGCGACCGAAATTACGGATAATATGAAGTTGGCCGCTGCAAAGGCTCTGGCAGATTTAGCCAAAAAACCAGTACCTGATTTGGTTAATATGGCTTATAACGAAAATAATATCGTTTTTGGCCGCTACTATATTATTCCCAAACCAATGGATCCGCGGTTGCTTTCTACGGTGGCTCCAGCGGTGGCCAAGGCCGCGATTGCCGATGGCGTGGCAAAGAAAAAAATCGATGATTGGGACGATTACAGTCAGGCGCTAGAAACTAGGTTGGGGCTGAATAACCAAATTGAACGGATTATTATTGGTAAAGCAAGAAGGGATCCTAAACGGGTAGTTTTTGCCGATGCGGAGAACCTTACGGTGCTAAAAGCCATCCAGCAAGTACGCGACGATAAAATTTGTTTCCCTATTTTACTAGGTGATATTCAAGCCATTGAAAAGATTATTGAGGAAAACCAATTGGATTTGAAAGATGTAACGATCATTGATACGCGTAATCCTCAAGATCCAGAACAATTGGAACGTTACGCCGAATTGTTTTTTGAAAAACGCAAACGAAAAGGTATTGTCCGAACCGATGCCTTAAAAATGATCAAAAAACGCAATTATTTCGGCGCAATGATGGTCGATACCGGCGATGCAGATGCGCTCATTTCCGGTTTGACGCGCAGTTATCCAGATACCATTCGGCCAGGGCTTGAAATTATTGGCCAACAAGATGGCAACCATCGTGTGGCAGGTATGTATATCCTTCAAACCAAAAAGGGCCCTTTGTTTTTTGCTGATACCACCGTGAATGTCAACCCAACTGTGGACGAATTGGTGGAAATTACCGAACTCACCGCAAAAGCAGTGGAGCAGTTCAATATTAAGCCGCGTATTGCCTTAGCAACCTATTCCAGTTTTGGAAGTGCCAAAGGCGAAGATGCGTTAAAAATGCGCGCAGTAACGCAAATTTTGCAACAAAAATATCCAGATTGGATCGTAGAAGGGGAAATGCAGGCGCATTTGGCCTTTAATATGGACTTGGTTGCACAAAATTACCCATTCTCTAAATTATCGGGCGAACCCGCAAATACCCTGATTTTCCCTAACCTTTCGGCTTCTAATATTGCCTATAACTTGATGAAAGAAACGGGCGATATCGACTATATTGGCCCAATTTTGTTGGGTATCCGCAAACCCGTACACGTACTGCAATTGGGTAGTACTGTCCGCGAAATTGTAAATATGGTGGCCTTTGCAGTAGTGGAAGCACAGCGGATATAATGTGTAAATAGTACAATATAAGTATTTGTAATTTATACACATAATGGGTTACCTACGAACGTTTACGAAACATCAAAGGTCTCTTTTGTCAACCGAGTGTCCTATATTTATATCAAGCGTTGTTAGGTTTTGTGCATAGATTTTATGGGAGTGCCATACCATTTTTATGCACAAAACCAACAGCGTTGAAGTATATATACTCGGGATATTGACAATCGTTTGAGGCCCATTTTGAACTAAATTGGATTATCTTCTATCAAACCACGTATCTTTGCAGAGAAAATATCAAATTTTGACGTATGGTTATCACTTCGCTTGATCAATTAGATCCCAATGGCACTTATACTTATGCCGATTATTGGTCTTGGCAATTTCAGGAACGGGTGGAACTCTTGCAGGGAAAGATTCATCCGTTGGAAACACCAATGCTCATTTATCACAATATCAGAAGTAAATTGTCCTATTACATTGCCAATGCGCTTTGGAAAAAAACTACTGAATGCTTCCTCGCGCCTTTTGATGTTCGCCTCACCCGCTCATTCCCGACACCTGATGATGAGGTATATACCGTTGTTCAACCGGCTATCTCCATCATCTGCGACCCTGCCAAATTAGACGACCGAGGTTGCAACGGCGCACCCGACCTCATCATCGAAATCCTCTCGCCGGGCAACAGCCGAACGGAGATGCGCGACAAGTTTGATCTCTATCAAGAGGCCGGTGTCCTCGAATACTGGATCGTGTCGCCCATCGAAAAAGCCATTCAGGTGTTTCAACTCAATGAACGGGGTCGCTTCATTGGCCTGCCTCCTGTGGTAGAGGGCGATATACTCACTACGCCCATTGTTCCCAATCTGGAGGTGGATTTAACTAATATATTTTTGGATTAATACCCTAATTACAATTGCTCCATTTTCTCGGCATTGGCTGCAACTTCCACTACGTTAAACTCCGCCACAGCGATTTAAATGAATAAATTTAATAATTAATTTTAATGTCTATTATGAATTAAATTGTTGGTTATCAATAGTTTAATCTATCGCTGCTTTGTAGTGAGTGCTGTTGCAGTACCCACGTTTCCTTCGATTACATGCCGCTCTTGACAGCCTTTGCAAGTACCTAATAGTTCAACTTCCTCAGCAAACAAGCGTGCTTGGGGAAGGAGTGTGAGTGACGCGCCGGTCTCAATTTTGAGACTCAACACCTCAACTTCGCCCTTTATGATGACTGGATACTTGCCCGTTGAAGTGGATACATCCGAGATCACTACATGATGAAAAGCATCTGGTATTCTGTTGAGACTCCAATTCTTGCTACATGCCCAGTTGCTCTCTTGGCCGGGTGTTCCGCCTTTCCATGTATTGGTGGTTTGTGCGTTAGCATCTTGGGGTACAAATTGGGTCAACAAGATGGTCAATGAAAAAGCAATTAGAATACGCATGATATTAGATTTTAATTGTGATATATTTTTTTGATTGGTTGCTCCTTTTTGAAAAGCATTTGCAGGTTAGACGAGCCCTCCAAACAAATCTCAACGGCAGGAAGAAAATTTTTCAAAAAAAAACGCTACCCCGAGTATCCCGGAATAGCGCTTGAAAAAATTACCTGATTTACAGTTTTTTAGTTCGCCATACGATGGTTTGTATTCATCATATGACGAACTAATTGAAAATCAAATTTTTAAATTTTGTACACCAACGATAAGGCTACGGTATTACCTACCGATGCGCTCGCACTTAGCACATCAGATCGCGAAGATCTGTTATAATTGTATCCAATACCTATACTAGGAATTGCTTCTATACTTACTGCGAAATGCTGGTTAATATCGTGTTGAAAACCCAAAATATACCCAATGCCCAAATTTAACCTATAACTATAATCACGGTTCTCCTGATTTTGACTCCAAAATCCAGCCCTCGCATTCCATTCCCATCCTCGGTAAAACATTGTTTTTTTACTGAGTTGCTTCCGATGTTCTGTACCGACTGCAATGCCGGCTCCAATATCCAAATTTGATCCATGCACATTTCCATTAGTGGTTTGGTTGAAACCAATATTACCAAACCCAAAACGATAACGGCGGTATTTGTTTTCCCCAATTTCCTTTTTGTAAAAAGCGTAAAAGGCATTGTCGCCCCCTAAATTGAGCGAATTGAAACGAAGCCCAATCTCGCGTTTGGGCATATTGCTGCTTTGTGCAGATAAAGAAATGCTAAAAAAAGCCATGAGGATGGCCGTACTGAATAGTACCTTGTAGTGTTGCAACATATAATTAAGTTTAAAGTGTAAATAATTAAATGTCAAATGGTAATGCTACTATTTTCGCTGTTTCCTTAAAATTGTATTAACGCTCTTTTGTGAATTTTTTAAGATTTAGATCAGTGAAGAGCACTAATAATCATGATTGTGCTTTTAACCACTTTTGGTATGTCTCCTTCATTTATCGCAAATCAAAAATGCACTTGGTATGAGCAGTGTACAAACCCAAACCTCTGCGTGGGTGGGAACTGACGGCATTGACAAAGCCCAAATTGACCTCGTAATTGACCGCCGAGACCAAGTGATTAATTTGTGTGAAATGAAATTTTCCATCAAATCCTTTACCATTGAAAAAGCATACGCTGACACGCTCCGTAAAAAAATCGGTGTTTTTAGAGATGCTACCAAAACGAATAAAGCACTTTGGCTAACTTTCATCACGACTCATGGTTTGACCCAAAATACCCACGCGCAATCTCTGGTGCATCAGTCTATAACAATGGACGCTTTGTTTTTGTAGAAAACAGAGCATATAGGGTGGGGGGACTTTTGCCCCCTCCCTATAGCATCGTATTTAGATTTAATTTTTGACAAGTTTATAAGTGTAATTACCAGCGGCGTTCAGCATCAGCGTGACGGTATAATTGCCGTCGGCAGCAAGTTTAAGATTGTCTCCGTCGCCTTTCAAAACGCCGTCACCTTTGGTGTCGCCGAGATTGGTATTCCAGTTATTATTGGCACGGAATTTAAATTCACCAGCTTTGAGATTGAGGGTGATTTTCCACGTCTTGCTCGCCTCATCGTAGGTCATCGGTTGGTCAGCATCCCAATTATTCGGCGTTGCGCTGCCGATAATGCCCCATTTGGGGGTCGGAATCGTTTTGCCAATAGCAAGCGTAGCCATTTTGTCACCAATATCAAAAGGTGGATTACAACCACAATTTGAAAAAACAGCGACAAATACATCTTCTTTTGGTAAATAAATGGATTGGGTCAAAAAACCAGGAATACCACCACCATGTCCAATAGTCGGGCTACCTTGAATATCTCCCAAACCCCAACCATAGCCATACTCCGTTTCTTTACCGTCGGTCAATTTATATTTTGTAAAGGCTTTGTCGAGACTTTCTTTTTTAACCAATTTATAGGCATGAACGGCTTGATGCCACTTGAATAAATCTTCGACAGTAGATTGAATCGAACCCGCCGAATAAGGTAGATTCATGTTCAAATAGGGGGCGTTTACAAAACCTGTGCTGTCTTTTTCATAAGCACCCGCCCTGTTTTTGACAATTTTCGAGTCGCTGCCAAAGAGTGAATTGGTCATACCAAGTGGCTTGAAAAAGTTTTCTTCAATATACTTCGGATACGTTTTGCCCGACACTTTTTCGATGATATAGCCCAGCAGAAAATACCCCGAATTGTTGTAATTCCATTTAGTTCCGGGGGCAAATTCCATTGGTTCATTTTTGAAATAATCAATCAATTCGGTTGGTTTTAAATCTAAAGTCACTTGTTTCTCAAAATCTTTCATGCCCGTATAGCTCTGAATACCTGATGTATGTGTGAGCAAATGTTCAATGGTAATTTTATGCCCATGCGTGGGATAATCGGGGATAAATTTAGTGATACTATCTTGCAAATTCAGTTTGCCTTGTTCCATCAATTGCAATATTGCCACCGCCGTAAACTGCTTGGTAATAGAGCCAATTCTGAAAATATTATCCACTTTCATCGGGATATTGTACTCCAAATTAGCCATACCAAAGGCTTTTTTGTAGATAATCTGACCTTTTCGAGCAACTAAAGCCGTAGCACCCGTTTCATTGGTTTTGAATTGCTCCGACAACATTTTGTCGAAGTTGGCAAAGAGTTGCTTATCGTCTTTTTGTTGAGCAAAAGCAATGTTGAATAAAAGCCCGAAGGCGAGCAATAATGTTGTTTTTTTCATTTTTATAATTTGTTTTATTGTTAAAAAAAATAGCGTTTTAACCTCGGCGGGATTTTAAACCATACCGACGTTTCTAATTAGTTTTTCCCAATAACGGTGGCATCTGAGCCTTCAATCCACACGCCTCTACTACAGCCAATACAAGTACCAGTACAATTGAAATCATTTACAAGGATGCATACTTTTCCCTGAACAGTAAGTGTGGCATTGGATTGAATGTCGAGTTGATTGATCTCAATCGAACCGGATTGGATGACGGGGAACTTCCGAGCACTGGTCGTTACATCTGGGATGATGACATTATCAAAAGCATCTGGGATTCTGCCGAGGCTCCAATTCTTGCTACAGTCCCAGTTGGTTTCCTGTCCGGGTGTTCCACCTTTCCAAGTATTGGCGATTTGTGCGGCAGCATTTTGGGGTACTATCTGGGTCAATAGGATGATGAGTGAAAAAGCAATTAGACTACGCATGGTTTTAATTTTTAATTGTAATTTAAGTTTATTTGGTTGATCTTTTTGAAATAGAAGCAAGCGTTACAGGTTTCAAAAAGTGGTTTAAAAAACTCTTTTTCCACAATGTTTACAAATGGATGAGGTGTGCCAATTGGAGTAGCTATCGTAAGGATAATAACTCTTGCGTTGTTCAAATCCGTTGTAATTAGGGATATGACGCATAGGACAAACGCACGCCGGATTTTCTGCCGCCGGCCCTGCACGCATCTCATCTGCCATAGCGCGCTGTGTTGCGGTGCAACTGCTACCCAAAACACTAAGCCCCGCTACAAAGAGTAATAAAGGTAGCGCGGATACTCGGATACTGTTAGGTTTTTGGCGCAATTCGGTACATGATTTGCAAATCATACAAATCCAGATGATACCCATCAAAACAACCATCCCCAAAAGGATAAAAAGCGCATTGTTTTCTAGTTGACTGATGATGTTGGTCAATTCAGGACTTTTCGTGTTCAAATCCCTTACGGTGCTAGATGCTGAATATGTGCCTTGTGTTTTTCCAGCACAAGGGTTAAAAAACAGACCGATCAGCAGTAATATGCTTGTGTTTTGCTTGAAATTGAATGACTTTTTCATTGTTGATATCGTTTATTTGTGTGTAAAAATTTGTGATAATAAATCCCTTTCCGAACTGTTACTAAGGTGTGCTCAAGGAGGGAATCAAATGCCTTTTAGAAAAGCATTTGCAGGTTAGACGAGTCCTCCAAATCAACCTCAACGGCAGGATGAAAATTTTTTCAAAAAAAAAGTAAATACTTAGCCCACTCCCATTTCGGCCAAAAAAGGTCAATTTTTAGCCATACTTCGCCATTTTTTTCGTCCGACCGTGCCCTGCTCGGCGGGGTGCGCTGCATCGAACTCAAAAAAGTGGCTCGTCTGACCAAAAATTGCCTACTTTTTT
>JAYUKX010000185.1:0-27619 GCA_043764095.1 Chitinophagales bacterium
CATCTTCTTTCCTTTTTTCGCCGTAATTACCCCATTATGGCTGCAAAAAGCGCATTGCTGGGAACAAAAATCTCTAATTCCGGCCTATACAAAAATAAAATCACATAATCTCTAATCATTACATTTTAGTCAGTAGCAATTTTCCAATTTCAGGATTTGCGTACAACCCCGACAAAGGTGTTGGGTGCTTGGTGGAAACGAGTTCTTGCGCCATACTCAATCGGAGGTCGTTGGGTATAAAATCAAGTAGAATAAACTTTGCTACTTGAGCGAGTTGTACTTCAGAAAGCGCATTGGAACGCGAAAGCAGATAATTGATCAGTCTCGAAATGACGACCGATAATATATCAAGTCTTTGAACCGAGCCATCATTGACCAATCTTTTGATATGGTCTGTTGTTTGCTCAAAGTTATTACCATCAATAATCTGCTCTGGCCCTGGTATTTTGTCCAGTTTGAGGTGTACAAAATTGATAAAAGTCTGTACTGTTTCGGTATCAAGACACGACTCACCGAGTATTTTAATCATCGGCAATTCAGCATTAAGGTCATCAAAAGGTGCAATAAGATCAAAGAATTGCACCAAAGAGCGTGGGGTGGTTCGTTTGCCATTTACCAGTTCGGGGTAAGCGAGTACAAAGTAGATACCTCGTTCGTCCACACCTGCTTTTTCGGCCCATTGTGCCCAAATAGCGGCATTAAAATCCATGGTGATGTGCAGCATACGATTGAGCATGGCATCGTCGAGCGGGGTAACGGAGTAGTCGCCACCATCGGGATTTGCCGTGAGTATTATCAACCAACGCTTGGGTAATTCCCAAGAGACCAATTCATAATATTGCAATAATTGCATAATACCCCGCAGGATACGGTCATCAGCACGGTTTACATCATCGAGGAGTAGGATACCTGGTCCATCTTGGGTAGGTACCCAGTCGGGAGGGGTAAATTTGGTGACATTTCCGTCAATACGTGGCATCCCGATCAGATCGCCCATTTCTTCAAATTGAGCGGGTGCAACATAAACCAACGGCGCATTGATGCGTTTGGCGATACCTTTTACCAGTTCCGTTTTACCGATACCGTGCAATCCCCAAATACATATCGGTGTTGGGCGTGCATCGCCAGTTTGAGTGCGCATAATTTGAATATTATGCTCAATCAAGCGCGTTACCGTATCGGCGTGGACGCGTGCGCCATAGGTAAGAAAACTCATTTGATAATTTTCATTTCATTGATCAAACGTGTTGCGCCAGCATATTTATCGACAATAAATAACACGTACCGAATATCGACCATAATATTCCGACAAATTGCTGGATCGTAGTTGACATCGCTCATGGTGCCTTCCCAAACACGGTCAAAATTGAGGCCAACTAGGTTTCCTTTTGCATCCAAAGCAGGACTTCCTGAATTCCCACCGGTGGTATGGTTAGAACCTAAAAACGCAACAGGCATACGGCCATCTTTTGAAGCGTAACGTCCGTAATCTTTTGTTTGATAGAGTGTTATGAGTTTTTTAGGTACATCAAATTCGTAATCGCCGGGGATGTATTTTTCCATTACGCCGTCTAAATAGGTGCGATAATCGTAAATTACTGCGTCTTTAGGGCGGAATGCTTTAACTTGTCCATAGGTGAGGCGAAGGGTGCTATTAGCATCGGGGAAAAAACGTTTTTCTTTGAATACTTCCATTTGCGCGGCCATATATTGGCGTTGCATAGAGGTGATTACTGGTTGAATTTCGCGTATTTTGGGCGCAATAGCAGCATCGAAATCTTTGGTTACAGCCCGCCAAAACACAACAGCCGGGTCTTTTTCCAAAGCACTAGCAATATCAGCAGGACTTTTTTCTAGTAATGCCATCGCCCGTTTTTCATCGGTCAAGGCACTATTTTGGAAAACATGTTCTGCAAAACCTTTGTAACCACCTTTGGCATCGGCAGCCGTTTTTACAGTTGTACCACCCCATTCAGCAGGTACATTTTTGGCATAAATTTCTGTTAATGCAGCAAATATGTCTTGATCTACCTCTGGGCGGTAGTCCTTGTAAAATCCTTTCAAGGTCTCGCGCGTACTCCCAATTTTAGCGGCAAACCCAGGTGTACCTGACTTGGTATAGGAGTCAATCCAGCCATTTAGGTTAGCGATCAGAGCCATAATTTCGGTATTTCGTACAAATACTTCCAAATAATAGTCGCGAGTGCGAGCATATTGCTCAATATTGGCGTATTGTACCTCCATCCGCTCCAGCAAATTGCCGTATTTAAAATTGAGATCGACACTATTTTTGATACGACTTAAAAAATCTGCTTCAAAAGTCTTCTTTTTCTCATAAGCGTTATACTTTTTCAAGCCTTGCATTTCACCCAGCCATTTTTTCCAAGCGTTGGCCATACCGGATTGTTTGGCGACATAAGCAATTTTTACACTTGGGTCGCGGCGCATATAACCATCCATTATTTTCAATGCTTGATCGCGCACACCCACGCGAGCGGGATTGAGTACGTCGCTCATTTGCTTAACAGCCACAGCCGGCAGATACTCGGTAGTTCTACCCGGAAAACCATAGACCATGGTGAAATCGCCTTCTTCCACGCCTTTGATCGAAATGGGTAAAAAATGACGTGGGATCAGCGGAATATTTTTTTCTGAATAAGCAGCAGGAAGGCTATCCGGACTCATATACACTCGGAACATTGAAAAATCGCCGGTATGTCGTGGCCAAACCCAGTTGTCGGTATCTGCCCCAAATTTACCAATGGCAGAAGGTGGTGCGCCTACAAGACGTACATCTTTATAGGTGACAGTAATAAACATATAATACTTATTTCCTTCGTAAAAAGCACGAATCAATATGTCTTCGCCTTTTTGGAGACGGGTACGTCCGCGCAAATCTTTGATATTTTGATCGATCATAGATTGGCGCTCCCGTTCACCCATATCGTTGGAAATACCTTTTAAAACGGTAATGGTTACATCTTCCATGCGGCGCACAAACATGGCCGTAGCATCGGGGCAGGGCAGTTCCTCTTTTTGAGTAGCGGCCCAAAAACCGTCGTCCACATAGTTATGTTCCAAGGTAGAATGACTTTGAATTTCCTCGAAACCGCAGTGGTGGTTGGTGAGCAACAGACCTTGTGGGGAAATAATTTCTCCTGTACAACCGCCATTAAATTGGCAAATGGCATCTTTAATGCTGGGTTTATCGGGATTGTAGATATCTGTGGCCTTCAATTTAAGACCCAATGATTTCATTTCTTTTTCATTTTGATTTTTTAAATCAAGTGGTAACCACATGCCGCCTTGGGCACCAATAAAAACAGAAAAAAAGAGCGGGAGTATGTAAAGGGAACTTTTAAACATTACTAAGAGCGCAATTAAAAATAAATAATGAATGTGATATTAGACCTTATACCGAATTAGTCTGGTATGCTGATAATGGTTAATTTTCGCCAAATCTTCGTTAAATTTTTCGCCGAAAATAGCCCATTTCGACTGCAAAATTTGCCTTGATTTGACAAAAAATTCTTCATTTCAGCATTTCGACTCTAATGCTGTATACGGTCTATTGGACAAAAAATACGGCAAAAGAAAATTCGTCATAGCGATTATCTGCTTGGGTAGCATCTTCGAGTACTTGCAGTACAGCCGCTTTTTTATCCACTTTTTCCTTGGATAAAAATAAGGCAGCATTATTGATGACAAGTGCCGTTTTTTTAAATTTGATATCAACGCCTTGCAAATCGCAAAGACAGTCGAAAAGTGCATCCATGTTTTTGCCAAAATGATCTGGAAAATGCAATGCTTTACTAATACGTGGATAAAATGCACGTAAAGTACCTATTTTGGCACCGTCGAGATGGGCAACAAAGGTATCAGCACCAAAGGCGGGTAATTTACTTTTCTCTATGATTTTCATGGAATTTCAATCTAAAATTGATTTATTACTTCTTATCATCTTCCCGTTCTGCTTTTGCATCATCTCGGCGTTCGATATAATCTTCCCAAATAGGCTTATAATCATACGTCATAAACACCTCGCTGTTAAATGCGCCCCAAGCACCGTTGGAAACCGCTAAATACAACCGACGCACACCATCAGCAGGCATTTGAAGGCTTATAATATGCCCTAGCCCAACGGCAACATTCCAAGACACCACACGCGAATCGGCAGGAGGAAACACATCCCAAAAACCATTGGCTTCGAGTAAGCGACGTAGTTCAGCAAACGATTTGTCTTGCTGGTATTTTAGTATGATGGTGACCATTAAACTATCACCTTCTGCCTCTGCAATAGGAGGTGCAATGGCTTCCGGGCCAGCAGACTTTTTAATTTTATCATCTTGTGCCGATAATGTGGCAAAGCTTGTACAAATAAGCGTGAATATTACAATAATTCGGAACATAGTATATGCGCGTTTTATGGATTTAATATAAGTGTATTATTTAATTAACTTTGTTGCTGCGTTCCCCAAATCCGTCCAAGTCATAAAAATATCGGCATCCCCCATGGCGTAAGGCGCAATTTCGTAGGTATTATAATGAAAGAGCACGCCATTCTCCGTAAATGCACACTGTTCTGGGAAAATAATATAACCATCCATATATGCATTACCAGCTGCGAAGGCTTCACTTTTTTCACTTTTATACACCATATCGAGCAAAGGCAAAATCGCTTGTTCGTCATTGATGAACGTAGATTTGGGTACAATAGTACCATTTGTTGCATCAAAAACAGCCAATTTGGTAAAATAATTAGGGTGCGCGCCACCGGTGTACATATAAATGTCCAAACGTAGGGTAACATATTGAGCATTGCACATCAAAACAGAGTCTTTTAGGTCAAACTCGTAGGGTAATTCGGATTGGCTACTTTTCCATTGATCAATAAAAGTAGCAGATGCCTGATCGATGGTCATTTTGGGAATAGTGCCATCTTCTGTTTGGGCACACATCTCAGCCACACTGTTTTCTACCCAATTTTTTACGGCTTCACGGAGTGCTGGGCTACCTGTTTTGACTACAGGATAATGTAATTCAAAATCAGCACAATTTTTCTCACAATCGCCTTCCGATTTTTTAAAGGACTCTTGCGTAATTTCGGGTGGTGTGGGGTTAGCTGAGGATGTTGTTGTGCTCGCATCGTTTTTACAAGCGTAAGTAAATCCAGTTAAAACCAATAAAACGAGTGCATTTTTAAATGCGTTAATGTGTTGTTGAGCGAGCATTTTTAAATTATGGTACATATTTTGCCGCTAAGGTAATGTTGTTTTTTAATTTTGCGCGAAATGATACTACACCGATTTATTCCAGTCCTTATTTTAATCGTTTTTTCGGCTTGCCGGACTACGAAAAACGCTGTTTTGCCCTCTAGTTTAGACCGCAAAAGCGAGCCTTACGACCATTTTACTTTCCAACGCACATACCCTGATTCGGTATTCGATTGGCGGGCATGGCGACGGATGGTACAGTCAACAACCCAGATCGCAGCAGCATCGCGCAATGGCAGTCCCTGCTCTACCGATATTGTTTCTAATACGCCATGGACGCTACAAGGCCCGTCCAATGTAGCGGGAAGGGTTAATTCAATTGCTGTTAAACCCAATGATGAAAACACCGTTTTGGTTGGTTTTGCAGGCGGTGGTATTTTTAAAAGTACGAATGCTGGCGAAAACTGGACACCGGTCTTTGACGACTACCCGCAATTGTCGATTGGCCACCTCACTTTTGACCCTTCCAATCCGAATATTGCTTATGCAGGCACAGGCGATGTCAACATGCCTTCCATTCTCTACAATGGCGATGGGGTGTATAAAAGCACCGACGCTGGTAGTAATTGGCAATACTTGGGCTTAAATCAAGCGGGTATTATTTCAAAAATAATTGTACACCCCACCAATCCCCAAGTTATTTGGGTAGCGAGTATGGGCAATCCATATACCCGCAACGAAGAACGAGGGGTGTATAAAACCACCAATGGCGGCCAAACCTGGCAAAAAGTGCTGTTTGTCAGTAACCAGGCAGGTTGTAGCAGTTTGGTGATGAGTGCCGCTAACCCTGAAATTTTGTACGCTTCTTTTTGGGATCGGATCAGAAACAATTCAGAATCCATCGTTAGTGGCCCCAACGCAAAGGTGTATAAAAGTGCAGACGGAGGCAATACTTGGACACAAATGACCAATGGCTTACCAAATTATAAAAGTGGTCGTACAGGATTGGCTATTGCACAGCAAAACGCAAATAAAGTATATGCTTTATACATCGATACCCTAAGTACGGTAGGCAGCCTGCACCTCACCACAGATGGCGGCAACAACTGGGCACCCGTCAATGTGGCCGCAATGGAAGATAATTGTGGCGATTTTGGTTGGTATTTTGGGAAATTATCCATCAATCCCATTGATGACAATGATATTTATTTTCACGGTATTTTGTTGTACCGAAGGCTTATAAATGGTAGTTGGGTGGTAGCATCGGGAGGACATGCTGATAGCCATGACCTTCAATTTTGTCCTTCTGGGCGGCGATATTGGGCCAATGACGGCGGCATTTACAGAAATGACCCTACTGGTAATCCGATGTTTTGGATTAAAAGTAAAAATTTGCCTGCTAATCAAGTATATCGAGTGGCTTATAACCACCACAAACCAAATGAGTATTGGTTGGGCTCTCAGGACAATGGCATAAAAAAAGGCAACGCACAAAACATCAATAGTTGGAGTGATATATTCGCAGCGGATGGTTTTAATTGCGCATTTCACCCCACCGCTCCAGATACTTTTTGGGTAGAATCGCAGAATGGCAATGTACATCGGACAGATAATAATGGCGCTAACTGGATCTCTACTGGTACCGCATTTGGAAGTACCGATCGAGTAAACTGGGATGCGCCTTATTTAAGATCCATACATCCCCCCTATAAATTTTATGCTGCAACGTATCGTTTAATGACATCGCCGGATGGTTCGTCTTTTGGGCCTAATTCAGCCGATTTGACGGATGGAGTGATACTGGCACCACGTTTTCATACGGTATCGTATGTGAGTGAATCGCCCATTACCGAGGGCAAAATATTCGTTGGCACTACCGATGCTAATGTGTGGCGACGTGAGCAAAATGGCACTTGGGCAAATATTACAGGTTCTTTACCTACCCGATATGTTACCTCCGTAATTGGCTCACCAACCAATGTACAACGCATTTTTGTTACCCACTCTGGCTTTAGGGACAACGATAGAATAGCGCATATACACCGCTCTAATGATAATGGTGCTACTTGGACGGATATTACAGGTGATTTACCGTCAGTACCTGTCAATCAAATATTTGTAGTACCCGGACAAGCGGATTCCGTGCTGGTAGCAGCCACTGATGCTGGTGCTTTTGCGACAAAAAATGGTGGTGTAAAATGGTATCAACTGGGCAACAATATGCCTTCTGTACCAGTTTTTGATTTTAAACATAATCTTGTAAATAAGCAATTAGTAGCGGGGACGCATGGTCGAGGGGTTTGGACATTCCCGATTGATTCCATTGCAAAGGTCTTTACTCCACCGGCTGTTACGGTAGCGGCATCGGGTGTAATCAAAGATTTTGCGGATTTGGGTGTTGTCAAAACCTCGTTTCCAACCTTATCACTAACCACAAAAACCGATACCAGTGGTTCGTATCAATTGGCTGGTTTGATGGGTTGCAAGGAGACCGTTTTTAAACCTTATCGCAACGACGACCCTACGAATGGCGTTACGGTGTATGATTTAGTGCTTATCAGCCGCCATATCCTCAATTTAGAACCTATTACCTCCCCCTATGTGATGGTTGCGGCTGATGCTAATAAATCAAAAACAATCACTACTTTTGATATTGTGCAACTGCGCAAACTCATTTTAGGTTCCGATACCGCTTTTGTGGGCAATACTTCATGGCGTTTTATTCCAAAATCTTTCCAGTTTTCTGGTCAGGGTAATCCTTTATTAGACACTTTTCCCGAACAAATTTCGATCTATCTCGATCAAGCACCTGTTGTCGTACCCCAATTTAGAGCCATCAAAATAGGGGATCTTAACCAAGATGCCAGCCCCAAATTGAGCGGTGACACGGAGGACAGGATGGTGCCACAATGGCCTGTTTTTGCACAATGGACGGCACTATTGAAGGATGCAGACATCAGTATCCCTATTACGCTGGATCGAAAAACGCTATCGGGTATTCAATTTACGATACAATTTGATCCCACGGTATTGGAATGGCAAACACCCAGCCAATTATTATCAGGTATTGTGATGGAAGAACATTTCAACCTGCAAAATATAGCATCGGGGATTGTTAGTTTTGTGTATGAATTTGATCCGAATTTTGATAGTCCGAATGGACCGTTATTTGCATTAAACTTTAAAACACTACGAACAAGCGAATTGCGCAACGCGTTGCATATCAATAGTTTACTCACTCCTTCAATGGCTTTTGAACAAAGTGGCACGCCATTTCAGCCTAATCTTTATTGGTTACTAGATTCAAAAAATCACTTGGAACTCTACCCCAATCCGGCAGGTGCTGCGGGTGCTTGGGTACGTTCCAGCCAAAGTGGAAGGATTTCGGTTTGGGATATTTCGGGGCGCAAGAACATGAGCGTTGATATTCAGGCGGATATACCGGTTCGTTTGACTGGTTTGAAGGCTGGTGTTTATCAAATATTGTTAGAAGAGACAGGAGAGGTGCTTCGATTGGTGGTGCTTTAGGAATTTCAGGGGAGCAAACCTGCCCAAAGTCCATTTTTTATAGCGTTACGGCGAGTTTGCTCATAGATAACTATCCATAAGTCCGTTTTTTATAGCGTTACGGCGAGTTTACTCATAGATAATTGTCCATAAGTCCGTTTTTTTATAGTGTTTTGGCGAGTTTGCCGCATTGGTGCAAAACTCATTCACTATGGATATTTTATTTGAAACTATTTGAGCGCAGGCTTTAATCTGTTTTTTATTCTTGAAAAGATAAAAACTACTATCTGTTTGAAAATCAATTATTTATTTATACTCAACCAGTTCTATTTTATTTTTATTTTCAAAAACAGTGCTTATAAGTTGCGGAATGTGTAATTTTACAACCACATCCCGCAACTTATAACGATATACTATGAAAATATCTACTCCATTAATCGGTCGCAAAAAAGAGCAAGAGACGCTTTTGAAAGTCCTCAATTCCAACGAACCAGAAATGGTTGCGATTATTGGTCGGCGGCGTGTTGGAAAAACATTTCTCATCCGTACAGTCTACGACAATCGCATAGATTTTGAATTAACGGGCATTCAAAATCATACACAAGCGCGGCAGTTAAAAAATTTTCATACTCAATTAAAAATTCAATTTGGTGAGCAGTCGTCTCCGCCCAAAAAACCCACCGATTGGATGGATGCTTTTTGGCAACTTATTTCTATACTTGAAAAACAAAACAAGCCTGAAAAATTTGTTATTTTTTTGGATGAAATATCCTGGTTAGCGACACCTAAATCGGGTTTTTTGGAAGCGTTAGGCTTTTTTTGGAATAGTTGGGCGAGTAAGCAAAATATAGTTGTAGTTTTATGTGCTTCGGCAGCCTCTTGGATGATACAAAAAATCGTATATCACAAAGGTGGGTTGCACAATCGAATCACTAAACGCATTGACTTACAACCTTTTACGCTGCAAGAAACAGAACTTTATCTTAAATCCAGAAACGTAGCGTCCGACCGTTATCAAATACTTCAATTGTATATGGCAATGGGCGGCATACCACATTATTTAAAGGAAGTAGAAGCCGGTAAAAGTGCCATTCAAAATATTGATGCTTTGTGTTTTACAAAAGGGGGCTTGTTGAACGATGAATTTTCCAAATTATATCCTGCCTTATTTGAAAATTCAGAAAACCATATTAAGATTGTGCGTGCATTAGCCCAAAAATGGAAAGGTATGACTCGTGCCGAACTTGTTATTGCCACACAATTGCCTGATGGTGGTGGTTTTTCAAATACGATTGAAGAATTAGTCAGTTGTGGTTTTGTTTCGGACTATTTTCCTTTCGGCAAAAAGAAAAGAGATGTCCTTTACCGATTAACCGATGAATATTCTTTATTTTATCTCCATTTTATTGAAAATCAACGTACGCAAGAAGAAACAATTTGGCAACACCTTAGCCAAACCCAATTGTATAAAAGTTGGACGGGCTATGCTTTTGAAAGTTTATGTTTAAAACATTTAGCACAATTAAAAAAGGCATTGGGTATTTCTGGTATTTATGCGGAAGCATCCAGTTATGTACATAAAGGCAATCAAACTGAAAAAGGCATACAGATTGATCTCGTTTTGGATAGAAAAGACCATACAATCAACCTCTTTGAAATGAAATTTTATGCGGCTCAATGGCCCATTAATAAAATAGAATCCACAGAGTTGAGAGAAAAAATTGCACTTTTCAAGCGATTAACAAAAACTCAAAAACAGATATTTTTAACGCTTGTAACCACTTTTGGTGTCAAATTAAATGAACAAAGCATAGGATTGATTGACAATGATCTATCTATGGATGTGCTTTTTGAACCATAAAATATTTCAGGCTTCTCCAAAAAAAATGGCACACACGTTTACACGCGGTGCCATCATGTATATAGGTATGACTAAACCGAATTCTAGAAAATAAGGAATCCTTTACCGCAGTTCCGTTGAACTACAGCCGTTGAAACCTTGGGTACTATGGAGCAGCAGATTAATCTGCACGCTCGTGGAGAAAGGAGTTACCTCCTGGACGAAAATCAACTTCTTCATCCAACGAAACCGTCCAATCCGAAATAGCCTGCTCTCCAGCATCCGGCACATTATCGAGGCGGACATTTTTGCGGAGGTAAGCGGGTTGGTTCTCCAGTTCTATCACCGTTTGAGGTGAAGATAATTTGGTCACGTGAATTTGGCGGCTGCGCACTTCCTCGCGGTGGCGTGCTGCATCTTCCAAACGGCGGCGACGCTCTTCTGGGCTGATATCTTCTGGTGCATCGAAAAGACGACCTTGTTGTGTTTGTGTCCTGCGGATTTGCTCCACCGTTTCGCGCACATCATCAAATTCGAATTCGCGTTTTGTAGCGGGCGTTTCGTCCACAGCCACATACTGGCGTTCATTGTTCACCGTCACCTCGTCGATGGTAGTAGGTCGTGGGTTATGGCGAATTTCGTCATCGAGGTTAACCACCTGACGGTCGCTAAAAGCCGGTTTGGCAATCGAGCGTTGCGCTGCCAAAGGCGCCGTTTTACGAGAAGACTCGAAACCCGTAGCAATGATGGTCACGCTGATTTTTTCGCCCAAACGTTCATCATAGCAATTACCCCAAATCAAATTGGCATTTTCGCCTGCTTCATTTTGGACAAATTCCGTGATTTCAAAAATCTCATCCATCGTCGCTTCTTTGGTACCCGAAGTGATATTGACCAAAATATTGGTTGCGCCAAAGATATTACCATCTTCAAGTAATGGAGAATTGAGTGCTTCGTCCACCGCCATACGCGCACGGCTATCGCCTTCGGCAGATGCTGTACCCATGATGGCCACGCCAGAATCACGCATTACGGTATTTACGTCTTCAAAATCCACGTTCACATAACCCGGAACGGTGATGATTTCGGCGATACCTTTTGCAGCGGTGCAAAGGATATTGTCGGCTTGAGAAAACGCTTGAGAAATGCTCAAATTACCGTGAATTTGGCGCAATTTATCATTAGAAACCAATACAAGACAATCTACGTTTTTGCGCAGTTCTTCCATTCCTTCGTAGCCGTTGCTTACGCGGGTACGGCCTTCAAAGGTGAATGGCAAAGTGACAATACCCACCGTTAGGATACCCATTTCGCGGGCAACTTTGGCAATAACTGGTGCGGCACCTGTGCCCGTACCACCGCCCATTCCGGCAGTGATAAAGACCATTTTGGTAGATTTTTCGAGAAAATCTTGGATTTCCTCCATACTTTCTAAGCATGCACGTTTGCCCACATCTGGTTTAGAACCCGCACCGCGGCCTTCCGTAAGCAATGCACCGAGTGCAATTTTGATGGGCACGGGGCTGAGGTTCATGGCTTGCGCATCGGTATTACATATAGCGTAATCAACACCAATGATACCCTGCTTGAACATGTGCGTTACTGCATTGGAGCCACCGCCACCAACACCGATAATTTTTATGATAGACGGTTCGTCTTTTGGTAAATCGAACAGCATAATATTTTTATATTTAAATTGAGAGAGACTATAAAAAAGTAAATAGCGAAATTGATCCTATTTTTTGAAATCCATATCTGGTTCTGCTTCAAACCATTCCTTGGTTTTTTTGAACACATTTTCGAGCCAAGTGGGCGATTTTTCTTCCGATACATTGGAAGGTTCTTTCGCGTTACTTTCTGGCGATGCGCCATTGTTATTATTGGCCGAGGCTGTTTCAACAATGGTTTCATTTACAGCAGGTTCTAAGGCTGGATCACGGTATTCCACGTCTTCCAATCCACGCTGCAACAAACCAATGGCCGTTGAGAAAATAGGGCTAGATACCGACTGACGGTAGCCATGTGCCAAATTTTCGACGGGCAGACCCACACGGCACGACATAGCGGTGTGCAGTTCGGTAAGTTTGTCGATATGGTTCATCAAAGCACCACCGCCTGTTAGAACGATACCACCGATGAGTTTGCGTTCAAATCCACTGCGACGAATTTCCCAAAGCACATAATCGAGCATTTCTTCCATGCGCGCTTGTATGATGCGGGAAAGGTTTTTCTCGCTAATTTCCTTGTGTTCACGGCCTTTTAAACCCGGAATTGTGATGATTCGGTTGTCGAACACTTCATTGGAAAGAGCGGAACCAAATTTCACTTTTAGTTTCTCTGCCTGCGGTTGCATTACTGTGCAGCCTTCTTTAATATCGGCAGTGATTACATTGCCCCCAAAAGGAATAACAGCCGTGTGGCGGATGAGACCTTCGTGGAAAATAGTAATATCTGTGGTACCACCGCCCATGTCCACCAACGCAACTCCTGCTTGCTTTTCTTCGTCAGAAAGCACGGCATCGGCACTAGCGATGGGTTCGAGGGTGAGGTCTTTTACTTTTAAGCCTGCTTTTTCGATACAACGATAAATATTGTTGATCGCAGTAATTTGACCTGTGATGATATGAAAATTGGCTTCCAAGCGCACGCCGCACATACCTACTGGATCGGTAATGCCCTGCTCGTTATCCACTGTAAATTCCTGTGGGAACACGTGAATAATTTTATCACCCGGAGGCAATACCAATTTGAACATATCATTGACCAAGCGATCAATATCGCGGTCGTTGATTTCTGTGTGGTCGCTTTCGCGGGTTAGGATACCGCGGTGTTGTAGGCTTTTGATATGCTGACCAGCAATACCCACATGGACATCGCGTAGTTTCATACCCGCCTGGCGTTCCGCAATTTCTACGGCTTCGCGAATAGCAGAAACTGTTTTTTCGATATTAGATACCACACCGCGCAATACGCCGATGGATTCTACTTTACCGACACCGATCATTTCGATCTTGCCGTGCGCCGATTTTCGGCCTGCCAGACAACATACTTTGGTCGTACCAATATCGAGTGCGACGACCACGTCCGGGGTTTGAAGTTTTAATTCGTTTGTAGTCATAATTTGCAAAGATTAAATGCGTAATCTGTTTTGAACTAGCATTTGATTTAATAAGAATTCATTACTTAATCTGCTTCATACTGCTTTGCAACCTTTTGTTTACACATTTTCGCGCCGCAAAGATAATATAAAACTTTATGTTTCAAAATTTATTTTTATTTTCAGTTATAAATTTTCATTCCCATCACTTTTTACAAACAATTTGTCCGCTATATTTTAAATTGATGGTGGAGTATTTACGCCAACCTTCATGCGGTATTGCTTCTTTATAAAAGATGCGCAACCTATTTAATTTATCGTCCAACTTGCGTGCTGTTCCGAGTATAATCACTTGATCGCCAATGAGTGGTGTCATCATAATATCGCCATTAGAAGACACGTGTATTTGTTGGATAAAGTGGCTAAAAAAGTCGTCTTCCATAATCCGTTGAGCAATGGTAAAAACATCTTTTAGGGTATTGCTTCTTTTTTTCAAAAAATCAGGTGAATAAGGAGGCATTTTGCCCGTTGCCACCAAAACCCTAGCGGTATAATGTTCCGAAACGGGGATTTTTTTGCCTTCAATATCCAAATAATAATTACCTCCATTCACGTCCATGATGCGCAATACGGGACTGCGCTGTTCAATATTTACCCTAAGTTGGTTGCGTTGGTCAATAAAAACATCCGCATTTTTCACAAAAGGATCTTCCTCTACTTTTTGTTCCATTCGATCGAGTTCCAAAGCCGAAGTTTGCGTTTTTTCGATCGAACTACCGAAGGATTTATGCAGCAGATTGCGCACATTTTCCTCCGTAATCAGTTTATTTGTCCCTTCTATTGGATCAACATCGACCTGTAATTTAGCCACATCAGCCACCTTACGCGCACTCACAGCGCGCATCCAAATCACCCCAATGATGAGCAGAAAAACCACCCAAATAATGCGGTCGTATCTTAATCTCGGTGCATTCATGGTTATACTCATTAGTTTTCTTTGGCAAATTTGGTGGACAATCGTACAATCAACAATAATAATACCGCCAAACCGCATCCAAAAGTAGCCACTTGAAAAAAGGTTTCCCAATTAAAAAAAGACACTACTTGTTCATTGATATCCATATACTTCATTCCGTCGGCCCCCGAATAATACATCCCACCACCCAATTCCTTCACCTGATCGAGATTAGTTACCGGAACAGGATACACCAATTCGCCTTTAGAATTATGATAAACTTTTGTTTCAATCGCCTTTGCATTACCCTTCCAGGACGCATACGAGAGCACCAAAAGAAAATAAAGCGATATTAAAAGTCCATTTTTCAACATATTAAACCTAAAATCAAATAAAAAACATTCAAAATCCCACCCAGCCCCCAAACCCTAGCCCCAACGGGGCGCCATATCCAGCATAGGGTGCAACCCTATGACCACGTATCATTCCAACAACAAATTTTTCAAAGGTTGAATGAAATGATCAATATCACCAGCGCCCATAGTCAGCAAGATGCGTGGCGGGTTATTTTTTATAAAATCCAGTAAATCAGCCTTTTGCACAACTTGCTTATGACTAGAATTCATTTTTCCCAAAATAAGTTCCGAGTTCACACCCGGCATCGGCAATTCGCGAGCAGGATAAATCGGCAACAAAACGCAAACATCCAATTGATCCAAAGCGGCAGCAAACGCATCTGCAAAATCGCGGGTGCGCGAAAACAAATGCGGCTGAAAAACGCCCATCACCGGAACACCCGGATACAAAGAATGCACCGCTTGAATCGTCGCCTCCAATTCCGCCGGATGGTGCGCATAATCATCGATATAAATCGTCTTATCGGTGCGTGCAATATATTCAAAGCGGCGTTTTACCCCTTTAAACTGCTCCACAGCAGCCGGAATTTTAGTGATATCGCCACCAGCGTACAAAGCAGCAGCGATAGCCGCCGTCATATTGCGCACATTATGCAAACCTGGATAAGGCAATCTTAGTCCCTTCAAAACACCATGATTCGGCGTTTGCAGGTCAAAAACAGTATATCCATCCACCACTTCAATATTGTGGGCATTATACGTACCTTGATTCGTACCAAAAGTATGTATTACTGCATCCGTTTCCCAATCCGTATTATCGTCTTTTACATCAGGTGTTTGGAGGAGCAGCAAGCCCTCTTTGTTCACCTGACGGGCAAACTGCTCATAAGATTTGCGCACATCGGCCTCCGTGCCATAAATATCCAAATGATCGGCATCTACGGAATTAATAATAGCCACTTCAGGGTACAGTTGCAAAAAAGACCGATCGTATTCATCGGCTTCCACCACCACCCAGTCGCTATCTCCTTCTATAAAATTGCTCCCCATATTCCCCGATATTCCGCCCACAAACGCCGTAATATCGACACCCGTTGCGCGCAACAACCAAGCCGTCATGGTACTCGTCGTTGTTTTACCATGCGTACCACCGATAGCGATGCAACGCTTTGCTTTACTGATCATTCCGAGTACTTCGGCGCGTTTTTTCAGCGGCACATCGCTATTTCGGAACCAATTAAGTTCGCTATGATCGTTTGGTACAGCCGGCGTCCAAATGGCAAGATCAACACCTTCTGGTATAAATTTTATATCATCTTCATAGTGGATATGCATACCCGCCTGCGCGAGTGCGCGGGTGAGATCGGTTTCGGTACGGTCGTAGCCATGTACTTCCGCACCATGTTTGTGGTAGTACCGCGCCAATGCTGACATACCGATGCCGCCAATGCCTATGAAATAAACTTTATCGCTCATTTTGAATTAATTATGCTTGGATTAAATCTAAAACCGTTTCAGCAATTGCTATAGCGGCGTTTGGTTTTCCTAATGGCCGAATGGCTTCGCTCAGTCCAAATGCGAGTGCTTCATTGTCTAAAATGAGCAAAGCCTCTGGAATAAGTTTTTCAGCAGCATCCACATCGCGAATAATACGTGCTGCCCCAATTTGCGACAAAGCCAGCGCATTCTTCGTTTGGTGGTCTTCTGATACATTGGGCGACGGCACCAAAATCGTTGCCACCCCTACAACGCACAATTCACTGATCGTTAAAGCACCAGCCCTAGCCACTACTACATCAGCCGCTGCATAAGCTAAATCGGCACGATCTACGAAGGGTAATAGTTTAACATTGGGCAATTTAGCCACTTCGCTGCCCATGACCATTTCGTGGTAATAGCGGCCACATTGCCAAATCACGTTGGGTGCATCTTTGGAAGAAAACACTTCCAATGCGCCCATTACTGCTTCATTCAGGGTTTTTGCACCCAGACTTCCGCCAGTGATATAAATCGTTTTTTTAGAGGGATCAAGACCAAAATGCTTAATTCCTTCTTGTTTTTTAGTTCCTATGTTTACAATATCCTGGCGAACTGGATTACCTGTATGGTAAATTTTATCCGCCGGAAACCATTGCTCTAAGCCTTCATAAGCGACGCATATTTTGGTTGCTTTTTTGGCCAAAATTTTATTGGTAATGCCTGGATACGAGTTTTGCTCTTGAATTAAAGTTGGAATACCCAATTTTTGAGCCGCGCGCATCACTGGACCGCTGGCATAACCACCGGTGCCAATTACAATTTGAGGTTTGAATCCCTGTACAATACTGCGCGCCTTTCTGGAACTCCGGAGTAATTTGATTGGAAAACTAATATTTCTACGAATACTGCTCCAAGAAAAACCACGTTGAAAACCTGCTACTGGCAAACCAACAATATCGTAACCAGCCTGTGGTACACGCTCCATTTCCATTTTCCCTTCCGCGCCAACGAAAAGAAATTGTGCTTTGGGGTAGCGTGCCTTGATCGCATCTGCTACCGCAAGGGCTGGGAATACATGCCCGCCAGTGCCGCCGCCCGTTAGCATGATCCTGATCTCACTGTCCATCATACGTTTCAATATATTTGCTGACACTCAGGATAATCCCTAATGCCACCGAAGTAAAAATAATACTGGTACCACCCATCGATATCATGGGCAATGTGAGTCCCGTTGCCGGAACCAAATGTACCGATACTGCAATATTGGCCATAGCTTGTATCACCAAACTCAAACTGAGGCCAATGGCTAAAAATGCCCCAAATGCCTTCGGGCTTCGCGTTACCATTGCCACCGTTCTAAAAAACAGAATGACATACAAACTCAATATAAACAAGCCTCCAACGAAGCCATATTCTTCACAGATCAATGGGTAGATAAAATCGGCATACACATAAGGCAAAAAATTACGCGATATAGAGTTACCCGGGCCTACTCCAACCCAACCGCCATTGGCAATCGCAATCTTGGCCTGCTGCACCTGATAACCGCCATCAGCATTATACACATAATCACTCACCCGCGACATCCAAGTATCCACGCGCACCAAACTGGGGAAAAACTCACCCAATACGATCAAACCAGCAAATAGCACTACGCCCAATAAAGCCAATAAAAAGATAAACCTAGGTCGAACGCGGCCAATAAACATCAGAGCAATACAAGTCACGAACAGCACCATAGAAGTGGACAAATTAGCAGGTGCGATTAAACCACAAACCATCAAAACAGGCAAAATGATAGGCACAAATGCATCTTTCCAACTCGTTATGATTTCTTGTTTGCGGGTTAATTCCCGCGCAACATACATCACCAGCACTATTTTTGCCAATTCTGAGGGCTGAAAACTAATCCCTCCAATACTGATCCACCTCGATGCTTCATTTAATCGAACACCAAATAACAAGGTAAATATTAATAGACCAATCACTGCCAACAGCAGGAATGGAGCCATTTTATTGTACCTTTGGTAATGCAATAAATGACAGACATACACCAACGACAAACCAAAAGATAAGCGCACCACATGCGTAATGAGGTACAATGTAGTATCGCCATTTTTCGATTTCCATGCCAATGTACCCGTTGCCGAGTACACAGCAAGAATACTGGAGAAGCACAAGAGTGCTATCACCATCCAAATGGCGCGGTCGCCTTTGAGTTCTGCTGTTATTTTATTGGCTATTGACATTGTTTTGAGTATTTTATTCCTCGTTTTTTGATTTAATTGCTACAACTGCTGCTTTAAACTGATCGCCTCGGTCTTCGTAGTTTTTGAACAAATCAAAACTCGCACAAGCAGGGCTTAACAATACTGTTTCGCCTTTATTTGCCAATTTTTGGGCTTGTTCTACTGCTTCTTTTGCGCTTTTAGCCTCCACAATTGGGAAACCGTAAGTACCAAAAACCGTTTTTAGTTTTTCGTTGTCCACGCCCAAACAGACCAATGCTTTTACGCGCTCGCGTACGAGGTCGAATAATGGACTATAATCATTACCCTTATCCGTTCCGCCTGCTATCCATATAATTGGTGTTTCCACAGCCTGAAGTGCGTAATACACCGAATCTACATTGGTTGCTTTGGAATCGTTGATCCAAGTGATACCGTCTTTTGTGGCTACCACTTCCAAACGATGGGGCGGTGTCACAAACGTTAATAATCCATCCTGAATCTCATGTTGATCCATACCCAATGCATACGCAGTATTGATCGCACAAGCAGCATTGAATATATTATGCGGGCCTTTCAAGGCTGTTGGGCGAATATCATAAACATCGTCGTCGAGATGAACAATACCGTTTTTGATGTCCTCCTTTTTAATATCCTCCATCATTGGCCTAATTTCTCCTTCGTGCTGCCTGATATACCCTTGAATTTCGGGATCATCGGCATTGGTAATGAACAGGTCTATTTCGGTTTGATTCATGGTAATCCTGAATTTTGACCGGACATAATTGCTCATTTCGTATTCGTAACGATCGAGGTGATCGGGGGTAATATTGAGCAGAACCGATATATCAGGTTTAAAAGTCTTGATATCGTCCAACTGAAAACTACTTACTTCCAGCACATAGATGCGTTTATTTTCCTTGGTTTCGGGCAAATCCAATGCTCCTGCCACCAATTCAGCATACGAATCGCCTACATTACCGCCCATATAAGCATTGTATCCTGCGCTTTTGAACAGGTGATAAATCAATTGGGTAGTGGTTGTTTTACCATTAGAGCCTGTGATGGCCACAATTTTGGCATTTTTAGTAAAACGATAGCCCAATTCTATTTCCCCAATTACGGGAATACCCTTGGTTCTGATCGCCAGCATAATATCTGTCTTTTCAGGAATACCGGGGCTTTTCACGATTTCGTCTGCCGCCAAAATCCGATCCATAGAATGGTCACCTTCTTCATACGGAATACCCTGCGCCTCCAATACAGTTTTGTATTGGGCTTTTATCGGGCTTTTATCGGACACAAATACATCATACCCTACCCGCTTAGCGAGGATAGCGGCACCTGTGCCGGATTCACCTGAACCTAATATGACTATTTTATGCATGATATAAATATTTTACTAACTACCTAATTTTCAAAGTGATCAAAGTGACAACCGCCAATAGAATCTGGATAATCCAGAACCGTACTACAATCGTTACTTCGTGCATACCTTTCTTTTGATAATGGTGGTGCAGTGGCGACATCAAGAAAACACGCCGCCCTTCACCATATTTTTTCTTCGTATATTTAAAATACCAAACCTGAATAATAACGGATAAACTTTCTATCAAGAAAATACCGCACAAAACCGGAATAAGCAATTCTTTTCGTATCACAATAGCCAATGCTGCAATAATTCCGCCGAGCATTAAACTACCCGTATCGCCCATAAAAACCCGCGCAGGATATACATTATGCCATAAAAATCCGATACATCCTCCAAGTAAACAAGCCGTAAACACCACTAATTCGCCCGATTGAGGGATATAAAGTATATTCAAATACTCCGCACCTTTTATATTACCACTTACATAAGCCAAAATACCTAATACAGCGATCACAATGGCCGAAACACCTGTTGCTAAACCATCTAAACCATCGGTAAGGTTAGCGCCATTGGATACCGCAGTAATCACCAAAACCATCATCATCACAAAAACCAACCACACTAATTGACCCGATTTATCGCCCAAAAAATTCAATACTTTGGCATAATCCAGTTCATTGTTTTTCATAAATGGCACGTTGGTGATGGATGCTTTTGCATTTACATCGCCTACTTGGGTATCTAAACTCAATTTGGGTGTGCTTACTATTTCGTAGCCATTGGTTTGGGCTACATCGCTACTCACGCGCACCACTATTTCGTCGTTGACCAACATGGTAATGCCCACAATAAGACCTATACCGATTTGGCCCGCTATTTTAAATATACCTTTTAAGCCTTGTTTATCCTTTTTAAATACCTTGATATAATCGTCGGCAAACCCAATTGCGGAGAGCCAAACCATTGAAAAAAGCATCAAAATGATATAAATATTATCCAATCGGGCCAATAACAAGCAAGGAATTATCGTAGCGAGGATAATGATAATTCCCCCCATAGTAGGTGTACCTGATTTTTGCTTTTCACCCGCCAAACCTAGATCGCGAACCGTTTCACCGATTTGCAATTTGCGCAAAAAATTAATAATCCGTCCCCCCATCAAAATACTGATCACCAACGACAATACAATGGCCAAACCCGCACGAAACGAGATGTATTGAAACAACCCCGCCCCTGGGAGGTCGTACTGCTTTTTCAAAAATTCGAATAGTTGGTATAACATCGTTTTTATATTATTCCTTCAAGTACGATTCGATTGAATAAGAAAGTCCATCGGAACTTTGTTTGACTATTCGATCAAAACATACCCAAAAATCAATTTTGTGCACTAATTTTTGTGGGGGGCGTTTTTCAACGCCCCCACATCGAACGTATTTAATAATAGTCCCTCTACTATTATATCTTTTGGTAAAGGTGGGTAGGATGCCTATATTTCATCCTTCCTATCTACACCATTCACCGTTTTCGGAGTTCAACATGACAGATCGCTTAATTGAGGGCACTTTCTGTCATACTAATTCAGTCAAGCACATACCTAACACCGACTTATCATCAAAAGGGTGTTTCACTCCCATTATATCCTGGTATTTTTCGTGGCCTTTTCCTGCGACAAGAATAATATCGCCGGAGCGGGCCAGTTTTACGGCTGTTTTAATCGCCGTTTCTCTTTTTTCAATGGTCAAGGTTTTGATATGCCCTGCTTGGTCGAGTCCCGTTTCCATATCGTTGAGGATATCAGCGGGGTTTTCTGTGCGTGGATTATCGGAGGTCAAGATCAGTTGGTCGCTTAATTTTGCACAAACTGCTGCCATGAGCGGGCGTTTGGTTTTATCTCGGTCACCACCTGCACCTGTCACCGTAATTACTTTTGCTTTAGGCTGCTTCAATTTGGCAATTGTTTCCAGCACTTGCTCCAATGCGTCGGGTGTATGCGCGTAATCCACGATGCCTAAAATGCCTTTGTGGAGGATATATTCAAAACGCCCTTCAGCACCTTGAATACCGCTTATTGCCGTCAAAGCCATATCTTTTTCGATACCTAATTCGCGGCATACACCATATACCGCCAAAAGGTTATAGGCGTTAAAAGAGCCAATCAAACGTGCGTGTACTTCTTCGCCGTCCATCATCAAATGCAGTCCAGTTAAGGCATTTTCGATGATTTTTGCCTTGTAATCCGAACTTTTCTTCAACCCATAGGTACGTTGTTGCGCTTTGGTATTTTGCAGCATAAACGCCCCATTTTTATCGTCGTTATTGGTCAATGCAAACGCCGAAGCAGGCAAATCATCGAATAACATCTTCTTTGCATCGCGGTAATTTTTGAATGTACCATGATAATCCAAGTGATCGTGGGTAAGGTTGGTGAATACCGCTCCCACAAACTCGAGTCCGGCCACTCTACGCTGATGAATAGCGTGGCTACTGATCTCCATAAAAATGTAGGTACAACCTTCGTTGACCATTTCTGCCAGCAGCGCAAATACGGCTTCGGCATTGGGTGTGGTATGTGTACTCTCCACTACCCTATCGCCAATACGATTTTCGACGGTACCGATCAAACCACATGTATGGCCAAAACTGGTAAAACATTGCCAAAGCAGGGTTGTCACCGAGGTTTTCCCGTTGGTGCCCGTTACCCCGATTACTTTTGCTTTTTGAGCAGGATGCCCGTGAAAAGCCGAGGCCATTACGCCCAGTGCCACCGCGCTATCCTTTGCTTGTAAAACGACAATGCCATCCAATGCCAAACCACTATTTTTCCAATCAAAATCTTCATCGCAAACAATGGCTACCGCACCCAACTCTAATGCCTTATGAATATAGGTATGCCCATCGCTTATGACCCCGCGTACCGCCACAAAGCAATCGCCCGCTTGCACGCGGCGGCTGTCTTGCGTAATTGCACGCACTCCTGTGGAAGGATCGCCTTGCATTAGGCGGATTCCTTTTTGGGAGTTGATGAGGGTACTAATGGTCATTTTTATAATTTTAAGTTTTAAGTTTAATGAATAAAGGATGCAATCTCGTTTTATTCCAATTGCAACAAAACGGGTGTTCTACCATTGGTTCTTGTTCCTGGGGCAACGCTTTGGCGCACTACCCTACCCACGCCCTGAATCCGCACTTTACATCCCCTGTTTTCGAGGAGATAAACGGCATCTTTGAGGCCCATTCCTACCACCGAAGGCACCAATTTGTCCGAAACGATACGGCTCACCAAAATCAAACTATCCGCAGATTTTGCACTAAGAATACCCCATTCTGAATCCTTCGACTGGTCACTCAACCACTTGATGCCCAACCATTTCATAGAAGTTTCAAGGTCTTCACGCTGGCCGGCATCGAAGGCGGGGAGTTCAGCCATTGTGAGTGGTTTGGCGTTTTCTAGGTTAATAGGCCTATGCAGTTCGCTTTTGAGGGAGAAACAGGCACGCGCAATATCGCGGAATACCGGAGCGGCAACTTCTGCGCCATGGTAACCACCAGATTTGGGTTCGCTAATCACGACGATACACGAATATACTGGGTTTTCGTAAGGGAAAAAGCCACAAAAACCTGCTTGGTGACGGATACCCGCCTGAGATTTGAGTTTGTGGTAATTCAACTGCGCAGTTCCGGTTTTACCCGCAATCGCGAAGTTTTTTTGGTTAATATTCTTTGCTGTTCCCGTCAATACCACTTCTCGAAGGAGTTCTTTTGCTTTCTTGATGGTGTTATTGCTCGCAATATTCCGCTTTACAATAGTTGGTTTGTATTCTTTTATAGTTTTACCGTATTGCTCCGTGCGTTGTACCAAATAAGGTTTCATCATACGGCCATCATTAGCAACCGCATTATAGAACTGGAGCAATTGTAAGGGTGTCATCAGCAATTCATAACCGATACTCATCCAAGGCAAGGTAGTACCTGACCACTCATCCTTTACGTTAGAAGGGCTTTTGAAATAAGGCTTTTCTTCGCCACCTACTTCAATTTCGGTGGGCATATCCAGCCCCATTTCGTGGAGGCGGCTTAGGAATCCTGCTTGTTGGCCCTTATTCGCACCATAGTATTTTTGTACCATGGTGGCAGTACCCACATTGGAAGAGTGGGCAAATACGTTTTTAATGGTCATCGTATCGCGACCATGTGGATCAGCATCCACCAGTTCTTCCTTATAAATCTTTACTTTACCCTTGTAAACTGGTATTTTTTCTTCTAAATCATTGATATGACCGTCTTCGAGCATGGCCATAAACGACGCGAGTTTGAACATAGATCCAGGTTCTACTTTTTCGCCCACGGCATAATTAAAGGTTTCCCAATAACCGTCTTTGGTACGCCCAATATTGGCCATTGCCCTAATTTTTCCCGTTTTCACCTCCATAACAATAGCACAACCGTGGTCGGCACCGTGGCTTTCCACCGATCTGATCAGGGCTTGTTCTGCTGCATCCTGAATATTGATATCGAGTGTAGTCACTACGTCTTTTCCTGGTATAGACTCAATCTCCGCGAGGTTGTTTAAAGGAATATACAGGTCACCGGGTACACGCAACATAAGACGTTGGCCATTGCTCCCGCCCAGTACATTATCAAAAGTACCTTCCAAGCCTACCGGAGATGCGCCATCGCGGATATATCCAATGGTACGCTGCGCCAATATTTTATAGGGACGCTCGCGTTCGGGGCGTTGCTCAATGATTAGCCCGCCCTTGTGCCGTCCGAGACGGAGCAAAGGAAAGTTTTTGAGCAAACGCATCTTAGTAAAAGGCAAACGCTTGGCAATCGGTACATAACGTAACCCTTTTACCGCTTTCGGATCACCCATACGCAAGCCTACCAACCAATTTCGATATTCGCCAGCGGTATATTGCTGATCGATATAAGTAGAAAGCATCATGGCAAGGCTGTCCACATTGGCGTAGAAAATCTCGTCGGTCATGCCTTCTGCTTTGGCATCGAAATGTATGTCAAAGAACGGCAAAGAAGTGGCCAGCAAACTGCCTTCATCGGAAAGGATATTTCCCCGGTCACTTGGTGCGTCCACCCAGCGGAGAAACTGCTCATCGGCTTTTTTGCGCCATTTTGCAGCATCGGTTACGCTTAAGGTAAACAGTTTAACACCAATAACGATGGCGACCAGTAGAACGGAACCCGCTACCACGTACAGTCTGACCAATACTTCGTTTTTGATGTTAAGCACTTTATTCTTTATTTAATTACGATTACTTTGGGGCCTTCTGGTTCCAGATCCAATCCCGTTCTTTCGAGACTGGTGTCCATTTGCGATTGCATGGATTTGTACATGGTTTCGCTTTTGATGGTGACATATTCCCACTTCAATTGCTTTATTTCGTTTTCGGTGCGTTGAATGTCGCGGACGCTTTTTTCTGCAAAGTGTGCATTGGCAATGTATATCACCATCAGGAATCCTGTAAACAGCAGAAACCTGAAATTATCAAATACCCAATCGGTGGAGTACTTGCTGATATTCAATGACTTGAACAATTTCATTTTGCACCTAATTTTTCGGCCACCCTTAGTTTAGCACTACGGGCACGGCCATTTATTTTTATTTCTGCGCTCGATGGTTCGATGGGCTTTTTATTGACCAAGATCCATGGGCGCGTGATATTTCCATAAAAATCCTTGTGTACTACACCTTCTGCATTTCCGGTTTTGATATGGTTTTTCACAATACGATCCTCGATGGAATGGTAAGTGATGACAACCAATCGGCCACCGGGCGCAAGCATTTCGAGGCTTTGCGCCAAAAAATCGTTCAAAACACCCGTTTCATCGTTGACCTGCATACGCAATGCTTGAAACACTTGCGACAAATACCGGAAACGATCACCGAAGATATGCCTTTCGCAAAGCCTCAGTAGATCGCCCGTAGTTTTGAATTTTACGCTGTTTCGTGCTTCAACACAAGCCATAGCCAACGTGCGCGCATTGCGGACTTCGCCAAAAGTGCTGAACACCTCTTGCAATTGCTCCGCCGAATACTTATTCAAAATATCGGCAGCGGAATCGCCATCGGCAGTATTCATACGCATATCCAGCGGGGCATCGAATCGGTAACTAAACCCACGTTCGGGTGTATCCAACTGATAACTACTGACCCCGAGGTCGGCCAAAATGGCGTGTACAGTACCTACTTTTACGCCTTCGGAGCGGAGCATACGTTTGAGGAAACTAAAATTGGCTTTTACAAACCGGAATCCTTCGTTTCCTACAAATGGTGCTGCTTTTGCATTTTTTTCGGCATCATCGTCTTGGTCAAAGGCGTATAATGTGCTACCAGCGGCCATTTCCGATAATATATGAGCCGAGTGTCCACCTCCACCAAAGGTTACATCGACCAAAATACCGCCCTCGGTAAGCCTCATGTGATCGAGGCATTCGCGGAGCAGTACCGGTGCATGGTATGTTGGATTGGGAGTGGTCATGGATTAAAAGTTCATATCGTTAAAATCTAAATCGCCCACACCGTCTTCTCCGCCGCCGAGTACTTGATTAGCAAGATCGGAGAAATCGTTGGGGTCAATAGAAAGTGCATTATACGCGTCAGGTGCCCATATTTCGATCCGGTCGTCCATAGCGAGCAGTAATGCATCGCCGGTGATACCAGCATAATCGAGCAAAGGTTTTTGCAAAAGAATACGACCAGCGTTATCGGTGGTGCTATTGGTAGCACCTTGATAGAAGGCGCGCATAAACATCCTGTTGCGGTTATTAAACCTGTTGAGTCGATTAATTTTAAGGGAAAGCGTATCCCAGACGGCTTTGGGATACATCGTTAGGCACTTTTCAAAGCCCCTATTGACTACAAAATCGTAGCCCGCCTCCTCGGATACGGGAGTCGGTAATTGACGGAGCAGGGAAGCAGGCATTCTAAGCCGGCCTTTTTCATCCATCGAAACTGGATATTCGCCTATGAGGTTCATGGCGTGTAATGAGAGGGACTAAATGAACCACAAATTTACACTAGTTCCCACATTTTACCACAATTATCCACAAATTTTTTTTATAAAATTTCATAAAAACAACATAAACAATTGATTATCAATAAAATATTCAAATGTTAATGTTTTTTCAAAAACATCATAAAGCCTCTAAAAAATGAAATTGGGAAGAAACCTACCACTTTTTACCACTGCGCACCAAGTGCAAAAAAAAGAGAAAAGCGGAAATAAATGGGTGCTAATTGTGCTAAAAACAAACAGGAAAGGGAACGAAATAGCATCTTAAATAGTTAGTGGGAAAAAGTGGTGGATATGCCAAAACGGAGGTAAAGATGAAAGACAGCATTATTTTTCTTTTCTTTGCAGCTATGCGTCATCAACATTACAGCCGTACACTATTTCTTTTGAGAAATAATCATGTACACCTGCAAATTTCAAAAACCTGAAAATTTGTGCAATAGTATCTACTTCTTACTTTTTTTAGCGAAAAAAAGTAAGCAAAAAACGCTTCGGCTGACGAAAAATGCGGTGCTTTTGCTCCCTCGCTCCGGCGGCGCCA
>JAYUKX010000186.1:0-27547 GCA_043764095.1 Chitinophagales bacterium
GTAAAAACTTAGCCCAACGGTTTCGAGTCAAAAAAGTAGGCAATTTTTGGTCAGACGAGCCACTTTTTTGAGTTCGATGCAGCGCATCGGACGAAAAAATGGCGAATTCATGCTGAGCCTGCCGAATTTATGCTGAGCCTGTCGAATTTATGCTGAGCCTGTCGAAGCAGTATGGCTAAAAATTGACCTTTTTTGGCCGAAATGGGAGTGGACTAAGTATTTACATTTTTTTTAGGTCACCCGAGTTGATCAAATTATAGATCGTAGATTTACCTACGTCCAATTTCTGTGCCACTTCTACCACATTATTGTTATATTTTTTTAGAAAAAACGCCATTATATCTACTGTATATTCTTTAAGCGTTTTTTCCATAGACAAATACTCTCCATTTCCTTTCACTGAAGGGAAAGAAATATCATCCGCGCTAATTTCGGGTCCATCGCACATCACACATGCTAGATCAATGATGGCTTTGAGTTCGCGTACATTACCTGGATAATTGTAGCGCATGAGTTGTTCTTTTGCGGAAGCCGAAAGCGTCAGTTTTTTCATTTTATTTTCCTGTATAAACAGATCGACAAAATGTTTAGCCAATACCAATACATCGTTGCCGCGTTCGCGTACCGGCGGCAGTTCGATGGGCAAACCAATCAGCCTATAATACAAATCTTCGCGGAAAGTGCCTTTTTTAACTTCTTCTGCTAGGTTTTTATGGGTTGCGATGAGCAAACGTGCATCAAATTTAATCGACTCGTTACCGCCCACACGTACCACTTCTCGTTCTTGTAGTACGCGTAATATTTTACTTTGTAAATTTAAATCTAGTTCGGCTATTTCATCCAAAAAGATGGTACCACCATTCGCCTCTTCAAATTTTCCTATTTTTCGAGTCAATGCGCCCGTAAATGCGCCTTTTTCGTAGCCAAAAAGTTCGCTTTCTATCAATTCTTTAGGAATTGCGGCCATATTTACGGGAACAAATGCCTTTTTTCGTCTTTCGCTATTAAAATGAATTGCTTTTGCTACTACTTCTTTACCGGTACCCGTTTCGCCTGTAATAGAGACATTTATATTGGTTTTAATGGCTTTTTCAATGAGGGTGAAGGCTTTTTTAATGGCTGGGCTTTGACCAATAATTGTCTTTTCAAAATCAAACTTAGTTTCCAACTGCTCTTTCAAGGTCACTACTTCTTGTTGTAGCGATAAATTTTCGCGAATACGCAAAATACTGTTCCAAAGCAGGTCTTTGGTATTATCGTCCTTTATGATATAGTCGTATGCTCCTTTTTTTAAAAGATTGAGTGCTACCGAAATATCAGCCTGTCCACTAATGACAATTACAGGTACATTACTGTACTCCTTTTTGATACGCTGTAGTAATTCCTCCCCACCCATATCGGGTAGGTTAAAATCAATAGAAATGACATCTGGTTGCAAATGCAGGTGAGCCAGGCAATCTTTTGCCTGATCAAATAACCGGACATCATAATCCGGATTCAAGGAAAGGTGGTATTTTAAGAGTTGGCCATACCAAAGATCATCCTCTACAATAAATATTTTAACGGTGTTCATATTCTTATACGTACCAAAATCAGGCCAAATATAGACAGAATTCTACTATAATAGTAACAATAGGGCAAAAATAATTTGTATTACTGTTTTGGGGGCTAAACACACTACTCATTCAACTCACTTATGTTTTGGTGCGTAGAATTTTTCAAAGTACACTACGAGGCAGAATAGAATAGGGCATTAATCCCTTGTTGAACCAATTACATCCTACCTACGCACCAAAAAAAATGGCAATACGCTTCATACGTACTGCCATTTTTTTTTACTAAAAAAGTATAACCTACAGCCCCAACAAGAATCCAATCGTAAAATTGGCATCCCAGTCGAATACAAATTGCTTACATCCCGTAGCCGAAGCAATTGAATTATAGATATTCAAACCAGCAATTTGCTTATCACCGGCTGGTGTTATTTCGGACGGAGCAGGCAATACGGTGTAGCGTTCTTTGCCATTCCGTATTTTCTTCGCAAATTCAAAAGGAACACCTCCAATAATAAAGCAGGTACTGGTCAAATTTGATGGTACACGACTCGCCTTAGCTTTTACGTCTTCTGCTACCACACTCGCACTAGTGCCATTTTGGAAATACTTAGCACCCGCGGCCTCCAATGCAGTCACCTGACCTTGGTTGCGCCATGAAATTTTGGTATTACCAGAACCAATATCCACCACAAATGCACGACCAGAATACTCCGAAGGCAATACCGAACGAAGTGCTAATTGACCTTCTTGCTCCGCTGTAACGGTATTTACTTGGTACTTCATTGAAGAAAGTGTATTGATAATCTTAGACGTAATATCCACTTTTTGTGCACCAGAACTGATCACAAAATGAATATCCCTTGGACTAACACCGTAACCCACCATATCGCTGATGTACTGTTTAAGGCCATCTTTGATATCTTGGTCGGTAGCCATTTTTTCATAAACAAGGCTAGCACCAAAATCGGCCTTCTCCATCGCCCAGTTTTTCTTATCATCCACCCGAATGATAAAGGAATTGAATCCTGTTGCGCCCAATTCGACCACCCCTTTTTTCTTACCATTGATCGGTGCAGTAGGTGTAAAATTAAATGCTTGCTTAGCGAAAGTCGTCGTAGCACCAGCAGTAGCCCCTCCACTGGTAGCAGAGCCGCCCGTATTATCGCTGGATGCAGCAGTACCACCATCTGTGGAACCTCCTGAACTCGTTTCAGTTGATGTGCCGCCACCGCCTATTTTGCCCATCATTCCGGGCATAAAAGTGCGTGCTGCAAAATAAATACCGCCTACAATGAGCAGTGCGATGAGTAGCCTAGAAAAAGCCGTAAGTCTTGCCATAATGTTTTGTTGAAATGATGTATTATTAAAACGGCTGCAAAAGAGCAGGTACTACTTGCCCCATACAAAAATCATGGACGAAAGTACTGCAATTATCGCAGAACCGCGTGAAATGATCTATAAGCAATTAAGAATAAATCTCTTTTTGGTTGGCTTTCATGGTGTTCATCAATAAAGCAGTAACCGTCATAGCACCTACACCACCCGGAACTGGGGTAATATAACTGCACTTTGGGGCTACGGCATCAAAGTCAACATCGCCGACCAATTTAAAACCTGATTTTTTAGTGGTGTCCAATATGCGATTAATACCTACATCAATCACCACAGCGCCTTCTTTTACCCAATCGCCTTTTATAAAATTGGGGATACCAATGGCTGCGACAATAATATCGGCACGGCGCACTTCTCCCGCCAAGTCTTTCGTGCGCGAGTGCGTGAGCGTCACTGTGCAATCGAAGCCTTTGCGCGAAAGGAGGATACTGATGGGTGTGCCTACTATATTGGAACGCCCCACCACCACACAATGTTTGCCTGATGTTTCAATATTGTTTCTACGCAGTATTTCCAAAATACCATAAGGTGTAGCGGGCAAAAAAGCGGGTAAACCTTGCGCCATACGCCCAAAATTAACGGGATGAAAACCATCTACGTCTTTTTTAGGATCAATGGCTAGGGTGATTTTTTCTTCGTTGATATGCTTGGGCAAAGGCAACTGTACAATAAACCCATCAATTTCTGGATCATCGTTGAGGTCGTGTACAATTTGTAGGAGCGCCACTTGTGATATATCTGCATTTCGGCGGATAAGGGTACTCCTAAAACCCGTTTGCTCACAACTCCTGATCTTGTTGCTCACATATACTTCGCTGGCTGGATTATCGCCTACCAAGACGGCCACCAAATGCGGCACTTTTTTCCCTTCTAATTTTAGTTGATCTACTTCTGCGGCCAATTCTGCCTTGATTTGCTCCGAAAGGAGTTTTCCGTCTAATATTTGCATATTTAAGTTTTTACTTATTTTTTTAACTCAAAACTACCCGAGGGTACTGTTTGAGGAGTGGCTACGGGTTCCATTGAGCGGTCTTTACCACGACTGCCCGAAAACTTAACTGGTATGGGAGCGGCGGTTTTATAGTCCTCCCAAGGCGTTGTAAACCGTGGTTTTTCGTCGCCATATTTTTCAAAAAATGCCCATTGACTGATGAGTTTGCTCGTTTTGTCCACCCAAATATGGTATTTATTTTCGGGGGTTACACCTACACCTTTAAATGTCAATTGTAGTATGTCGGCGGCAGCACCGCTTTCTGTTTTACCTTCGCCAACATATTTGAGGGTTACGCCGGAATCTTTGAGTTTGAAGGGCATTACGAGCCAATAAGAATCATTGATCCATACTTCTTTACCGATTTTCAGGTACTTGGCCAAGGAATCAGGCTGGGTCTGTTCTACACCGTTGAGCATGACTTTTCCCGTATTATTATTGATATTGACCACCACTATTTGAGATTTTTTTAACCAGTCGATACGGACATTCCCCGTAAATTTATCCCAAAGCAAGGTGCGGCTCCCAAAAAAATTCCAAGACAGGTATCGAATGGCGTCATAAGCACTGCGACCGCCTTGTGCTTGCATCACTTCATCCGCAATAGCAACTGCGCGTGCGTCCGATCCTTCATGGTCGAAACCAGGTGCTGCGGGGTTGGCCGAAAACTTGGACTTAGGTGGGCTACAAGCCAAGAATAAAAATAAAAAAACGAGGTATTTATACATAAAAATTATTTACAAACTTAATTAAGGAATGAGATTCAAATAAAGGTATGAATTGCCCTAACAAAAGTACGCGACTTTATTGCAAAGTTATATCAACGGACTACTTTTCCTTTCACATACACTTGCTTAATATATGGATAGCCATTTTCATCCGTGTTCTTGAAAATAATATCCAATGTTTTATTAATTTCAGGGCCTTCGTTTTTGGTATTCAATTTGAAAAGAATTTCAGCAGCCTGCGTGGATTCAATTGGCCCTTGCGACCAATCTGCTTCAATACATTCGCAAGCACTCACCAGTTCAATTTCAAGTGCTTGGTTCGCAAAATTGGTGAAGGCGAACCGGCCATACACCGGTTCGCCTTCGCGGACTGACCCAAAGTCAATAATCTCGTATTCAAATACCGTTACACTATCAATCATATTGACCCAAGCAGTTACTGAGTCGGGTGTAACAGTATCTCTTTTAATTAGTTCGGAGAAAAAAAAACTGGTCGAACCGATTGCTTACCACCTGGGTTTTGTCCTGCTGGTTTTTTAGGTTCGCGCTTTTCTATTTTTTCGATCAAAATTTCTGTTGGGCCCGAAAGTATTTTGAACTCTGTACGGCGGTTGAAACGATGCTCATCATCGGTACATTCTACACCGTTTACACATCGGTTTTGGATTTGTTTTTCACCATAACCCACTGGTACAATACGGTCGGCGGCAATACCTTTTGCGATAACCCATTTTGCTGCACTGTTGGCGCGACGTTGAGAGAGTTTTTCGTTATAATCGTCTTTGCCCTGCGCATCGGTATGTGAAGACAATTCCACCTTCATTTCGGGGTATTTGAGCATCAAATCTGTTAAGAATTGTAGATCAGGCTCGGATTGAGGTAGAATTTTATCATCATCAAAATCATAAAAGATTTTATTCAAGCGAATAGGCTCATTTGTACGAATAGTATCGAAAAGTTCGGGCTTTTTAGCCACCCGTAAAGTAAGATCCTTTTGTATTTTTACAGTCTTTTTAATACCTACTGTGGAGAACTTAACGGTATCGGACACATAACCTTCGTGGGTTGCGATCACGATATATGATTTCTCTGGAAGCAGTGTAAACTCAAAATTATTACCCGCTGGATTTGTTTTTTCATCCACTTTAGCAGGATTTTTTTCGCTTACGTCTTGTACAGTTACGGTACATTCCATAAAGGCAGGATTCGCTTTCTCATCTTTGCGTTTACGACGGAACGTATTGGCCAATAGTTCCACTTTTACCCTTTCTATTTCCCAAGAGTAAATATCATCGCAGCAAGTTTTGCTTTTGAGGTTATTCGGCCCAGGGCGATTGCTCACAAAGAAACCGCTCATACCATCGGGTAATTGTGAATAATATTGGTCATCCAAAGTGGTATTGATACCAGCACCCAAGTTCTTTGGATCGCTCCATTTTGAGCCATTCCATTGGGATTCATAAACATCCAAGCCTCCAAATGAAGGAAGGCCATTGCTACTGAAATAGAGTTTACCATCGCGATAGAAAGGTGTCACTTCATTTTCAGGGGTATTGAGTGCCTCCAAATTAACAGGAAGTCCAAACATACCATCACCTTTTTTGGTGGCGTAATACAAATCGGTACCGCCTTTACCACCGGGAATATTAGCGACAAAAAACAATACTTTTTCGCCAAACAAATCACCTTCGCAAGGGTGTTGTGCGATAAATTCGCCATTTACACCATTTACTTCTGTAGCAGCACCCCAGCCATCTGCACCTTTGTCGGCTACATAAATTTTGCTGGTTTTGATGGCCATGTTTTCCAATTCCACACGGGTAAAGTACATGGTTTTGCCATCTTTTGTAAGGCTTACATTACCTTGGTGGTAACCTTCGCGGTTGATATTGGTACCTAATGCGACAGGTGCGCCAAATTCTGCGCCTGATTTACTAGACGTTTGAATTTTAGAGTACCAATCGCCTTCTTTACCATCCAATACAACTATTTTTTTATCGGTAATTGCCGCAAAATACAATTCGCCACCACTATAATAAGGCGAACCCTCGGTTTGCGGGCCATTGAGTTTTTTACCGCCATTGGCAATAATCAAATTATCAGGCACTTTGGCTTTACGCGCCATTTCGCTACCTGCAATTTCGCGTTTGGCTGCTGCTTTTAGTTTTTCATCCGCACCTACGGCAATATAGCCATTAAAGGCATCAATGGCTTCTTGGTGTTTGCCATTGGCCTTGAGGCTCATGGCATACCAATATTGGAGTTCGGTGTATTCGCCCTTGCGATCGCGGAGTACCAATTTGGCAAACCCACGTTCCGCAGCAGCATAATCGCGCACATCGTAATTAAGTTTTGCTATTTTTGAGTTGAGCGACTTGTCTTTTGTCGCATCATAGACATCCTCGTAGAGTTCGAGGGCTGCATACGGGTTACTGGTACTTTCTGCTTCCTGAGCAGATTTAAGCATTTTATCAGGGGTTGATTTATTGATGGGTTGCGCCAACAAAAAAACAGGGCTGATAACAGCAAGGAGCACTAATATAAAGAAAGGTTTATTTGTCATAATCTATTGAAAATCAGGTGTAGGATTGAATTTAGAAGCGTGGACATAAAAGTTTTGGTTTCACCACTGATTTTTTGTAAATTTTGACAACATAGTTGGCAGCGATCTCAAAACCACCCCTATTACGGGTATCATTGTTGAGGCCAGAGGTATTTACATCATAAGCCAAACCAACGGTAAGTCCTTTTTTCTTAGCACCTACAATGAGGTTGATCGCATCGCCGAGGCGATAACCAAGACCTGCTTGAAGGGTAATATCTTTTTCAGGATCAAATAAGTAACCTGCCAATCCTTGCACCATAATCTCGTCTTGCTTGTTCATGGTTTGGAAAATGAAAGATGGACTGATCGTCATGCGATCGCTGGTTTTTAAATTAAAAACACCTGTAGCCACATAACGGCGTGGTTGCTTGAATGAACCTGTACTAGGAGTAGGATTAGGCCCCGGATTAGAACCGCCACCACCAGTTGGTAATCCAAAACTCGGTTGACCAAGATGGTACATGGCAAAACCAATTTTAAAATCAGTGGTTTTGTTCAATTTTGAAGTAAGAGCGATACCCGCATCAAAATCTGAATAATTAGACTTTGGATCGTTATTCCCGCCGCCAGGGCCGCCGCTTGTTCCATTTAATGCTATATAGTCCTTATCCAAAAGATAATTCCCTTGTTTTAAGCCATCGCCAAAACGAAATTCATTGGGATCTCCCACGCGATAGGTTTCCTGTCCATAATGTGCACCAAGTGTCAAGACAGTTTTACCACTTTTGCCCAAGCCCAAGTGATAAGCCGCGCCAAGTTTGCTGGCGCTATGCACCAAACTACCTACGCCTACTTTATCTTGGAATAGCATAAGCCCAACGCCTACCCAGTCGTTGCGGCGAAAACCGCGAATGATAGGAGCGTCCACCCAAAGAGAAGGGGTTTCGTATTGATTCGATTTCAATACACTCGTCCATTGAGAACGATAAATGCCACCAATGCGCACAGTTCCTTCAAAACCACCCGTGTTGGCTGGATTAAGGGTCATTTGAGACATGTTGTACTGCGTAAAGTGGATATCCTGTGCTGTGATACAGCTAGCGACCAGCAGCAAAAAAAGGAGAGAAAATTGTAATTTTTTCAGGTGCATACGATGTGATTTGATGAATGCCTGTGGTGAAATTAACCCGCGCGAACGGGTCGATAAGTTAATTCAGCGGTAAAGTACAGCAATTATTTGCGTACTTTTCAAATGATTTTAAAGGTTTTTATAAAAAACAATAATTTTAACGATTCATTGGTCAATTTTGGACAAAACTTGGCTCGTTTCTACGAGATTCATACATGCGAAATGACCTTTGGGACAAGCCGCGAAACCAATTTTGGAACATGGCCTGCAAGATAGTCCTACCACTTCTACCGTTGTGTTGAGAGCCATGCCATCGGGGTAAAACGGGTACATGCCAAAAGCAGGCACCGTGCTCCCCCAAATAGATACGATCTGTTTTCGGAATGCTGCTGCGATGTGCATCATACCAGTATCATGGGTAATGACAACTTGCGCACGTTGCACCAATAATGCAGACTCAAAGAGTGAAAATTGACCGCAAGCATTATAGATCTGCGTCCGGAGCGCATGAACTATATTGTCGCCTGTTATTTTTTCATCAGGGCCACCGATCAAGACAATTGGGATTGATATTTCTTTACAAATTTCAATCACCTTTGAAATCGGCAGCCGCTTCGTGGCGTGTGTTGCTCCTAAGACGAAGGCTACAAAAGATTGGTTGCACCAGCTATTTGTAAAAGCATTTATTTTGCTGTCGTCTAAAGCGGCTGGAAGGTGGAAATCCAAACCTTTGCCGTCGTATTGCACACCCAATGCCGAAACGGTATCCATATATCGGTGTACAATATGCCGATTGGGTAACATATTTTTCCCAAAATTGACCAAAACCCATTTCTTAAAATTGAGTTTATCAAAGGAGAAAGCGGGTACGCGTAAAGCCAATTTGACCCGAAGACTACGCAAATTGTGGTGCAGATCAATAATATAATCGTAACGCTCTGCTCGGAGTAGTTGGAGTAATGCGCTTAAACTTTCGCTGATGACTACCTTTTCGTTTGTTTGAACCGAATTACCTAATGCAAATACTTTTTGTACCATCGGGTTAGCGGCAGGTATTGCAGAAAATGCTGATTTGGTCAAATAATGCACATTTGCTCCTTTTTGCTCCACCAAACAACGGATCACGGGTGAAGTCAGCACAATATCGCCGATAGAACTCAACCGAATGATCAGTATTTTCATGCAGCAATTTCTGCGGCTTCCTGCCGTGCCGCTTGCTTTTCTGAATATGCAGCGGCGGCATCACGTACCCATGCGCCGTCTTCCCAAGCCTGGCGGCGGGTATCTAGGCGTTGTTTGTTACAAGGGCCGTGGCCGTTTACAACTGCCCAAAACTCTTCCCAGTCAATAGCGCCGAAATCATAATGGCCGCGTTCTTCGTTCCATTTCAGGTCTGGATCGGGAAGTGTTAGTCCCAGTACTTTTACTTGTTCGGCTACCATATCCACAAAACGCTGGCGTAATTCGTCGTTACTAAAGCGTTTGATCTTCCAATCCATACTTTGTTGGCTATTAGGGGAATGGTCATCGGAAGGGCCAAACATCATTACCGCTGGCCAAAACCACCGATTAATGGATTCTTGCGCCATTGCTACCTGTTCTTGGGAGCCTTGTGCTAAGGTCAACAATATTTCAAAGCCTTGACGCTGGTGGAAACTCTCTTCTTTGCACACGCGTACCATTGCACGCGCATAAGGGCCATAAGAACAACGACAAAGTGGTATTTGGTTAAGAATGGCAGCACCATCCACTAACCAACCAATGGAGCCCATATCGGCCCAAGAAAGGGTTGGATAATTAAAAATAGATGAGTATTTTGCTTTACCAGAGTGTAAATCTTCGATCATCTGCTGCCGACTAGCGCCGAGGGTTTCTGCTGCTGAATATAAATACAGACCATGTCCAGCCTCGTCTTGTACTTTTGCGAGCAAAATTTGCTTACGTTTCAAAGATGGGGCGCGGGTAATCCAATTTCCTTCGGGCAACATACCCACTATTTCGGAATGGGCGTGTTGACTAATTTGTCGGATCAATGTTTTCCGGTACGAATCCGGCATCCAATCTTTTGGCTCTATTCGGATTTCAGCATCTATTTTTGCCTGAAATGCTGCTTCAAAGGAGATATTATTCATAATTTGAGATATTACGTGGTGGTAAACAAGGTGATGCAATTGAGCATCCATTATCTTGGTGCGCAAAAATACCACATTTCTCAATAACAACTATTTTTTATTTTTGTTAAAGGCATTGAAAATATTGAACTTGCAATACCTTTACCGCCCTGTTGGTGCAGCATACTTTGCACTAATTGAGATGAGTATCTATCGTTGACGATACTCAAATTTCACCTTTTATACAATATTATACCATCACTTATAGCTCATTCTATTATGCTCCAGCGTTTTCTCACCATAATATTTATTTTTATTCAGTTCAACCTATCCACTGCACAAGAAACAGAGGTACAAGTACCTACTGAAAGCGATTATTACAAAATTATTAAAGTACCCATTCCCGAGGGCATTATATTAGAGGTAGGCGGACTGGCAGTATTACCTGATGGTAGTTTGGCGGCTTCTACCCGTCGTGGGGATGTTTGGATCATTGAAAACCCTTATGGTGTAGCCCCTACTTACCGCAAATTTGCTACAGGGCTACACGAAATACTTGGTTTGGTATGGAAAGATGGTGCTTTATACTGTGCCCAACGCGGTGAACTCACCAAATTGATCGACCGCAATGGCGACCGTATAGCAGACCGCTACGAAACGGTGTATGCATGGCCTATTTCGGGGCATTACCACGAATATTCCTTTGGTCCCAAGCTCATGCCGGATGGTTCATTTATGGTCACGGGTAATGTTAGTTTTGGTAATTCCGACTGGTGGGCGGGTAAATCCATTGTGCCTTGGCGCGGCTGGGCCATGCAAATCTACGAAGATGGCACGATGCAACCTTATGCGGCAGGCATGCGCTCTCCATGTGGCATTGGGGAGGTAGATGGCGATTTTTTTTACGGCGACAACCAAGGCGATTGGATGGGATCGGGTTTTATTACCCATGTAGAAAAAGGCGATTTCTGTGGACATCCTTCTTCGTTGGCTTGGGCCGATAGACCCGAATCGCCAGTAGTGATGCGTAAAAGTATGGTATTTGCTAAGATAGATCCACGCGATGACCCAAATAAAAAACCTGAATATATCAAAGATGAATACACGACTACGCTTTATGAATTGGGTAAAAACAACCCAGGAAAAGGTATAAAGTCGCCCAGTGTATGGTTGCCTCATGGTGTTTTGGGGGTTTCTACTTCCGAAATTATTACGGATGATTCCAATGGTGCTTTTGGGCCATTTGCTGGACAAGTATTTGTAGGTGACCAAGGTATGTCCAAGATTGCGCGGGTGTTTTTGGAAAAAGTAAACGGAGCATACCAAGGCGCGTCTTTTGATTTTAGAAGTGGTTTCCGCTCGGGTGTTTTGCGGATGATAAAAGGGACTGATAATAATTTATTTGTAGGTGGTACCAATCGTGGATGGGGTTCTACCGGAAAAGAACCGTATGCTTTAGAGCGTTTAGTATGGACAGAACAAGTGCCATTTGAAATGAAGGCCGTTCGTGCTATGCCCGATGGATTTGAAATTGAGTTTACGCAAGCGGTACAACGTGCTACCGCTGAAAACCTTGACAATTACTATGTTACTGGTTATACCTATAAATACCATCCAGTATATGGTAGTCCAATTATTGATTTTAAAGAGCATAATGTATTGGGCGCACGTGCCTCCAGCGATGGTATGCGGGTGCGTATTGTGGTAGATAGCCTTAGAGCAGGTTATATCAACGCGATCCAGCCGAATGGTGTGCGATCTGTGGACGGCAATAACTTGCTCCTGCATAATACGGCATATTATACTTTAAATGCTATTCCAAGTGGCAATATTTCTGATATTCCGCGCATTACACCTAAGTCTAAAGCAGCCGAAGTAGATGCACCGGAAGATGCCGGCATGGCGGTGAATACGCCCGATAATCAAATGAAAGAAGGTGCGCCGGGTGGAGCGATCAATAAGGCAAAACCGGCAGATCCAAAACCAAGTAAAAAGGCCGATACCAAAGCAACAACAAAACCAGATGCTCCTGAACTGAATGAAAAGGCTGTAGTGGCATTGCTGAATAAGCATACTTGTACTTCGTGTCACAAAACGAATGAAAGAGCGGTTGGTCCTGCATTTTCAGAGATCGCCAAACGCAAATACTCTACACAGAAAATTGTAGGTTTGGTGCAAAATCCACAACCACAAAACTGGCCAGATTACACACCTATGGCTCCCATGGCGCACGTTCCGAAAAAAGATATTGAGAAAATTGCGGTATGGATTAATAGTTTACGCAAGTAGGATTGGAAGGGTGATGACGATATACTTAGTGGTTGATTTTTTGGGGTTGGCTGCTAAGTATTGGACTTCCTTATTAATGTTGACACTTATACTTCGGCTCTGTAGATTTTGTGCATGGAAATCCTACTGTGCCCCATAAATCTATGCACAAAACCTAACAACGCTCAGTATAAATAAGATTAAGCAGCCTTTTTCAATGCTTTGACTCTATTTTATCAGATACTCAAATAATAAGATCTGATCCGCGACTTCGGAGAAGTCCAACATTTGTTGTAAAATAGTCCACCTACACATTTTGTGCGATACGAGCCGCTCAGACTAAAGCCCTTACAAATGTTGGACTTCTCCGAAGTCATTTGAGGCATTCGAGATATTTTTTTTACAAATGTTGGACTTCTCCGAAGTCATGGATTTTATTATTTGAGTGCATGACAAAATCGGAGCATGATATTTTTTCCATTCTAAATTAATGCTGAACAAAGAGGTAATTCTCCCAGTTTCAATGCTATGCCCCGATTTTGTCACACACTCTAATGACTTCAAACCATCACTTATTGATGGATTATTCAATCTTAAATAGTTGCATTTTTAATACCGTAACTTTTCGATTGTGAAAGTATTAACCTCTATTTTTGTATTATTTCATCAAAATTGATAGCCCCCCCGTCCCCCACAAAAAAAAGGTTGATACCCATACCTCTCAGCATAAATATCAACCTCCATATTTTACAAGCAAACACGCCTATATTATCCCAAATAAGCCTTCAATCCCTCTGCTGCTCTACTCCTCAACCGACTCAACGCACGGTCGCGCACCTGTCGTACACGCTCGCGAGAAAGACCAAAGTACTCCCCTATTTCATCGAGCGACATTACAGTTTGGCCATTCAGACCAAAGTACGCCGAAATCACATCGCGCTCGCGTGGGCCTAGGTGCGAAAGCCCTTCGGCCACTTCATCGCGGAGCGACTGCGACATGAGTTGAATATCTGGCTGGTTAGAACTTTCTGGCACCATTAGATCTAGCATAGTGGCGTCATTATCGTCGGAATTACCGATAGGGGCATCCAAAGATACGTGACGAATATTGCTTCGGATCATATTCTCTACCTCACGTGGGGTCAAGTCTAGCGCCTCAGCCAACTCATCGTCGGTAGGTTCGCGCTCATACTCTTGCATGAGTTCAATTACTTTATCGTTTACTTTATTGTAAGAACTGGCTTTGCTTGTTGGAATACGAACAATACGGCTATTTTCTACAATGGCCTGCAATACACACTGACGAATCCACCAAACAGCATATGAGATAAACTTAAAACCCTTGGTTTCGTCGAAGCGACGAGCGGCTTTGATAAGACCAACATTGCCTTCATTGATCAAATCGGATAAAGAAAGACCTTGGTTTTGGTACTGCTTAGCCACAGAAACCACAAAGCGAAGATTGGCTTGAGTCAATTTCTCTAGGGCTTTTTCATCACCTTCGCGGATACGACGTGCCAAGTCAACTTCTTCTTCAGAGCTGATAAGTGGCAACTTACTGATCTCGGCAAGGTATTTGTCGAGTGCAAGACTCTCTCTCGCCGTAATTTTATGAGCAATTTTTAACTGACGCATAGCAAAAATTTTTAGGTGTAATTTGGGGTTATGGATTCTTTTGATTTTTGTAATACAATGAACGAATAATCAGTTGTACCTTACTAATACTCGATATAAACGTACCATTAATAATAAAGACGTAAAATCATGCCAGTTTGATGCTATTTTTGCACAAATTTTACAAGCAGTTTACATAAGGAACTAGGCTTACTGTTTCGCTCATAATATAATGCTAAATTGTCTCAAATAGTTTCAAAAAAACTTAAAAAGAGTTGGACTACTTTTAAAGGAGCATTTTTAGCAACGCAAAATTGATTCAAAAAATCCAATTAATACATGCAATTGAAAAGAATTATAATTTCAAGGTTAAAAAACCTTCAAAAACGCCTTATTGGGGCTTCAAAATGGACAAAGAGATGGATCGGTCGGCATCCGTATATCAGTTTGGGGCTGGGGGCGCTATGTTTAGTTTGGTTATTTTGTTTGCCGCGGCCATTATTCAAATCGCCGTTCAGTGCTGTATTGGAAGACCGCGATGGTATATTATTGGGCGCACGAATTGCAACCGATGGCCAATGGCGGTTTCCCGTAAATGATTCCTTACCCGAAAAATACATCCAAAGTTTGCTGGTATTTGAAGACAGAATGTTTTATTACCATCCCGGTTTTAATCCTGTTAGTTTTTTCCGTGCACTGCGCCAAAATATAAATTCGGGTAAAACCATCAGTGGCGGTAGTACGCTTACCATGCAATTGATCCGATTAGCACGGGGTAATCCGCCGCGTACTGTGGTGCAAAAGATCATCGAAGTTTTTATGGCAACGCGGTTGGAATTGACTTATTCTAAAAAAACGATCCTTGAATTATATGCTGCCCATGCGCCATTTGGTGGCAATGTTGTAGGGTTAGATGCTGCCTCGTGGCGGTATTTTGGCAAAAAAACGGCTTCACTCACCTGGGCGGAGGCGGCTATGCTGGCTATTTTGCCCAATAGTCCTGGTTTAGTACATCCTGGTAAAAGCCGTGAAATTTTATTGGAAAAACGCAATAGACTACTCCAACGCCTAGCCACTGAAGGATATTTAGATGATTTTGAATTGCAATTATCTTTGAGCGAACCCTTGCCGGACAAACCGCTGGCATTGCCGCAATACGCGCCGCATTTGTTGGATCGTTTACAACAAAAAGCAGTATCCGAAAAGAAGGATTTTGCGATTCACCACACCTCGTTAAAAAAAGAATTTCAAGTACGTATTTCCGAAATTCTAGCACAAAGACAAGCTATTTATAAAGGAAACGATGTGCATAACCTATCGGCTATTGTGATCGATGTACCTACTGGGGAAGTACTCGCTTATATCGGAAATGTGCAGGGGGCTGGTGCCGAACACGGCGAAGATGTTGACATATTAATGGCCAGCAGAAGTACAGGTAGTATTTTAAAGCCTTATTTATATGCTTGCAGCCTGCAAAGTGGCGATATCCTCCCTCATTCGCTGCTCCACGATATTCCAACGCAATTTGGGGGGTACAAACCCGAAAACTATAAGGAAACGTATGATGGTGCTGTTCATGCCCAAAACGCGCTCATCCGCTCGCTAAATGTGCCTTTTGTACACCTGCTCCGAGCGCATGGTTTGGAAAAATTTCATTACGAACTCCGACAATTGGGGTTATCTACGGTCAATAAACCGCCGTCGCATTACGGACTTTCGCTGATTTTGGGTGGCGCTGAAGGCAATTTGGCCGAAATCACCAATGTGTATGCGGGTATGGCGCGCCGCTTGGGTGCTTTTTACAGTCGCAACGGGCGTGTAAGTGAGCGCGATTTTCGGCCTTATTCATTAACGGTACAAAAAAACGCCCTTCGTGAAAACTTAACCACTCAAGGTACTGGACTTTCGGCGGGTGCCATTTGGCACACTTTTCAAGCGATGTTGGAGGTAGAACGCCCTAATAGTTCGGGAGACTGGGAGATGTTCCGTTCGAGCCGCCGGATTGCCTGGAAAACAGGTACCAGTTTTGGTTTTCGCGACGCGTGGGCAGTAGGTGTGAATGCGCGATATGCCGTAGGGGTTTGGGTAGGCAACGCCGACGGCGAAGGTCGGCCCGGTTTGATCGGGGTGGAGATGGCGGCACCTGTATTATTCGAAATTTTTAATCAGTTACCGGGCGGTGACGATTGGTTTGATCCGCCTTACGACGATATGGCTCCGGTAAAAGTATGCCGACAAAGTGGCTATCGCGCCAATGATTATTGCACCAGTGATACATTGTGGGTACCTAAATCTTGCTTAAATGCACCAACATGCGATTACCATCAATTGGTACATTTGGATCAAAGTGGGCAGTTTCAGGTCAATAGTGACTGCGAATCACCGCAATTGATGCAACATGTGGGCTGGTTTGTATTAGATCCACAGGAGGAATATTATTATAAATCAAGGCATCCGGAGTACCTGCCGCTACCGCCTTTTAGGAGTGATTGTACCGGCGCATTGGCGGGTGCTGAAAAAACACCGATGCAATTGATTTACCCTAGGGAAGGTGCACAGATATTTATTCCGATAGATTTGGATGGTAAATTGGGCAGTGTGATATTCCATGCAGCGCATCGGGTGGCTGATTCAGAAATATATTGGCATTTGGACGATCAATTTGTAGGTACAACCAAAACTTTTCACCAATTATCGCTTCAACCATCGATAGGGCCGCATACGATTACGCTGGTGGACAAGTCGGGACAGCGGTTTGTTAGGCGGTTTGAGGTGGGGGGAAGGGGGAGGTAGGGGGGTAATTTGGATGTAATTTTTTTCGGAAAATGATCTTTATAATGCTAACCTTGCACAAATATTCAATCGAAGCAGTTTTACGCCATTTTGGATAACACCTTATTGGGTGCAGACTTTTATTCATTAATCTGGTTCAAAAGTAAGTCAATATCTGGTTTGACAAGGGTAAGTATTCTTTGTCCAAGAATGAATAATTCTGTTGTAACATTGTCTGGAATATTGTCTGTCGCTGAATAATTATTTTCTGCGTTTGTTATTGCTGTTTCAATGTGAATTGGGTGTTTTCTGTTGTCAAAACCTCCATTCACAATTGTGTTTAAATACTCCTTCCAGTTATCTATTGAATTTTGTGGCTTTTGATTTCTAAAATGATAATACAACCAAACTTCAAAAGACGGATTACTTTGTCCGACAAACCAATTTTGGTGTTGTGCTACGCTTTCTCTTAATGTGTTGATTTGATCTCCCCATTTATCTGTATCAATAATAAACCAAACTTCGTCTTCGTCATTTATGGTATAAGAAGGATTAGGGTTTTTCTCGTTTTTTAATAAGCTTTGACAAGCATTATTGTATAAGCCCATTGGTGAGTTTCTACCGTCCTCAATAGGCACAATTTGAATGATAATTTGTGAGGCAATTCGATTAAAAAAGTAGAAATACGTAGTTTCTCTTTTATCTCCTTCGCAAAAGATGAAGTAAAGTTTGCCGTCTTTTGTGGGTTCTCGTCTTTCGTATATTTTATTCCTTTTCATCTTGAAATTTATGCCAGTTTAAATCTTGTAAATTTCCTAAAAAAGGAATCGCTCCATATCTACCATTCAAGTAACCTTTTCTTATGTCAATAGTATTGTGTTCTTTGAAATCACTTAATGAATAAAGTTTTGTAGAACCCAAAAGGTTTTTTTCAGTAAACCAAATTTCGTCTGTTCTAAATATTTCTTGATCTAATAGATTTGATTCGTGGGTTGAAAAAATCAATTGACCTTTTGTTGATTCGTCTTTACTGAACTTACTAACGATTTCTTTGATAATTAAAGGGTGAATACTTCTTTCAATTTCATCAATTATGAATGTAGGCGAATTTCGTATTACGCTGTTGAATGCTGGTAAGTATTCTAACAGCCTTCTTGTTCCGTCAGATTCTTCGTCAAACCGAAATTCCACGTCTTGATTCTTGTCGCCTTTATGTTCAAATAAAAGTCGTTTTGCCAAAATCTTTCCGCCATCATTCACAACAACAACTTCTTCCGAAGTTTTTGCGTCTGTCACTAGTCCAATTTTCTTTTTAGGGTTATTTTTTAGATCTGCCTTTATCTCATCTACTTCGTTCTGATTATCTTTCCCAAAAAACTCCTCTACGCTTTTAACATCTACTTTTAAGTTTGAAATTCCCGTATTGAAAGAACACATAAGTTCATTTGCAAACTCTTTAAAACCTTCTTTGGATTCAATTTCTAACACTAAGCCTGTTGCTTTTGTTTCAGGATAGATAACCGTTAGACCGTGTTCAAACCAATTATAAGCTATTTTAATGTCAATAAACGCATTATTGCTTATAGTGTTTAATAGGCTGAAAAGCGGTTGATTGGGTTTTAGCAAATCGATTTCTATTATTTTCTTTAAAGTCAAATTATCCTTAACACCTTCAAATTCTTCAAAAAAAGAAATTGTTGTTTTCCCATTTTCATACTTTCTATGAAAAATCATCTCATCTTCTTGCTTCTCGTTATTTGAGCTAAAATATTCATCAACTACTAGTCCGTCATTAATAGCAACTGAATAGTAATAAATCGCATTGTTTGCAAAAAATTCAATTGCTAATTCAACGGGTTCTGTCTGTGATGATTCAGATAACTTGAATTTTTGGCTTGTTAGAGCATTAGGAATAATTCCTCTTAGAATCATCATTTTCAACAATGATATTGAGCGAATCAAGTTGGATTTTCCCGAGCCATTTGCTCCGTATATTGCTGATAATTTTAAAATCTCAATACCACTTTTTGTGTGTTTGTGCTGAGATAACCTTTTCGCTTTACTCGGAAGCAAATTGAATTCTGTTTCTTCCTTAAAGGAAAATAAATTTTTTATGGCGAATCGTATTAACATAGTCGTGATAATTTCACGCAAATGTAGTATTTTTTTTGACTAATGAACAAATTAGGGACAAAAATTAATTATTCCGTGAAAAATTCACGCAAACCAAGACTAGAGTGCTGCTTTCTGCCTTTGTGGTAGTAGTCGTTTAAGGTTGTACCCACCTCGAATATATACAAAATTTTTGTAGTGCTTTTATATTATATTGTGAAAATTTTCATAACAATACATAAAGCATAACAAAGTTACTAATCTTTCTAAATTCAAACCGCAAAATATTTTTTCAAGTGCCAAAATAATGCTTTATTTCACACTATAATGACTATGGATAGCAACCATCCTAAATACCTAAGTGCATTTTTTAAAATTGTCGGGGCTTGCGATCGCCCCGACAATATCACAATTTTGTTACTAGATCACTCGGACGCTAAAATTTGCACAAAACCGAATGAATACAGGTATATTAGAACATTTTCAACAAATTAGTACGCGCACGCTTAACACCTTCCAACGGAGTAGTTACGTAGTTTTCCAATTCCACCACGTAATGCTTAATACCTGCTTGGGCCGATTTTTTGAAAATGCCTTTAAAATCGACGGAACCATCGCCCACTTCTACACTTTCTCTTTTTTCGGTTTTGGCAACGTCTTTTGCGTGGCAAAGTTCCCAACGGCCCGGATATAACCTAAACCAATCGAGCGGGTTATGATTGGCAAATGCCACCCAGTAAATATCCATTTGCATGGCTAATTCTGCTGGATCTGTTTCTTGTAACAACCATTCAATAATACGACGGCCATCGGGTGCTTTTGTGGCATATTCGAACTCGTGGTTATGATAAGCCAAGCGCACCCCTGCTTTTTTGGCATACTTGCCAGCGGCACCATATAGTTTTACCATGGTGTCCATTTTTTTGCGGTCTTCATCGGCCATATAAGGGACAATCAGGTATTTTAGGCCGTATTTGGCACCATTATCGATGATTTTTTTGGTATCATCATCAATATCATTTTTACCTGCATCGTAGTTCTTAGAGGTTATCATGCTGTGGGTACTTGGCATGGTAAGGCCGTTGTCTTTGAGTAATTTAGTGAACTCATCGTAGCTAAGGCCAAATAATTTACCCTCATTGAAACCGAATGGTTCTACTTCGCGGTAGCCCATTTTAGCCACCGCTTCGATGGTGGCTTTGGGGTCTTTTTTCATATCCTCGCGTATGCTCCAAAGTTGGAGGCCAATATGGCGAGGAACGGGATTTAAGATTTCTTCGGTTGAAATAAAAGGGGCAGCAGCGGCAGTAACGGCTGCATTTTTGAGAAATGTACGTCTATTGAGCATCGTATTAAAAAATTGATTAGAGGCGCAAGGTATATAATTCCCAAATTAATCGGATTTTTGCGGCTAAAAGAATTTTAAGAATGAAATATTTTATTCCATTTATGGTGTTTTTGAGCCTTTTGGGCACGTCTTGCGCGGAAAAGAAATGCAAATACAGACCCAATGCTATCTTTGAAAAAGGCTTACCTCATATCCAACAATACAATTTTGAGGTAGAAGGGCAGCAATCACAGGAAAGTTTATTACTTGATACCGGTACTTTATTGGAAATTTATCAAAATATTTGTGATGAAAGTTTCCAAGAATATAAGTTTACAGTAAAAGGTGATTTTACGAAGATGCCTGATTCGCTTTGGCTTCGGGAAGCAAGCCGTCAACTCGTTTTTTTGAGTAGTTTTTCGCCCAAACAGGATGGGCTTAAAGCATGGGGCGATATTATTGAATTGCGCCGAAATGATATGAAACTGGGAGAAGAACGAGAAGTACAGGAGGGGATTTTTGTTAAAGTAGATAGAGTGGTGAGTCCTGAACAAGGCGTACTACTGTTGTCTTTTAAACAATAAAAAGGGATTAAGGGGAGCTATAAAAAAGAAAATTCGCGCATTTTTCAACGAGCGAATTTTAAGACATCCTTCTAAAACCTTCTTGCTGTTTTCTTTCGGATTTCTATTAGAAAATCCATAATGTTTGTTATTTGTTTTGTCCATTGATTGTTGTCATAATAGTAATACTATCATAAACGATTCAGGTACTTTTTTGTTTAATTTTTTTTCATTTTTTTTTGTTAATTTTTTCCATGAAAGCCTTAGTACTCAATAACATCAATCAACCTCTTGATTATCAAGAAGTTGAAAATTTAGTTTCGGATAAAACAAATAAGGTTGTTACCTTAAAAGCGGCGGCATTGAACCACCGCGACCTGTGGATTACAAAAGGGCAATATGCAGGAATTAAGTTTCCAACGATACTTGGAAGCGATGGCGCGGGTATTTGCGACGGTCAGGAGGTGATTATTAATCCTTCGCTGAATTGGGGGAACAACGAGCGTTTTCAAGGGCCAAATTATAGTATTCTGGGTTTGCCGGTGAATGGTACGTTTGCAGAGGAGGTACTGGTGCCAAATACCAATATCCTTCCTAAACCAGAGCATCTTTCTATGGAAGAAGCCGCCGCTTTACCGTTGGCTGGTTTGACTGCTTGGCGGGTGCTGCATACGAGGTGCCAAGTAAAAAAGCGGGAAAAAGTACTTATTAGTGGTATTGGCGGTGGTGTGGCGTTGTTTGTACTGCAATTTGCGGTGGCTGCTGGCGCGGAAGTATGGGTTACTTCGGGGTCGGATGAAAAAATCGAGAGGGCAGTGAGGATGGGCGCGACTGCTGGGATCAATTACCACACTACCGACTGGGATAAAGTGCTCCGTACACAAGCGGGTGGTTTTGATGTGATCATTGATTCGGCGGCGGGTGAACAGTTTGCTAAATTGGTGGGACTTAGTAATATAGGTGGTCGTTTGGGTATTTATGGGGGTACTTTGGGTAAGATTAATGGCCTTAGTCCGCAACTTATTTTTTGGAAACAAATGAGCATTCATGGCTCTACAATGGGGAGTAGTAAGGAATTTGGCCAGATGGTGCGGTTTGTGACAAAGCACGAAATTGTGCCGGTGGTGGATTCGGTGTTTGATTTGGCGGATGGAAATGATGCTTTGTCTTTGATGAATTTGGGGGGGCAATTTGGGAAAATTGTGTTGCGCGTTACGTAACATACATAGGTCATAGGGCGTTGCCCTATGCTAGATATTGCACCCCTTTGGGGCTTGGACGTGAAATGGTATTCGATTTTTGATTCAATTTTGACGTTAAAAGCCCTAGGGCGTTGCCCTAGGCTGGATATTGCGCCCTTTCAGGGCTTGGACGTGAACACTATAACCGATTTTTTGCTTCAATTTTGACGCCAAAAGTAAAGATGCTGTGCTTTATTCTTTTCTTTGCGTTCGTTATTCATACACTATAAAAAATTTCAACGATGCAATATATCAAGTTTACACACCTTACCACGCTTTTTTGTGCCATAGTTTGGTCACTGACCAATTGTAGCACCACTAAAAATATAGATACCACAGTAGGCGTTGGAACACAAGCCCCCAAAAATGCGGAAATCCTGTTTGATGGCTCCCGTTCTATGCTCGATGAAAAATGGACTTATTGGCAAGGGCCTCGCTTAAAAGCCCAACTTCCAATCAAATGGCAAATCGTAAAAGACCCTGTAAACAATGGCTCTGCGGTTAACACCAATGACCCCGCATCAGCTGGAGGAATATATGGTGCTGCCGATATTGTAACCAAAAAGGCATACCGCGATTTTAGGCTACACATCGAGTTTCTCATCGAAAAATCAGGCGGTAATAGTGGGGTTTACCTTCAAAATCGATATGAAATACAAGTCCTTGATGGTGATTCCACTACGCATGGTATTGGAGCCGTCATCAATGAAAAAGCAGCACCATATAGCGCTTATAACGGTGTTGGCAAATGGAATGCCTACGATATTGTGTTCCGTGCAGCACGTTTTAAGGATGGCCAAATGATCGAAAATCCACTAACCACCATTTATTTCAACGGCAAAAAAGTGCATAAAAATGTACGTATAGGCCAAGTATGGGGCGGCCCTAATTCAGGCATTGATGGTGGAAATGACGAAGGTCGCGGCATTACCGATGTACCCGGTGGCCTCAAATTACAAGCAGAAGGCCACGATGTATTGTACCGCAATATTTGGATAAAAGACCTGAATATAAAGCAGTCTAATACCGATTTTTAGTCCTTTTTTTGCGCAAATAGCCATTCCAAAACGGCCTCGTTATAGTAAGTTGCATCCCATATTGAATGGTACAATGTAGAATACTCCGTGTATTTTACGTTGCTGCCTACTGCTTTTAATGCGGCTACCATTTTACGAGATTCTATTGGAAAAACAGCATCGTCCAATGCGCCGTGGAATACCCAAAGCGGCGTATTTTTATACCGATCTACATAACGCGTATCTCCGGCACCACACAATGGCATGCCTGCTGCAAACAGATCGGGACGGCGCGCCAACAAATCAAAAGCACCGTAACCACCCATACTCAATCCGGTGATATACACGCGTTTGGGATCGATATTGGGGTTTTCACGGAGCATTTTGTCGATCAATTCGATGAGTAATCGCTGTGAAACAGTGGAAGTTTCTTTAAAAATAGGCTTCCAGTCGTCCCCTACCCCACCCCAATCGTCATTTTCGGGGCATTGTGGTACAAGCAGGTAACACGGATGTTTTTCGCGCATATTTTTTTCACAAAAAGCATGAACGCCGTTTTTCATGTGGTCGTGGTTGGTAGCACCTCGTTCACCAGAACCGTGGAGGAATACCACCAATGGGTATTTTTGTGTCCCGTCCAACGTTTGTTTCCAAGGCTGCATCAAATTGTAAGGCAGCCTATTTCCAGATTGGTCTTTGTATGCTGCTCGATCTGTAAAACTATGTTGATCGAGTGGAATATCTAGGTTGGGTTTGGCCAAATTACCGTCTGCAAATGAAATGCCTTGAAACAGTTTTTTATTATCCACGTCATTGAGCCAGCCACCAGAAAAACCTGCTCGTTGTAATCCCTTGACAATGTATGGGTTGCGTTTCATCAAATTCCAAATAAGTCCGCTGCGGTAGTTCTCCATCATCAGCACAATAGGCCCTTGGTCGATACCGAGATAGTCTTTATCCACCCAAAAAGGGAAACCTGGTTGTGCTTTTGGCGACCGAGCCACTTGCGTAAATGTCTCGTTGTAACCATCAAAAAAGCCGTATTTCCCCACTGGCCAACGCTCCCACATGGCTTGGGCGGTGGGCAAACAATACTCTGGCGCAAAAGGCATAGAACTAATCGCCGCTGTAGGTGCAATAGTGCCATCATCTTCATTGTAGTCCACCGACATACCTCGTGCGCCATAACCCGCGCAAAAGATTTTCCGCCCTTCATGTAGCATATCTGCATCGGGGCCATCACCGGCGGTAAGTCCCCAGATATTTTCGCTGTATCCTTTAAATTTAGCGGGATTGGCTATGGCATAACTGCGTTGTGCTAATGTAGCGCGTCGGCTATTTTCAAAATAATCAATCCCCATATTTTTCATATAAGGGTCTTGAATACCTTTAAAATCGACCCAGCAATGGCTGTATTGATGACCGAATAGCGGGCCGAAATTGACCATATCCTGTCCTTGAAAATCGGTGCGGTAATAGGGTTTGCACCAAGAAGCCCATCCATCGGCAGGCAGTGGGTGCGTAGGCGAACCCAAGCCCATGAGTACTAAAATCATGGCTTCGTTATAGCCGCGCCAATCGGCGCATAAAAAGCCACGTTCGGGAAACCACCCCATACTCATTCGGTCGTGTTCGTTCATATACCAATCAAATTCTACGCGGCGGAACAAAAAATCTGCCGTCTCGCGAATTTCTTTTTCAGTGGCATTTTTGCCATCAAAATAGGTCATACACGATAGAATACCCGCCATTAAAAGTCCTGTATCAATACTGGAAAGTTCTACTGTTTTGAACCGTTTGGCTGTTTCTGTTTCCAAAAAATGGTAAAACCACCCCCGATAACCGGAATTACCAGAAGATTGGTCGCCTTGCGGCAGGTTTTTCAACACCCGCAAAGTGTTCATAACACGTTCGGCTGCTTGTGCACGCGTCACCCACCCTCGCTCGGCTCCTACAATATACGTGGATAATCCAAAACCAGTAGCGGCAATACTCGAAAAATCATTAGTAGGAAACCGATCGGGTATTTGAAAGTTTTTGGGATGTGCCAATTCCCAAAAGTATAAAAAATGCCGTTTTTGTAGTTCGTCGATGGAAAATGCTGGTTTTTCAGCACCGATGGGCAATGGGGTTATTTGGGCTTGAGTGGCTACAATAAACGCTATGCAAAGCAGCGTGAGGAGGTATTTTTTTATCATTTTAATCAGTGTGTTTCGTGTTTTCTGTAATGCAAAAAAGGGTTCAGAATTAGAGGTACAAACATACGTAAAAATGTTGCCTATTTCGTGTTGGAAATATAAAAAAACGGGCAAAAATTTTGCAAATGGTCGCACTACTAAGGAGCGTTTTATATGCTTTTCAAAAATAGCACCACAATATGCGTCGAATTTTGTAAACTATCCATACCTTCTAAAGAAAGGATCGATACGAGTAGCCATGTCCCCGATGGCAATAATTTACGCATTGATATGTACGTTATGGAAGCGCGAACTTCGGAGCAAACAATTTCGCGACAATTTGTTAAACAATGAGTTATTTTTTACCCATCATCACCTCCTTTGCTTTGGTTTTTGGTGCCTGCAATAGTAACCCTGCGGCTACAACTAGCACCGAAAGCCTAAGCGGAGATACGCTTATTCCTTATTTGGAACCAGCTATCATTGCGCTACCAACACCTGATAGCCTAGCCTTCGGTGGCACTCTTGATTGTAGGAGGTTTCAATTTCCCGGAAAGAACCTACTAAATCCCAACGGAAATCATCGTTTTTGTGGGTATGCAAAGAGTAGTCCAAGTATATCAGAAAATGGCATTTTCCCTGCGCTTTTTAGACTAAAACACGCGATTGATTCTAATACTGGATCATTGAAAATTTATGGTCTCAATACGGAAGGGAAGGCCGTGAGTGATCTCCATATCAGCAATATTTCGCTACAGCCAGGCATTTATCAACCTTTAAAAAATGAAGTAGATATTTCTTTCGAATATATCAGCGACGGATGTACGCCGCCATATAGTTCTTATAAAATTGATCCCGACGAACAGTCCTATTTTAAGGTAATATCTTACGATACTGCTCAACAAGTACTCAAAGGGCGGTTCCGAATGCACTTTATATTGCAAACAGCGCAAAAGGAAGGATACCCGAAGAAACTATTTTTTGATGATGGTGTGGTTTGGGTTAAGGCTAATTTAATCCAAAACGCACGGATTGTTCAGTAGTTTTGCTTTGGAGGTATCCTTTAATAGACCCTTTTTTACTACAACAGGTGTCAAAACATAAATTGAGGCGTGCAAAAATCAAAAGACCTACACTTTTGCCCCATCAAATCACACGCATCAATTTCTAACAACATGACAAAGTACATTTTTTTCAACCTAGTAGTAGCATTTACCATTAACTTTTTAATGCCCTTTAATGCTTATGCTTACTCACCGAGCGGAGTCGAGCGGTTACCGAGCGGAGTCGAGGTAAAGATGTGTAACAATTCCATTTTTATAAAAAACATAGGATTAAAAATTCAGAAGCCCAACCAACCTATCGAAACAGCATATTTTGGCGGTTGGATGCCATTTACCTCCAAAACGATCACCCTACCGGAAGGCTCCCTTGTAAGTTATATTGGCAACAAAGACGTACCGATTGTAATGGGCGGTAATTTCGATGTACCCGCTACTCTAATTGTAACTGTGCGCAAAGCCGATGAAGGCCGAACCTTTAAACTATGGCCATTAGTAAAAACGACCACGCTCAATAAAACAGGAACAGTTATTGTACCCGCAAAAGGGACGACCAAAATATGGGAAAACACCAAGCACGAAAGTTTTGCAGTTACCCTTAGCAACCTTAGTACATTGAACGCTTGCGAAATTTATATTTTGAAAAAAAGGAGTAAAAAATGGTTTTCGCCTTCGTTTTTTCCACATTCAGATTTGAATATTTATGTACCAACCAACGGTGCATTGCTCTTTGAAAATTATAGTGCCGAGGATATTACAGTTACTTATGTTATTGAGGAATAATTTGCAACCATACACTTTTATTTTGAGTAATAGACTTTGAAATTTGATCTGAAGAACATACCCCAAGTGTGGCAAGACCGGCCTTAGAAAAATGCAGGTTTTGCTTGAGTGGAGGCGGATGAAGCCAAAAACTGTTTGAGCCAAACGAATTTGATGAGGCG
>JAYUKX010000187.1:0-27351 GCA_043764095.1 Chitinophagales bacterium
CCATGCTCAATAAAACTGAACTTTTACAACTGGCAGCCGATGTTGCTAAATCTTTGATAGAACTAGAGGTTGCCAATAATCAGAGAGGTAAAAACACTCAAAACCAAAGTTCAAAAGAACTTTTAGAAGCCAAAAGTTTAAAAACATTCATTGAAGGCTTAACCGAAAATATTAATGAATCCAATGGTAAAACCTTCAAAAATGTGGTAGATCAATTGGTAAAAATGCCCTCGGATAACTTTCCATTGTTCGTCACGCTTATTCGTTTTGAATACGCTTATCAAAAATCAAACAATTTACAACAAACTAATTAAATCTAAAATATGAAAAATTCAAATTTCATTTATTTACGCGGCTTACGCCATGCGGAACACACCGTATTTGCGGTAAACGATGGTCAAAAATACTATACAGACCCTCAATTTGGTAAAAAAATGGCTTATTCAAGCGGCCAGCAAGTAAAACGATCAATTATTGAGGCATTAGAAATGCCTTTTGCCGCAATGACTTTCAATTGGGAAATTGATAAAAAGGAAAATAAGGCAAGTCAAAAAGAGCCACATTCTCCATGTGACCCAACCTTCAGTGATCAATTATTAGGAGGCTATATGAAGGCTGAAAGTGGAAGTTTTACAGTTAAACGCCGCAGTCCTTTATCCATTTCCGCCATGCGGCCTTTACACCCACTTTTAGGAGGCATAGAGTATCCAACAGAAAATTTGACTTTTGACCGCACTTCACATCCTGAGCATCACGAGGTAAAGGTATATTGGTTAGATAACAAAAAACGTGGAGAACAACTTACTTCGGAAGAGTTAAATAGTTGGTTAACATCAAACAATAGAAACCTCCCCAATCGCGCTTTTATTCAAGATCAAACCCGAGCCACAGGTCTTTTCACTTACGATATCGCAATAGATCTACGCACCCTGTTTTGCGTTTCTACCAATAAATTAGAACCCGAGTTATTTCCTCAAATTGAGGAAAAATTACGTGCAGAAGGCTGGATTGAAGGTAAAAACATCTTTGGCAAATGCTTGATTTGTCCTAAGGATAAGCGAGAAGAAATCATTCCAGCATTAGCCCACGCTTTGATCAATTGGCGCATTACCTCCAATCAATCTCGTACATTTAGTCTAATGGAAACGCTTGCTTTGGCGATCAGTGATAATGCCAATCAAATTGCTTACGCTATTCGCGGTGAATTACGCGACGATACAGAGCGTCCGACCGCTTCTCCGCGCATTGATGAAACAACTAAGGCCAATCTTTTTATTACGCCAGTTGCTTCGGGTTACGTCACGGGTGCAGTAGGTGCTGCGGATGCTTTAGATGAGGCAGAAGCCCATTTAATTGCACTTATGATGGAATTTGACTACGAAAATCAAGTAAATTAAAATACTCAGGGCGGCATTTTCTCCATAAATTGCCGCCCTAAATATTTTAACCCAACCCATCCATGTCCACCCTATACGAAAAAATAAAAAAAATAGAAGCCCTCATCCACGGCACCAATGTAGAGGGCGAGCGACAAGCCGCTATGGCCGCCAAAGCACGACTGGAAAGCCAAGTACCGCCTGCGCTACCGCAACACGTGTTGTCCACAGAGTTCACTTTATATACCCAAGACAACTGGCACAAACAACTATTACTCGCTTTATGTGGCAAATATGGCCTAAAACCCTATCGCTACCACCGACAAAAATATACCACTGTAATGGTGCGCGTCAATGAAACCTTTTTGCATGAAGTATTGTGGAAAGAGTACCTGCAATACTCTGGACTATTGGAAACATTGGTCAACGACATCACCACCGATCTGATCAAATCCATTCATAATATTGTGGAAGAAGAAATCATTTCTGGCCAAATTGAAGGATAACCACCAAAATTATATACCATAACAAATATTTCATCTCTATGGAAAATTACATCACTCAACTCCTCACCGATATTGCAAACGCCCATCGCCCCGAATTACCCCTAGAAACGGACGACGACGGTTCCCGCACAATAGCAGCCGTGGAAAAATGGCTGGCGCAACAAGATGAGCCCAAGCATACCTTTAGTTATTATTGCGGACTAAAACGGGAGCAGTTCCCTCCGGTAGATCGATTAAATCCATCGCAAATAGATAGCGTGGTAGAAGCCTTTGAGTACCTGCTGTCTAGTTGGAATATGTCGGCCAGTATGCCAGAAGAAGTACCAAGTGCAATAAAGTACGAATTGCTGGTGGGCATACTTGATAAAGAGGTAGATATTGTGGATAGGGGCATTATCGGGATTGAATTCTGTCATTATGACCCTAACGAATGCCCGTTTGGATCTGAATATTGTACCTGCAAAGATTATAATTAGACAACGAACCCAATGCAAATCAACGCCACCCTCATCAACTACTACCATATTTGCCACCGCAAACTTTGGTTGCACGCCAATGGTATCCGTATGGAACACAATTCCGATACCGTGCTGGAAGGCAAACTCATCGGAGAAACGAGTTACGGCGAACGCGCCAACAAAAACCGCGAAATCGCCCTCGATCTGCCCGATGGACGCGGTGCCGTAAAAATCGACTTTTACGATGCCGCTACCCGTACCGTGTATGAGACAAAAAAAAGCGACAAAGCCGAGGCAGCACACGTGGCACAGGTCAAGTTTTACCTCTGGGCCTTGGAACAATGTGGTATGGACGGTGCCACAGGCGTGATCGAGTACCCGCGCCTGCGTACACGCGAGATGGTGACGCTCACAGCAGAAGATCACACCCTAATAGAAACATGGATCATTGATATTCAACAAATTATAGCGCAAGACACGGCTCCTTCGGTACTCAACAAACCCGTATGTAAATCTTGCTCGTACTACGATTATTGCTATGTAGCCGATTAATCAAGGAACGAGGAAGCAATAACTTATCACTTCAACCATCATGCGAAAATCATATTATCTTTTCAATCCGGGCCGATTGGGTCGGGTGGACAATACCCTCAAATTCACGCCTGTGGACGAGCAGGGTGTGGAGGGCCAACCTCGGTATATTCCGGTAGAGACGGCCAGCGATCTATTTGTTTTTGGTGCTTTGGATGCCAATTCGGCACTGTATAATTTTTTGGGTAAATCGCAGGTGGCTGTCCATTTTTTCGATTTTTACGAACATTATACGGGTTCGTTTATGCCCAAAGAATACTTGTTGGCGGGTCAATTGCAGGTGCAGCAAACGGCGTTTTATGCCGATAAAAAGAAACGATTGGCCTTGGCGCAATTGATACTGGAAGGGGCTTCGTTCAATATGCTCAAAGTGTTGCGGTACTACGATAACCGCGATAAAAATGTATCGGATCAGATACTTCAAATAGAAACGCACCGCAATAACCTGAATCAGGCCAATACTGTATCGGAACTGATGGGATTGGAGGGCAATATGCGTCAGGTGTATTATAACGCATTTGATACGATTATCAACGATTTTGATATGAGTGGCCGTAGCAAAAGACCACCTAAAAACGAGGTAAACGCGCTCATTTCGCTGGGGAATATGATGTGCTACACGGCCTGTTTGGGACAGATTTACCATACGCAACTCAACCCAACGATCAGTTATTTGCATGAACCGGGAGCGCGCAGGTTTTCGCTGGCGTTGGATTTGGCAGAAATTTTCAAACCGCTGCTGGTCGATCGCCTGGTGTTTTCGATGTTGAACAAACGGGAGATACAGGCCTCCGATTTCAGGCAGGATATGAACCAATATTGCTTGAAGGATAGCGGAAGAAAGACATTTGTCCGCGCTTGGGATACGCGGTTGGGCGAAACTATTCAGCACCGATCATTGAACAGATCGGTGAGTTATAAGCACTTGATTCGGCTAGAATGCTACAAATTGGTAAAGCATTTACTAGGCGATGGCACTTACAAACCTTTTAAAATTTACTGGTAATTATGTATATTATATTGGTCTATGACGTAGGCGAAAAGCGGGTAGGTAAAATGCTGAAACTGTGCCGAAAGTACCTGAATTGGATCCAAAACTCTGTACTGGAGGGCGAAATAACAGAGGTAAAACTACAGGAATTGCTACTGGAGGCGAAAGCGTTTTTGAATCCGGAACAGGATAGCGTGATTATTTTCAAGAGCCGAAATAGCCGCTGGCTGGACAAGCAAATTATAGGATTGGAACGGATGTCCACGGATAATTTTTTGTAGTGTATGTTGTCGAACCCAAAAAGTATGGATATATTTGTGGGTCAAAAATCTTATTTTTTGTTTTTTTCAATCTAAGTAGTTGGTTATCAATGGTTGTCGAAGTTCCTATAAAAAGGGATTACCTTGGATCGACGACTTTTAGGGTGTAAAAAGAGCATTTTTTGAGGGTTTAAGTATTTGATCTGCTGGGGTTTATATATTTATATTTGACGGCTTTTAATCGAACCATTAGGGAATTGAAACGTATCGGCCTGTACTGCGGCTGCAGTATAGGTGATCTTTTAATCGAACCATTAGGGAATTGAAACGCGACAGGCCCTAACAGCGTGGCGACTGGTGCTTTCCTTTTAATCGAACCATTAGGGAATTGAAACAACGTTTAGTTGTTATGTAGTTGGAGCGGGCGGAGGCTTTTAATCGAACCATTAGGGAATTGAAACCTCCTTGTTTCTTCGTAGGGAACAAGGAGCATATTAACTTTTAATCGAACCATTAGGGAATTGAAACGCATGGAAGGCGGCACAGGAATACATAAAATCCCTCTTTTAATCGAACCATTAGGGAATTGAAACTGCTAGGGCCTGGTATAGTGCGCACTGGTCATCGTGTCCTTTTAATCGAACCATTAGGGAATTGAAACTAATGATGGCACTCCCAAAGAAAAAAACAGTGCTCGCTTTTAATCGAACCATTAGGGAATTGAAACGCAATTACAGTGCACTGCTCGGCGCCGCTGCGCCTAACTTTTAATCGAACCATTAGGGAATTGAAACTGGCAAGGACAAAAGCAAAGTCGCTAAGATCATGCACCTTTTAATCGAACCATTAGGGAATTGAAACAACGGTAGAGGCACTCAAACTCCAAAATGAATTAGCTTTTAATCGAACCATTAGGGAATTGAAACTCGTTTTTTCACATTCTTCTAATTGGGTTTCCTCGACTTTTAATCGAACCATTAGGGAATTGAAACCATCGAAACATTGAGCGCAGGAACGCCGATGTATTGGCTTTTAATCGAACCATTAGGGAATTGAAACTTTGGTATTCGATCGGTAGCCCGCTCAGTCGCTTGGCGCTTTTAATCGAACCATTAGGGAATTGAAACCAGGAAACCACAAAAACTATATCCAACGGGGTAGGGGACTTTTAATCGAACCATTAGGGAATTGAAACTGCTAACACAGCCCCAAAACCTTGTGAAGATTTCTTGCTTTTAATCGAACCATTAGGGAATTGAAACCCTTTTCGCCAACATTGCCACTCGCGTAGGTGCAGCTTTTAATCGAACCATTAGGGAATTGAAACTAATAAATAAATCCGTATAAAGCAGCCGATGTTTTTCTTTTAATCGAACCATTAGGGAATTGAAACATAGACAAAAGCAAATACCCGCCCGACTGGGACAAGACTTTTAATCGAACCATTAGGGAATTGAAACTCCTGTTTCGGTGCGTTTTAAAAGTATCATTCGTTCTTTTAATCGAACCATTAGGGAATTGAAACAAAGATGCGCTGGATGAATTAGGTATTACACAGCACTTTTAATCGAACCATTAGGGAATTGAAACATCGGTGTAGGACAAAATATCGCGCAAGGGGTTCGCGCTTTTAATCGAACCATTAGGGAATTGAAACTCTAGCATTGCGCTGTCACTTGTTGCCGTGCTGCTCGCTTTTAATCGAACCATTAGGGAATTGAAACATTTCCCTGGAGTCTGAATACTGGCCAGCGCCGGAGGTCTTTTAATCGAACCATTAGGGAATTGAAACGAAGCACGGGTGGGAACACTGGATGCTCAACTTTTTCTTTTAATCGAACCATTAGGGAATTGAAACTTGCGGGGCGTTATCCGCAAAAGATAATATTGGTTGCTTTTAATCGAACCATTAGGGAATTGAAACAAGACCTGTTTATTTCTTCGCCACAATCGTTAAAGAACTTTTAATCGAACCATTAGGGAATTGAAACTAATAAGCACCTTTTTTGTCCCTGCTATCGCCCGTCACTTTTAATCGAACCATTAGGGAATTGAAACATTGACACATGGGCATGGGAAATGGTTATTAAGAAGCTTTTAATCGAACCATTAGGGAATTGAAACAGGATGCAATAAAATGCTGCAAATATCTTGAATTCCTTTTAATCGAACCATTAGGGAATTGAAACATTGTCACAAACATAACACGGCTCAATTTCTTTTCTTCTTTTAATCGAACCATTAGGGAATTGAAACGCAGCAGACAATAATACAGGCACAGTAACAAGCGTAACTTTTAATCGAACCATTAGGGAATTGAAACCCGTATTTTTTGCGTCTGTAAAATTTCTGTTTGGGACTTTTAATCGAACCATTAGGGAATTGAAACAATAAATGATGTTAAATTTCATTGTGTGCTGTTTACTTTTAATCGAACCATTAGGGAATTGAAACCACGTTTGCAAGTATGATAAAAGACAGCACAACTATCTTTTAATCGAACCATTAGGGAATTGAAACATTGCAACCTTTACCAGTTCACCACTTGCACAGGCTGCTTTTAATCGAACCATTAGGGAATTGAAACGACATTTAACCAAACATTTAAGGAGTAAAAAATCTCTTTTAATCGAACCATCAAGGAATTGAAACTAGGAGTGATACTCTTTTCTAGTAGAGACTGCACCTTTTAATCGAACCATCAAGGAATTAAAACACCTACCCGAATATTCCCCATTTATAGTTGTGTCTCCATTGGCCGCTCTACGCTTTTGTGAACTCTTGCATACTTTTGTGGTGAAAAAAATTGTCGTGTTACGCTTTTATGAACAAACAAAAGCGAAGCGAATAACCTACGCTTTTGTAAACCCCTGCGTACTTTTGTGGTCCCCCTTATGAACCAACAAAAGCAAAGCCAATAACCTACACTTTAATGAACTCTTGCGTACTTTTGTGGTGAAAAAAAATTGTGGTATAAATCACAAAAAACAAATCACACTTTTATCAAAATCGACATTGCAAAAAATATTTTATTATACTATAATTGTAAACTTATTTTTAATAAGTTGCAGTCGCACCACCACCAACATGCAAAAAATAACCATCCCCTTCGAACAAAACCCAAACCAAACCCTAACCTATACTGAAATAATTGATTGCTACCAAAAAATGGCAACCCTATACCCTTCTAAATTGCACCTGACTACCATGGGCAGTACAGATATAGGCGAACCTATGCACGTAGCCATACTGTCGAAAGATGGTGTTTTAGATCCCGAAAAAGTTAGACAATCGGGCAGACGTATCTTATTGATTAACAATGGCATACACCCGGGCGAACCCGAAGGTATCGACGCGACCATTCTGCTCCTGCGCGATCTTTTAACCAAAACAGAATACCAGCATTTTTTGGATCATCTCGTCATCGTATTTATCCCGGTTTATAATGTGGACGGTTGTATCAACCGCAATTCCCACAGCCGCGCCAATCAAAACGGACCAGAAAGTTATGGTTTTCGTGGCAATGCCCGCAATTACGACCTTAACCGCGACTTTGTGAAAACGGATTCCCGAAATGCTCGAGCCTTTAACGCCATTTTTACACACTGGATGCCGGATGTATTTATTGACAACCATACCAGTAATGGTGCTGATTACCAATATACGATGACGCTGATTCCTACACTACACAGCAAATTAGAGCCGCCATTAGGACAGTTTTTGACCACCAAAATGCTGCCTTTTCTGTACAAAAACATGAAAAAACGCAAATGGGAAATGATTCCTTACGTGGATACACCAGGCCCAACACCCGAAACAGGTATCGTCAATTTCTGTGATTATGGACGCTATTCTACTGGGTATGCTGCTCTTTGGAATACCATTGGATTTATGCCCGAAACACACATGCTCAAGCCTTTCGCAGATCGGCTGGAGAGTACGCGGCAGTTTATGGAAATTGTTATTGCATTTATCTACGAAAACCACGAAGAAATTGGTAAAAAACGCGCAGAAGCATTTGATTTGACCAAAAACAAGACGCAATTCCATTTGGATTATGCCATGGATGCTTCCCGCCACGATTCCATTTTATTCAAAGGTTACGAAGCCAAATACAAGCCTTCGGAAGTAAGCGGACTACCACGTTTATGGTACGACCGCTCGGCACCTTATGAAAAAATGATCCCTTATTACAATTATTTCAACCCAACCATCAGTGTAGAAAAACCAACGGCTTATATCGTACCACAGGCTTGGGAAAATGTGATACAACGCCTTGAAAATAATCAAGTTAGCATGACCCGCTTAACAGAAGATATGACCATAACAGTGGAATCCTATAAGATAGGTGCCGTCAAAAACAGAGAAGCGTGGGAAGGGCATTATTACCATTCCAAGGTAGAAGTAGAAACACTGAGCCACGACCGCAAGTTTTACAAAGGCGATTATGTCATTTATGTCAATCAAAATGCGAACCGCTATATTGTAGAGACATTAGAACCAAAGGCACCTGATTCTTATTTCGCTTGGAATTTTTTCGATCCAATCCTGATGCAAAAGGAGTATTTTTCAGATTATGTGTTTGAAGATACCGCAGCAAAATTCCTAAAAGATCATCCAGATGTAAAAACGGCTTTGGAAACGAAGAAAGCCGCTGAACCAGAATTTGCCAATAATGCAGCCGCTCAACTGGATTGGGTTTATCGTCAATCACCCTGGTACGAGCCGATGCACCGCATTTATCCAGTGGCCAGACTCGTAGATAAAGGCGCAATAGAGCAGGTGTTAAAAAGTGTTAATCAACTTAAAAAGTAAATTCATCCACTTATTTGGTAATTTTATAGAAAAAAAAGTTTGATCTTTGAGTTTATAGCGAACGTTGCAGGACAATTAAAATTAAGCTATACAATAAACATCAATCGTTTTTCTATGAAGAAGCATTTATTTACACTTTCCGTTCTTTTACTTGGCATTGTTTCGACCAGTTCAGTACGTGCGCAAGAGGTATGGTCGTTACAACGGTGCATTGGTTTTGCACTGGATCAAAACCTGACTATCAAACAGGGGCAGGCTACGCTAAAAACCGCAGAATTAACCCAAAGCCAAGCCAAGGCGGCGCGGCTGCCTAACATAGGCGTAAGTTCCAATGTAGGAAGACAATTTGGTAGAACCATTGACCCCAGTACAAACGGGTTCATCAACCAAGCCGTAACTACTAACAGTATAAACTTAAATGCGAGTGTTCCGCTTTACAATGGTGGACAAATCAACCAAAGTATCAATCAAGCCAAAATAGACGCTAACGCAGCCGCTGCAGATTTAGAACAGACCACTAATAGTTTGGCCTTGCAAGTAGCATCGGCATATTTGACGGTTTTGCTCAACCAAGAGCAATTACAAAATACAAAAAATCAAGTAGAACTCAGCCGCAAACAGTTAATTAATACCCAAAAACTGATTGATGCAGGTAATTTACCACTTGTTGATCGATACAATGTAGAAGCACAAATTGCACGTGAAGAGCAAAATGTAGTCACCGCTGAGAGTAACCTAGATCTTTCGTTCCTAAGCCTCAAGCAGTTGATGCAAATGGAACCAGATTTTCCACTCCAATTGGAAAGCCCTGATGTTAGTACGGATAATTTGGATATATTAACCACTATGACGCTTGCAGGTGTATATGAAACAGCCAAAACCACACAACCTTCTATCAGGGCCAGCGAATTAAGGGTAAAAAGCGCAGAAGTTGGGATTAAAGTGGCACGTGCCGGATACATGCCTTCTGTAAATCTTTTTGGTAGTATGAGCGGATTTTACTCGTCTCAAGGCCGAAATTACGCCGTTGATAGCACAGTAGCACCAGTCACTGGATCTACCCGATTTTTTAGTATTGCTGGATCACCTGCTACTCCAGTCAATGAAATTTTCCCCGTTATAAGGGAGGAAAAAGCCAAATATTTTCCACAATTAAACAATTCATTTGGTCAAAGTTTCGGTCTACAAATTAACGTACCTATTTACCAAAATGGCCGTGTAAGCCTTGCCGTAGAACGCGCAAAACTATCTGTACTCAACGCACAGATCCAAAGCAACCAAGTACAGCAACAACTCAAAAACGATATTCAAACGGCTTTGGCTAATGCTAGAAACGCCAAAAAGCAGTTGGAAGCATCACAAAAAACATACGATGCCACGCAATTGGCCTTTACCAATACCGAAAAACGCCACGCCATAGGAGCCGTAAATTCCTTGGAACTCAATACCTCAAAAACTAACTTTGACAATGCCGTCAATAACCGTACTGTAGCGCGCTACAACTACGTTTTTAGGGCAAAAATCCTCGAATTCTATATGGGCAAACCGCTCCTAATGGAAAAGAAATAACCTCCCGCCTTGGATAACAAGCCTTACCAATTGTTGCCCAAGGCACAAAAATGGATTACATAACGCAAACGCAATTATGACAACGAAGAAAAAAAGAAATTGGCTGCCCATCGCTCTTGTCGGTGGCATTATTGCCCTAGTAGGTATAGCCGTTTATCGCGCTCAATCAAAACCCAAAGGCATTGAAGTCTATGTCGAAAATGTCCAAAAACGCACCATCAGTGAAACGGTCAGCGCTAGTGGCAAAATTTTCCCTGAAACAGAGGTCAAAATCAGTTCGGATGTATCCGGCGAGGTGATTGATCTGTATGTAAAAGAAGGCGATTCTGTCACTATTGGCCAAGTTTTGGCTAAAATACGACCCGATGAATACCAAAGCGCGATGGAACAAGGCCAAGCATCCGTAGGTACCGCAAGGGCACAACGCGATATTTCTTCGTCCAATATTAATAGCGCAGCAGCACAAATTGAGCAATTAAGGGCCGACCGCAACCGCGCTTTATCTCAATTGGAAGTCGCCAAAAAAGCCTTCCAACGCAGCGAAAAACTCTATAAAGAAGGTGTTATTTCTGCATCCGAATATGAGTCAATCGAAAATAATATCAAATCAGCAGAAGCAGGTGTGGCCGTTGCCGATGCAGCCCTCAAAACTGGCGAAACTGGTCTGGTCAATGCAAAAGAAAATGTTCGCGTTGCCGATTTTGGTATCAATAGCGCCAATGCCCGTATGAAGGAACTAAAAACTAGTCTTCAAAAAACGATTATTACCGCTCCTGTTAGTGGAGTAATCAGCAAACTGAATATCGAAAAAGGAGAACGCGTGGTGGGTACACTCCAAATGGCGGGTACCGAAATGATGCGTATCGCCAATTTTGAAAGCATGGAGGTGCAAGTAGATGTCAGCGAAAACGATATCAACAAAGTAGCCGTAGGTAACTTAACGGATATTGAAGTAGATGCTTATTTGGGTCGTAAATTCAAAGGAAAAGTAACCGAAATCGCTAATTCTGCCAGCAATGTGAGTTCGGGTGCGGCTTCACTTAATACCGATCAGGTGACTAATTTTGTCGTAAAAATTCGGGTTAATCCTGATTCATATTCCGATTTAATTAAGCCAAACAAAGCCTATCCTTTCCGTCCTGGTATGTCTGCGTCGGTGGATATTTACACCAATACTGTGAATGATGTATTGAGCGTTCCGCTTATCGCTGTAACGACCCGCGAAAAAAAGGAAGTAGAAGAAAAAGACGCTCCCGAAGCCAAAAAAGTAGCGTTGACCAATATGGACATCAAAGAAATTGTCTTTGTACTGAGCGGCGATACTGTCGGTGTTAAAGAAGTAAAAACAGGCATTCAAGACAACGATTATATTCAGGTCAGCGGCCTTAATGAAGGCGATAAAGTAGTCACAGGGCCTTATTCTGCTGTTTCTAGAAAATTGGATAGCGGTAAAAAAGTCAACATTGTCGATAAAGAAGACTTGAAAAAGAAAGCAGAGAAAAACTAAATGCAGTACGATGCGATTGTCATAGGAGGCGGTATTTTTGGCTGTTATGCAGCATTGTTTCTAGCACGAAAAGGCAAAAAAGTATGCCTGCTGGAACGGGAAGCGGCGTTATTCCAAAAAGCCTCTTTGGTGAATCAAGCGCGTTTGCATGGCGGGTACCATTACCCAAGAAGTATGGGTACTGCTTTGATGAGCGACGAACATAAAGCGCGATTTACCGCAGAACACCGGCCTTATGTCCTGAGCAATTTTGAAAAATACTACGCCATTGACCGACATGGTTCTTTTACCGATGCGCGCCAATTTGAGCGTTTCTGCGAAAGACTACAAATTAAATGTGAGCGGGTGCATACGCATCCGCTCTTTAATTTTGAACGGCTGGAAGCATTATATCTAACCGAAGAATACTCTTTTGATCCGGTGTTACTCGGCACTTATTATAGACAACAAATAGCCGATGAACCGATGATTGACCTGTGCTTGCAATCGCAGGTGTATCAGGTACAACAATTGGAGCAGGAATGGGTGGTAAAAACACAACAGACCAACCAAAATTATCAAAAAACATTAAATACCCCGCTGGTCATCAACGCAACGTACGCCGCTACGAATGCCGTGAACCGTTTGTTTGGATTGCCCGACCTGCAATTGACCCACGAAATATCTGAAATGGCCTATATCACCTCGCCCCAATTTGGTAATCGGGGTCTTACGGTCATGGACGGCCCTTTTGGTTCTATTATGCCCTACGGAAAAAGCGGTTTATTGTCCCTGTCATCGGTGGCCTATACACACCACAAAATCAGTTATGACCAACTGCCCCGCTTTGATTGCCAAATTGGCCATAGCGACTATTGTACGCCCGAAGCGCCCGGAATTTGTACGGAATGTACCCACCGCCCTGTATCCAATGCGCAAAAGATGTTGAGCCAAATGCAACAATATTTTTCAGATCAAGTACAGTTTGATTATTGGTTTTCGTATTTTACCATCAAAAGTAAACTAAAAGCCAGCCATATTGATGATAGCCGCCCAACAGAGATCGCCTTACTCAGCGCATCACCTCGGTTTTATTGCCTATTTGCGGGCAAAATCAATTCGATATATGAAGTAGAAAAAATTGATTTGGGAACGGAATTAACTCACCCGTAACTTCCCAATAAACACAGAAATTTCAGGCGAAAGCGACAATCGAATTTTTACCAACAACAAATCTTCCGGTTGTTTCGCAATCTTAGCATGCAGCCGATAAGCGGTACGGATAGAAGTGAATACCATACTTGTAAGGCTTGTTGCTTTATTTTCCTTAATAATTTGATCCAAACGCTCGATCGGAAAATCCTCATGGTTGCCCCTAAGTTCGACTTCCAAAGAAGGACTAAGCCGCATTATGAACGAAAAACTGGAAATACTCAAGCCATAGGACTCAATTTTGGGAAACTCTTCCAACCATTTTTCAATAGCCTCTATGGTAGAGTCCATCGCCGCCTGACCTTTTTCCGTTACAATGTCTTTAAGGTTGGCGCCAGTCGATTTGACTGTTTCAAAAAGTGCATTCCATTTTTCGTTCATAATATAACGTCGTTTTAATTCTTAATATGCGTAATATATTGAAGTAAATTATTGATTATTAGGCAGTTATATAGTATCGGACTGCCGTTGACAGCAATTTCCTATGTGGATCAAAACTAAGACAGGATAGCAAAACGGATGAAACGGATTACCCGGATTTAAACGGATTTAAACACATTATTTTGAAACGATCCGCTCTAATCCGTAAAATCCGTTTCATCCGTTTTCCCATGAACAACAATACACTTGCACATCGAACCCCGAATTGCATTCGGGGCTATTCAAGTTTGACCCCTATCAGGGTCAGGATACGATTAAGTTGACGACATCAGACTTCGAGTAGAGCCAACACTTAATTAACCACTGACACCCGTATCAAATACTTATTCTTTTTGCCATTATCCAACATAATATATTGGCCAAAAAGCAAATCGCTCGTACCTACAGCGTGCTCCAATGCAGATATTTTAATTTTATTCACCGAAATACCATTACCCTGAATCGCTTTTTTGGCCTCTCCCCTACTGCTCAAAACACCCGTTTCGACCAATAAATCAACGATATTAATACTTCCACCAAAGGTATCCTGCGTCAAATCGACACAAGGGATATCACTAGCAATCGTTTCTATTTGCATTTTGTCCAAGGCCAATAACGAAGCATTATCCGCTTTAGGATCAAAAAGGAATTTTGAAACAGCCACGACCGAATCAAAAGCAGCGTCGCCATGAATCCTGCGCGTCATTTCTTCGGCAAAAATCCTTTTGATCGATTGGTTGTTTTCGGCGGCTTCTAACGCTTCAATTTCCGCCTTGCTTTTAAGCGAAAAATAACGCAAAAACTTAGGCAAATCGCGGTCATCGGCATTGATCCAAAATTGGTAAAACTGGTACGGCGAGGTCAACGCCCCATCCATCCAAATATTTCCTGCTTCACTTTTACCAAATTTTGTGCCATCCGCTTTGGTCAGCAATGGCGTAGTTACCGCGTACACTTTTTTCTCTTTGATCTTGCGCGATAGTTCCACCCCAGCGGTAATATTGCCGTATTGGTCACTGCCGCCCATTTGCAACGTAACACCATGGTGCTCGTTAAGCAGTACAAAATCGTAGCCTTGCAACAATTGGTAACTAAACTCCGTAAAGGAAATACCCGATTCACTCTCAATCCGGCGTTTCACACTTTCTTTGGAGAGCATATAATTGACCGTAAGGTATTTACCCACATCGCGGAGAAAATCCAATACGTTCATTTGTACATAAAAATCGTAATTATTGACCAAAACAGCCCGATTGGACTTGTTTTCGGAAAAATCGAGCATTTTTTTCACTTGCGCGATTTGGTGCGCAGTATTGTTGTCCAGTTCTTCAAAACTCTTCAAATCGCGCTCTTTGTCTTTGCCCGATGGATCGCCAATACGACCAGTAGCACCGCCCATTAACACAACAGGCTGGTGGCCAGCGCGTTGCAAAAAAGTGAGCAACATCACCTGTACATAGTTGCCAATCGTCAATGATGGCGCAGTGGGGTCAAAACCAATATACCCTTTCACCACACCGTTCATCAAATGTTCTTCCACGCCTGGGGTCAGGTCGTGTATCAATCCCCGCCAACGGAGTTCTTCGATAAAATTTTCCATATTTATATTTTGCGCAACGCTGTTAGGCGCTTGCGTTTTTAAGCGCCCAATTCCCTCGCACGATCGCGCGCGGCCATTGCACCCGCCATAATATCATTATATAATTCTTTCTCGTTAAAAACGCGCAAAGCGGCCTCGGTAGTTCCACCTTTACTCGCAACTTTTCCAATCCATTCCTGACAAGAGAGATCTGTCTTATTGTACAGATCAACTGCGCCCGTAAAGGTTTGAATAACAAGGAGTTCTGCTTCACTCTCGCTAAAGCCCATATTTTGTGCCGACTCGATCATCGCTTTCATAAAATAAAAGACATAAGCAGGGCCAGAGCCAGAAATGGCCGTCGCAGCGTCGATCATGTCCTCATTTTCCACGTATAATGTTTTGCCGGTGGTACTCAATAGGTTTTGCACCATCACCAATTCAATACGCGTTACGGTATCCGTAGAGGTAAATGCTGTGACACCTGCACCGATTTGAGCAGGTAAATTCGGCATCGCACGAATCACCTTTTCAACGCCAAGGGCAGTCGCAATTTTGTCCAATTTCACCCCAGCCATAATGCTGATAAATACCTGATCGGGTTGGATAAATGGCTTAACTTGCTCAAAAAGCCGACCAGAATCTTGCGGTTTCACGGCCAAAATCAACAAATCTGCATGCGGCACACATTGCTGTGGATCGCTAAAAAAACGACCATCGTGGTTTTGAGCCAGTAAATTGGCTTTTTCATCGGTGCGGCACAACACCATTAGTTGTTCGGAAGTGACAATACGGCTTCTCAAAAAACTTTGGCCGTAGGTAAGTCCCATATTTCCCCCGCCGAGTATCAGGATTTTCATGCTTTATTTTAATGCGTTGATGATGGTCACAAAATCATCGGCTTTTAAGGATGCGCCGCCGATCAAGCCACCATCCACATCAGGTTGACCAAATAGTTCGGCAGCATTAGTAGCATTGCAAGAACCTCCGTATAGAATAGGTGTTGTATCGGCTACGGTTGCGCCATATTTACCGGCAAGTGCCTTTCTTATTTCGAAGTGCATTTCTTGTGCTTGATCGCTGGAAGCCGTTTTCCCTGTTCCAATGGCCCAAATCGGCTCATAAGCAATCACAATTTTGCTGAATTGCTCCTCTGTGAGGTGGTACAAACTGGCTTCTAGTTGATTGGAAACATACGATACATGCGTATCTTCTTCGCGAATTTCGAGTGGTTCGCCGCAACAAAAAATAGGAATTAAGCCTTTTTGGAGGGCAATATCTACTTTTTTAGCCAGCATTTCGTTGTCTTCTTTAAAATATTGGCGGCGTTCGGAGTGGCCAATAATGACATAAGTAGCACCCGCAGAAACGAGCATATCGGCAGAAATTTCGCCGGTGTATGCACCTTTTGCTTCTTGGTGGCAATTTTGGCCAGCAATATAAAGATGTTCGTGTCCTTTGATCGCCTGACCAACGGATTCAAGGTGGGTAGCAGGTGTACCAAACACCACCGCACCCCGCGGATTTTGTACTTTTTCGGCCACTGCACGCGCCAATTCAAGGCCCTCTGCGATAGTGGTATTCATTTTCCAGTTGCCTGCAACGATCTGTTGTCTCATATTATTTAAAGAAAATTTTACTAAAGAAGCGCAAATGTAAGACATGATTGCTTTGAAGTTCTCATTTTTGCACCTGAATTATGCAACAAGTATTTATTTCGGTCGTCAATGTCATTCATTCACCACGCGATGTTTCGGCATTAAAAGCGTGGTTAGAGGGTCTTTACCAAGAGTTAAAGTCCAATTTCTCTGATTTTGAGTTTGTTTTGGTCAATAATGGCACTTGGGTGGGCGATATTGACGCTGAAATCAAAGGTTTGCCCGAACCTTTGCGCCAGCACATTTTTTTGCTCAACCTCAGTTCGAGGGTCGATCGGAGCAATGCTTTGCTGGCTGCACTCGACCGCTCCAATGGCGATTACACGGCTATTTTTGAATTTAACTTTGCGCAGCAGCCACAACTCGTTACGCAGATGTTCAACAAAAGCAAACAGGACAATTTTGATGTCGTATATTTGAGTGCCAAAGAGCGGAGGTTGTCCTTGCTTCATAAATTATTGTATCGCATTTTTTATTTTATATTAAAGCGGTATTCGGGCTTGAAAATCGACCCGAGCGCGCACCATACACGGGTCATTAGTCGGCGTGCGCTCAATTCCTTGTTGCGTTTGCGCGAAAACAGCCATTATATCAAAGCCAATTTTGCGATGGTGGGTTATAGCAATGCCGCGATTGAAGTAGATGAGCCGCTGACGACGGATATGAGCCTAGCCGAGCAATTTAGAACAGCATTGATCGCCATTACTTCTTTCACCGATTTTCTGCGAACGGTATTGTTTTGGATCTTTATGTTCTCTTTTATTGTTGCTTTTTCGGCCATTATCAATGCTGTAAAAGTAAAACTGACCAATATTGATATTTTTGGCGATCCGCAACCCGTCCTCACAGGCTGGGCGTTTTTGGTGGTGATGATTTCTTCCTTTTTTGCGATTACTTGCCTTAACTTATATATCATGTCGATTTATTTGTCCAATATTTATGCAGAAATAAAAAATAGGCCGCTGTATATTATTGAATCGGTAAAACGGTATTAAAACTAACTTTTCAATGACACACCTTCGCTTTATTTTATTGCTATTGTTTGCCCCCTTTGTCCCCCTAAACCCCCTAATCCCCCTAAACCCCATTTCCGCCCAAACGCAAGAAACACCGGCTGAAAAACAAGCGCGAATGGCTTGGTGGAAAGATGCCAAATTCGGCCTCTTTATCCATTGGGGCGTCTATTCCGTAGCGGCTGGCGAATACAACGGCCAAAAGAACTACGGAGAATGGCTCATGAACGAGGCCCAAGTACCCAAACCCGAGTACGAAAAACTAGCACCTCAATTTAATCCCACCCAGTTCAATGCCGAAGCGTGGGTCGCTATGGCCAAAAACGCGGGCATGAAATATATCGTCATTACCTCCAAGCACCACGATGGATTTGGTATTTTTGACTCCAAAGTAAGCGATTACGATATCATGGATAGGACGCCGTTCAAACGCGATCCGCTCCATGAATTGGCCGACGAATGCCGTAAACAAGGTATGAAACTCTGTTTTTACCATTCTATCATGGATTGGCACCATCCCAACGCGACCAAAGCCGATTTTGCGCACTACCGCGATGAATATATGCTACCACAACTCAAAGAATTGCTGACCAACTACGGCGATATTGGCGTACTTTGGTTCGATGGCGAATGGATCGAAGAGTGGACAGAGGAACAAGGTAAAGCCCTGTACAATTACGTCCGAAACCTGCAACCCAATATCATTATCAACAACCGAGTAGGCAAAGGCCGGAACGGGATGCAGGGCATGAATACTTCAGAAGCCGCCGCTGGCGATTTTGGTACGCCAGAGCAAGAAATTTTAGCCGAAAAAAGTACCCTCGACTGGGAAAGTTGTATGACGATGAACGACCATTGGGGCTATTGCCGCAATGATAAAAATTTCAAACCCACAGAAGACCTCATTTGGAATCTGGTTGATATAACGGCAAAAGGTGGCAATTTCCTCCTCAATGTTGGCCCTACCGGAACAGGACTTTTCCCGCAGGAATCCATTGACCGATTGAAACAAATGGGCGATTGGGTAAAAGTGAACAATACCGCTATTTATGGTACTACACCGTGGCAACATTGGCAAGAAGGAGATGATATTCGCTACACAAAAGGTAAAAACGGGGATGTATTTGCGCTTGTACGGCACTGCCCGGGTACGTTGTTGTTGAAAAAAATAACCCCTAATCCAAACAGTAAAATTTACCTGTTGGGCCATGAACAGCCCATCCTTTGGAAACAAGAAAAGGAAGGTATAACAATACAATTACCAGCCAACTTGAATAACACCAATGCTATCGTATTGCGTATAAAAGGCCAACCAGCCGTGATTAGTGCCGTACCTACTTTTGGCGATCAAGTAGAAAATGATCCTAAAAATATCGTATTTTCACAACAAGCAACCGTCGTATTAAAGGCCGAAAAAGGGGCTAAAATCTATTACACCACCGATGGCACCCTACCCACAACAACCGCCGCGCTGTATAAAAAACCATTTTCAGTAGCGCAATCTACGACTGTTCGGGCGATGGCAAAAGTAAATGGCAAAAGAAGTAGTGAAGTCATCCAAAAAGAGTATATCAAGGCACGTTATGGTATTGAAACACAAAACAATTATGCCCCTAAGTACGCCGCACAAGGTCCCCTTACGCTCGTAGATGGAAAACACGGCAGCACCAATTTCAACGATGGAAAATGGCTTGGTTTTGAAGGCAGCAACTGCGTAGCCACACTGAATTTGGGCAATTCCAAGCCCGTGGATTCTGTCCATATTTCTTTTTTGCGCGTACTGCCTTCTTGGATATTTTTACCCGAAAAGATCAGCGTTTTTGCCTCCAATGACGGTCAAAAATACACTACTGTTCACACTCAAACCATCCCCGCCGCCCAAGCCTCCGACGACAACCACGTGGCGCAATTTAGTCTGCCGCTGCGTGGTACCTACCGATATATTCGAGTAGAAGCCGCTAATATCGGCATTTGTCCGGCGTGGCATGCAGGCGCAGGCGCAAAATCGTGGGTATTTGTGGATGAAATAGAGGTTCGGTGAGTGTTTATGTGCTGTTGGTTGTGTTTTTGTGATAATTTTGACACCATTGAGCGATAATTTTGTACAAAATAAATAAATCATGGTAGATAACTTTTTTGATTTTATTGGCAACAACAACGATGGTCATTGGAAAATACGAAGCATTAGCACCATTTCGGGTACTCCAATACCCTCGGCTAATTTTTTGACGATCCTGCAAGGTAATTTAGAACCTAGCAGGCAAGGCACTTGGTCATTGAAGGGGTTTAGGAGCAATATTCGGTACGCCGAAAGACCTGAAAAAGAGCAATTAATCGCTGTCCAAGCACCACTTGGCCGGTCCGAAGCAACGTATGCCGCCTTGATTCCAATACGCAAAACAGCAGCGTGGTGGGATCTTACCCAAGAAGAAAGACGTGCTATTTTTGAAAAAAAATCGCACCATACGAAAATTGGACTGCGCTATTTGCCCGCCATTGCCCGCCAATTGTACCACTCCCGAGATATTGGTGAACCTTTTGATTTTTTGACTTGGTTTGAGTTCGCGCCCGAGCACGAAGAGCAATTTGAGGCGTTGCTTGCGGCTTTGCGCCAAAGCGAAGAATGGTTGTATGTGGATCGAGAAATTGATATTAGATTGGAACGGGTGTAGGTTGGTGTTTGCACTGTTGTTCCTTGCCGCAAACGTAGCCGTTTGTAACCGTTACTTAACCGTTACGTAACCGTTACAAACGGCTACGTTTTTAAAGCGTTGTTTATCAAATTTTTAGGGTACGCCTTTATGCTGTAAAAAAGGAAAAGCACTTATATTTGATCCACCAGTTGCGGTGCAGTACTACACCCTTTCTCTAAAAAGTCAGAGATCTGAGGCGTATTCAAGATCTATTTGCAGCGTGTACTAATATGTATTGCCTAATCCGCCATAAAATGACATAAAAAAATTAATTTGGTAATGCACTTGCATATATGAAACATATCACTACATCTTTGCAGAATACTTCAATGGTTTATCCACTATTTCCAAATTACAATGACCACTTTATACGCTTCTCCCATTTACATTTCATTAACATTCATTGCGTGTTTTACATGTTCGAACGGGTTGGTTTGCCGCAACTGCGACAAAGTGAGTGGTAACGACAATGCGGGTTTTCACGCAATAGAGGGGTATTGGGAGGGGGTGACGGCAAACCATAGTTAGCACAAATTAGAATAAAATAAATATCCAATACAGACAAAGTTAGCCGACTTTCGGTAGATACAAAAATGTCTAATGTACGGATCAAAAAAGCCTAATTTGTTTTCTATACGGTGGCATCTCAACCACTTGAATTTTGAGAAACATTAACCTGCCCTAAAAAAGGGCATCAACTTTTTGAAAAAATGATGTTTCATCGCAACGAACTTAACAAGTTCAGATTCTTACAATTTGGCTTAATCGCCATGCTCACCCTCTTAGTTGGATTCATGGCCTGCAAGAAGGAAATCGGTCAAGTACCGAGTTCTCCTGACTCTGGTTTATCTGTACAAAATAGAACAGACATCAATGATCCAACGGTAACGCAGGGTATGCTAAACTTCGCTACCTTTGAGCAGTTGAACGGTTTTGTCAAGTCGCTCAAAGACAATGAAGCCGACACTGCACAGGTACGAAGTGCTTACACCGCATTGGGCGTCAACACATATGGAGAGACCATGCCCAATTTGACCGACCATCCGTTGTGTTTGCTCAAGGAACAAACACTTGGTGGATACGTCTCCGCTCGAAAGGCTCAAGAAACCGTGATCAACGCGGCCTTGGACAATGGCGACGACAATATCTTTTCGATCGTTAGCGATCCCTACTGGAAAACGGTACTGAATGCTGATCGTGCTGTAAAGGTGGGCAATCGCATATACAAGTTTTATGAAAATGATGGTGTTGCCATCGTCTTAAATAATGACTGGACATTGTACAATACGATCAAAACACAGCCTTGGGATGGCCTCGGACAGGTATTCAACTTGGTAGTGACGCACCAAGCAAGTAGCGATTTTGAAGATTATTTCAACCTCGCTGCAAATGGTACGATCCTTTCTGACAAGAGCATATTCAAGCCTCGATTCAGTAAAGTGCCAACTTCAGAGGGCAAGTCACTGATTACCAACGTTTCATGTATCGCCTCGCTGATCGGAACCCCTTCATTCACATGGACTTACGCTGACAACACTACATCGGCTGGTAAAGACCCCGCAAAAAGTATTGGACAAGGTGAAGCGATTTCTGTCGTGATGAACGACGGAGCGGGCAACACACAGACAATAACTGAGAGTACAATGTTCATTTGCAGCGTCGAGAATTTTGCCATCACTTCGCTTGGAAACAACCTGTTTAAGTTTGGCCCATCCTTTGACCCTGCTAATTCACCCTACTATACTAAGTGGGTGTTCAATGACGGCACGACACTCAGCGGAAGCACCGTCACCAAAACATTCACATCAAATGGCTGGGTGCGTTGTGAGGCTTACTGGCAGCACAACAACCAACTCGCCTGCCAGTTTACAAAACCTGTAGTTGTGAAGTGTGGGGACAAAAAAACAGTAAGTAGCACGAGAACATTTAACTATTGCGATCAAAGATGGAAGTTAGATGGCTCAATCTGGGTGCAAACTGGTCAAGTAGGCAGTAAGGTCAAATATCTCAGGTGGCGCGGCAGCATTCTTGGATGGCAACCAGCCAATAACCAAGGTTCTTGCGCAGACTTGAGCGGAACTTACATACGGGAAGTATCAAACCCAACCAAAACCTGCATTGATGTTACTGCCTCAGGCAGTAAATGCTTAGGTGATGGTACTTTTCCGACCACAGTCTCCCATACTATCGCAGATGTTTCTACTATTTTCAATAAGCCGGGGCAACTTTCAGCAGGGCTTGGCATTAAAGTTTGTGGCGTTTGGCATGGCTGGGGATATGGTGGCTCACCGCGCCTAATACTTCCGTAATTTCCATTTTAATATCATTAGCCAGTAATTGGAACTGTAGATCAGTTCCAATTACTGGCTGATTAATTATTTGTATATGAAAAAAATAATTTTTATTTGGTCTATATTTTTTGCCCCCTATATTACTAATGGGCAATCGCTGACATTTTCTTTCTTGCGAATTATTTCAAAGTCATATGCAGTGGTACCAATTATTAATGGAGGGAAAGGTTCTGACGGAACAGATAATTCTTTTTGCATTAGCTATGAGCATTTTCTAAAAAATGAAAAATTATCGTTTGTATCTACTTATTTAATATTTAATGGCTGCACGCTAATTTATTTTGAGCCAAACGGATGGATTGGGCGCGATGGGACATCAATAGAGGCTTACGGATTTTGTAAAGGAGTCAAAGTCCATAGATTTGACCTTGGTTTATCGTATAATCTTTTAAACTATAATAAAAAATTATACCTTAAGCCCGATGCCTCTATTGGACTTCAATTATCGCGCAAAACAGATGTAGAATTTTGGAACGATGGTGAACCTGTAAATGGGCCTAGTTATTTTGAACTTGAACCAATGAGTGCAGAGCCAATGAACACTACTCAAATAGTACCATCATTGGGATTTCGTACAGGGTTTGTTTTTTGGAAACGGCTTGACATCGGGCTGGGTGTTCAAGGCGTGTATGCATTCAAGCCGTATCAAAAAATGTATTTAAAATATCAATACAAAGGAACACCACAGCCTATGGCGGAGTATGAATCTACTGGTACTGGATTATTTGTGACTTTGGGGATTGGGTATCGGTTTGCGAGGTTGATAAAGTCTGGTAAATAATTGTGCTAACAATGCATGGTTGCCAACTGCTTCCTAAACGTCGCAGTATGCAGCCATGCCCCCGTTGTGTGAAATAATATAGATAAAATATGAAAAATATTGAATCAAAGATTCATGAATTTAAAATGCTCTTGACGGAGGGTGACTGCGAAAAAGCAGCCGACCTCCTAATATCAATCGCTTTGGAGCATGATAAAAAAATAGCAGACGACTTATTACTTTTGAAAGAAAGAATAAATCGAATCAAGGCTGAGCAAATTAAAAATATAATATCTTATGATATTTACTCAATTGAAATAAGCAAAATAAATGATTCGCTTTTGTATATATGTAATCAAATAAATACAGCAAGAGAAAACAATAGCAATGTTAAAAAGAAAAATGGGAAACTGTTATATGATATTCCCAATCTAATGCCGTTAGGGCTAGAAACAAAGTGTATCATTAGGATTGGGAATGAAAATGTTGATCTTTTTGAGGATTTAGTGAACAATGAAAATATAAAGATCGAGGATATTAAAGTGTCTAAAATAATGGACATCGCACTTGTTGACCTGAATAATGGAGAAGATTTTGAAGTAAGGGCGCTCAATAACAGTGAACAGTATTTAGAAGAAGATGAATTTTCTCAATGGATATTTTTTGTTAAAGCAAAATCTGCTGGAACTCATACATTGTTCTTAAAAGTAAGTACTATTCAGTTGATTGATAACAAAGAGAGAAAAAGAGAGATTGTTCTTGAAAAGAATATTAGTGTGGTAACGCCCTCAGAGGCCAATGATTTAGTTAGAAGTTGGACCGATAGCAATATCTTGATCAACAAAGACAAACCTAAGAATAAGTCATGGATGATTTATAGCCGCTGGTCATATACAGTAATTTTATTAATTTTGAGTATTTCTGCCGTGGCGGCCTTGTCTATTCGATATTTTAGACACAATAAGCAAGATTTACCTAATAATACTACTAAATCTCAGAGTATTTTGAAAGATTCAGTCTCATCAAAAAAAAGTGATAGTATTATTGCAGATAGTCTTGTAAATGGCTTAGAATCTACATCTAATGTCAAAAATGAAGATAGCAAGCGTTTAAAAACTTTAGAATCAAAGAAGATTAAAGATAAAGACCAAATCAAAAATCAGACCATAAGTGAATCAAAAGATAGTAAAATCGAACCTATTGAAGATATTAAAATGCCTAAAAATGACGATAACCAATCTAACAATATTTATGCAAAGGGAATGAAAATTGATGACTCAGTGCAACCTAAAGATACAGTTCTCTTTGGCAGTACAATTCTTTTAACAATTATGACAACTGGAATAAAAAATGGAGAATTGGTTATCCTTACACCCAAAGGCAATAGGCTTAAACCTACGTCAATAGATGGCAATACGTTTTACTTTGATATTAAAGCGACAAATGGATCATTTAATCTGCGAGTTATGGATAATGAAACAAAACTATTTAAGGATCGTTCATTTGACGGTAATACCAATTGTATATGGCGAGTCAAGCGCGTTGCAACAGGAAAAATATCTATTGGAGTAGATTGATGAAATTCAATTCACACAACGTGGGCTTCACTATCAACCGCCCGCTAACGCGGCGGCTGACAGTGAAGCCCACGTTCTTGCCAACTAAAAAAGTAAAAATAATAATAAAAAATAGAGAAATATGGCAAAATATCTGAGAACCTCGGGCATTTCGGCAGGAGTTGAAGAATTGATTCGGGAAGCAAAGGAGCGGCATTACATCATCAGCCCGTACCTGAAACTTTCGGACAACGTGAAAGAACTTTTGAATGATAAGGAGAGGGAAAAAGTTGAAGTCAGGGTGATTTTCGGAAAACAAGAATTGAATCCGACTGAAATGGCTTTTCTTCAAAATTTAAGGTATGTAAGGCTGTTTTTCTCTAAAAACCTACATGCGAAATGTTACCTGAACGAAAAAACCATGATTATCGCTTCGATGAACTTGTACGAGTTTTCGCAGCAGAATAATCGGGAAATGGGCATTTTGATTGACCGGAATAACGACGCTGATAGGCAAGTTTATGACGATGCTTGGAAAGATATCGAATCCATGCTTCACAACGCTGATGATTTTGCGTATGTGAAAGCACCAAAAGAGCCAGAAAAGCCCAAAATCGAACCTAAACCCATCCCGGTTAAAGCCTCAGCAACCCAAAACAGTAAACCTAATGGGTTTTGCATTAGAACTGGGCAACCAATTCCATTCAACCCAGAAAAACCACTTGGCTACGAGGCATTCAAATCTTGGAATCAGTTTGGAGACCCGAATTATCCTGAAAAATTTTGCCATTTTTCAGGCGAGCCATCAAATGGAGAAACGTGCGTAGCAAAACCAATACTTTATAAAAATTGGAAGAAAGCGAAAGAAGTGCATGGATTGTAAGATAACTTTCTGACGGAGTAACTCTTTCAAGATATTCTGTTTAAACTATAACAAATAAATATTGAAAATCATGAGTAAGCAAAGGCCACCTAACGCACCTAGTACAACTGGTAAGCCCTCAGGCGGAGGAAGAGGCAATAATCCGCCAGCACCACCAAAACCAGCACCAAAACCAACGCCACCACCATCTAAAAAGGGCAAGTAAAAAGGCAAGAGCTCTGCGTGGCTGCCAACCGCCTGCTAAGCGCGTTGGTGTGGCAGCCACGCTCACTTAGCAGCCATTTTATAAAACATAACAACAAAATATGCAATACGAAGATACTTATGAGGACTTTGAGGAAATTAGTTTTTCCGATTTTAGCACTCTTGATTTCATGACTTTAGACGAGAATATTTCCTATAACATATTTGAGGACAATTTCCCACAGTGTTCTATATCTCGGCTTGGTGATAGATTGCATATAAGAATTGAAGAACATATTTATACGAAATATTGGTTTCACAAATATCACGCTTCTGTTTTCGCAGAGGCTATGATTAAAGCAATAAAACGCCTTAATCTTGAAGGTATTCCGTTCTCTGATGAAGAACTTGACGAGGAAGATGAAGTACATATTTTTGTTAGGTGGACACTTACCGAACCTTCAAATATTGACAGTCAAATTTTATCTAAAAACATAAAATTAGCATTTGATAGCGTTTTTGAACGAGCAAACTCTATGCTTGAAAATTCTGACAGTGTTCTAATTCTCGGTAAAGATACGGGAGCCGGACTTGTGTTATTAAAGCGAATTCAAGCCCATCTTGACAATCTAGGTTTTTACACATACATAATAAAAGAACAACCTGACATTATTGGCGAAAGTGTGATGCAAAAAGTTTTAAGGTTTGGGCTTTCATCAAGGTTTGTAGTAATTGAAAACAGCGAACCGACTGGACATTTATATGAATTTCCACACATAACAAAATTTGCAGAGTTAACATCGATAGTTTTGCAAAGACATGGTGAAGGTTCAACTTGGATGTTTGAAGATCTTTACCATCGGCTCCAAAACATCAAAAAATTTGAATATACTAATCACACTACTAGACATTTTTGAAAAGATGCGGAAAAAGTTAGATTTTTGTGTTTTCTCACGACATAATTATCTATGCTCTCTCCGCATTTGCGCAA
>JAYUKX010000188.1:0-27088 GCA_043764095.1 Chitinophagales bacterium
TGTTCCTGATTCTTTAATGATCCCGAAACCCATACCCCAAAAAGACACTTTACCTCATTAAGGAACGAACAATACACAAGAATCTTAAGCCAATATGAATACGACGTTAAATAACCCGCTTTTGTCGATAAATCAAAACTTAGATCCGCATTGAGGGTTTAGTAATCCATTATGAATCCTAGAATTATTGCAGCAATCGTATTTTGGTTGCTTATCCTTGGGCTGGTTGTTTACCTCATTCGTAAAAAGCCTTACGAAGCCTTTTCATCCAATACCCATAACAACTTTGGAAAATGGTTGTTTTATAGCTTTATTGCTTATTTGCCAATTAGTATTGCGGGTTTAGTACTCTTAAACAAACGTGCTGATCCTATTTTCAATATTTTTCTAGGTCTTACTTTTAGCATAGGAGTCACGCTGCTTGTTTGGGCTGTATACTATTTGATCAATGACCTCTTCCACGGCATTGGTAGAGCAACGCGTTTTTTCACTACAGGCGCATCTGCGCGAACACCGAACAAAGGTCGCCGCCGTTTTGTCCGTCAATTAGGGATAGGCATGGCTGCTATACCGTTTTTTTCGTTTTTGTACGGTATTACAAAGGGTAAATATGACTTTACGGTGCGTAATGTAAAGTTAAAATTTGCAGATATGCCCAAGGCTTTTCATGGTATGCGTATTGTACAAATATCGGATGTGCATAGCGGTAGTTTTGATGACGTAGAAGAAGTAAAGCGAGGTATTGCAATGATTCAAGCACAATCGCCGGATTTGATCTTGTTTACTGGTGATTTTGTAAATCAAAAAGCCGAAGAAACCGATGCTTATATCCCTTCCTGGAATGCTCTTTCGGCTCCGATGGGCAAGTATTCGGTGCTAGGTAACCACGATTATGGCTTTTTTGGCACTTTTGATAGCGATGAAGCACTGAAAAAGAACCAGGAAGAAGTAAAAAAACGCTATGCCAATGCAGGTTTTACCCTATTGAACAATGCCAATGTAAAATTAGAAAAAGGGGGGGAATCTATCCGTTTGATTGGTGTAGAAAACTGGGGAAAGCCGCCATTTCCTCAATTTGGCGATCTTGAAAAAGCAACCGCCGATGTGGACGACAACGAGTTTAAACTATTAATGTCGCACGACCCCACCCATTGGGACATGCACGTGCTCGACTTCCCGAAATTGATCCATTTGACTATGAGTGGCCATACACATGGGATGCAAATGGGCATAGATATACCTTGGCTCAAATTGAGTTTGGTGAAATTTGTATATCCTCGTTGGATTGATCTATACAAAGTAGGCCAACGTCATTTGTACGTTAACCGTGGTTTTGGCTGGTTGGGTATGCCTGCGCGGGTGGGTATTTTCCCTGAAATAACGGTGTTTGAATTATCTAATGCCGATGTATAAACCGATTTAAATCCACTTATTAATCGCATCGTATTCATACGCCTTCATTTTGGCCAATAAGCCAGCGGGCGTAGGATCATCAATACAGAGTTTTCTGTTTTGTGCTTTCAAAAAACCGTATTTTACCATTTGATCCAACATTGCTAATAAAGGATCGTAATAGTGATCGGTATTGAGTAGGCCAATAGGACGCTGGTATTGGTGCAATTGCGCTAAGGTAAGTGCCTCAAATAATTCGTCCATAGATCCGTATCCGCCGGGCATAGTGATTACGCCATCGGTATCTTTGATGAGTAGTACACGGCGCTCCGACATAGAGTCTACGATCAACATTTCTTCCACTTCGGGGTGTCCTAGTTCCAGGTCATTGAGTTGGTGGGTAATTATTCCTGTTATTTTGCCACCATGTTCGAGTGTGGCATCGGCCAATACGCCCATAAGCCCTACGCTACCGCCCCCATATACTACTCGGATTTGGTTTTCGGCCAGTAATTTGCCCATTTCACGGGCTGCTGCTTCAAAAATGGGATCGTTGCCTTTATTGGCACCGCAATAGACTGCAATAGATTGCATATTTTATCTTGTTTTGTGTTTTAGAACTTATTTTCTGATTCGGCATATTTTGAAGCGGCGCAAAGGTCTGTATTTTTTGTTTAAAATTTGAAATGAATTCCAAGCACTAATAGGTAATTCTTATAAAAAATTTCAGGTGCAGCGCACCGTAATATTTGTGCAAAATCAAGGTCGAAGGTGCAGCGCACCATAATATTTGTAGATAAAAATCATGTCAAATAAAAAAAACGATAAAAGATACGCGTAAGAAATCTACTTTTGCAACATCATTTTTGAAGTGCATTGTCCATAACTCATCTTAAAGTATTTGGACACAATTAATTACCATTTTGAACTTGGTCTTTTCCGCCTATGCTTCGACACGCTCAGCATAAATACTACCCCATTTTTTCGTTAGATAGTACCTGCTATCCGCCTTAAAAATGGCTCGTCTAGCCGAAAAATACCTGCGTTCATTTCTGCCAATTAATTATGTCCAAATACTTAAAACTCAAATTACTTTGCCTCGTTTCTCCCTTCACGCTTTTTGGTGTTGCGTATTGCTCCTAACCGCAACGGCATTTCTATATTATCCCCGCTGGAAACAAGCGAACACAGAGGCTACCATCAGTTGGGATGTATCGGGTTATTATTTGTATTTGCCCGCTGCGCTGATTTATGGTGATATGAAGGGATTGGCGTTTTTCCCTGAGATCGAGCAAAAGTACCATCCTGGGCCAGGTATGGGACAAGCGTTTAAGGACGAAAAATCGGGGAATTATGTAATGAAATACTCCGTTGGACAGGCATTACAGTTTTTGCCTTGGTTTTTGGTGGCGCATATTGCTGCAAACATTTTTGGATATCCTGCTGATGGTTTTTCGTTTCCCTATCAATTGGCCATTAGTTGGGGTAGTTTATTGATCGCGTTTTTGGGGCTATGGTTTGCGCGAAAGGTTTTATTGAATTACTTTTCAGAAAAAGCAGTTGCGGCAGCGCTTTTTTTAATGGTTTTTGGTAGTAATTACCTCAATTATACGGCTATTGATGGTGCTATGACGCACAATTGGTTGTTTACATTGTACAGTATTTTGATTTTTGCAACCATACAATTTTATAAAAAACCAAGTTTGCGTTATGCCATTTTAATTGGCGTTTTATGTGGTTGGGCTACATTAACCCGGCCAACAGAGATTATTTCACTATTGATTCCATTGTTTTGGGGTTTTGATCGGACGCGTTTTGCTTTTTTCGTAAAAAACTTCAAATTACTGGCTTTTGCGGCAGTGTCATTTTTAGCCGTAGCATCGGTACAATTATTTTATTGGAAATGGGCCACTGGTCAATGGGTGGTTTATAGTTATCAAGACCAAGGTTTTGACTGGTTACATCCGCATTTTAAGGAAGTATTGTTAGGTTTTAGGGCTGGTTGGTTGCCTTATTCACCGGTGATGGCTTTTGCTGTATTAGGGATTTATGCGCTTTGGCAGCGTCAGCGTTCTATCTCATGGCCGATTTTGGTATTTTTGGGTGTATTTACTTATATCACTTCTGCTTGGAGTATTTGGTGGTATGGTGGTAGTTTTGGGGCACGTGCTATGATCCAGAGTTATGCACTATGGTTATTTCCATTGGCGGCTTTTGCGAGTTGGGTAATGGAGCAAAAATGGTCTTCTTTAGTATTTCCAGTTGTATTTGGGCTAATGATTGGACATAATTTATGGTGGACGCATCAAGCGCACCGTGGTGGATTATTTATTGCAGAACAAATGACACAAGGCTATTTTTTCAAGGTGTATGGCGAAGAAAAAGCCGAAAGAGACTGGGCAAAATTGTTAGATAATAAAGATGAATACAGGGTAAATAATCGAAAAAATGTACATGAAATTTGGCGTAACGATTTTGAAAACGATACACTAGTACAGTCCAATGCACTCCACCTCAATGGAAATAAATCATTGATTTTGAACGAAAAAATACAATTTTCACCCAAATATATACTTCCTGCAACACCTACGGATGGCGTATCTTGGTTAAGAGTAAACCTAACCGCCAAGTGCCTCCAAAAAGAATGGGAAACTTGGCGCATGACACAGTTAATTGTTCGGGTGATGAATGGCGAAAAAGTGGTGCGCGAACGTATGATCCGCTTACAACGATTGTTAAATGCTAGCGAAACCCGTAAATTGTTTATGGATATTAAAATACCAAAGCAACAATATAACGAGATAGATATGTACCTTTGGCATGTCAGTGGAGTAAGCGAATTACTTGTAGATGATATTGTGGTAGAGCAATTTGAACAATAATTGAGTGACTTGCTTTAAACATCCCTGATTTTTTCACCGTTTTCTTAGCCTTCCTTTTGAATCGATTATTAGAATTGTTATTATCACACCAAGTTATCTCCCTTGGTCTTCTTAAATTAGTATAAAGTATAACGTCATGTACCGTCCAAGTCTCAACTTTTTTTTATCTTTGGTGAGTATGCTCATCATGTTCAACGTATTTGAACAAATAAACGATCGCGAAACCCAAATCCATGCGTTTCAACGACCAAGTGTCCCTTTTTTTGAATTGTACCGCAGGTGATACACTGAAAAGGAATACATAACATCTAAATCTTAACAAAGCTGTTTTTACAGCATAAATGTCACGCTGAATCGATGTTCTCATCGATCTCGGTAGGGTTTCTTTGTGCGTCAGCGAAAGAAGTGACACACTTGTGGGTTATGTTGTGGCAGACCAATTTGAACAACAATTGAGCACTTGCGATACAAGTTGCTTAATTATTTCACCGTATTTCTAACCTACCCTCTGAATCGATTAGCATAATTATTACTGTTTTACCAAGACATCTCCCTTGGCCATCTTTCAAATAAATTAAAAGTATAACATTATGTACCGTCTAACACTTAACAACATTTTATTTCTGATGAGTATGCTCATCACATTCAGCGTATCCGGTCAATCAAACATTCTTGAAACAAAAATTCAAGCGTTTCAACAAGCCGGTGTCACCTTTTATGATGCCTCTAGTGTTTTTGGTGCTTTGCCCGCGCTAAAAGCACCAAAAGATGCCTTAGAAAGGAATACTCAACGTCTAAATCTGAACAAAACTGCTCTTGCAGAGGTCATGTCGCGCCGCCCTGATTACATAACGATGCAGATTCCGTACAACGATCAGGTCATCACAGTAGATTTGTATCAACAAAATATCCTTTCGCCTGATTTTAATGTGCGCACAGGTAATTGGCAAAAAACGGGCTATTCACCAGGAGTTTATTACCGAGGTATCATACGAAATGTGCCTGGCAGTATCGTCGCTTTTAGTTTTTTTGATAACGAAATGATGGGTATTTTGTCACACCGAGCATGGGGCAACCTTAATTTAGGCAGAAAAGAGACCATTGGCAATGAAACAGAATATCTTTTCTTTGCAGAAAACCTACTGCCACCCCAACCATTCAACGATTGTATTGAACGCTTGTCCGATGATACGAATACCAAACTCAATCCAACCAAGGCACCCGAGGTGGCTGGATGTGTGCAACAGTTTTTTGAAGCAGATTATGCTTTGTATGTAAATAAAGGCAGTTCTGTGCAGAATACGGTGAATTATGTCTCCGGTTTTTTTAATGCAGTAGCCACGATTTATAATATTGAAATGGTATCCATCGCACTATCGCAAGTATATGTATGGACGACACAAGACCCTTATGACTATTCCAGCAGTGGAAATGCTTTGGACGATTTTCAACTTTTACGAACGAATTTTACGGGAAATTTGGCACATTTAGTCTCCTTAGCAGGCAGTGGACTAGGTGGTATAGCCTATATTAATGTACTGTGCAACAACGGCAGTAACTACGCCTTTAGTGGGATTAGTAGTAGTTTTTCGTATCCTTCTTATTCTTGGACAGTGAATGTAGTAGCACATGAAATGGGCCATAACCTTGCTTCAAGACATACCCACTGGTGTGGCTGGGCAGGTGGTGCGATTGACAATTGCAACGTAGCAGCAGGGTATCCTTTTGAAGGCTCATGTAATAGTGCGCCCTCTCCTACGAATGGTGGTACTATCATGAGTTATTGCCATTTGGTGAGTGGTGTAGGAATTAATTTTGCAAATAATTTTGGCCCATTACCGGGCAATGCGATCCGAAACGCTGTTACTGCTGCATCTAGTTGTATTGCGGCGACTTGCCCAACATCAACTTGTGCGGCTCCTAGTTCGATTATAGTTTCGTCCATCACTACCACAAGTGCATCGGTATCTTGGAATACCATTACGGGAGCAAGTGGTTACAATTTACAATATAGGCTTTCTCCATCTGGGGCATGGACGACTATTAATAATATATCATCTCCGAAAGCATTAACCGGATTGGCGGTGAATACGAAGTATGAAGTACAGGTACAAACGATTTGTTCAGGAGGGGTGGTTTCACCATATTATGTTGGGAATATTTTTAAAACAGAAGCCTCTACTTGCGTAGAACCGAGTGCACTACTTGCAAATCAAATTACGAATACTTCGGTTTCTCTTAATTGGACAGAAAATGGTTCTTCAACAAACTGGGAGGTACAATGGGGGCTCAATGGGTTTGCTTTGGGTTCAGGAACTATTGTATCTGTAAATGCAAAACCTTATACACTGAGTGGATTGGCAACGAGCACCGCTTATGCCTACTACGTACGCTCTACTTGCGGTGCTGCTGCGGGTAATAGTACATGGGTCGGCCCCTTTGCCTTTAATACACCATTTGCCAATGACCTATCTTCTGGAGCGGTTCAACTGGTCATGAATGAATCTTGCTCTTGCAGTAATTTATATAGTAATGTAGGATCTAGCATTTCTGCTGGAGAATTTAGCCCAACAACCAGCAATGGTGGTGATTGGTTTACAGGAATAAGCAATACGGTTTGGTTTTGGTTCAATGCACCTGCATCCGGCACAGTTAATATTACAACAGATTTTGCTCCGCAAGGTAGTAATAATGATGTTCAAATTGCCCTTTACAATACCCCAAATCCAACAACACTAAGCCAACTATTGGCCTCTGCAGAAGATGGCGGCGTTACGGGCAATGGGTTCAATCCTAGTCTTTATTATACAGGTTTGACAGCTGGTGCCCTGTATTATATACAAGTAGATGGGCATGGAAGTGTAGTGGGTACTTTTAGTATCGAAGTACACGAAGCCATTGCATTACCAAACCCTAGTAGCTGTGCTACTTATACACAAACACAATGCAATGGATCAACTGCGCCAACTAAATGGTTTAATATCTATACAAGACCCGCCACGGCCAATTTGGGCGTACCTGTAGCCGCAGTAAAATCAAGTGTAAATCTTGGGACAGTCACCGTGCAAGAAATACTCAACCCATCTGTATTATCTGCTCCAAATGGCGTAAAATACATGCAGCGTTACTATGCCATTACGAGTTCAGTAAATACTTCGGCGGCAAGAGATATTCGTCTTTTTTACACGGATACGGAATTTGATGCTTTAAAATCAGCGGCAGGAATGCCGTCTGCAGTACCCGAGAATCTGAATATTTCGCGCTTTACGGCAAGCGCCTCTGATTGCTCTATTGCAAATAATGTAGGCACAAGTGTCCTCAACTCCAATGTTACGGCGACCAGTATTGGTGCTTCTGGAGCCTTTTACCTGCAATTCAATTCTGTGCCTAATGAATTTGCAGCGGTGCTTGGGAATACACCATTACCTATTGAACTCAGCGAATTTAGCGGTCTCATGGAACGCAGCGGAAATATCCTGAATTGGGTTACATTATCCGAGCGCAATTTGCTTAAATACGCGATTGAACGCTCCGATAATGGTATAAATAATTGGAAATCAATTGGCGAGCAATTACCCATAAGTAGCTCAATAGGCGAGAAAAAGTACCAAATTGCCGACGGAGCGCCTTACCAAATCACGTACTACAGGCTAGTCATCTTTGGTACTGATGGTACTGTGGAGTATTCTAATATTATCACCTTAGAACGCGAAATAGCGGACGGCATCAAACGCATTGCGCCTAATCCGGCTCAAAACGAAATTTATGTAGAATACCATGCCACTCAGGAAGCATCTGTTATATTTAAAGTGATCGGTTACGATGGCCGTGTGGTGATGCAGCAAGCCATCGATTTAAACAATGGCTCGAATATACTGCCATTTGACATTAGTGATTTGCCGTCGGGTGTGTATTATTGCATACCAAATGGTGGTAAGGGTTTGCCATTTGTAAAACACTAGTACCTTTGTTGCAATTAGATATACTATGCAACAATACCACGACTTATTACAACATATTTTAGATAAAGGTGCCAGAAAATCGGATCGCACAGGAACAGGTACATTAAGTGTATTTGGATACCAAATGCGATTCGATCTTCTGGCGGGTTTTCCATTGGTCACCACCAAAAAAGTGCACCTAAAAAGCATCATTCACGAACTATTATGGTTCCTGAAGGGTGATGAGCCTTGGCCGGGCATTAAAGCAGCCGTGGCCGTTTAAGTGCTAAGACACAATTTATTGATAAAAAAAGAGGCGTTCTTAATCGCGGTAACGTTTAACCAAATCGCCGTAATAATCAATCCTTCTATCTCTGAAGAATGGCCAAATACGGCGCACTTCTTCTGTTATTTTTTATCAATTTCGACAACCACATTTTCTTCTTAGCCAACCGATGACAAATGAAGCACCTCCCCTTGTGGCCCTGCTACAAAACTTTGCCCCCAAAACTCTATACCACCCGTAACACCACTCCAATCCGATTCGTGTCCCGTACGATTGTGTACGTGAAATTTGGCGTAACGATTTTGAAAACGATACACTAGTACAGTCCAATGCACTCCACCTCAATGGCAATAAATCGTTGATTTTGAATGAGGAAATACAATTTTCACCCAAATACATACTGCCTGCAACACCTACGGATGGTGTGTCATGGTTAAGGGTGAACCTAAATGCTAAATGCCTCCAAAAAGAATGGGAAATTTGGCGCATGACATAGTTAATTGTTCGGGTGATGAACGGCGAAAAAGTGGTACGCGAGCGCATGATTCGCGTGCAAAGATTGTTAGATGCTGGCGAAACACATCAATTACTTATGGAAATTAAATTACCAAAACAACAATATAACAAAATAGAGATGTACCTTTGGCATGCTGGTGGAATAGGTGAACTGCTCGTAGATGATATTGTGGTAGAACAATTTGAGCAATAATAGTCACCATTGATACCTGTTTTCTTCGGAATTTTATTTGAATTTTCGATCTTTTTTTAATCCGAGACTTTCTGATTCGTTTAACATCTTTTATTCTCCTATACCAAGTTCCCCCTTGGTTATTTTTTTATAAATTTAAAGTATAACATTATGTACCGTTCAACACTCAACAACATTTTATTCCTGATGAGCATGCTATTGCTCATCACATCCGACGTAATTGCTCAAGCAAACGTACTTGAAACCAAAATCCATGCGCTTCAACAATCTGGTGTCTCCTTTTATGATGCTACTAGTGTTTTTGGTGCTTTACCCACGCTAAAAGCACCAAAAGATGCACTGGAAAGGAATACGCAACGGCTCAATCTTAACAAAATAGCCCTAGCAGAGGTCATGTCGCGCCGCCCCGACTACCTGACGATGCAGATTCCGTACAACGATCAAATAGTCACGGTGGATCTGTATCAACAAAATATCCTTTCGCCTGATTTTAATGTTCGTACGGGCGATTGGCAAAAAACCAATTACACGCCAGGTGTTTATTACCGCGGTATAATACGAAATGCGCCAGGCAGCCTCGTCGCGTTTAGTTTTTTTGACAATGAAATGATGGGCATTTTAGCGCACCGCGAATGGGGCAACCTCAATTTAGGTAGAAAAGAGACCATTGGCAATGAAACCGAATATCTTTTCTTTGCTGAAAACTTGCTGCCACCCCAACCATTCAAAGATTGCGTTATACGTTCTCCTGAACATCCAACCACCAAACTCAATCCTACCAGCACACCCGAGGTGGCAGGATGTGTACAAGAGTTTTTTGAAGCAGATTATGCGTTGTATGTGAACAAAGGTAGTTCGGTACAAAATACCGTGAATTATGTCTCTGGTTTTTTCAATGCCGTAGCCACAATTTATAATAATGAAACAGTATCCATAGCACTATCGCAAGTATATGTATGGACGACACAAGACCCCTATGACTATTCCAGCAGTGGAAATGCCTTAGATGGTTTTCAAGTTTTACGAACAAATTTTACTGGAAATTTGGCACATTTGGTCTCGTTAGGGGGCAATGGGCTAGGTGGAGTAGCCTATCTTGATGTTTTGTGCAATAGTGGCAGCAAGTATGCTTTTAGTGGCATCAATAGCAATTATGCATACCCAACTTATTCTTGGACGGTGAATGTAGTAGCCCATGAAATGGGACATAACATTGCTTCCGAACATACACATTGGTGTGGCTGGCCTGGCGGTGCAATTGATAATTGCGGCCCAACAGCAGGGTATTCATTTGAAGGAAGTTGCACTTCGGCGCCTACTCCCCCTGCTGGTGGTGGGACAATTATGAGTTATTGCCATTTAGTGGGTAGTGTAGGCATCAATTTTGCAAATAATTTTGGGCCATTACCGGGCAATGTGATCCGAAACGCTGTTACTGCTGCATCTAGTTGTATTGCGGCAACTTGCCCAACATCAACCTGTTCAGCACCTAGTTCTATTACTGTTTCACCACTCAGCACCACATCTTCATCTGTGGCTTGGAATACAGTAGCGGGGGCAACTGGTTATAATTTACAATATCGGCTTTCTCCATCTGCGGCTTGGACGACGATCAACAACGTATCTTCACCAAGAGTATTGACCGGATTGACTGCCAGTACGAAATATGAAGTACAGGTGCAAACGATTTGCTCCGGTGGGGTACTTTCTCCATATTATGTTGGAAATATCTTTAAGACACAGACCTCTCCCTGTCCTGAACCAAGTACTTTGCTTGTAAATCCACTTACGAATACTTCAGTTTCCCTTAATTGGACAGAAAATGGATCATCAACGACTTGGGAAGTACAGTGGGGGCTTCTTGGATTTACATTTGGTTCAGGAACTACGGTAACTGTGAATGCAAAGCCCTATACTTTGAGTGGATTGGCCACTGGCACAGCGTATGCCTACTACGTGCGCTCTACTTGTGGAGGTGCTACGGGCAATAGTACTTGGGTGGGTCCTTTTGTATTTAATACGCCATTTGCCAATGACTTATCATCAGGAGCAATTCAATTGATCGTGAATGCTGCTTGCCCTGCCAGTAACTTTTATACCAATGTAGGATCTAGTACTTCTGCTGGTGAATTTAGTCCAACAACCAGCAGCGGTGGTGATTGGTTTACTGGAATAAGCAATACGGTTTGGTTTTGGTTCAATGCACCTCCATCCGGCACTGTCAATATTACAACAGATTTTGCACCACAAGGCAGCAATGACGACGTTCAAATTGCAGTTTACAATAACCAAAATCCAACAACGGTAACTCAGTTATTGACCTCCGCAGAAGATGGCGGCGTTACAGGTAATGGTTTCAATCCGAATATTTATTATACAGGTTTGACCGCCGGTACTCCTTATTATATTCAAGTTGATGGATATGGAAGCGTAGTAGGTACTTTTTGTATTGAAGTACGCGAAACCATTGCATTACCAAGCCCTGGTAGTTGCACTACTTATACACAAACGCTGTGTAATGGATCAACTGCGCCAACTAAATGGTTTAATATTTATACAAGACCAGTTACAGCCGATTTGGGAGTGCCTGTAGCGGCGGTAAAATCTAGTGTAAATCTTGGGACAGTCACCGTGCAAGAAATACTCAACCCATCTGTATTATCTGCTCCCAATGGCGTAAAATACATGCAGCGTTACTATGCCATTACGAGTTCACAAAATACTTCGGCGGCAAGGGATATACGTCTTTTTTACACGGATACCGAGTTTGGTAATTTAAAATCGGCAGCAGGACTACCCTCTGCGGTACCCGAGGATTTGAATATTTCGCGCTTTACGGCGACGGCAGCCGATTGCTCTATTGCAAACAATGCAGGTACAAGCGTGATCAACACCAATGTTACGGCCACCAGTATCGGTTCGTCAGGGATGTTTTACTTGCAGTTCAATTCTGCTCCAAATGAGTTTGCTACAGTACTGGGCAACACGCCATTACCGATTGAACTCAGCGATTTTAGCGGAATGATGGAACGCAGCGGCAATATCTTGCATTGGACGACATTATCTGAGCGCAATTTGCTTAAATACGCGATTGAACGCTCCTATAACGGTATAAATAATTGGAAATCAATTGGCGAGCAATTACCCATAAGTAGCTCAATGGGCGAGAAAAAATACCAAATTACAGACGGGAAGCCTTACCAAACCACGTATTATAGGTTGGTCATCTTTGGTAATGATGGTACTGTGGAGTATTCAAACATCATTACTTTAGAACGCGAAATAGCAGACGGCATCAAACGCATTGCGCCTAATCCGGCTCAAAATGAAATTTATGTAGAATACCATGCCACTCAGGAAGCATCTGTTATATTTAAAGTGATCGGTTACGATGGCCGTGTGGTGTTACAACAAGCCATCGATTTAAACAATGGCTCGAATATACTGCCATTTGACATTAGTGAATTGCCGTCGGGTGTGTATTATTGCATACCAAATGGCGGTAAGGGTTTGCCATTTGTAAAACAGTAGTACCTTTGTTGCAATTAGATATACTATGCAACAATACCACGACTTATTACAACATATTTTAGATAACGGTGCCAGAAAATCGGATCGTACAGGAACAGGTACATTAAGTGTATTTGGATACCAAATGCGGTTCGATCTTCTGGCGGGTTTTCCGTTGGTAACCACCAAAAAAGTACACCTAAAAAGCATTATTCACGAACTATTATGGTTCCTAAATGGTGATACCAATATTGGTTATCTTAAAGAAAATGGTGTAGGAATTTGGGACGAATGGGCCGATACTAACGGCGATTTAGGTCCAGTTTATGGTAAGCAATGGCGTTCTTGGGCTACTCCGGATGGTCGTGTCATTGACCAAATAACAGAGGTGGTACACACCCTCAAAAACAACCCAGATAGCAGGCGTATTATTGTTTCTGCGTGGAATGTAGCCGATATTCCAGATATGGCCTTGGCACCTTGCCATTGCTTGTTCCAGTTTTATGTGGTGAATGGCAAACTCTCTTGCCAATTGTACCAACGCAGTGCTGATGTATTTTTGGGAGTTCCATTCAATATCGCATCGTACGCGCTCCTCACGCTCATGCTTGCGCAGGCATGCGATCTGCAACCGGGAGAGTTTATATGGACAGGTGGTGATACACACTTGTATATCAATCACTTAGAGCAAACTAACTTGCAATTATCGCGTGCGCCAAAAGCGTTACCAGTAATGAAAATAAACCCAAACATTAAAGATATTTTTGGATTCAAATACGACGATTTTGAACTGGTGGGCTATGAGCCTTGGCCGGGCATTAAAGCAGCAGTGGCCGTTTAATTGATAAAAAAGGAGGCGTTCTTAATCACGGTAACGTTTAACCAAATCGCCGTAATAATCAATCCTTCTATCTCTGAAGAATGGCCAAATGCGGCGCACTTCTTCTGTTCTTTTTTTATCAATTTCAACAACCACATTTTCTTCTTGTCCAATCGATGATAAATGAAGCACCTCCCCTTGTGGGCCTGCTACAAAACTTTGCCCCCAAAACTCAATACCACCCGTAACACCACTCCAATCCGATTCGTGTCCCGTACGATTGACCGTAATGACAGGAAGGCCATTGGCTACAGCATGACCACGTTGGGAAATGAACCATGCACCGTGTTGGCGTTCTTTTTCTGCTATTGGATCGGTGCTTTCCCAACCAATTGCGGTGGGATAAATCAGCATTTCAGCACCTGCCAATGCCATTAACCGCGCTGCTTCGGGATACCATTGATCCCAGCAAACGAGTACGCCCAGTTTCCCAACAGATGTTTCGATGGGATTAAAACCCATATCACCGGGGGTAAAATAGAATTTTTCGTAATAAGCAGGATCGTCGGGAATATGCATTTTGCGGTATTTACCTGCAATGCTGCCGTCTTTTTCAAAAACTACCGCTGTATTATGGTATAACCCAGGTGCTCGTTTCTCAAACAACGACGTAACAAGCACTACTTTATGTTGTTTGGCGGCTTCCGAAAAAATATCGGTATCAGGCCCAGGAATTGGAGAAGCGAGATCGAACATGGCCGTATCTTCTGCTTGACAGAAGTAAACACCACAATGTAATTCTTGTAAAACCACCAATTCAGCGCCTTTTTGGGCACATTCAGCAATACCTTGGATCGATTTTTCAATATTTGCCTGTTTATCAGTGGAACAGGTGTGTTGGACGAGACCTACTTTCATAAATTGAATGTGAACTTTTAGGGTGCAAAGTTTTCACTTTTTTGACCAATTTTTACGACAATGCAAAATAAAATAAATTCTGTCCGACAAACGCTATTTTGGAAATACAAAGTCTTTATACCTTTAGCACTTAAATACATACAATTTAAATCATTCATCTAATATAACAATTTATTGATGTTAGCAAAAACATACGCTGAATATCAGGCCGAGGGCCGCTCACCAGAAATTCTTTTTTGGGTAGGTTGTGCTGGTAGTTTTGATGCCCGTGCCCAAAAGATCACTCGAGCAGTTTGTGAAATACTCAACCATGTAGGCGTGGAATTTGCCATTTTGGGTCAAGACGAACGTTGCACTGGCGACCCTGCCCGCCGCGCAGGCAACGAATTTTTGTTCCAAATGACTGCCGCCATGAATATTGAAACACTCAACATGTACGGTGTAGAAAAAATAGTAACCGCCTGTCCACACTGCTTTAATATCCTTAAAAACGAATATCCAGCATTGGGCGGTCACTACGAAGTGGTACACCATACTCAATTACTGGATGAATTGATCAAAAATGGCCGTTTGAAAATGAAAGAAACAGGCGATTTTAAAGGACGACGCATTACCTACCACGACTCCTGCTACCTTGGCCGTGCCAATAATGTATATGAAGCACCTCGCGCGTTGCTGGAAGCGTTGGATATTGATTTGGTCGAGATGAAACGTTCCAAAAAAAATGGCCTTTGTTGCGGAGCGGGCGGTGCGCAGATGTGGAAAGAAGACGAACCGGGCAACAAAAGAATCAATATTGAGCGGGTAGAAGAAGCACTATTAACCAATCCAACAGCCTTGGTTGCCAATTGCCCTTTCTGTATCACGATGCTACAAGATGGGCTAAAGGCCAAAGAACGAAACGATGATGTGCCTGTTTTTGACCTTTCCGAAATGATTCTTTCAAATATTAAATAACGCCAAATGGCCATAAAACAACTCATTCTGCTACTGGTTTTAGCACCTATTACGGCTCTTTTTGCCCAAAACACCTATAATATGGCCAATACAACAATCAACGATTGTAAAGGCTCATTCTTTGACCCAGGTGGCAATAATAGCGACTATGGCAACAACCTAAATATCACCACCACGATCTGTGCTGGTGGTGTAGGAGGTGGTACCCATATTCGCCTCGATTTTTCGGGGCTGCAATTGGCTGCTGGAGATTTGCTCTGTTTTTACGATGGCACCAGTACATCAGCACCACTGTTGTCTTGTTCGGATCAATATCCTGCTGGTACCCCCATAGTGGTACAAGCAACCGCAGCAAATACATCGGGATGCCTTACGTTGAATTTTACGACCAATAGTGCAGGAACTGCACCTGGGTGGTCGGCAGTGATTAGTTGTATAAAATCCTGCCAAATTGTTCAGGCCAAATTGGTGAATACACTACCCCTTGTTTCCCCTGTTGATACCGGCTGGATTGATATTTGCCCTGGAAAGAGGGTCACATTTACAGGTGAAGGTGTATATCCACAGAATAACTTGGTTTACCCACAATCCGATTTTACGACTGAGTTTGAATGGAGTTTTGGCGATGGCGATATTGCTTACGGCCCTATTGTTTCCCATGTTTTTGATGCACCTGGTGGGTATTATGTGCAATTAGCCCTTAAAGATGCGCAGGGCTGCCCCAGCACCAACTTGATTAGCCAACGTATCAGGGTAGCACCCCGCCCCGATTTTAGCATTGAAACACCTTACCCTACTACCATTTGTAGTGGAGACACCCTGAATCTTTCGGCGGCCGTAGCCATCAATACAGGAAGCAATAATTTGGGCATTGCACCGGGCATGGGTGCATTTAGTGTAGCAGGAATAAGGGCTGATTCCCTTGCCCTACCCGATGGAACAGGTATTCCATTTAGTACTAGCCTCAATTTTACTGCATTTTCGCCCGGGCAAGTATTGACCGATATCAACGATTTAGAAGGTATTTGTGTCAATATGGAACATTCTTGGGCGCGCGATATTGAAATAAAAATCACTTGCCCCAGTGGAGAGGAGGTAACCTTACATAACCACGCAGGCCAAACGGGTTCACAGGTTTTTCTTGGTATTCCAAATGATAGCGACGACTTTTTCCCAATACCGGGTGCTGGTCGTGATTATTGCTGGACACCCACGGCAACCAACCCCTATTGGATCCAGTATTTTAATACCTCGTTAGGAGGATCCGGTACTCTGCCTAGTGCAAATTATAAAAGTTATGAATCCCTTACTGATTTAATTGGATGCCCACTCAATGGCGAATGGACGATAACCGTGACAGATCTATGGCCAGGCGACAATGGATATATTTTTAGTTGGGGTATCAATTTTAACGATGCGCTGTATCCCAATGTGGAGACATTTTCACCCAATATTCAAAGTTGGCAATGGAAAAACCAAAGTAATATTTTTTATTATAGTGCCGATTCCATCGCTGCTTCTCCCCAAAATGCAGGAACAGCAGCCTATATTTTTACCGCTACAGATAGTTATGGTTGTAATTGGGATACGACACTCAAAGTAACTGTACTGCCTTTTACCCATCCTAACTGCTTTTCTTGTAATGTCAACTATCCAGCCATGCAGGATACGACTGTTTGTACTGGAGCACCAGTGCAATTGAACGGTGCATCTTTAACTGGAACGACACAAGAGGTACGGTTTGAGTCGGTACCTGATTACAAATTTGGTGCTAGTAACCACCCACATTCCAATCCATATATTGCCCCGGTTACAGTCAGTAGCCTTGGGTACACATTATTGACGAACCCAATTACCCAAATCAAATCAGTATGCGTGGACATTAATACTGATTTTGACGCAGATTTATTTCTTTTCCTAAGATCACCCGACAATAAGCAAATTGAACTTAGTTCAGGTAATGGCGGCAGTGGCGATAATTATAAAGTAACTTGTTTTACACCCACTGCTACAAACCCAATCAATATGGGTACCGCCCCTTTTAATGGCAATTACGCACCCGAAGGCAACTGGAGCGCATTGAACAATGCTATGGTCAATGGAGACTGGAAATTGATCGTTTCTGATGGTTTTGGCCAAAACCAACTGGGTACACTTAACAATTGGACGATTGGTTTTAATATTCCAAATGCAGTTAACTATACTTGGAACAATACCGTTGGGCTGTCTTGCACAACCTGTCCAAATCCTATTGCAACACCCAATACACCAACAACTTATATATTAACAGCAAAAGACAACTTCAACTGTACCCACAAAGATACCGTCGTTATTACGCCTCAAAATTTCTTTCCAGCACCCACCGGTTTGCTCGTTACCAATATGGACAATGGCATGATGACTTGGACATGGAATCCACTCTCAGGCGTGGTGGATTACGAAGTTAATATAAATAACACAGGTTGGATAACGGTGATTACCAATACTTATACCGTTACTGGGTTAATACCGAGCGATAATGTCACAATAGCAGTACGCGCCAAAAGCAGTTCAGTTGCTTGTCCTCCAAATCAAGTGACAGGTTCACAAATATTTATCGATTGTACGCTAGAACTTACGTTAGTGAACACTACCCCATGTAGTTGCTACGGCGCCACCGATGGCGCAGTAGATATAACGCCGATGGGCGGCCAGGGTCAAACCATTTTTTATTCTTCTTATGGCCCTGCAACACCCTATACCAATGGCAACCTTACTTTTTTCCCTGCTGGTAACCATTTTGCCTATGCAGTAGATGCCGCAGGTTGCAGGGATACTTCGTTTTTTACTATTACACAACCTGCTCAAATTGTTATTAACCTTACCCCCACTATCGTTGGTTGTTTTGGTGGTACAACAGGGAGCATTAGTGCTACTGCCATGGGTGGAACAGGAAATTTGTCCTATGTTTGGAGTACTTGTACGGGCAACAACCCTGGGTTTGGTCAACAATACCTTAGCCTTCCGGTGGGTTGTTATCGCATCACTGTCTCTGATCAAATAGGTTGTTCCTCTACTGCTACTCAAAATTTAACGCAAAATCCAGCCATTTCGCTATCAGCCGCCCAAGATTCCACCTCTTGTTTTGGTGTACCAGACGGAACAGCCACTGTGACTGTAAATGGCGGATTAATGCCATATTCCTATGCTTGGGATAATGGCGACCTCACCGCTACAGCCGATAATCTGACACCTGGATTCCATAGTGTAACCATTACAGATGCAGCCAATTGCAACGCAACAACCTTAATTGATGTAAAACAACCCGCCCAAATGGTGGTGGATAGTATTGTTGCAGGGCCAGAAACCTGTAAAAACAAGGCCAATGGTATTATCACAGTATATACAAAAGGGGGTACCAAGCCTTATGCCTACCAATGGACAGGTACTACCCAAACTACTCAAACTGCCATTAATCTGCCCGCAGGGGCTTATACCGTTACCATTAAAGACAAAAATGGATGCACCGTGACCGCTCAAGCACTGGTTAACTCGCCCGCTGATTTAGTTGCTATTTCTAACAACACCACGCCAGAGCGTTGTGCCGGAAAATGTGATGGTAGTGCATCGCTGCAAATTAGTGGCGGTATTACGCCTTACACCATTGATTGGAACACGCCAGGATTACCAGACAATATACTCACATACAATACTTTATGTGCAGGAAACTATCAGATTTCGGTCACCGATAAAAACGCCTGTACCGCTCAAATAGCATTTAGCATCGCTCCAGCCACACCACTGAATATTGGACTAACCGCCGACGCGCCTAGTTGCCCAGGCATTTTTGATGGCAGCCTAACCACGGCAGTTTCCGGTGGTGCTGTACCGTATTCCTATCTTTGGAGCAATGGACAAACCACGCCCAATGCTACCGCCCTTACCTGCAATACCTATACTGTTACGATTACAGATGCCAACAATTGCACTATAACTGCCACTAAAACACTCGATTGTCCAGACGCAATCGCCATTAGCACTATATCGGCCAATGCCGTAAAATGTTTTGGACAAAGCAATGGTAGCGCAACCGTAACAGCAATAGGTGGCTCGGGCAATTATACTTATGCTTGGAGCGATTTATCGGCACAAACCACCCCTACTGCTAATAACTTGCCTCAGGCACTTTACACCGTTACGGTCACCGATACGCAAGGTTGTAGTATCACTGCAACAACGAGCGTCACTTCACCAGCCTCATTGACTGCTACCAATATTGTTGTTCCCGTAGATTGCTTTGGCGCATCTACAGGAAGTGCGACCGTATCACCAAGTGGTGGCACCATACCTTATAAATACCTTTGGAACAATACGGCCACTACTGCTTCGATAGATCAAATACCCGCAGGAAATTATACCGTAACTATTACTGATAATAATAATTGCTCGCTCATTGTTGACCCTTTGAGTATTATTCAACCCGCATCTGTGCTCAGTGTAAATGCGATACAAACCCTCAAATCCTGTTATGGTGTGCCAGCCGGCATTGCTGCTGCCACCGCAAATGGAGGTAATGGACTACCTTATACCTATTTTTGGAGCAATAATACCCCCACTGCTGTCGCTAATACATTAGCCAATGGCAACTACACTGTAACTGCTACCGACAAAAAAGGATGCACGGCCACCAGTAGCGTTACGATTGAACAATTTGATAGCATTCGCGCTAATATCCTACTCATTCCGCCTACTTGCTTTGGATACACGGATGGACAAGCAGCAATCAATCTAGTACAAGGTGGAGCAGGTAATGGGCAAACTTCCAATTATAATTTCCAATGGGGGGGGCTTCCAGGCGCGCCTACGGGAGAGTATTGGGGTAGTTTACCCGGAGCAAAGCCTTTTTCGCTTACCATTTCGGATCAACAAAACTGTTTTAGGGTTTATAATTTAGAACTGACAGAGCCACCAAAAGTAGTACCTCAATTTACGATAAAAAACATCCAATGCAATGGCGCAAAAAATGGGACAATTGCCATCAATAGCCATTTAGGAGACCACCCACTGAGTAAATATATTTGGAATACTGGAGGCTTAACCAATACCATTACCGACTTAGCGCCAGGTACATACACCGTTCAAGTCACTGATACTAAGGGCTGTACAGGTAATGGGGCAGCAAGCCTAACAGAGCCAGATGCACTGGAAATCAGTTTTGAAAGGGTCCAAATTAAATGCTTTAGCGACCAAAATGGCACCATCACCGCCAAAGCGAATGGCGGTATTCCGACATACACTTATCAGTGGAGCAATGGTTCAAACACATCCACCAACACAGGTCTGGGTAAAGGCCAATATACCCTAACCCTAACCGATGCAAATGGCTGTACTAAAGTGGATTCAACAAGAATAGATGAGCCAGTCGCACCTGATATTACGGTCGTTACTAAAGATGCAAAATGCTATAATGAACCTAATGGCAGGATTGAATTGAGTATTAATGGAGGCACAGCACCTTATCGTTATCGCATTGATAATCAAGAATTTAACGGTTCACCTATTTTCTTGGGTGTAAATGCTGGCACACATATTATGCAGATTATCGACATTAATAATTGCATTTATTCCAAAGAAGTTATGATCAGTCAACCGGGTCAATTAACGGTGGCGATCAATCCGAACGAAACGGAAATTACCTATGGCGAGGATATAACATTAGTGGCTACCACCACCAATAATGTAGGCATTGTACAATACGAATGGTCTTTTGAGTTATTAGACTCTTTTGTTTGTGAAACAGGAGCGGAATGTGCCGTAATTACACTTAAAAAGCCTTCTTTTGCCAATACGATTACGGTATTTGCCACAGACCAAAACGGCTGCTCCGCCGAATCCAATGCACGTATTAAGGTCAAAAAGCCACGCGATGTTTATGTCCCAACAGGTTTTACACCAAATAACGACGGAAATAATGATATTCTACAGGTATTTGGCAAAAGTAAACAAATCAAAACCATCAAATCATTCCAGATTTTTGATCGTTGGGGAGAACTCATTTATCAAGACAAAGATTTCCCTGCCAATGACCCCACACGAGGTTGGGATGGCACTTTCCGCGATAAAGCCTGCGAAGTTGGGGTATATGTTTGGACAATGGAGGTAGTCTATTTGGATGGATACGAAAGTAGTTTTTATGGTGAAACTACCTTAATACGATGATTTGTTCCTTATTGTTTAAGTTGAATTAACGCATTTTTGGCTTGTTCAAATTTAGGATCTATCTTTAATGACATTTCAATATCGCTGATAGCACCTGCTTTATCATTGAGGTTTAGTTTTGCAACGCCTCGATCGAAATAATCATTCGGGTTTTTGCTCCCTACCTCTATTGCGCTCGTATAATCGGCCAACGCTGCTTGATAATTTTGTGTTTTTATATAAGCAAGCGCGCGTTTTGACAAAGTACCTGCTCTTGATGCCGGAGGCATTAATTCCATTGCTTTAGTGAAATCAGGAATACTCTTTGGTGGATCGATACTTAGATAGGCTGTTCCTCGGTTAAAATAACAATTCCCTTTTTGTGGGTCAATACCAATCGCCGCTGAAAACATATCTGCGGCTTTTTGGTGTTCACCCCGTGAACCATATACATTGCCCAAGCCTTCATATACGCTGGCATTACGTATATTTTGCTGGATAGCCTTTTCAAAACAAGCAGCCGCTTTTTCAAGTTGACCAGTTTTTCCGTAGTGATTACCCAAATTAGCCAAAATTTGCCCTTCTTTGGGAAACTGTTCCGTAGCAGAAAGCCACAACGATTCGGTATTTTGCCATATTTCTACTTGCTTTTGCGTTTGCACCAACATCAATACACTACAAAATCCCAATACACCATACGCGGCAATCTGCAAGGATTTATTTTCCTTGATAAAATGAGCGATCCCTAATAACACCGCCAACGACAAGCCAATATAAGGTAAATAGGTGTATCTATCTGCCATTACGACCAATCCCACTGCAAAAAACTGAGATACCAATACTACCGTAAAAAAGTAAAAACCAAATCCAAATACAATGATCTTGGTTTGGGATCTACTCCATATCACACCCCCCAAAAGCACCATAAATGCGGCAAAACTTGCTGGATAAATAGAAGGAAGCCCCGTTTTATTGATAAATTCTTCTGGATATGGATAAAATGGCGATAAATTTAAAGGTGCAAAAAACTTAATAATATATTGTACCATGCCATAAGAAGAAAGCATAAATCTATCCATCAAACTAAATTTATCATTTGCTCCAGTAGCCGTCTTAACACCTTCAATTCCAGAAAGAAATCCATGAAAAGTACCACCACCTTGTATATCTACCGCCATTAATCCAAAAAACAGGGCTATTGCCACAAAAGGTAACTTTTCCATCCAAATCCCTGCTCCTCGCAATGGCCGATCGCGCCACCAATCAAGTAAAAGCAATACAGGAACCAAAGATACTGCCATCGCCTTGGACAAACATGACAATAGAAAAAAGGCTAATGCCGCAAAAAACCAAATATACTTCCGAGTATCAATATACCTTAAATAAGCGCAAGATGCAATCAAAAAGAAAAAAACGTACAAGACATCCTTCCGCTCCGATACCCACGCTACCGACTCTACGTGCATCGGATGTAATGCAAAAATAAGACCTGTGAATAGCGAAACAAAGAAATTTCCTTGTGTCAACAGCCATACAAACAAAAACACGAGCATGCCATTCAAAGCATGTATATTGATATTGGTAGCGATAAACGACGCTGCTTCGGGAAGTCCATTTTTAACAACAGCATTTTTAGCATTCCAAATAAGGGATTCCATTGTGAGTGGATGGTAGTTCAATGCAATAGGCGTACTCCATACAGGCGGTGTACCGGGTTTGCCGTGCTGTAAAACCATTGGATTCTCGGTAACATACAATTGGTCGTCCCAATCGACAAAATTATGATCCAATGCACCATTATAGGCGATCCGCGAGACAATAAATATCAAAAGTACTGCGCCCAATGCCCACCACATTGGAGTAGTTAATCCCGATTTAGGCGGATTAGAAGTAGTGGAAACGGTTGTTTTTGCGGCCGCTTTGGCTTGTTCTGGCTGACTTTTACGCTTTGACATACATCTATATACTTTGAATTATGATGCTGCAAAGAAAGATATTTTTATAGAAATAAAATCAATTCATTTTTTTGACCGAACCCGAGTAACCTAATCCTTGCCGACTCAAATTACCTGCCGGACAAAAATATACAGTAGAAATGTATAACCCGCTTACAGGGGATACAGGGGTATTACCCGATGCTGATTCAGATCGGGACAATTATGCTTGGTAATACCGCAAAACCTTAATTGGCGATTGGGTATTTCTATTGAAAAGGAAATAGCAACCTAATCATCCTGTTTGATGCGGCCCGTAACCGAATCCCTCGGTATGAGCCGAATCTTACAACCTACCGTTTTTGTGGTTGTTGGAAAAGGATCGCCACCATTAATCATTGTATTGATCGCATCTTCTACATAACGTTTTTTCACACGATGTACTGCTTCTGCATTATCGTCGATAGTGCCTATATATTTCACAATTCGATTAGAATCAAGCACAAATACATGTGGCGTACGAGTGGCTCCAAAACGAGGAAATACTTGTTGTAATGAATCTGAAAGATAAGGGAATGGAAAGCGCTTAGCTTTTGCCTTCTGCGCATTTGCTTGAGCGTTATCATCAGGATTTGCCTCAGGAGCATTGGGATTAATCGCTATTAAAGGATAGCCTAATGCCGCATATTGGTGGTATAATCCAACCAAACGATCTTCGTAAGCCTCCGCATAAGGGCAATGGTTACTGGTGAAAACCAAAATAAAACCCTTAGCATTGGGATATGAAGATAATGATACCAACCGGCCGTCATAGTTTTTCAACGTAAAATCTTCTGCTTGTTCCCCAATCATATAACCTCGCATTTCAACGGAGTTTGTTTCAGGAGAAAAACGTGCATTAACTAATATCAATGCAGCGAATAGCAACACGACCAACGGGAGAAGTCCTTTCATAATTTCCGAAAGTAAAAAGAAGGTGAATAATCGGATTAAAAAAATATGGTGAGGCCGTGGTCATCAGTTTGGGAATAACCTCCTTTAAATGGCGCAACACTTTAAAATAAAAATTTATGTAACTATTACTAGCGACGACGTTTGGACGCTAGCGTTGGTTTAGGGGGGACATGTGGAGCTACAAACTTTACTAAATCATCAAAATTTTGAAACTCCTGACGATGTGTATCTTTTAAAACGCCTTTGTTCAATACCATTGTAAAAGGCAAACTACCATCCCAATCTGATGTAACACGAGGCACCCAACTATCAGCGTCTTGATCCGCTAAAACAACAATTTCCAAGTTTGGCAATGGATGTTCGCTGAGATATTTATCCAATCGTTGTTTTAATTGACTTTTAAAATCAAGATTGACCATAATAACTTTTACGTTATTTGCGCGGTATTTTTCTTGTAATTGATCAAAAAAAGGAACCTCTTTAACACATGGGGCGCAATAGGTAGCCCAAAAATTGATAACAACTGTTTGATTGGCATACTTACTGATATGGGCTTGCAAATCATCGTATGTATCAAACACCTTGTACCGTTCAGGCGTAGGAGCTTGATCTTGAGCGATCAAACTAACTGCGAATAAGCAGATGATAAAAGTTATTAAAGACGGGAATCGCAAATGCATGATTATAAAAAAAAAATACTTCTTGGATTGAAATACTATGCAAGAAACAGCTATTTATTAATTCGTAGCATGCTATTTAACATTTTTTTTAGAAAAAAAATTGTGCCTGCCCGGAATTCAACTCCGAACAGGCACAAAATCAATCATTTATGTCAAATTTAAATCTCTGCTACCGCTGGATTGATAATACTCTGATCCACTAATACACGGCCACAGTGCTCACATGCAATAATTTTCTTATGCAGGCATACTTCTAATTGAATCTGTGGCGGTATCCGGTTAAAACAGCCTCCACATGCGTCGCGATCCACTGTAACCACGGCCAAACCATTGCGGTAAGTGGTACGTGTACGGTCGTATGCTTTTAACAAACGGGCATCAATACCTTCGCGTGCCTGCTCACTCAACGAACGTAACCGCGCTTCTTCTTTATCTGTTTTTTCAATGATACCATTCAGTTCAACTTTTTTAGTATCCAGATCTTTTTGGCGAGAAGCAAATTTGGCTTCGGCGATCGTCAAAGTTTCTTTTTTCTGCTCCAAAATCAATTTGGCCTCTTTCACTTTTTTGCTGGCCAATTCGATATCCAATTTTGCATTGTCGATCTCCCGTTGCAATGCCTCAAATTCGCGGTTGTTTTTTACTTCCTCGATCTGTTTTTGGTATCTTTTTAAGTTAGCATCCGTGTCTTTGGAAAAAGTTTGGATCCGTACCACTTCTTGGTCTGCTTCTTTCACGGTGGCCTTCAATCGCTTGATGCGCGTGTCCAAACCTGCAAGTTCGTCCTCTAAGTCGGCTACCTCCATTGGTAGCTCTCCTTTTAAAATTTTAATTTCATCCAATTGGGAATCCACTTGTTGTAGGTTCCACATCTTGTGAAGCTTTTCGGAAATAGTTAATTCAGACATAATTTTTTTTCAAATAAAGAAAAAAGTATCAAAAAAATGTGTGCGACCCACCCAAAGAAACGATAATCTTAACAAGATTAAGAATACCATTTTACCCTGAAAAATCGCTAACTAATTGATTTTCAGATGTAATTTACAGGGTTGGTGTTTTGATGAGTCAAATGGAGCGCAAAATTAGGGTATTTTTCTGATATTATTTCAAATAAAAGTTCAATTGTGAATTGTTCGCTTTCATAATGACCAATATCAGCAATAATAATCCGCCCTTCAGCGTCAAAAAACTCGTGGTACTTGAAATCGGCAGTGACAAATACATCTGCGCCTGCCTTGATTGCTTCTGGTAAAAGAAAACTACCCGAGCCTCCACAAATCGCTATCTTTTGCACTGTGTTATTCCGCAGTGCAGTATGGCGAATACAACCTGCATGCATCGTGTTTTTTACATGCGATAAAAACGCCATTTCTTCCATGGGTGTCGCTAACGTTCCAATAACACCTGCTCCAATATGCTCCATTCCTGGCTTTGGGGCTAATATTTGAGGTGCTAATACGCCCAACTTATCTGCAATTTTGCCATTCACGCCACGATATAGCACATTATCCAAGTTCGTATGAATGGCATACAACGCTACACCATTCCGAATAGCAGACATAACGGTTCGTTCCACATAATTTTTTCCATTGAACTGTTTTAATCCCCTAAAAACAATCGGATGGTGCGAAACGACCATATTGCAACCTTTGCTAATCGCTTCATCTACAACAGATTCTATCGCATCAAGGCTAAATAAAATGCCAGTTACGGCTGTATTGGGGTCACCTACAATTAAGCCTGCATTATCATAGGATTCCTGCAAATTCAGCGGTGCCAATGCTTCTAATACATTCGTAATATCTTTTATTTTCATCGCTATTTTAAATACTTAAGTATTTGGACATAATTAATTGCAGAAATGAACGCAGGTATTTTTCGGCTAGACGAGCCATTTTTAAGGCGGATAGCGGTACTATCTAACGAAA
>JAYUKX010000189.1:0-26958 GCA_043764095.1 Chitinophagales bacterium
CGATTCAAGTTACCCTCTTGCCCGCGCCCTTGCCCACGAGCGAAACGCGTCAAATTTGTACAGGCGATTCCACCCTAGTTTTTGGCAATTTTATCAAAAACGCAGGGAGTTTCCCCAAGATATTCCCCAATACCAACGGCTGCGATTCGCTCCACACGATTCAAGTCACCCTCCTGCCCGCGTCCGCACCTACGAGCGAAATGCGACAAATTTGCAACGGCGATTCCACCTTGGTTTTTGGCAATTTTATCAAAACCGCGGGGAGTTTCCCCAAGATATTCCCCAATGCCAACGGCTGCGATTCGCTCCACACGATTCAAGTTACCCTCTTGCCCGCGTCCTTAGCCACGAACGAAACACGGCAAATTTGCAACGGCGATTCCACCTTAGTTTTTGGCAATTTTATCAAAACCGCGGGGAATTTCCCCAAGATATTCCCCAATACCAACGGCTGCGATTCGTTACATACGATTCAAGTTACCCTCTTGCCCGAGTCCGCACCTACGAGCGAAATGCGACAAATTTGCAACGGCGATTCCACCTTAGTTTTTGGCAATTTTATCAAAACCACGGGGAATTTTCTAAAAATATTCCCAAATGCCAACGGCTGCGATTCGCTGCACACGATTGACGTAATTGTTACCCCGATACTGGAACTAACGGATTCCATCTCTTTTTGTAAAGGTGATTCTATTTTTATATTTGGGACATGGGTAAAATCTGCTGGTATAACCCAACAACTCGTTTCTGGTACACCACATTGCGATACGCTTTGGACGGTATATGTATCGCGTATTGACCCTCCCAGTATTGATTTTCAAGTAGCGCAACCAACGCCCTTAGATGCCAATGGAAGGGTAATCGTAACAGCCCAGCAAGATGCTCTTTATGGCTTAAATGGCCAGTTCTTTAGCCAAAAACTAGTTTATGATAGCCTTGTTCCGGGGTTTTATACCTTATTTCAACAATTCAAGGGCTGCTTGAGTACGCTCGATTTTCAGCTCATTCCATTTCAAAAAGAGGCTCCAACGGATATTTTCGCCCCCAACGTATTTTCGCCCAATAACGAAAATGACAATGCTGTATTCACATTGTACGCGCCGCCAGGTTTGGTGGATCAGATCTCTTGGTTTCGGGTGTATGATCGGTGGGGGAGTATGGTATTTGAACAAAAAAACTTGAGCCCCAACGATGAAACACGGGGGTGGACAGGTCTCGCGAAGGGTAAACCTGCGCCGATAGGTGTTTATATCTGGCAGGCACAAATAAAATACAATGATGGGAGGGAGTTAATAAAAAGTGGAGATACGATGTTGATTCGATGATTTACAAAAACGCCACTACCTAATATAACTGTACACTTTTATTGTTGGTGATATGTTTTGAAACTTGAGATAAAGTACAGTTCCCCAAGTGTGGCAAAGCCGGCCTTAGAAAAATGCAGGTTTTGCTTGAGCGGAGGCGGATGAAGCCAAAAAGTGTTTGAGCCAAACGGAATTGGAGAGGCGCAGCCTCCGCTCGATAATGCGGCGAGTTTTTTTTGGCGCCGCCGGAGCGAGGTAGCAAAAGCACCGCATTTTTCGTCAGCCGAAGCGTTTTTTGCTTACTTTTTTTCGCTAAAAAAAGTAAGAAGTAGATATTATTGCGCAAATTTTCAGGTTTTTGAGATTTGCAAGTGTACATGTTTTTTTCTCAAAAGAAAAAGAGTACGGCTGTAAGTAAAAACCCAAACTATTCCTAACTTTACCAAACGAATCAGCCACGCCATTTGTAGTTCGCCCTTAAATACAAACAGCCCGCTCTTGAATTAGGTATTCAAGAGCGGGCTGTAAATTCATCCAAAAAAAAGTAGGGTACATATTTACAGTCCCATTTTTTTCTTCACCAACGGCGTAATATCTTCTGATTCCAGCGCGTACAATGCAGCACCTGTACTGGTATCAAAAATCATAAGATAGCCATTTTCTTTGGCTACTGCTTTAATACTGTCGTAAATCTTGGTGAGAATTGGATTGAGCAATTCATCGCGTTTGATGGATACCGCTTGTTCCGAAATTTTTTGGTAATTTTCTAATTCCTTTTGTTGTTTTTCAAGCGCGGCGTACTGCTGCTGCGCTACAACTGGAATCAATTTACCTTCTTGATATTCTTTTTGGAAAGTAGTGGCAGCGGCTTCAAATATTTTACCTAGAGAATCCCCTTTGGCGGCATAAGTAGCGGCAAATGCTTCCAGATCTTTATTGGCTTTAGTAGTTTCGGGCAAGCCTTCCAATAGGTTACCGAGGTTCATGTGACCGCATTTGATAGGCGTTTGTGCCTGCGCTGAAACAACGGTAAATAAGAATGCAACTGCCAAAAACAGACGAATAGTTTGCAACATTGTTGATAATAAAATTTGTTTAAATAAAAGGTTATGTGTGCTGTTAAGAAACGTAAAAACAAGAAATTATTGTTTTCACATAACTAATGACGCAAAGCGGGCGCAAAAGTAAGTGGAAATACCGTTAAAGTTTGGTGAATAATACAAAGAATTAAATTTTATGCCGAATATTATCATAAAACGGCTTATCATTGCACCACAAATCACGCTACATGCCGCATTTAACCAATCGCTTTTTTATCTTTTTTGGGTGTATTGCCGCGCTTTTTGCACTCGCATATCCTTTCGAGTGGCTGTTGCCATTGGCCAAGGCTGTTTTTGCTATTGCAGGACTTCTCGTTGTCACTGACTTGCTTTTACTGTTTGTTCGCCGCCCCAAAGTGCAATGCAAACGGACGATGAACGCTGTGTTTTCGCTCAGCGATCCCAACAAAGTATCCCTTGATTTTGCCAACCGATCCAATATATACCTTCAAATGGAGGTGTATGATGAGTTACCTTTTCAGTTTCAAAAGCGCGACTTTAAATACGATATTGCGCTACCCGAAGGCCAATCTACAACAATTCATTACGAACTAAAGCCGCTGAGTCGCGGTGTATATTCGTTTGGATATACCAATGCATTGGTGAGTAGTCGCTTAGGATTGGTTCAACGGCGGCTTCGGGTGGCTGCACCTGCCGATGTGGATGTTTATCCGTCTATTGTTCAAATGAAGCGCTACGAATTACGTGCTATTCGGCATATTGCTCATGAATCGGGTATCAAAAAAATGCGTCGAATTGGACATAGTTATGAGTTTGAGCAAATTAAAAACTACGTAGAAGGCGATGATTACCGGAGTGTCAATTGGAAGGCATCCAGCCGGCACAACACATTGATGGTCAACCAGTACGAAGACGAAAAAAGCCAACAAATTTATTGTATTGTGGACAAAAGCCGCGCTATGAAAATGCCCTTCAACGGCTTGTCTTTGATGGATTACGCGATTAATACTACCTTGGCCATATCTAATATTATCCTTAAAAAACAAGATAAAGCAGGCTTGCTCTCCTTCTCCGATGTGATAGGTACAACCCTCAAAGCGGAGCGCGATACGGGCCAATTGCATCGAATACTGGAATCTTTGTACCGCGAAAAAGAGCGCCCCGTGGAATCCAATTACGATTTATTGTACCAAGCTGTCAAGCGTTTGGTGGGTGCGCGCTCGCTGCTGGTGTTGTTCACCAATTTTGAGAGTAACTACGCTTTAGAACGGGTAATGCCCACTTTGCGCAGGTTGAACGCAGCCCATTTATTGGTTGTTGTTTTTTTTGAAAATACAGAGATTAGAGAACTGTCAAACCTACCTTTAAAGCACAGTTCTGATATATTTCAACAGACAGTAGCACGCCAGTTTTTGCAGGAGAAAAAAGAAATGGTGACGCGGTTACGGCAGTTTGGCATACAATCTATCCTTACCCGCCCGGAAGATTTGACACTTAATACGATCAATAAGTATTTGGAATTAAAATCGAGGGGACTTATTTAAGTATTTGGACATACTTAATCCTATTAGTCTTTCAAAAATAAATCAGCGGCCCCCTTTACTGCTTTGTTCAATTGTACTTGGGGAATGCCCGCTTCATTAGCACTAACCACCAAGTAATTGGGTAATTTAAAGGCAGCAGATGGTATCTTTTTCCCTTGATCAATATACAGATTCAGCCATTTTGTAGGATCTTCACCGTAGTACTCGGCCAGTGTTTCCACAAAAAAATCGTAACTATCGGTCAAGTTTCGATCCGTTCCGTAGGTGTAATCCATTAGGTCATTTAAGAGGTTGAATAAATTTTTTTTATTGTTTGATCGTTGTCGTATAGCCATATCGAAATAGATCGCTGCAATACAGCCACGGCGGTAGGCAATACGTTCTAGTTCAAAGGATTCCCACCTGCGACTTTCAGCCACCAAATTGGGCAATTCTGCATTGGGCGAAGTATACAAAGCAATAAAGTATTCTTGATTGATCTCTTCAAAAAACTCAGTTTCAGTCATAAATCCTGCTTTCCATCGGTTGCGGAGCGCAAAATACTCTGTAAAACCCTCTACAAACCAGCGCATATTGATCGATGCGGTGGCATTTCCTTCATCAATACGGCCACCGATCCATTCGTGCATCATTTCGTGGTTGAATAAGTCAATAAAATCATCGAGTAACACAGATTCATCGGCATAAGTCACAAATGATTGGTACAATCCATTGCCCATACAAAGGCTTTCTTTGTCCCATTCTGATGGCTTAGCAGGTAATTTATAAGGGATAAGGCTCACCGAGTAAAAGTCAATATCGCGGTCATTCCATTGTTCGCGTTGTGTTTTTACGGTTTTAAGGATAATATTAAACAGGGTAGTATCTTCAAAATTCCAAGTGCCACGCACCGCAAAGCAGACCGGTTTGCCAAAAACATTGGCTTTGTATTGGCGGAAATCACCTGCGATCCAATTGGTGCGTCGCCAATCTTCGCGGTTATTGCTTTTAAATTTTTGTTGTTGGGTATTGGAGGAAAAGCTGTTTTGGATTTTCCAGCCTTTGGGCATTTTTTTCCAGTTCACTTCCACTTCAAAGTTTTTGTAATTGAGCGGAATTAGAAACAAAGAATAACCACGAATATGTAAGTAATCGGGTTGTAATAAAGGCGCAGAGCTGTTGGTTCTTGTTACCGCATCGCCCACTGTTGGGGGGAAAATATCATAATGTAATTGGAGCGTAGGCGCGTTTTTTTCGGTGCGTTTGATCGTAATTTTGGTACTATCGCGTGCTACAATACGTCCGCCAGTAACCGACCAGTTTCGGTAGTGTTTATAGGCTTTGGTAACTTGGTTAATTTGCCCGGGAAGGCCAATATACAAGGTATCACGGTCGGAATGATAAAACTCCAAATCGACACCGATGCGCATATCTTTTGTTAACTGATGCTCGACCTCTATGGTGTATCGGAGGTTTTGAGCAGAAAGCGAAAGTGACGATAAAATAAGTAAAAAAAAGAAGGGGGAGGGTGACATAGTGTTTTGCAACGACTATCACTTTAAACTATCCAGAAAAGCCAAAGTATCATTGAATCCATCAAGTATCGATACCTTTGGGGGCAGCACCAAATTTGCTTGGTGCTGTGCTAATTGAGAACCAGTCAGCAATACGCGGTTATTTCCAGTGGATAAAGCGATTTGATTTATATAATTTTGTACAGACTGCCTTGGAAGTGGGTTATCAATGATAGAAAAGACAAAACCCGCAGGTGCTGCAGTGCAAGCATCTTTTACGTCGCTAAGGGAAGTTTGACCACCTAAATAGATCACCCTAAATCCTCTTTGGCGCAGTAAATAATAAACGAACAATAAAGTTAATTCTTGTGCTTCCTCTTCTGGTAAAAAAAGGAAAAATATTTGGCTATTGTAGTTTTCGGGCAAATGCGCTTCATCAATGGCGCGTAACAGTTTCCTTTGTATAAGGTGGGTAATAAATTTTTCGTGTGCAGGATTAATACTTCGAGTGATCCACAATGCTTTTAGGTTTTCTAATAGCGGATAAATTAAAGTGGCCATCGTATGCTCAAAACCAATCTCTTCAATACTTAATGAAAAAACCTCTTCAAAAGAACGCTCATCTAAGTTGAGCATGGCTAATGTTAGCGCATCAATTTTTGAACTACTGCCGTCGTTGCGCTTGGAAATATGATCTACTACACCCGTAATTTCATCACGGGTCATTTTGGCTAACTTATTGATTTTGTAGCCATTGCGATTCAAAAGTGCTATATTGAATAATAAGCGCAGCTCATCAACCGTGTAATAACGGATGTTTGTATCAGTCCGCTTCGGGGTGATAAGGTTGTATCTTTGCTCCCATATCCGAATGGTGTGCTTTTTGATACCAGTCAACTGCTCTAAATCCCTTATGGAATAAATGGCCATTATATTCGTTACCAGCACAAATGAGTGAACTGAATTAAAAGTGTAGGAAATAACAAGTTAACATTGAATATTTTTTGTTATAAATCGCTTGTACAACTATTCCCTAGAGAAAGTACCAAACAAAATTCCACCTGCTTTGTTCAATAAAAAACGTGTGTTTATTAAGTTTTATTAAACAATGACAAAAAATGACTAATTTTGCAGCCTAAAACCCACCTTTATTTTGGAATTATTTGCTAGAGAATTTGGACAAGGGCGTCCTGTTATCATACTTCATGGCTTATTTGGCTTCTCTGATAATTGGCAAACTGTGGCCAAAACTATCGCTGCCGATCACTTGGTTGTTACGCCCGACTTGCGCAACCACGGTAGGTCGCCGCAAGTTGCTACGCACTCTTACCCAGCGATAGCCGACGATTTGGTGGCATTTATGGAATCTCGATGGATGTTTTCTGCTACCTATATCGGTCATTCAATGGGCGGAAAGGCTGCGATGCAAATGGCATTGACCAATCCCGATATGGTAGAGCGTTTGATTGTGATTGATATGGAACCGGGTACTTCGGTCAGTAACCACGATGATATTTTTGATGCACTGTTTGGCCTTGATTTAGAATCGTTGTTGTCGCGGAAAGATGCTGAACTGTATCTTCAGGAAAAAATTAAAGATGTAGGTACGCTTCAGTTTTTGCTCAAAAACATTACCCGCGACGCAGAGGGCAAATACAGTTGGAAAATGAACATCGCCACACTTCACCGCGATTATGCCAATATACTCGCTCCGGTGACGGGTACTCCTTTTGAAAAACCTACCTTGTTTATTCGCGGCGGTAATTCCGATTATATACTCGATAGCGAATGGCCAGGTGTATTAGCCTTGTTTCCTAATGCCGAGTTGATTACCATTGAAGGTGCGGGGCATTGGGTACACGCAGATAAACCCACGGAATTGACGGCTGCTATTTTGGATTTTATTGAAAGAAAGTAAAATCTTAGCCGTTCGCATTTCGGCCAAAAAAGATCAATTTTTGTCCACGGGAGCCGCTTATTTTATCTAAACACTTAATTATTTCCTGATACTTACAGTGAAATACACTCTACGCGCCTATTGGCAGACCGCCCTTCGACTGTATTGTTGGGCGCTAAGGGTTGCCGTTCTCCATATCCTTTTGCAACCAATCGGTCTATCGCTACACCCCGCTGCACAAGGTAAGATTGAACCGCCGCCGCCCGTCGTTCTGAAAGGGTAGCGTTGTATTCGATTGACCCCGTATCATCTGTATGTCCACTTATCTCAATACGGATATCCGTTTGTTTCTGGAGTGCAGCAACCAATTGGTCCAAGTGCTCAAAGGCCGATTGCTGCAAAACATACTGGTCTGTTTCAAACAATAGCGTTGCCTCAAAAGATACTTTTTGACGATTGAGTAGTTTTTGTTCGATGTCAGCACATGTTTTTGGCTTATTTACAGCACTTTCTAATGGTAAGTTGGTTGTGTTTGCAATGACTGCAAAATCATCAAAGCAATAGTAACCAATTCGTTTGTTGCGCAAAGAATGACTTGGCTGTAGGGCATTTAATGCATCAAAGGCGCGGTGCTGTTCATCGGACATATCGTTTGGGGTCGTACCATCGGAGCCGAAATTTCCAAAAATAAAATATTTGAAGGGGCGATCCGGCGTGAACGTCGCTAACATCTTTCGCCATCCTTTGTTGGTCTGTACGATCTCAGTAAATACAACTTGGGGTTTTATATTGTATTCAAAAATACTTCGACGAATATCTTCCGCATCGCTCGATGGCTCGGTGGAAAAGTAAAAACCAAAATTACCGCAATTCACAGCCTCCACTCGAGCAGCTTTTTGACTGATTTGCTGGAGGTGTTTTCTGCCTATTTCTTTGGCTTCGTGTACCCAAAAACTAACTTGATATTGTTTCCCCGGAACAAGTGTCTGCGCCAATCGCCCTTCTACGTACTCGTGGTAATCGTATTCGTGGTCGGTATCTGTGCCCGGAAGGTACATAATCAATCCAATCATTCGGATACCCTTGTGTGGTGCAGGCAGCGGGAGGTAGGAGGTTACAGCAGTATCTATTACAAAAAGGTCAGGCGTTACCATAGTGTAACTATGCCACCCTTGTACGTTTTTATTAAAAGTCTCACTATTAAACGAAAAACTATTAGGACTCAACCGTGGTTTTGCAAGATTTGAATCAGTTGGCGTCCTCTCAAAACCACCATTAACTACTAAATTTTGCGCGAAAAGCGACTGGAAAGAGAGCGAAAGGAACAATATATACCGCATAAAATAAGATTTGAGGGTGCAAAATGGGTTGGATTTACCTTTATACGGTACACCTTTGAAGAAAAATGCTGCAATGCGCTCAAGGAATTTTTAAAATCAGCAGCTAATTTTCTAAAAAAAATAGTTAGCGCGGAACTTTTTGAAACCGCATCTGGTTATGGTTTTTGTACATCAATATGGCGTACTTGTTTTTCAAAAATTAAACATCATGCTCGGCACTTTATTCATTATTCAACGTTACCCAAACTGCGCTCCCATTCCGCAGGGTAACAGTCGATTTAGTGGCCTGCTCCTACGAATGGGCGGTCTCAACTGCTAATCGACCATAAATTTCCCTTTTTTTATTTCTTTTTCTTAACGGTATTTAAGTAACCCAGCGTTACTTTTTGCCTTAACTGGTCTCATCACCAGTCTCATTCGCTTGTGCTTTTTGTTCAAAAAGCAGCATACATCCGTAGGAGTCGTCTAATGGTAAGACACGCGGTTTGGAACCGCGTAGATGTTCGTTCGAGTCGAGCCTCCCGCACTTAAATATCGAAGCAAAGCTATGTCGTTCAAAGGAAGGACCCGGGTTTACGAAGCCCGAGATCGAGGTTCGAGTCCTCGCGTGGCTACAATTATGGAATGAAAACAATCTTTTAGCAGTCTTGGTAGCCCAATCGGCAGGAGGCACGCCGCTTAGAACGGTGACAGTGTAGGTTCGAATCCTACCCAGGATACGAGAAGATGTGGACGCGTGTTACAAACCCTTAGTGATCCAGTGAGAACGACGTTGTAGCGGCTCAGTAACACGCTCCGCATTGAATATGAACAGGGAAGATAGGCAGATATTGGTTTGCTGCGCCGCACTGCTAATGCGGTTCTCGACAGATGTCGAGATGAGGGTTCGAGTCCCTTGTCCTCCGCTATTTTGAAAGTAAGTACTTGGACATAATTAATTGCAGGTATGAACGCAGGTATTTTTCGGCTAGACGAGCCATTTTTTCGTCAGATAGCAGCGCTATCTAACGAAAAAATGGGGAAGTATAGGCGGAAAAGACCAAGTTCAAAATGATAATTAATTGTGTCCAAGTACTTAATGAAAATAATTCGGGAATATAGCTCCAATGGTAGAGCAGCGGTTTGAAGCACCGCCTGTATAGGTTCGACTCCTATTGTTCCCACTGTAGGACTTGCTGCGCGGTAGTGTAACGGTAACATACGGGTCTCATAAGCCTGAGCTGTGGGTTCGATTCCCGCTTGCGCAACAAGTCTTTTTTGCGTGGTCATGTAATGGTTAACATGCGGATCTGATACGTCCGTCTTGCGGGTTCGAGTCCCGCCTACGCAACCATCTAAATAGCTCGGTCGTACAACGGCTAGTACGCCGGAATTTGACTCCGGCAATGGAAGTTCGATTCTTCCCCGGGCTTCTTTTACTGACTAAGGAACGATTAAACAATAACTTATCACTTTTGGCTGATTACTTTCTGCTCATCCTACCTATTAATGCTAAAATGCCATTCGATAACTTACCCCACCTGAAAATGTGAGCCAAAATATATTAAGTTTTGAGTACCAATCGGGCCATACAAAATCATTATTCAAATGACTGAGTGAATGTTGTGATGAAAAAGTAAGTCCTATCCAACGCTTTGCAGCAATAGGATACTCCACTTGTACCCGTGGAGCAAAGCCAAAATCGTATAAATTATAATTAACCGAGCCGTGAACATAAAACGGCGCCTGAAAGAAAAATTTTTCATTTGGTAGGTCTTCTTCGGTGACTTGTTTATCTGCTCGATTCAACAATAGACCTCCAAAAATCCCTACGCCTGCTGTAAATCGTACTTTACGCCCTACTGACACAGTAGGTGTAACGCAGAGATGGAGGTATTTGAAATTGGGTAAATGCTTATATACATTTGGTTCAAAATTTGGGCTTTGTGGGCTGCTAGGATATTTTGCAAATATCCATTTAGCGTTTAAGCCTTGTGGGTGTCCTCCGCCAAATGGAAAAGTGTACATTTCTAAGGCTTTACGTTCGCGGTACGACAAACTACTTTCTATATTGAACCATTTTCGTACTGCGAAGGCGGCACCTAATTCAAATACTGGGCCATATTTCCAAGTATTTTGATCCCGCCAAGAGACATCAATTGTTGTGTAATTGGCATTTTCCACAGCAGTTCTAAAAAAATAGGACATCCGCTGGGCAGAGAGGGTACTGCTTAGTGCTAAAAAAATAATTACAAAGGTTATATTTTTCATATAATATTGATTATGCATAATTTCATATTATCAAAATATATGCATTTTGTTTTATAAAGGATAAAAAATATTATGAGCGTTTACGTACTATAATGTCACGTATTTATTGTTTTGAAAACCAATGATTTATAAGCCCAAAGTCAAAAATGCTGTGTTTGTTATTGTACACAAGCGACTTTTTTGATTTTGGACTTATAAATCATTAGTTTCCAAAATAATAAACACCTACGATACAACCAATATTAATTACAATCAAATCTTGCATACAGTCCATCCATACCTCTATGAGAGGTGGCAGTGCCTGTTGCACCGCTATTGTCAGCCCCTGGGGATACTAATACGATACTTGTACCATTTGCAATTAAAAAAGAATCATTTACATTTCGATATGAATGTAAAAGCCTCTGCGTATTAGCTACTTTTGTACAAGAATGTGTACCACTATTTATCCAATTATTTACAGGCGCGAATGGATTAAAAATAGCAACAGTAATGTTATAAGCGTGGTAATGATCCGTTTTATATTTATTATTTGGCCCTTTTTTGGAAACACTGGTTAAAACAAATTTAGAGTCGTAATTTCTAAGTATAGCATTTACAGGAGTAGTCACCGGATTAAATGACCAATTTGTTTCTATTCTACGATTAAGATTTGGATGTACTCTTGTTTGAGTAGGTGAAATAAACGGGCCATTATGTGGACAGGATGTAATTGCAGCAGTCCAGTCTCGATCTTCTGCACCGAAATACTGATTATTGATGACTATGAATTTTTCTGGTTCTAGTAATGTTTTTGTATTCAATGCATTGAGTAATAATTGTTTATTGGCCTTGTTTGTCCAAATATTTAAGTTCTGCGATATTGTACCAATATAATCTCCAACACATACCAAACCATCGGTGTTAAGTACTCTACCCAAATATAAACTATACTTTGGCATTCTTATTACTTGTGCTCCATCTACTAATTCATGGGTTAATATTTGTGACAGCCTACCTTTTGCCAATTCTGTCGAGTGTTGGCTGTATGGTAATTCATCTATGTTATAATACGATGAAGTAATCGACGTGAAATTATTTTTTATTTCCCAATCATTTATCACATCGACATCATATTCGGTAAGTGCATCTAAAGTGCTTACTAATGCATCATGATCGGGAAAACACATAATACCATCGACAACCGATACCTCAAGATCTACTGGGTCATCTTTGTCAATTGTACATACATCATCTTCGCGTTCATTAGTGGTAGTGGTACTTGTGGCATTATCCTTTTCTACATTAGTCTGCATTTTCTGACAAGCATAGATACCAAAAGTGGTTAAAAATAATAAAAAAGATAAAATTTTAAGAGAAGTATTCATAATTGTGTTGAGTGATTAGATACTGTGCAACTGAGTCTTTCTTGTATAAATGAATCTTTGTCCATTACTTCTGCTAAAATCAACTATCTGGGCCCTAAAAAGTTGGCATAGCAAAACATATAGTAAAGATAAACTTTGACTAGATATAGCAATCTACATAATACCTAAATTGTGGTGAAAAATAAAATTATTAACGCCACAAAATTACAGGCATCCCAACCAATATAAATGAGGAAAGATGGGGAAAGATGGGTCATCATTTTTTGTAAAACGAAATATTATTCTGTTTTTTGAGGGGGGGGGGACCCAATGTTTCGTAAATGATTTTTACCCACGTTGAAGTAACTATCCCCTTTGGCAATAAAATACCTTCACGGGAAAGTGTACGAATAAATGTTTTTCGATCAATACCGTATTCATGAGCAAGTTCGGTGCGTGTTTTAAAGGTAATTTTTGGCATATTATGAAGTTGTAGATAATAGTTTGTGCAAAGATAACATGTAATTTACCAAACCATATACATCTAAATAAACATTTACAGGGTTTTCCTCTAAAAGGTGCAGCGCACCGTAATATTTGTAGCAAAAATCGGCTAAATCAAGGTTGAAGGTGCAGCGCACCGTAATATTAATTCAATATTGCGGTGCGCTGCACCTTCAAAACGCAAATATCTCACCATTGCTACAAATATTACGGTGCGCTGCACCTGAATTTTTAATAAGAAAACTCCACTTTAAAGATTCAAAAAGGATGGAATTTCGTGCAAAAATGCTCACTTCCTACTTTTTTTCGCCAAATAAAAGTGTACGGTTGCCAATCTTTCTTATAAAAACTTACTGATTAAGAAATTTTTCCAACATAGCCTGCGTCGTTTTGGGCTCCGCTTTTCCCTTCGCGGCTTTCATAATTTCGCCCATAAACATCCCGATCAAACCTTTTTTGCCTTTTTTATATTCCACCACTTTATCGGGGAAGCGGGCCACTACTTCATTAATGATATTGGCTAAAAAATCATTATCCGCAGATTGGAGTAGGTTTAAGGCTTGTGCAAGATCAGCAGCGGTTTGAGTGGGTTGTTCTAACATCGCCGGAACCAATTTTTGATTGGCCGCCGAAGCACTTATTTTCCCATCTTCTATCAATTGCACCAATCCTTTCCAGTGTTCGACGGGTACCGGACAATCGGCCAATGCGCACTTCATTTCTGCGCACCAAGGCAGCAATTTATTGATCGTAAGGTTGGAAAGTCCTTTGGCTATCATTGGGCTTGTATCCTGCGTAAGCGCACTAAACCAAGTGGCAACTTCGCGTTCCTGCGTGAGTGCATCCGCATCGTAGGCAGGCAGTTGAAGCGTAGTTGTAAAATATGCGAACATATCGGCCGGCAATGCAGGCATACTTTCCTTTATCGACTGCAATTGAGCATCGGAAATGATGATTGGTGGTAGATCTGGTTCGGGAAAATAACGGTAATCGTGTGCATTTTCCTTGTCGCGTTGTGGATATGTTGTACCGGTTGCTGGATCAAAACCACGGGTCTGTTGCTGTACAGTACCACCTTGTTCCAAAATTTCGATTTGTCGTGTTGTTTCAAATTCAATAGCCTTTCTTGCAAAGCGCATAGAATTCACATTTTTTATTTCACAACGTTGCCCATAGGTGGTTTCGCCCATTTTTCGTACCGAAATATTTACATCACAGCGCATTGAACCCTCTTCCATATTGCCGTCACTTACGTCGATCCAACGCACTAACCTACGAATTTCGTCCATAAATGCGGTGGTTTCCGCAGCAGAGCGCAGATCGGGTTGGCTTACAATTTCCAATAACGGTACACCCGCACGGTTCAGGTCAATCAACGAATCCTGTGGGTCTTGGTCGTGGATACTTTTGCCTGCGTCCTCTTCTATATGGATATGATGGATGTTAATGACGCGCTCGCCTATACGTACGCTACCCCCTACGCAGATGGGTTTATTGTCTTGTGTAATTTGGTAGCCTTTCGGCAAATCGGGGTAAAAATAGTTTTTACGGTCAAAATAAGAAGCCTGATCAATGGTGCAGCCCATCGCCAAACCTACCTTGACTGCCGATTCCACCATGCGTTCATTGAGCCGAGGCAATGTACCCGGTTGCGCCAGCGAAATGATACTGATATGGGTATTCGGTTCGCCGCCAAAGGAGGCATCGTCCGCACAAAAAACTTTGGAGCGGGTATTTAATTGGACGTGGACTTCAAGCCCTATGACGGTTTCGTACATTTTATTCTATTTGATTGTTACATTTGATTTAGCAATCTGCCAAATGCAGTTGAACAATTATTATTTTTGCAAAAAGTCTTCATATAGCAAATGCAAATACGCTCTTGCTTCTTTTTGCCCTGTTACAGGAAGCGTATCTCCATAAAATTGCCATTGCTTGGTGCCAAACCAATAAAAACCGTTGCCTTCTGGTGTTGCCCATCCAAGGCCGTTTTCGTTGGTATAATAACTAAAATTATGGCTTTTATCGGCTGGATGCTGTTCAAACCAGTTTTGCATCGCAAAGATATTGCGACTAAAAGGAAATTCAGTTGCGGGTAATGTTTTTTGTGCTAAACAAGCCAAAACGGAGGCTGGAATATCGTGGTGGCTACAAAAAACGGGTAATTTTGCGCCGCGCCACTCTTTTTTGAGCAAAGGACTATAAAAAATGAGCGGGATACGCCGCGTGACAGGATGATCGGGGCCCAAATTAGATGGCCAACTTGATCCATGATCGGCCACAAGTACAAATAAAGTATTGTTGAACCACGGTTGCTTGGAGGCCGTTTCAAAAAAAGCACCTAATGCCTCGTCTGTAAAGGCGGCGTGGTTTAAGAAAATATCATGGGTGGTGCCTCCTGTCCATTTTTGAGTACAAGGTGCATCAAAAGGCGGATGAAGGCTAAGCGTAAGTGCCGTGGCGCAGAATGGTTGCTTTAGTTTATTGATCTCTTGAGCGGCCCGTTGTAGGGCAATCCGATCATCAGCGCCCCAATGTTGGGTGCGTTCGGCTTTTGTAAAATCGTCAATACCGATAATTGGATCTATTTTTTGGTAAGACGACCATACCTTAAAATTGGCAAAAGTAAGTTCGGAGCCATAGATCAACGCGCTGGAATACCCCGCTTTATCTTTGAGGAATTTCGGAACGGAGTTGAGGCCTGCGGCTTTTTCAATTTGTACGATAATAGATTGATCTGGCTGCGCAGGATAACCCGCCAACACAGATATTAATCCCTGATCGGTACGATAACCACTACTGTAACAATGGGTCATCAACACGCCCTCTTGTATCAAATGGCTGAGGTTGGGACAAACACCTTTTTCACCATCCAGTTCTTCTATCACTTGCGCTGTCATACTTTCCATGAGGATAATAACAACATTGGTCGGCGTACCGTCTTTTTGTGCTAAAATAGTGGTGCCACTTGTGTCGGCAAATGTGCGGAGCAGTTGTGGGCGCAGTTCGGCAAGGCTATTTTCGTTGTCTGTTTTGTAGCGGTTTTGGGTAGATCGTATTTCTAAAAAACTATGTCCCAGGTACCAACCGACATTGGTAGCCGCATGGTTATTAAAAGGGTGGTTGGAATAATATACGGCACTCTCGTTGATGGCCATTACCCCAAAGCCGCCACGAATAGCGATCACCAAAAGCCCTAAAATAAATGGGAAAAACAAGATATACCAACGGCGTGTGGTGGGCTCAATTGCAATAGTCCCTATCCACTTTTTATACACAAGGACAAATAGCCCAATGCCACCAATGATCAATATAATACTCGCGATTTGGAAACCCCATGACATGGAATTTAACAATGCTTGTGGCGTAGCAATATAGGCTACTGCGCGGTTATTGAGCGGTGTATGCCATTCTTCAAATATAAAAATATTGGAACCAAACACAAGGACAGCGGCACTGATCAGGATAAATTTGACCCCCAAAATGATTTTTGAGAAGAAATTATACGTTTTAGTCCCCAATAATACCCCCAAAAACCATAAAATAGCAGGAATCGCCATCAAATAACCCATCATGCTCAAATCCAAAGGAAGCGCGTGCCAAAAGGATTTCCATACCGATAATGGTTGCTGAGGCGACCATTCTTTGTAGAACCAAAGTACGAACCAAAGCCTAAACGCCGCAAAAAAGGCTAGCCAAAATAGGCATAGCCGTATAAAAAAACGGAATGGTTTAAGGTGCATTGATTAAAAACCAATCGATTTTTTAGCGTCTTTGCCATTCAATTTCAAGGATGCCATTCGGATGGCTGTTGCAGCCGCTTCAATACCTTTATTGCCGTATTTGCCACCGGCGCGATCGAGGGCTTGTTGCTCATCATTGGGTGTAAGCACTCCAAAGATAAAGGCGCGTCCAGAAGCAATGCTCATTTGCGCCAGCGCATTGGCTACCGCAGTATTGATATATTCGTTGTGGTTAGTTTCACCTTTAATGACGCAACCAAGGCAAATAACAGCATCGGGATTGATTTGTCCGGCCAAAATACGCGCACCAGCAGGGAGTTCAAAAGAACCGGGTACTTGTGCCGTATGGATATTTTCGGGTTTGGCACCGTGCTTAATTAGGGTATCATAACAACCTTCGTAAAGCGCGTGGGTAATATGTGCATTCCATTCTGCTACCACAATAGCAAAGCGCATCGCACTTGCATCAGGCATGGTAGAATCGTCGTATTCGGATAAGTTTTTTAATGCAGATGCCATAATTTATTTTTTAGTGCTTTCGCCAGGTTTTTTTTGTTTTTCAACGGGTTTTATCTTTTCATCTACTGATTTGCGGAGGAATCGGTAAGCAACACCACCCAATTGCGCTGATTTTTCGGTATCCGACATTTTCAAGTTGTAAAAACTGAGGGTGTCACCATTATTGCTAAATCTAAATCCGAACAACTTTTGGGAATCTTTGACCTTAGTGGTAGCAAAAGTCACGACATCCATCGCATCGCCCAACATAAAGCAATCGCCACCGGTGCAGGGTGCATAACGATCATAATCGGGAAAGTTCATGATATATCCACCCGGGGTAAACATAATGGGTTTATCTGTTTGTTTGCCAACCGGGAAATAGTTGCCTTCAAATAAATTGTGGTTTAAAGCCGTAGTAAAAGCAAGGTATCCAGTGGGTGAATTGGCTTTAGATTTTATCATGCGATCCATTTGTGTACCAGCATTTGTGGTGCCATCAAACATAGTGATGTCCTTACTGGCTGGATCATATACCAAATAAACCGATTTTCCTGGTCTTGCTTCTAGCAGTTCGATGGTATCCAAATTCATCTTTGCGGCTAATTTCCAGGTTTCAAAACCATTATAACAAGTCACGCTATCGGGTTGATCCACGTTAAAAGTAATGGCATAAGTATAAGGTAAATGCGCGTTGTTCATCGCTTTCAAAACAGATTGGTATTGATTGGCGCGTGCGCAAAAATCCATAGGAATCCAATGGCCTGCTAAGTTGACAATACTAGCATGTTCGAGTGGGACTAATGAGCCATTATTAGCAGTAGCTGCTGGGTCATTTTTGCAAGAAATAAAGAGGAATACGAGGGTAAAGGCTAAAAAACTAACAAATTTTTGCATTAATCTATAAGTAATTATGTGTAAATTAGGAACAATGCTGAAATAGAATACTTCATTGATATTCTATTTCAGCACCTCACGGGATCCAACCAATATCAATGAAGCATTCTAGTTTTCAATGGTATGGGTATAAAAAAGTGCAGAACACACTATCGTTTGAAAAAAGCCCCTCACCGCGAGCCTGACCGGAGGGGCAAACATGAGATTACAATGGTCGAAACCAGAAAAATATGGGAAATCGCAAGGATTTGCACTGCAAAAACCCAACTACGATTGTAGCCAAAACTTCGAGATCCTAGCTCTAGGATCTTTTTACCCCAATACTGATAAAATCGGATTTGCGCGGGGGGATTACGCAAGGGATGGCTAAAAAAAGTGACCAATTAAGGCCGGATTAAAAATAACAGGCGCAAAGGTAACCAATATTTGACAAAATCATACATTTCGGGCAATTAATTATAAACATCCTGTATTACCCCGCGAAAAATTTCAGGCAGTTATCACACAAACATCGGCCTCCAAACTGCCGTTCGATCGTCTCTCTAGTACCGCTATACAAATTGGGGACGCGTGCCCAGCAGTCGCCCGGCTGATAATTGACAAATGGTCTATTACAACGTGGGCAAGTCGCCAAATACTGTTCTTCTTCTTCATACACCGATGCTCCTACAATACCACCCAATGCAGGGTTTTGTTTTTTTATCCGAACTTTCAAAGAAGTCATGGTAGCGAACTGGTGTTTCATTCGCTTCAAAATACTACCCACTACCGCTTCAATCAAATGACGCGGTTTTTCCATTTCCGAACGGCATACCATGTAAACCGTCTCGTAATTTAAGGCATTGGACAGGTCATCGGTAGCAGCAGCTATATTGTTTTGCGCCGTTTGTATATATACGTCCACAGTATAAGTTGTACCGAGTATTCTTTCTGCTTCATATACCCCATGAAAAGAGTGGAAGCGCATACCTTCTAGTGCGATATATGCCATGTTTGTTGTTTTGAATTACTTACTGTTCGTCCATCCAAATGCGCAAAGCCGCAAATTCTTGCTGCATGAGTAGTGTTTTTGCCTCGTTTAATCCTACTGACGTACATTTTTTGAGCAATACGTCTTCAGGGCTAAGGTCGGAAAGGTCTTCTCTGGGTGCTTGCTCGCTTAAAGAAAGTGCAGCATGCTCCACTTTTATTTTTAGAATGTCGAGGTACAGGTCTTGTGCGTACGCACGCAGGTGACGATCCACCATAGGTACGCCCGGGTCTCCTGTGATGATCACCTCCACCCAAGCGGGCAAAGGTAGTTCGGGGTGGTGTAATTTGGAGAGTTTTTGTTCTATTTCGGGTAAAGTTCCTTTAATAGAAACCATTTGGCGAAAAACAGGCGTTTCGATTTCTTTGGTAGCCACTAAGCCATTTTTTTGGTCAAAATCGGCGATAATAATGCCTTTTTTGTCTGCTTTTTCGCTAAAACTCAAGGGAATCAAAGAGCCGCAATAGCGAATGCGCTCTTGTTTGCCTACTTTTTGCATGCGGTGGATATGCCCAAGCGCAATATAACTGAACCGATCGGGGAATTGTTCGGCAGCGATATTGTCCAAATTACCCAAATAAATATTCTGCTGCTCCTCGTGGGTACTAGCGCCTTTGGCATACAAATGTCCGGTAGCAATGACTGGGCCATCAAAATCCTTCACGGCATCGGCCATGCGCTGGTAGTGTTGGATAATGCCTTGTTGGATCCGTCGTACACGGTCGTCCGCAGATTCGCCAGTGGCGGTAACGTTGAAATCGCGCTCGCGCAGGAAAGGAACGGCTGCAATGATGCCCATTACTGTTCCATCTTCCGCTTTGATGGATATCAGGTCATCTTCCGGTTGGCTCGATGCGGCACCTACGACATACATATTAAGCGCGCGCAACAGTCCACGCGGGGCATTGAGTCGGAAAGCAGAATCGTGGTTGCCGCCTATGATTACCACATATCGGCAATCTGTTTTGGTGAGGCGGGTAAGGAATTGATAGTACATTTCCTCTGCACCTACGGGCGGATTGCTTACATCAAAAATATCACCAGCAATGATCAAGACATCGGGTTTTTCTTCAATTACCCTATCGTACAACCAGTCGAGTGCCAGTTGTTGCTCTGTTTCACGACTTTGATTAATAAATTTTTGACCAAGATGCCAGTCGGCGGTATGTAAAATGCGCATGTACGAATGAATACAGAACAGTTTGTCAAGATGACGGTACAAAGATATGTTTTTTTAACGAAAGCAGCACACAGAAAATGGGTCGCTCGGTATATCCGTGCGACCCATCAGTTTATGCTAATACGCTACCATATACTGCACATCAGGCAAACTCAATGCAGTAGATTCTTGGATGGCTTTTCCTACTTCAGGCGACATGACGAGTGAGGTAAATGCTTCTGCATTGGGTGCCTCGAACAAGTAATGGATTTCACAAATGTCTTCTAGTGCTCGAAATGCTTTAATTGGCTTTACACCAAATTTTTCCATCAATGGCAGCGATTGAGCAAATACTTCGCGGTGCTTTTCGGGATCGGTTACTGTATAAGTGGTGAACACGTAAATCATAGAATGAATCTTTATGTGAATAGTTAATTTGATTTTGTTAAAGTACCTGTGAAGGTGTAAACAACGCCACCTTCGGCCACTTTATAAATAGAAGTCATGCTTTTGGAACTAAGGTTTTTGATTTCCCATACATCAGAGTAAGAAGAAGTGGTTAAGGTGAGTTCGGTCTCATCTGTATTCCATTTCCATGTACCCGTTTCTGTTTGATTCGAATCAGGGCATTTGTCAGCACTTTCATCATAGGAATAGGCTCCAGTGGTGGTAAAACTTTGAAAATCGTCTTTAGTACATGTGGGGTATGTAGAAAAAACATCTGTAATAGCTGTACCATTGACAAGATAAGCCGGACTTACAGTGAGTGCGGTAAGCCTCTATTTGCCTCCGGTTAGCATTTCAGTTTGGGTTAATGCTGGTGTACTTTCGTCTTTTTTGCAAGCAGCGAAAAGGGGAATAATAAATGCTGAAAGCATCAGAATGCGAAAAAATCTCATAAAAAAAAGTGGTTGATATGTGATAATAATTTTGATAGGACAAAGATGGGGTAAGATGCTAGGTTCAAACAACTGGCCATGAGTAGGTGGTAGATATCGGTACACAAGTGGTAAGAAACGGGGTTAAAAAAACATAGATTTATCACAACCAACAGGAGTAAGCACACAAAAAACCGACATTTATAGGATTTGGAACGATGCCGAAATGAAGTAAACAGTCCAGCATCGTTCCAAAAAAATTATACAGCGGCAATTCAATCTATTTGCGCTCCAAATATATGTTTTCAACAGGCTGATAAATGAGCGGAATATGCTCTATCACCACATCGCTTTTGTCCAGTCCAAATGCCTTTTCATCGGAAGTACCCAACCTTTTAAGGAAAAAGTAACCATTGAGTAGCACCCCTTCACTCAAAGAAAACTCATTTTCGACGGAAAGGAATTTTTCCAACACCACAAATTTGAAATCGGGTTCTGGATTATACCGTGTAGAACCATCGGGTCGAATATGCAGATTGAGTTCGCGCCCTGCAACAAGTTCCTGAACAATTCTCTTGAAATACAATTCTGAACGTGGTTGAATCTTAAATCCCACGTTAATGTCCACCCGAATCACCTTATCATCCATCAATTCATTCACACTATATTCAAGGGTATAAGGCTCGTCGGTTCTGTTGATATGCAGAAACCAATAAACATCGGCTCGTTTAGGGTTTTTAGAAAAAATAGACTTTATGATCTTTTCCTCAATATGCCCAGGATTGTTTGCTTTGGTGAGATAGATCAGGTGTGTCGAAAATTTGGGTATTTCGTCATCATTACTGAGGTTGTCCAGCAATGTGCTATAATTTTTCAACTCCGCAAATCGGACAAATTTATTATTGATTTTTCGCGCAAAATACCAAACGTACATCACAGAGAAAAATACAGCACCTATAAGCACGGCTACTGAACCACCATGATTGAATTTTTGGAGATTGGCTACTAGAAAACTTATTTCAATCGTAATAAATACCAATAAGATACAAGTGACCAAGATCGGATTCCACTTTTTGACAAAAAGTAAAAAATAGCCTAACAACACTGAGGTCATCAACATGGTGACTGTAATGGAAAAACCATAAGCGGCTTCCATGTTTGTCGAATTTTTAAAATATAGCACCACCCCAATACAGCCTGCCCAAAGAAAAGTGTTCACAGAAGGAATATAAATTTGACCTTTAAGTTCAGAAGGTTGTCGCACCGCTACACGAGGCCAAAAATTGAGCGACATCGCTTCCGAAATCAGCGTATATGTCCCCGAAATCAGGGCTTGTGACGCAATAATAGCAGCAGCAGTAGCAATAAAAATACCCGGAAATAAAAACCATTCGGGCATCATTTCAAAAAATGGGTTACGGTCGTTGAGTAACCTATCAGGTTGATGCATTAGCCAAGCCGCTTGTCCTAAATAATTGACAACCAATGCTGTTTTAACAAAAATCCATGTATATCGAATATTGGAGCGGCCACAGTGACCAAGATCGGAGTACAGTGCCTCCGCTCCAGTAGTACACAAGAAAACGGCACCAAGCAACCAAAATCCGCCCGGATAAGCGGTTAATAGATGATAAGCGTACATTGGATTCAGTGCTTTCACAATATCTGGGTGGTGTGCAATTTGTACCATCCCTAATACCAATAGCATACTGAACCAAACCGTCATCGCAGGGCCGAAAACAGCACCTACTTTGTGTGTCCCAAACCGCTGAAAAAAGAAAATTGCTGTCACGATCGCAATAACTACTATTTCTGTGGGCAAATGGGGTACTACCTTTTCCAATCCTTCAATTGCCGACGACACCGAAATTGGCGGCGTAATGATACCATCTGCAATGAGTGTACTAGCACCTATAATGGTAAAAAACACCAGTTTGCCTTTGCCAAAACGACGAACCAAAGCATACAACGAAAAAATACCGCCCTCCCCGTGGTTGTCGGCGGTGAGCGTTAGCAGTACATATTTGAAGGTGGTTTGGAAAAATAGTGTCCAAAATACGCAGGACACACCGCCATAGACCAATAATTCACTAATTTCTCTTTTGCCAATAATCGCTTTAAGTACGTATAAAGGCGAGGTACCAATATCGCCATAAATAATACCTAAGGCGATCAAAAGTGATGCGGCTGTTACTTTAGAAGTCGAGGAGCCTGATGTGTGCATAAAAAACAATTTAAAATGAGTAAATTTATCCAACAAATCGGTATCTAATACCGGAATTTGTTAGCATTAAATTCATCTCAGTCGATTACGTAATTGTCTTGTAAAGAACCGTAGATATGCTGTTCTTTTTTTTGACGGCACAAAGGTGGGGCAATAAGTGTAAATAAAATATAAAAGGAATGGATATTGTTGTAAATAAATCGTGGATAAACTGCTTTTTAGGGTGTGCGAATACATGTTTTCTATTATTTTATTTAACTATTTTTTGATTGGTTCAAATCTTTGCCCCGGGTTTTCTAATAAAACGTTATTTTTTTGCCCCAAATTTTCTAATAAAGTACCTATATTTGCCCCGACTTTTCTAATAAATCATTGTTTTTTTGCCCCTACTTTTCTAAAAATGTATTATAATAGATTGATTGACAAATACTTAAGAGAATGGAAGAAAGATCCTTTTCGCAAGCCCCTCATTTTGCGTGGCGCAAGGCAAGTTGGTAAATCTTCCGCAGTGCGTCAATTAGCACGTACATTTGATGATTTTGTAGAAATAAATTTTGAACAAAATCCCCAAGTTAAATCTGTATTCATGGCCGATTTGTCGCCTGATAAAATAATAGAGCAATTATCTGTATGGATAGGGAGGCAAATAATACCCGGTAAAACACTACTCTTTTTGGACGAAATACAGGCTTGCCCACAGGCCATTTCGTCATTGCGCTTTTTTTATGAACAGTTGCCCTCTTTACACCTCATTGCGGCTGGGTCATTGTTAGAATTTGCATTACAGTCATTGCCTTCTTTTGGCGTAGGGCGCATTCGGTCATATTATATGTTTCCATTTTCATTTGATGAGTTTTTGGCGGCACTCGGAGAGGACCTATTGCTGAACACAAAACAAAAAGCATCAATCGAAAACCCATTATCTACAGTTTTACATGATAAGTTAATAAATTACGTATCGCTTTTTATGGTTACAGGTGGTATGCCGGAAGCGATTTCGCGCTATGTGCAAACCCGTCAATTATTACAAGTACAATCTGTGTTGGACGATATTTCCCATTCCCTCAGATCCGACTTTGCAAAGTACAAGCACACTGTCCCTTCTCTTCGCCTGCAAGAAGTTTTCAATGCTGTGGTACACCAAGCGGGCGGTAAATTTATGTATTCAAAAGCCGCTGAACAATCCAAAGACTACCAAGTAAAAGAGGCACTTGAATTATTGATATTGGCAGGATGGGTTTTGCCGGTGACACATAGTGCTGCCAATGGTATTCCAATTGGCGCGGAAGTTGACACAAAAAAACGAAAAATGGTACTACTTGATACAGGTATTTTTCAACGTATTTTAGGATTAGACTTAGCATCAATATACACCCAGCCCAATTTTGTCTTTATCAACAAAGGTGTGCTTGCAGAACATTTTTGGGGCTTGGAATATATTAAATATCAGCAACCAGATACTTATCCTGAACTTTACTATTGGCACCGCGAAGGAAGATCTAATGCCGAAGTAGATTTTATTGTACAACGCGATGGGACAATATTCCCCGTAGAAATAAAATCATCCGGTAAAGGTCAAATGCAAAGCCTTCGTGCTTTTATACAGGAAAAAAACACGCCATTTGGCTATCGATTTTCTACTGAAAACTTTGTCACCTATGAAAACATTAAAGTATTTCCGCTTTATGCTGTATCTAATTTTGTGCGAAATGGTAGTTCTTGATGAGTATTCTGGCTAATTGATGACCAACAATTTTCGGAATATTATACTAATCCTTATTTTTTTAGTTAAATAACTAATTAAAAAAGTATTTTTTTCAATTTATGCTTTGTAAAAATATTTTTGATATTACCTTTATGCTTTATTAACCTGCAAAACAATAACCATTTTCCATGTATGTGTTTTTGGCTTTTTTTGCGTAAACAATTATTTTTATGACTACAACTTATTTTTGTACGGAAAAAATTACATTTTACGAAACTTTATTCTACCTCCCCCCCCACCTATTCAAAATAAAAAAAGGAATCATTTGTGGCTGCTTTTAAGCCTTTTTCTTTTTACATTTATGGGTGCAACTATTCACGCTCAAACATGTGATCCCGAAGCGGATTTTACATTTACTCCGGATGGGTGCGTATTTTCTTTTCAGTCTTCCTTTACAGGACAAGCAGTACACCAATGGCAATTCTTTAGAAATCCTCAAGGGCAAAACGCATTTAGTTCCAGTAATCTTATTAATCCAACGCACAGTTTTGCCCAAAGTCCAACTGGTCTTACTACTAGGCTAGTAACCCATACCATTAAATTTACAAATGCAAATGGTCAAACAGTAACAAAAACTTGTAGTAAAGTTATTCCAGTAACTTGTACACTACCTTGTACTGTTATTCTACCGAATTATCAAGTAGTTGATTGCCAGCTATCCCTCTTACTTTCTGAACCATCATTAATGGTAGATTGGGGAGATGGTACTCCTGTCCAAACAGGGATTAATCTACAACACACTTACCAAACAGGTGGTATATTCCAAGTAACATATACTAATTTTAGCGGTGTAACCTGTACCGTTCCAATTAGTGTAAACTGCGGCGGCACACCTTGCTGCACTGCGGATTTCGTAGCAACTATTACTAGAAATTGCGCAAAACTATCCCTTACCCTAGATGCTTCATGTAATTCAGGCATACACCAATGGAGCATTGCTCAGGGTTGTTTTAAAGTATATACGCTCAATGCTACACTTGCAGATCAAGTACTTCAAATTACAGATATTGATACGGATGTAACATCCTCCATTACATTAACACATAAATTTACTTGTGCTAATGGACAAGTACTCACCCAAACAAAAACAATACCCGTGCTTTCTTCGGGAGAGAAGGGCGTATTTATTGGTGTAGAGGGAACGACAACCAAGCTTTCTTTATATAATTGTACAATGCCCGGCATTACATATAGCGGTCAGGCCAATAAACCCGTATATGTATCGGGTCTGATCGAGATAAGTAAAAACTTTACCTACAGCGGCACTGATTTACAGTTTGCCCCGGGCGTAGTTGGTTTTGATATTTTTTCACAGGTTAGACTTACCCTCAACAATGCCACCGTGGCACGTGGAGTACAAGATGCGGCATGTAACCTCCTTTGGCGCGGTATAATGGTTTACACTGTTGGCCGCTTGACCTGCGACAATGTAACCATACGAGATGCTCTTTTTGCGATTCGTATATTTGGTGCTGGTGGGGCGATTACAAGTCTTAACAGGGTAACATTCTTAGAGAATTTTGTAGGGATCAATGCAACTAAAAGTTTTGGAAAATTTACAATAACTAGATCTACTTTTGATGGTGGAACATCCCTAAGAAATGCCGGAACGTTGCTCAATCTAGCAAATACTAGTATTGTGGTACATAATCCTAATCCTAATCTTCTTATGAATTATATGAATTTGGTCTTTAAATCAGATAGGGGCGTTATTGGTATATATTCACAAACAGCAAACCTAACATTACCCGACATATCCAATCCTGCGGATAGGAATAGATTTACGAGGCTCAATTATGGTATTTTAATGCATGATGCTGACTTAACGATGAGTCGCAATGCACAGTTTAGAAATTTTAGTGCAGCTGGTTATGATCCAGACCAAGTTGTTGGAATAGCTATATACGATCGTTCTGGTAGTGGGAATAAAATCTTAATTGAAGGAGCATTAACAGACAATAATGCTGAATTGGATATTAGCAATGTACTTCATGGAATTTATATTCGTTCACAGAATATCATGTC
>JAYUKX010000190.1:0-7230 GCA_043764095.1 Chitinophagales bacterium
GTTTGCCCTACTTGCTGGACGAAAATAAAAACAACTTGACCGCCTCCACTTTCATGCTGAGCCTAGTCGAAGCACAAGCAAAACCTGCATACTTCGGCAAGCTCAGCATAAATTTTTCTAAGGCCGGTCTTGCCACACTTGGGGGACTTTACTTTGTTTCAAATCTCAAAATAAATTACCAAAAATAAAAGTGTAGGACTGTAAGGTTCCTGATTACAAGCCCGCTTTGATATATGCCCAGCCTTTATCCTGTTTTAACACGACTTCCACCACCCCAGAAGGAACGGTACGGCATTCGGACAGTAGTTCTTCGCGTTTTATTTTGCGTTCGCGCATGGTGTTTTCACAGGCCACAAAATCGACACCTTTGGCCTTGAGTTCTTTTATTTTATCGGCCTGTTTGGTCGATGCTATTTGAAGGAATGAAATGCCGTTGTTGTGACAAACGACTTCAATACGAGCATTGGGGGCGGCGGTCAAAAAATTGTGGATTTGTTTGGCCAATGCCTTTTGCGCTAAGGTATCGCCACTGGTGAGTTGAAAAACAACTTTCAACTTTTTAGTGGTAACTACTGGTGCGTCGGTTTGTGCCGCAATTGGGGCTACTGTACCGAGCAGGAATAAGAAAAAAAAGAGGTATTTCATTGTTGTTAGTATTTTATGTGTTTTGTGGTGCGTTTAAGTGGTTTCAAGGATATTTCAAGTGTTGCAAAGGTATGTAAATAATGTAAACAGCCGAATATTACTGAGCAAGATCGATGCAAAAGGTTTATCAATCAGCGGTTACGGCGATATGGATAATAACGTTGAGCCTAAATTTTTTTTAGTTACCGCACTTTGCCTAAGATATTTTACTTTTGTGTCTAACTTAAATTTATTTGGTATGAAATTTCAATTACTTTTTCTTGTTGCATCATTTGGTGCCATTACTTTATGCTCCAATTGCAAAAATGAGCCCCCTGCTTCAGCGAATACCGCTGATGTATCTGCAAATACGGCAGCTTCCGCTGACCTGACGGCAACACCTGCTATTGCGCCGACCAATGTGCCTGCGGTAACTGTTCCAACCGGTACGCAGGCGCCCAATCCCGTAGCGGCACCCAATGTTACCACCACCAATGACGTAAAAAAACCGGAGCCTGCCCAAAATGCAAAAGGGGTGTGGCATTACACTTGCGCCAAAGGTTGTGCAGGTGGTGCGGGTGCGGCACAACCCTGTGCAAAATGCAACGCCATGTTAGTGCACAACAGCACCTACCACGAGAATGCAGCCCCAGCCACGAAGCCCAATCCTGCTTCGGTAGCCACCACTACGCCTGCTGATGCGCCCAAGCCCGAACCTGCGCAAAACGCAAAAGGGGTATGGCATTACACCTGCTCTGATGGCTGTGCCGGTGGTGCGGGGGCGGCTGCCCCTTGTGCGAAATGCGGTAAAGCGTTGGTGCATAACTCGGTTTATCACCAGTAGGTGAATTGGAGTAATGCGGGCCTAAGGAACAAACTTGATGCGAACGAATCAAGTTTGTTCCTTTGCTCGCGCGTGCAGGGGGTTAGGGGGGGGATAATCTACCAGTTAGGTAATTGGCTAGCGCTTTGGCTGTACCAAATGCTGCGATAAAGGATAGCAGTGCAAATACGGAGGCTCAAATCCCCAATTTCATTCAGGGCTATTCCCGTTTAATCACTATGTGGTTGGTTTATCGTTCAGTTGATGCCAGTAGAGCACACGCTACCACATCGTCCTTTACTTTTGCAAAAAAAGAACGCCTTACGGTATCTGATCCTACGTTCATGGCCTCGGAGTGCTTGCGGGTATTGAGGAACCAAGCCTCGGTATAATTACCCATAGCCTCGTTGTTAAAATATACAATATTTGGGTTTTCGAACGTAGCAAACACGTGATTACCTTGTTCTGTAATGGCTAAAACGGTATTGTTGCCATAAATAGAAGTATTGCAACGTATTTCGTGTAAAGGGTAAGCCCTTTGGTCGATGGTACTTGCCATCTTGAACACATAATCCTGTAACAGAAGTACCTCATTCCGAATATTTTCGCTCACCGAGGATGCAGCAATATATTGGTCGCGTTCTACTTTAAGGATCACCTGTATGATTATTTTAAACATATCGGGCGACCAAAATTCGGTTCGCGGAATGGTTTGGTACGTTCTTAGGATGTCTTTTGCAATATGTAACGCTTGTTGTATTTCTGGTTTTTCGAGCCATTTTTGGTCAAAAGGTTCTTTTTCGGGGTTGGTATTGCCCCAAACTGCATAATCCCAATAATAAAATTTAAAAGCGGTCAGTAGTGGAAATTCAAAAAAATAAAAGAGCGGAATATCGTTGGAGAAAAAGCAAATACGCGATATTTTGGCCTGTGATAATTGACGTAGATACCCCTGTAACCCCTGCATAAATTCCAATGGCCCACTTGGCTTTTTAGTGGCGGCTGAAAATTGCATCGAAATAGTCCCGTTTTCCGCCTTTGGAAATAAATCGTTCCAATGGACTTGATAACGGCTCATCAGCCGCAGCACATCATCGGCAGTCATGGCCGTAGAGCCGTTGCGGTGGTTGTAAGCCGCCGATTTTTTGAGACCCGTCCACTCCATATATTCTAACAGCCATTTTTTGCCGAGTGGGTGTTTTTTCTCGATGAGGGCGAATACTTGTCTTTGAAGTTTTGTTGTAGTTTCGAGCATATTTCAGAATTATATACGGATTATTGACGGGATAAAAGCCTTGTTTTTGAGTACAATGCTTCGTAGATGGAACACAAAAGTTAAGGGTACAAAAGTAACTTATTTTTTGCGTCTATTTTTGAGTTTACATTTTGTTAACAAAAGGGTGATGAAAATAGGTGTGCAACCTACCTGCATTAACAAATTTTCCACGATTCGTGGAAATTTTTATTGCATAATTCCACGATTCGTGGAAAAAAATGCTTGGTTTTCGGAAAATTTCACTATTATCTTTGTGGCGGGATTTGTAATTAACTAAAACAAATAAAAAATGAAGAAGAATTTTCTATTGCTTGGCCTTTTAGCCGTTGTCTCGTATGGTTGTGTGAAACTTGATTTTTCGCCCAACCCAACCACCCCCGAATGTACCAATGATTCAACATCGTGTAAAATAATCCTCAAAGATTTTTACACACAACGTCCAATTTCGGATGCGACCATTACTATAGATAGTGTGGAATTATATTGTTTATACTGGTGTCGCCATGAATTTTTCAAAACCCAAACCGACACTTTAGGAATGGCAGAATATGCTTTTTTAAATCCTTCTAAATATACGGGTGGTGTTGTACAAATTGATTTAGACACTTCAAAATATGCTCCCGGGTACAGAGTCACTTTGAAAAAAGGATGTGATAATGTTTATGAAATTAATCCAAAACCATATACAGTTCTTGATCTAACAATTAGTAACTACACAAATCGTCCAATTAGACTGTCCTCAGTATCTACCTATTTATCTAACAATCCGGTCATTACTAGTTATGGAGCAATTGATTCAAAGTCCCTCAATGATTCTTTGCCCATCTATGGTAAAAAGCGAATACGAATCAAAAGTATTCCCGACGAAACTATTACAGTTGATATTAGATACGAAGACTATCTACAAAAAGTTCAGAAGATTACTACGAATACGAATAGTGTATTTTTCTATAATATTGACATTGCTCAATAATATTTGGATTTTAAAATCAATACTATTTACGTTCTATAACAGTATTCAACGCTAATATACAACACTTTTACAACATGAAGAACATTCTACTGGTAGGCTTTTGCCTATTCGTGGCGGGTACTTGTTTTGCCCAACGCGCCCACGTGATTTTTGCCGAACTGGGCGGCAATGGAGGTTTAGGCTCTATAAATTATGATGTACGGTTTGATCCTGAAGCAACTGGATGGGGGCTTCGGATTGGAGTTTTACCATTTAAAAAAATACCGCAAGCAGTAGAGGACTTAACGGGTAGCACATGGAATATACCTATACTGCTCAATTATGTAACCAATGACAAACAGCCTTTTGAATTTGGCATTGGGGTCGCCAATTCGTTTTTGGAAAAAAAGCGTAATAAATCTCATTGGCGAACAAGCCTAGCGGGTACTTTGATGTATCGACGGCAGATGAAAGACGGCATAAACTGCAGAATTGGCTGGACTCCTGTATTTATACCAGGAAAGAAGGATGATCCACGGGATAAAGTTTTTACCCAACTTAATCTTTGTAGAGCAGGGGTGAGTATTGGTTGTCGGTTGTAGTTCAACAATTTGTCATCAACCCCAAAAAAGTATATCACCACAGAGCATTTCTATATTACGCAGTTGGCCGCAGATACGAACCGAAATATCAACACAAACGCGTGCCGTCATATATTTATCGGCTTCAGACTAAAATAAAAGCATTCTCCTATATTTTTGACTTACCACCATACACTTTTTCTTTTAAGAAAACCAATATGGCGATAAAAGATTTGATTTAAAATACAAGCCAAAACAACATTTTTTGTAACTTTTTAACCTTGTTCAACATGAAAAAACGCTTTTTGACAGCCTTGCTGTTTTTATCGTATTTTACTTTTTTAACGGCGCAGAGCCCAACCCCAACATCAAAACCGCAAGCACTGAATAAACAAATATATCACGTCTGGGTAGATGGCCCGATCAAGCAACGACGGTACCTTTGGGAGGTGACAGATAGCACTATAACACTTGGCACTAATGCGCGCCGACCAGAAATTGGCAGGCAAGTCTATCGAGTTGAGGAAATAAAGTGGATCAAATTTAGACATGCCCATGCCATAGGACGAGGTATTTTGCTTGGGGGCGGAATCGCTTTGACGACTGGAATACTTGCTGGTATTGCACAAGGGGATGATACTCCAAAGCCTGAAACGATATGTGTTTTTTGCACGGCAGAGGAAAAATCCAAGTTAAACGCCATGCTGCTCACGCCAGTTGGTATGGTTATCGGTGGTGCAGTTGGTGGTAGAAAAATAAAAGAGCCTATTGATGGTAGTCGGGCTACGTTGGCTCGACAAAAGCAGGATTTTACAAAATATTTACGGTATAAATGAGGCGTAACTTGTACTCCTTTTTAAAAAATAAACAACACCATGAAAAAAACACCACTTTACTTCACGCTTGTACTGGCACTCATAAGTACGATATGTATTTTGTCCTGCCGCCCCGACCCAAATCCCGAACCCGATCCCAACTACTGCCCAGAAGGGCTGCCCTGTGCCACAGAAACAGGAAAAAATACCTTTGGGTGCTATATTAATGGAGCAGCATGGGTAGCGGATATTGGCCCTAATATTTTTGATCCTACGGCACATAAAATTCAGGCTAACATGGATGAGGTAGGCCATGGAATTGATAATCGCAGATATTTATCCATTAGTGCAACAAGGCTAAATGATACCACGGATGGTTTTATTCGTTTGAATATAGAGCCTGTAACAAAAGTAGTAAAAATTGATAATACCAATACAGAAAAAGTTGATGGATCAGTTCTTATTCTAAAGACGGATAAGGGAAATGTTTTAAGCGCATTAAGTTTTAAATTAGACACCATATTAGATTATAAGATTGAAATAACACATTTAGATACCTTAAAAAACATTGTTGCCGGGAGATTTTCTTTTTCAGGTATAGCATCCAAAGATACGATAAAAGTAACACAGGGGCGTTTCGATGTGGTTTACGATCAGTATTGATACAATTTATAATATTTAATTTTAAATAATAAACAACACCATGAAAAAACATCACTTTACTTCACGCTTGCACTGGCATTCATAAGTACGATATGTATTTTGTCCTGCCGACCGGACTCAGATCCCGATCCCGACTACTGCCCGGAAGGGCTACCATGTGGTTTCAGTTAAAACCGTAAAGAGGATATAACACTAGATATTAAAATCACTTCACCACACCCCAACAATAGCACTATTTCCGCTATTGTTGGGGTAATCATATCGCCTTCTATGAAAAAAATACTATTATTCATTTATGCTATCGCCATGGCATTCCAAGGTAATACCCAAGCGATTACTTTTTCCAAAGTATATTCCAATTTTGACTTAAATTCCGAAACAGCAGCGGATATACACGAAGTAAGCGATGGCTATTTAATTGTTGCGTCAAAAGATTGTAGCGCGCAAAATTCAAATACCTGTTTTTCTTTGACTAAATTAACTAAAACAGGTGATATCGCATGGGTTAAGGAATACGATTTCTATGCTGCATTCAGAGATGGATTACGTATTTATAATGACCTTATTTATATAAGCGGTCATACCAATAATACTGACTTGCAATTTGTATTGTGCTGTATGGATCTGCAAGGCGATATATTGTGGAGAAAAGAGTATGGACAACCCAATAAACACGAAGCATTCCCTCATATAGCCATATCTGGTAATCATATTTTTCTTTTTGGTGGAAGGGATAGGAGGATAAATCATCTTTACGAATGGTTACCCATAGTCATAAAAACAACCCTGCAAGGAGATAGTTTAGCAGAATATTCATTTAATGAGCAATATGATTACACTAGTTCAACTCAAATACTAAAGGCAACAGATGATAATTTGATCCTTTCATATCGTTTCTGCCCAGTTGGTTGTTTTCTTGAATCGTATGGCGCAACGATGAGTATGGATACCTTGGGAAATATGAACTGGACAACAGAATTGGCTTTGATGCCTGCTCGAACAAGTAACGGTGCTGTGCAAATTGACAGTAATCTATTGGTCACCAAATGGTTTACTACTGCCTACGTACTGAACTACGAAAGTGCGCCACCGACCTTGTTTTTTATGGATCTTAATGGGCAATACATAGGGCACTACGTTTTTATGAACCAAACCATGAAAGAAATATTTTTGCTCCAGCCTGTTTGGGGAAATGGCTTAGTGGGTTGTGGTAATAATTTTCCCGATTGGGTAACCCAAACTAATGCACCCGCAGCGGGTTGGATCTTCAAAATAGACAAAAACCGCGAACTTGAATGGGAGCGGAACTATCAGGATAGTTCTTATGAGGGGGAGCCGTATAGTTTTTACAATATGATTCCAACCAGCGATGGCGGGTATATTGCCGTCGGCTCTCTCGTAAACCGTATGACAGGTGTAAATGAATCCCATAACTGGGTACTCAAACTGGACTCCATGGGCTGCCTAGAACCCGGCTGTGGTGAGTTCAATATGAT
>JAYUKX010000191.1:0-26731 GCA_043764095.1 Chitinophagales bacterium
TTATTTGTTCGTACATCTTGCAAAGTTATGTTTTTTCCTTAAGTTTACCCCCGCTTTTTGAGGGGATACCTTTTTTTGGCGAAAAAAAGTAGGAAGTAAACATTATTGCACCCAACTTCACTTTTTTGAAATTTGGAAATGAACCAAATTTCAAAAAAGTGAAAATGTACACCTGTAAAGCATCCTAAAAGATATGATCCAACGTCAAAAACTCCGAAGTATGGTCTTTTAAAATAGATTGTACTATACTTTTATCCTTCGTAGCCACCATGCTTCGGATCGAGAACGCCCGCAGCGCATCCGCTACACTTAGTGTGCCTTCCGCGCTGTCTTTGCGGCCATTGAAAGGGAAAGCATCGGGGCCGCGTTGGCTTTGTGCATTGAGGTTGATACGCCCTACTTGGTTCACAAAACTATCAATCAATGCGCCAACCACCACCGCATCTTTACCAAAAATACTGATTTGTTGGCCAAAATTGGAATTCACCACGTAATTAATCGGCTCATCAATGCTGCTAAATGGCACAATCGGTACCACTGGCCCAAATTGCTCTTCGTGGTACACCCTCATTTTTTCGTTCACGGGATATAGCACCGCCGGGTAAAAAAACGAGTGATCCACTGTTCCACCACCTTCGTTCAGTACCTGCGCGCCGTGTTTTTGCGCATCTTGTACCAATTCGGTGAGGTAGGTAGGCTTTTGAGGTTCGGGTAGCGGGGTTAGTTTTACGCCCTCGTCCCAAGGCATGCCTGGTTTTAGTTTTTCGATAGCCGCAAGGAGTTTTTGGGTAAATACTTCCACCACCGAATCGTGGACAAATAGTATTTTCAATGCAGTACAACGTTGTCCATTAAACGACAAAGCACCCATAACGCATTCTGTAGCTGCCAAATCAAGGTCGGCATCGGCCAGTACGACGGCTGGGTTTTTGGCATCCAAACCCAATACGCTGCGTAAACGATGCGGTTTTGGGTGCATTTTTTTGATTTCATTCGCACCTTTGTTTGTACCGATAAACGCAAATAAGTCCAATTTCCCCGATTCCATCAACGCGCCTACTGTTTCGCGGCCTTTGCCGTAAATGACATTGATAACGCCCGGTGGGAAACATTTTTGGAAAGCAGCCAACAGCGGTTGAACCAATAAAACGCCATATTTAGCAGGTTTAAATACCACCGAATTGCCCATAATCAACGCCGGAATCAAGGTAGTAAAGGTCTCATTCAGGGGATAATTGTAAGGGCCCATACACAGCGCAACCCCGATCGGAACGCGTCGAATTTGGGCAATAATGCCTTCTTCCATTTCAAAACGCGCGCTGCGGCGGTTTAAATCCTTCAATTCGCGAATCGTGTCCTCAATATAGATACAGGTGCGGTCAAACTCTTTTTCGGAGTCGGCGAGGTTTTTCCCAATTTCCCACATCAACAAACGGACTACTTCGGTGCGTACCAAGCGCATTTCTGCCAAAAAATGTTCAACATGTGCGATCCGATCGACCAATGTCATGGTAGGCCAATCGCCGCGACCATTATTATAGGCGAGTACAGCAGCATCTAAGGCTTCCAAAGACTCTTTTTCGCCCAATAAAGGTGTACTACCGATGATTTTTGGCTCAATACGACCGTCAATATTCAAATAAATAGGAGAAACGATGTCATTTAGGTCGCCATTCCAAGTGCGTAATTCACCTCCAATGAGGTATTCGCGTTGATCCATCCGATTGGGGAGGTTCCATTTTTCGGGGATGCTGGAAGGGGCTGGGAATAAATTTGCGGGTGTTTGCATATTGAATGGTATGTGAAAATGGTGCTTAGGGTACTAATAAATTAACATTTAACATTGAGCGTTGGATATTTTAAATTAAAAAATTTTTAATATTTCAATGTTGAAATTATAAACGTTCAATGTTAAAGTCCTTAAACATCCTATAAAGCCAGTATGTTTAAAAACGCGCTGCAAGGTACAGCCCAACGCCCTGTTTTAAGCAACAGTTTTTAAAATTCATGGTTAATTATCATTAACTCCTTGTCCAATATAGGTAATTAGGTCTTGCTACTGAACACTTTTTTTTTGTAATTTATTTGAAATTTGAGATAAAGTACAATTCCCCAAGTGTGGCAAGACCGGCCTTAGAAAAATGCAGGTTTTGCTTGAGCGGAGGCGGATGAAGCCAAAAAGTGTTTGAGCCAAACGAAATTAACGAGGCGCAGCCTCCGCTCTATTGTGCGGCGAGTTTTTTTTGGCGCCGCCGTAGCGAGGGAGCAAAAGCGCCGCATTTTTCGTCAGCCGAAGCGTTTTTTGCTTACTTTTTTTCGCTAAAAAAAGTAAGAAGTAGGCTTTTGGTATCAATTTTCAACTTTTTGAAATTTGTAAGTGGTTATTGCTCTTTTGCTAATGGAAAAGGGTACAACTAAGTAACTAGATTTATATTTACCTTTGCTGTTCGTAATTTTAGATGAACGACCCTTTTGCCACATACACTCGAAATAGTACTCCCACCCGAACACCGGGAAAATGAACAGATGCTGCGCCTGCAAGCGGCCCGTTCGCTCCGTATTGCCCAAGATACCATTGTGCATACCGAAATACTGCGTGCCTCCCTCGATGCGCGCGGCAAGCATCCGGTGTATCGTCTGCGGACAGAAGTGTATGTTGACGGCGAGGTATTTACACCCGAACCCGCTATTTTAGATGGTTTTCGGCCAGTAGATGGCAAAAAAGGCATCGTGATTATTGTCGGTGCAGGGCCGGCGGGTTATTTCGCTGCCTTGGAACTGATCGAATTGGGTATAAAACCGATTGTACTCGACCGCGGAAAAGATGCTCGTGCGCGCAGGCGCGACCTCAAGGCGATTCAACAATACGGCGAAGTAAATCCCCATTCCAATTATTGCTTTGGAGAAGGCGGCGCAGGTACCTATTCCGATGGTAAATTATACACCCGATCGCTCAAACGCGGTGTGGTGCAAAAATCATTGCGATTACTGGTAGAGCACGGTGCAAAATCCGATATTCTGACCGAAGCACACCCGCATATTGGCTCTAATAAACTGCCCGAAGTGGTGCAAAATATCCGTGCTACCATAGAGCAATACGGTGGAGAAGTGCATTTTGACCAATTTGTCGTCGATTTTATACTGCACCAACAACGGATGGAAGGCGTAGTGACCCAATACCTTGGCACCGAGCAAGCGCCCTATCAAAAAGAATGGCGCGCCGATGCGGTGATATTGGCCACGGGGCATTCTGCACGCGATATTTATACACTTTGCTTTGAAAAAGGCATCAAAATAGAAGCAAAACCCTTTGCGCTTGGCGTGCGCGTGGAGCATCCGCAGCCCATTGTGGATGCGGTGCAATACCGCCAAATGCCACGTAGCGAACACCTTCCAGCGGCCAGTTATTCCTTGGTTTGTCAAGTACGCGAACGCGGTGTATTTTCTTTTTGTATGTGTCCGGGTGGCTTGGTCGTACCCGCAGCCACTGCTCCCGGCGAGATAGTCGTCAACGGTATGAGCATGAGCCGCCGCGATTCACCTTATGCCAATTCGGGGGTAGTAACGGCCATTGAACCCGAGGATATGTTGCCTTGGGCCAAGCACGGTGTGTTTGCGCACATGGAATTCCAAGCAGAAGTAGAGCGCAATATGTTCCGAATGGGCGATGGATCTCAAAAAGCACCCGCCCTCCGCCTCACCGATTTTATTAGTGGTAAATTGTCGTCCAGTCTGCCCAAGTCGTCTTATATTCCGGGTCTGTTTCCCGCACCGCTCTACGAATTATTACCGCCATTTGTTTATAAACGCCTCCGCGATGGTCTTTCGGAGTTTGGGAAAATGATGAAAGGCTATTATACCGCCGAGGCCAATGTGATCGGAACCGAGAGCCGCACTAGTTCGCCCGTGCGTATCCCACGCGATCCTTTGACTTACCAGCATGTCGAAATAATGGGGCTGTATCCTTGTGGCGAAGGCGCGGGTTATGCTGGTGGTATTATTTCGGCGGCGATGGATGGACAAAATGTGGCTAGGGCGGTGGTGGCTGGGCTGGGGTAGCTTGCATAGTTGCCAATATATACTTATCTTTGTGTCCTACATTGCATCATTCCTAAGATGATAAGTACAGCCATATCATATTAATTTTTTTATTTTTTAACTTAAAAATTTTTCCAACACATGAAATCACAATTTTTTCAGAAAAACAATTGGTTAGTAAAACCTTTTTTTTTATTTTATTTTGTTGCATCCTATTTATTCGCTCAAAAAGCAAATGCACAAACCTCAAACCCCTGCGAAACCTTTGAGGCAGATATCGTTATTCCCGCAATTTCAAATATAGGTTATACCTTACCTAACCCGGCTGTTGGTTTGGATATTGAAATCCAGGGGAATTTACAACTTAGTTCTGATTTCAGATTTGAAAACTGTAATATTCGATTTAGAACAACTGGGCGAATAACAATACCCTCAAATATTAGATTGACAATTGAAAATTCAGAGTTATTCGCATGTGCGACAGAAATGTGGGATGGTATTCATGTCCAGTCCCAATCCGTACTGGTGATGCGGAACTCTACTGTCCAAGATGCCTATAATGGGATATACTCCAAAGGTGCTTCGCGGTTATATCTATCTAACAATGACTTTTTTAGAAATGTAGTCGGGATCAACTGTGAACCCGCTCCAGGATTACAAACATCCACGCCATTATTTGGCCAATTTGAAAGTAATAGGTTTTCTGCTACACTTCAGCCCCCTTTTCTCAATGATGGAACAAGTAAAGCAACAACGGGGATAAGATTATTTAAAGTCAATACCTCTCTAGGAGGTGGATTACAGAATACTTTTACTCAATTACCTACTGGTATCTATATCGAAAGTTCAACGGCTAATATTTATCGATGTCAATTTATTGAGAATAGAATAGGACTACATGCAGTTAAGTCAAGGGTGAGCCAGAAGGGGTTGGGTAATAATGCATTTCTACCTACTTTCAGAGAATGCGGTTATGGTATAAGAGCCTCCGGTTCCACATTGGTTGCTCGAGAAAGTTATTACGAAAATAACACCATAGTTTCTATAAGAATGGAAGGGCAATCAGATATTTCAGATATAGAAATATATGACAATGGTTTTTATAATGATAATCAGGTAGGTTTAGAACCAATGGCGGACTTGGGCTTTCATTCACAAATTAGTTTTGATACAGATAATGCTATTTTACAACCTACAAAAGTACGAAGCATAAGTATCCATGATAATGCTTTTTCTGTTAATACACCTAGTGTTATGATGTCATCTATCACTATTTTCAATATAAGAGTCTCAAAAAATTATGATATATATGGTAATAATTTCTATTACGAAGCAAGTTTTGAACTCGGTGAGATACGAGGAGAATTTACTGTTGCTCCGTTCAGACTTGTTGATAATAACGTATTGACGAGGGGAACGAGTAGCGGTATATTTCATTTACATGGATTTTCTGCACCTAATAATGAGGTGATTAGTGAGGTGGTCAATTGTCATGTAACTGGTACTATTCCAAGTCCTGTGGGTGGGTATTTTGGTAATAGTCAACACGTTGCATTTCGTTCCCAATTGTCCCATCTTAATTGGTGTAATAACTCCGTAGAAAATATGCCATATGGGATAAGCTTTTATAACGATTGCGACTTCTCGTATATTTCCGAACATCAAACAGGTTCTAATGTTGGTGTCGGTTTGTTTATTGAAAGTAATTCGTGCATTGGACCACAGGACTTACGAGGGAATACTTGGCCTTCCAGTCCTGCGTATCGTAATGCAAGGTGTAATGGAGATCCATTGCTTTCTCGTTTTCAAGCCGATTTTTCTTTGCCTGGTCACAATCCTATTAATCCAATTCCTGCTACTCAATGGTTTTTTGATGTAGTAGGCAATGACGGCTGCAAGCCCACTTCTGGCTTGGGCGGACTAAAAGGTAATGTAAAAACTTTATTGGAAGGTGGTATTACCGATGCCAATACCGATGCCCTTACAATTTGGCAAATTCGGCGTACCCTCGTGGATATATTAGGGACGCATCCAGAATGGCAGATCAACAATAGTCCCGCAGCAAATTTTTATTCGGAATACAATAATCATAGGATTGGGCAATTTGCAATAGCACGAAGGACACTACGGAGCGCACTTAAATTATCGGCACCACAAGATCAGTTGCTGGATACCTACCATAGTAATATGTTGACGCACCTCGAAACAATGGAAAGTATGGAAAATTTGCTGGCACAGTATCCTGAAAATTCCAATTATTTGAATACGTGGTTACAAGCATCATCCAATCTTGTTCTGAATGGTAATGAATGTGCTTTATTAGAAGCAAGCATTAACAGTACCCAACAAACGGCACTACTAGGCGCCTTGGCCTTATACAATCAAATTATTCCAGTAGAAATATGGGAGCAGAATGAAAAGAACCTTTATGTATTGCTGCTTCAACAAATGACCAATACCAGTACACAAAATAAGGAAGTACAGGTTAATATGATTCGGTCGATTGCGGCTCAATGTAGTCGTTTAGGAGGAGAAACAGTTGATTTTGCGCGCTCGCTATTGCCTGCTTCTGAATTTAAAACGTATTTATTGATGGCCGAAGAACCCTCCTGTACAAAGGGGACAGAACGAGGCGCATTAGCGAGTGCCGTTGTCCATAATTTTATCAATATCTCCCCCAATCCCGCCAATGATCTATTACAAATCCAATATTCCGATACTCCAATTTCGGGTACTTTAACCATAACAGACATAACAGGCCGAGTAATTTTAGTTGAGAAACTAGACGGACGTAACGCGACTATACGCACAGGTGCATGGGCAAATGGAGTCTATTATGCCGTATTTACCGCTGCGGATGGGCAGCGACAGACCAATAAGTTGGTTATTCAGCATTAATAAACAGTTCCTTATATCACAAAAGCATAGCGGTGCTACTACTTTGTTCATACAAAAAGTAGCACCGCCTATTGCTTCAACACATTATACTATGCGCCTCCTCCACAAATTATATATACTCCTCATCATAACAGCGCTTGCTCCAGCCTCCTCCCTCACCGCACAAGACAAAGCAGATCAAATTTGGATGCTGGGTGCTTATGGTGGCACCTTAGATTGGTATAGGGGGCTGATGTATTTTGACTTCAGTACCGACCCGCCCGTGGCCACAGAGATAGAAGTACCTGCTGCTACGCTAAGAGATACCCGTTCTAATATGTGTGATAGTAGTGGGCAATTACTGTTTTACACCAATGGTTGCTTGGTACAAAACAAGCAGCACGCATTGATGCAGAACGGCAACGAGATCAATATAGATGGCTATGGATATCAAACTTGGTGCAGTGATGCTTATGCCGTTGCTCAAAGTACCCTTATTTTGCCCTTACCCGGATCTGCGTATAAATATGTACTATTACATGCTTTTGCAGATCGGCTGCCACTAGGTGACCTAGCCATTACAGAACTGCGATCTACCACTATTGATATGGCATTGGAAGGAGGCTTGGGGGCGGTTATTCAAAAAAACGATATTATTGCTTCTAAGCGGTTTGGTTTTGGTAAACTCACCGCTTGCCGCCACGCCAATGGCGTTGATTGGTGGATTCCGCTCAACGAAGCAGGCAGCAACGATGTATATATGTTCCTACTGGATAGCACGGGCGTACACCTTAGCCATGTGCAGGAAAATATAGGGAAGGTGACGGATTTGTTAGATCGGTTCGGGCAGGCTGTTTTTTCTCCTGATGGCCAGTTTTATGCTCGTTTCGATGCATTCAACGAACTGGATATTTTTAGGTTCGACCGTTGTCGGGGTTTATTGTTTGCGCCGCTGCATTTGGAGATGGAGATAGATGAACAAAACTGGTTGGGCTGTGGAGTGGCTTTTTCTCCCAATAGCAGGTACCTCTATGCCAGCGGTACGTATAATCTTTACCAATTTGATATGCAGGCACCGGATATTGCAGCGAGTAAGGTATTGGTAGCAGAATACGATGGTTTTGTTGATTTCCAAGCTACCACCATGTACCAGCAGCAATTGGGGCCTGATGGACGTATCTATATGTGTACGACCAGCGATTCCCGTTTTTTACACGTTATCAACACGCCTAATGAACCCGCTCCCAATTGCGGACTGGTACAACACGGTATAGAATTACCTAATCTATCTAGTGTGAGCCTTCCTAATTTTCCGCACTTTCGGTTGGGTGCTGCCACGACTGGGTACTGCGATAGTATTGGGTTGGTATCGGGGGTAAAAACGCCTTTGGGTGGGAGCGGTTCTGCGTTGCGCTTTACCCCCAATCCCGCCAATGATCTATTACAAATCCAATATTCCGATACTCCAATTTCGGGTACTTTAACTGTTACAGACATAACAGGCCGAGTAATTTTTGCAGAAAAACTAGACGGACATAACGCGACTATACAAACAGGTGCTTGGGCAAATGGAGTCTATTATGCCGTATTTACCGCTGCGGACGGGCAGCGACAGACCAATAAAGTAGTTATTCAACATTAATCTAGTACTACGCCGTAAAACCACATAAAAAAACATTCCGTTTCAAAAAAAACAATTTCTATTCGATTTTTGTTTATTACATCAACTTTGGTATTTTAGAATATTGCATCTTTGCACTTAGAAAGTCTAACATTGTCATAGTATGGAAATATTAACAATCGATGAAATAAAAGCACAATATCCTGATGAATGGGTATTGCTTTCGTTAGCAAATAGCGATATTTTGGCACGCCCCGATAAAGGCACTGTTTTGTTGCACAGTAAAGATTATTTGGAATTGTGTTATAAAGCAAGCGAAATTGCCAAAAATATTGTAACAACTATTTTTTTTACTGGCGAACCAACTAAAAACCGTAAATGGCTAAAGTCTTCAATTTTACGAAAGCAACCGAAGACGATTTAATTATCGTAACAACGCGGATATTATCACTCCGAAAAGCCCTCAAAAAAAACATTCCGTTTCAAAAAACAATTTCTATTCGATTTTTGTTTATTAAATCAAAGTAATGAATACCTGTTCCTAGCAGCAGGTATTCACTATTTTTACGGCCTCCAACTAGCATTTGAAATATTCCATTTGAGTCTTCACAAAAAAATATCGCCATTCAACGAACCTTTTTTTATCTATTCTGTTTAATTTTTTCCTTTTAAAACGTGATAATGTTTAAACAAAATTGTAACGATTATGGAGAAGTGTAGTAAGTACTCCTTGTTACTAACTGATAAACACACGTCACAAAAATATTAAAATTTACTGATCAACAACGTACAACCATTGTACAACATTCAGTTACAAGCATGCCATTTTTCAGGCTGGCTTTTCTAATAAGCAGCATTTTTTGTAGTGAATTTTTAATACGCACACAATGCGTGGTTAAATTTCATTTTTAAACGCTAACAAATACGGTATAAACTATGTCGTCACAAAGAGTATCTGTGTTTCGAAAGGAGCACTTTAATGCAGCGCATCGGCTGAACAATCCCAATTGGTCGGACGAAAAAAATGAACGAGTGTATGGTAAATGCAATAATTTTAATTACCACGGCCACAATTATGACCTTATTGTACAGGTAACTGGCGAAATTGACCCAGAAACTGGTTATGTGATGGATATGAAATTGTTATCGGATTTGATTAAAACAGAAGTATTAGATCCATTTGACCATAAAAACCTTAATTTAGACACCGAAGAATTTAAAGACTTGAACCCATCCGCCGAAAATATCGCGATGGTGATTCATCAGAAATTACGCACAAAACTTAATCAAACACTAGATTTAAAAATTAGATTATATGAGACTGAACGAAACTTTGTTGAGTACCCTGGATGAGATGGATAATGTCATCACTTTTACCGATGAAGAGATTGGCGATGAGCATATCAGCACCAGTGTAGATACGCCTATGCGCCCCGATGCTTTTGCGATGAGCGATGAGGAGAAAAAAGCAAAAATTGAATTTCATTTCCGCCAAATTATGGAAACGCTGGGTCTGGATTTGACCGACGATTCGTTGAAAGGCACACCCAAGCGTGTAGCCAAAATGTATATCGACGAGATTTTCTCGGGGCTAAATCCTGCAAATGCACCTAAAATAGCACTTTTCGACAATAAATACCAATATAATGGCATGTTGGTGGAGAAAAATATTAGTTTTTACTCCAATTGTGAACACCATTTTGTACCGATTATGGGCAAAGCGCATGTGGCATATATTTCCAATGGTAAGGTGATTGGTCTGTCAAAACTGAACCGGATTGTACAGTTTTTTGCCAAACGCCCACAAGTACAGGAGCGTCTTACGATGCAGATTGCAAAGGAATTGAGAAAAATACTAGGCACCGATGATGTGGCGGTTTTGATCGATGCAAAACACCTTTGTGTATCATCACGGGGTATTAAGGATGAATCTTCTGCTACGGTGACCTCCTATTATGGAGGTCAGTTTTTGCAGGAAAGTGTGAAGGCGGAATTTTTGAAAAATGTAGCTTTATAATAGACATTATACCGAATTAGGGTCGTAATGATGAAATGAGGAAATTTTTGTCAAATCAAGGCAAATTTTGCAGTCGAAATGGGCGATTTTCGGCGAAAAATTTAACGAAGATTTGGCGGAAATTAACCATTCTCAGCATACGAGGCTAATTCGGTATAATGTCTAACAATTGAAAAATCTTGTGCATAGCCAAGATTAGTGTATTGCTTTGTATCTTTGCAGCATGGAAATAGAGATCATCCATGATCGAATACCTTTAGAGCCAATGGGCCAAGAGGTATTCGATCAGTTTATGGAAAAAGGCTGGAGAATATTGGGCTATGTCGTCCTTCGGCATAGTGCTGTGGTGTATAATGACGAGGTGGTGATTACCATACCACTTCGGATTAAAATGGATGGTTTTGCGTTTTCAAAAAGCCAACGGAAGATTTTGAAAACACATAAAGAGGATTTTCAGTATAAAGTCCAAAAAATTGCGCTTACCAAGGAGAAGAATGATCTATTTTTGAAACATTGTACCCGTTTTAGGTTTGGCAATCATTACACGCATTTGAGTACGTTTATCACCGAGGATTCGGGTGATATTCCTGTGCCGGGTTACGAAATTGAGGTGTATGATGGAGTCAAGTTAATCGCTTGTAGTTATTTCCACCTCGGCGCAAATTCCTTTTGTGGCACATACTGCTTTTTCGATCCCGATTACAACAAGCATAGCCTCGGTGCTTTTACCATGCTGTTGGAGTTAGAAATAGCGCAGCAAATGGGTAAAGCGTTTTATTATTCTGGTTATGTACACCATACACCATCTCAATTTGACTACAAATTGAATTTCAATAATTTAGAGCAAATGAACTGGGGGAATGAGGCGTGGGAACCCCATGTACGTATTCCTTTAGGCGGAATGTAGTACCAGTCTAGTGATCGTCTTCGTCGCTTGGTGTTGACCTATAACCAGCGTCTTCCATGGTTTCATTATCGACCTCCCATTCTTCTGAACGGGTAGAGGATGATGGACGTATATTTGAGCCCATTCGTACTTGGTCACCTACGGCTTTTCCGGTTGGTCGCTTTTCATCGGTACCAAATGGATCGATGTCCACATTGTCGCTGACGGTTGCCCCACCTACTTGTGGTTGGCTTTTTTGGGCAATCATTTTGCCATCTACCGATTTTGTAGCGTGTGGTACAGCACGTAGCCGTTCTTTCGGGATCAAATTACCGGTTACAATACAAACGCCATAAGTTTTGTTCTGAATGCGGTACAAGGCTTTTTGTAAATCGTCAATAAACTTAACCTGACGAGCAGCCATTCGTTGTTTAAATTCCAAATCGGTGTGTGCACTGGAATCATCGTACATGTCGCCGTTTTGTTGATGAGCGCTGGAGTCGCTCATTTCTGCTATTTGGCCTTGTGTAAAGGCTAATTCTTCGCGCGCAACCGCCATTTTTTTCTCTACCAACTCCTTAAACTCTTGTAATTCGGTGTCACTGTAACGTACTTTAGGTTCTTCCATAATGATGATTAAGTGTTTGAGTTATTGGGAATATTTTAATTTTGCTCAACAAAATACATCGGCGTGTTTTGTATTTATTCCCTAGAAAATTGGCCGCAAAGATAGTGATATTGGCGAATTATTAACAAGTGAATATTAATTTTAGCGAATTAAAGTAATTTTTAAGCCAATTTTGTCGGGATTAGTTACCCTAAACCGTTCATCTAAGCGCCAACCTATTACCCAAACAGGTGTTCCGTCGCCATTCAGGAGTATGCGCGCTTGTTCTTTGTCTAACCTAGATACTTTTTGATTGGTCAAAAAATCTTGCACTTTTTGGTGTTGCCCATGCATCCCAAATGGTTGAAAAGTATCGCCCGGTAGCCAAGTGCGGAGCAGTAATGGAAACTGTAGAGGAGTCCGATCAATTAAAATAGCGGAACTTCCATCGGGGTATGGCGGCTGCAAACTGGTCTCTGTAAAAAACAATCGACCAAAGTTGGGTATTTTTACCATCAGATCATCAGCAGAAATACGTATATCTGCTGCTACAGTCGTTCCGTTCAAGGTGAGTACCAAGTGTTTGCGATCAATCAATAACCTAGCTTGTGTTTCTGAATACAAATCCATACCTACTTGATCGAGATTATCGGCGATCTGTCGCGCCTGTTCGCTCGTAAATTGGTAAGGTCGCAACAACTCACGCAGTGCAGCAGCGGGGGAGGGGAGTGCTTTAATAGATTGAAGATCAATAATATAGGATTGATTTTCAACGGCTTTGAATTTGAGGTGTTGGGCCAGTAGATACTGGTAGTTTTTGTCTGTATCGCGGATATATTGCGCCGAGCGGTGCATGGTTTGTAACAGTGCGGGTTGTGCCGTTTCCAATTTAGGAACTACTTGATGGCGCAGAAAATTGCGCAAGTAATCATCGGTTTCATTGCTGCTATCTTCCCGCCATTCGATGCTATTTTCTTGTGCATAATTGGCCAATTCGGCGCGCGAAAAAGGTAATAAAGGACGCAATATTTGAAAGTGGCCGTTGCGGAGTGCGTGTTCGGGCGGAATGCCCGATAGCCCTTTGATACCTGTACCACGCAGGAGGTTAATCAGTATCGTTTCTGTATTGTCATTGGCGTGGTGGGCCGTCATTAGGTAATGGATTTCAGTATTTTCGAGTATCGTTTCGAACCAATTGTACCGCAATTGGCGGGCGGCCATTTGGGTGGATAGTCCGTTTTGAGCCGCATAAGTCTTGGTGTCGAATGATTGGGCATAAAAAGGGATTCCAGCGGAGGTACACATTTGTTCCACAAACAACGCATCTCCGTCGGATGCAGTACCGCGCAGTTGGAAATTACAATGGGCTACGGTTACTTTGGCTCGAATACTCAACAGTAAGTGTAACAACACCATCGAATCTAGACCGCCGCTCACCGCTAATACAACCCCTTCTTGTACGATGGTTTCCCATTTTTGGGTACGGATATGCGCAGCGAAACGTTCCCTAAATAAATGCATAACTATTTGGTTTCCATTACTAAATGCACCACGCCATCTACAATAAACTGGACACCAATAGCGATAACAATAAAGCCCATGATTCGCGCAATGGCATTGAGTCCGCCAGTACCAAATACACGGAATAAGAACGGAGCAAGACGCAAAATACCCCAAACCATAACCGTTACCGCCACTATAGATGCCATAATGGTTAATCTTTCTGTAAAACTACTGTGGTGGTTGAATTGTGCAATCAAATAAGAAATAGAGCCAGGGCCTGAGAGCATAGGCATGGCCATGGGCGAAAATGCAATATCGTTGCGATTTTGGGTTTCTTGTTCCACTTTTTTATCATATCCGTTGCTGTGTGCAAAATTGCCCGACATGAGGGCAAAGCCGTTAATCAGCAACGCAATGCCGCCTGCAATCCGGAGTGCATGCAGTGTAAGACCAAAAAAACTCAAAATATAGTTGCCCGCCAAGAAGAAACTAACGAGAATCAGCAAGAAATAAAGGCTCGTTTTGAGCGCAATTTTGTTCCGTTCCTCCTGCGGCCGGTCACCAGTGAGTGCCACATACACAGGCACTGCTCCAGGTGGATCCACGATGGAGAAAAGGGAAAAAATAGTGGCAAAGAAAAAATCCATATTCGATCGGTTTAAGTTGGGGCTATTAAGAATTAATTAAATGCAAAAACTCAGTCCTTGTACGGACATCGTCTTGAAAAACGCCTGTAAACGCCGAAGTAATGGTCTTGCTGTTTTGTTTTTGTATCCCGCGCATCATCATGCACAGGTGCGATGCTTCGATCACCACAGCCACGCCGAGCGGGTTCAAGGTGTTCTGTATCACATCCCGAATTTCGATCGTAAGGCGTTCCTGTACCTGCAAACGACGCGCAAATACATCCACCACGCGCGGAATTTTGCTTAGACCCACAATATGCCCATTCGGAATATAGGCCACATGAGCCTTGCCAAAAAACGGCAACAAATGGTGTTCGCACAAGGAATACAATTCGATATCCTTTACAATCACCATTTCGCTATAATCTTCCTTAAACATGGCCGAAAGCAGGATTTGAGCAGCATCCTGTTCGTAGCCTTGGGTGAGAAACTGTATGGCTTTGGAGGCCCGTTCGGGCGTTTTGAGCAGACCTTCCCGATCAACGTTTTCCCCGATCCCGTTTAAAATATCGTTATAACGAATTTTGAGCAAATCGGTGGTATGCTGATCGTATTGGTCTATTTTTTTATAAGCCATAGTATGCTAAGTACTTATTCTCCGTAGTATTCTACGTAGATATTCTCGGTTTCCCAAAGTGTGATACGGAACAGTTGCCCCCCAAGATCAGTTACATGGTCGTGGAGTCGTTCCCATATTATTTTAACAATATTTTCGGAGGTCGGTTGCAAATTTTTTGGAAAAAAGGGCACATCAAGGTTCAAATTGCGGTGATCGAGGTGATCTGTCACTTCCCTTTTAATAATGACACTCAAGTCTTTGGCATTCACAACAAAGCCAGTAATAGGATCGGGATGACCTTTTACGGTGACGTGCAAAGTATAATTATGACCATGCCAATTGTGGTTGGAGCATTTGCCAAATTTTTCTAAATTTTGCTCAGGTGTCCATTCATCCACCCAAAGTTTATGTGCGGCATTGAACCGCTCTATTCGTGTTAAACAAACCATATTCTAATTCAGTATTCTTCAAAAAGGCCACAAAGGTACGGGCTTTCTTTGATGTACAGCCATCATTTTTTAAAGCCCCAAAAAGCCCCAACGGGGCGACAAATCCAACCTAGGGTGCAAACCCTAGGCCTCTCTCTACGTCCCACAATACGTTTTATACAACCGATCCCCAGTATCAGGCGGCATCTGCAAGGCACTAAACGATGTATTCGCCACATAAGGATTACCCGCCACCTCCAGCATTTGATTAAACAAGATAAAGTCACGAGACAGGCACACCTCATCCAATGCTTGTTCCACCAAATGGTTACGAGGAATAAAAGCAGGGTTATTCCGCTGCATCAAGCGCATTGCATCATCTTTATCTACTCCCAGTTCTTTCCATAAAAATTGCAGTCGGGCATACCATATTAAAAAAGGCTCTTCAGCATAAATACCCTCCCAGTTTTGTGGATCCGATTGAATCCCCAAAAACGTATTCGTATAATCCGCCCCATTTAGAGCCATCCATTGTAAGAGTTCTTGAATCAATTCTTGCACATCGGTATTTCCCGCAGCATTATTAAAACCAAGTTTATTGCCCATCATGTTGCCCCATTTTTGCTCATAAATGGCAGGAAAATCATTCAAAACGGCTTGAGCCATTTGAACTGCTTCGGCATGATCGGTATGTATAATCGGCAGTAAAGCACTGGCAAGGCAAGCAAGATTCCATTGCGCAATTTTGGGCTGATTCCCAAATGCATAACGCCCGTTTGTATCAATAGCGCTAAATACAGTTGCCGGATTATAAGCATTCATAAACGCACAAGGCCCATAATCAAACGTTTCTCCAGCGATAGACATATTATCGGTATTCATTACGCCATGAATAAAGCCCACCCGCATCCAATGTACCATAAGATCAATTTGCCTGTCCATCACGGCTTTAAATAGATCAAAAGCAGGGGTATTCGATGTTTTCAGGTCTGGATAATGCCTTTCAATAACATATTGGGTATATGTTTCAAGATCCTCTTTGCCCAAAAACTGATGGATATACTCAAAAGTACCCACCCTAATATGGCTCGAAGCGATCCTCGTCAAGATAGCACCCTCGTGTACCTCCTCCCGATACACCGCTTCGCCAGAAGTAACCACCGCCAAACTCCTGGAAGTTGGAATGCCCAAGCCGTGCATCGCTTCACTGATAAGGTATTCCCGCAGCATAGATCGAAGCGTAGCCCTCCCATCGCCCCTTCGGGAATAAGGCGTTGCGCCAGGCCCTTTCAACTGTATATCAAGTCGGGTATTATCAGGCGTGATATGTTCGCCAAGAAGTATCGCCCTGCCGTCGCCCAACATAGCAAAATGGCCAAATTGATGACCAGCATAGGCTTGAGCCAAAGGTTCGCTACCCTCAAGAAGTTCATTGCCCGATAATATATGAGCGATAGCGGCCTCGGTGGCGGGATCTATTTTTAGCCCGATTGCTGTAGCCAATTTGTAATTGAACAAAAGCGTATTGGGAGCGCGCACCGGATCGGGCTGGGCAAAAGTAAATAATTTGCTTTGCAGTTTTGCGTAGCTATTATCAAAATTCCAGCCCGTATTTTGGTTTGTCATTTTATTTTAAATTATCATTGTACAATTTTAAAAAACAGTATAAAACATATATTGTTGAAAATCTTTCCACTTATTTAGATCGGGTATTAATTAGTAAAAGATACACTGAACGAAAAAAAACATATTACCTTTGCGGCGTGAAAAAAATCATCGTTTGGATTTTCGTCGTACAATTTGCAACAGGCCACAACCTGATTGCTGAATTGTTGCGTATGCCCATTCTGATCGAGCACTATAAAGTCCATCAAGAAGAATCACCGGAGTTGTCATTTGCCAATTTTCTTTGGTTACACTATTCCAATACAACGCATGCACAATCTGATGGCCGTCATGCACAATTACCGATGCATTGTTCGCACGGTACATTAGCCGAAACGACTACTCCTATTCCTGCTCAAATTGATTTGCCTCATTTTATAATTAAGCCTTCCAAACAGGATCGTATGCTTGTTTCTGACGAGTTTTTACGCCTTTCTGCGCCATTGTCAGGTGTTTTCCGTCCACCGCTCACATAGTCTCCCATTAGTTTTTAAGCTTTAACCTCTTCCAAGGTTGCTTTTCCGTCTGTGGCGTCCTGCTCAGCACGGTGTATTTATTTTTATTTCATTTTTCGTGTACAGATATTTTGAGTCCGCTAAATAGCTATTCAAAACGATCTATTGGACTATCGTTGCTACGGGCATCGGTATTCCCAATAACACGACAATCAACAGGTTATGTTACAAGGAATTATTCATTTTTCAATAAAAAATAAACTGATCGTACTGCTTTTTACGGTAGGATTGATCATATACGGGGTTTATCAGCTCACTCAATTGCCCATTGACGCCGTACCCGATATTACAGATAATCAAGTACAAGTCATTACCGTATCGCCTGCTTTGGGCGCGCCTGATGTGGAGCGTTTTATTACATTCCCGATTGAACAGGCCAATAGCAATATTCCCGGTCTTAAAGAAATTCGTAGTTTCTCTAGGTTTGGCTTAAGTGAGGTTACGATTGTTTTTAACGATCAAACCGATGTCTATTGGGCGCGACAACAAGTGAGCGAACGACTTCAAAACGTACAATCGGAATTGCCACCGGGGTTAGGTACGCCCGGAATGGCTCCAGTAACTACTGGATTAGGCGAAATTTATCAGTATGTTATCCGCCCTAAAAAAGGGTTTGAAGGTAAATATACGCCCGTCGAATTGCGTACTATGCAAGATTGGATTGTGCGCCGCCAACTACTCGGTGTTCCAGGAGTAGCCGATGTAAGTACATTTGGAGGGCTACTTAAACAGTATGAAGTAGGTGTAAATCCTGAACGATTAAAATCTTATGGACTAACTATTGCCGATGTATTCCAAGCACTGGCTGCTAACAATCAAAATGCTGGTGGTGCCTATATCGAAAAAGGGCCTACCGTACTGTTTATCAGGAGTGAAGGTTTGGCTACAAAAATATCAGATATAGAGCAAATGGTAGTCAAAACTACCACTGCTGGCATACCCATCAAGATCAGCGATGTCGCCACAGTGGGTTTTGGTACTGCCACCCGTTATGGCGCATTGTGCTATAATGACGAAGGCGAAACCGCGGGCGCAGTCGTGATGATGCTGAAAGGTGAAAATTCTTCGGCGGTGATTAAACGCGTTAAAACGCGCATTGAGGAAATTCAAAAAATGCTGCCGGAAGGCGTTGTTATTGAAGCATTTTTGGATCGAACAAAGATGGTCAACAATGCCATTGGTACGGTAGAAACCAATTTAATGGAAGGCGCGCTGATTGTGGTGCTGGTTTTAGTACTGTTTTTAGGTAATTTACGAGCGGGTTTAGTGGTGGCCTCGGTCATTCCTTTAGCCATGTTATTTGCGGTTATCTTGATGAATCTGTTCAAAGTGAGCGGAAATTTGATGAGTTTAGGCGCATTAGATTTCGGATTGATCGTAGATGGTGCAGTGATTATCGTGGAGGCTGTAATGCACCAATTATCGCATTCCAAAACTTTGGCTCATACCAATAGGCTGACTCAGCAGGAAATGGATCATCAGGTGGAACATTCGGCCTCTAAAATGATGAATGCAGCCGTATTTGGCCAAATCATCATATTGGTTGTTTATCTTCCCATTTTTGCACTGCAAGGAATAGAGGGGAAAATGTTTAAACCGATGGCACAAACCGTTGCATTTGCATTGCTGGGTGCTTTTGTACTTTCGCTGACGTATATTCCAGCAGTAGCGAGTTTGGCGTTGAGCAAAAAAAATGCTTTACAGCCGTCTATTTCTGATCGTATCATGGGGCGCGTTGAACGAAGTTTTCAAAATGGCTTACAATATGTATTGCAATTTCCCAAAATAGCCATTTCGGTTGCTATTTCTGCATTTATTGGTGCTATTTTACTGCTTTCTACTTTAGGTGGCGAATTTATTCCGGCGTTGGAAGAAGGCGATTTTGCCGTGGATACTCGGGTTTTAATGGGAAGCAACCTCAATACGACCATTGCGAGCACGCAACAAACGGCCAAAATTTTGCTCGAACGCTTTCCTGAAGTCGAAAAAGTAGTCACCAAAATAGGTAGCGGTGAAATACCAACCGACCCAATGCCCATTGAAGCCAGCGATATGATGATTATTTTAAAAGATAAAAAAGAGTGGACCTCAGCACGCACCTTCGATGAATTGGCCGAGAAAATGAGTACTGCATTGCAAGATGTTCCTGGTGTCACAGCAGGGTTTCAATACCCAGTGCAAATGCGATTTAACGAACTCATGACTGGTGCTAAACAGGATGTGGTTTGTAAAATTTTTGGAGAAAACTTAGACACATTAGTGCGTTTAGCCACCCAATTTAATGACTTAGTAGGGCAGGTGAATGGTGCCACCGAACGCTATGTAGAAGCTGTAACAGGTATGCCCCAAATTACAATTCGACCAAAACGGGCGGCTTTGGCGCAATACGGATTGAGTGTAGAGACAGTGAACCAAACCATTAATGCCGCTTTTGCAGGTGCGGTGGCTGGCCAAGTATTTGAAGAAGAAAAGCGTTTCGATCTAGTGGTACGCTTGGATCAAAAGGAGCGCCGTGACCTCTCCGATGTGCAAAATTTACTCATTTCTACACCAATGGGACTACAAATTCCACTCTACTTGGTTGCCGAAGTTGATATTATTGAAGGCCCTAACCAAATCCAACGGGAAAATGCACAGCGGCGTATCATCATGGGCTTCAACGTTCGTGGGCGCGATGTGCAAAGTGTTGTAGATGAAGTACGTGCCAAAGTGGAGGCTCAAGTAAAGTTTCCGGTGGGCTATTCTGTTAAATATGGTGGAAGTTTTGAGAATTTACAGGCGGCTAAGGCGCGTTTGGGATTGGCCGTTCCGGTGTCCTTATTACTTATTTTCTTAATGCTGTATTTTGCATTTGGGTCTGTTCCTCAAGGGCTGCTGATTTATTCGGCAATCCCGCTTTCGGCAGTAGGTGGTATTATCGCGTTGGCTTTGCGGGGTATGCCATTTTCTATTTCGGCAGGTATTGGATTTATAGCATTGTTCGGTGTGGCAGTATTGAACGGAATTGTATTGGTCACGGAGTTTAACCGATTACGACAAGAGGGCATGACCGATTTACGTCGGGTGGTATTGCAAGGTACCAAGATCAGGTTGCGTCCTGTTTTAATGACTGCTTCGGTGGCATCATTGGGTTTTTTACCGATGGCATTTAGCCATGGCGCAGGGGCGGAAGTGCAACGGCCTTTGGCTACTGTTGTTATTGGCGGCCTAATTTCAGCTACCTTGTTAACTTTGTTTTTATTGCCCGTTTTATATGTTTTCTTTCATAAAAAAGCAAAAATAAACCCAAACGCGGCGACAATATTGCTCATTACTGCTTGTTTGGGTGGTCAAATGGTAGTAGCACAAACGCCAATTACATTACAAGCAGCCATAGATTCGGCATTGCAGAACAACCTTGTTTTGCGGCCTTATCAGTTGGATATTATGCGTAATCAAGCATTGGAACAGACTGCCAGAGATCTTCCAAAAACAGATTTTAACTTGGAAAGTGGTCAAATTAACACCGCTTATTTAGATACTCGGATGGGCGCAACACAGGCGTTCGGTGCCGGTAAATTGACCAAAAGTAAGGCTGCTTTACTTACCCAAAGTACCACTTTGAGTGCCGCTGATTTGGCATTGCAACAACATGAGTTATCGTTTCAAGTAAAAAAAATATATGCTGAAATTGTTTCGTTGCGCGAAAAGGAACGCGTACTACTGTGGGCGGATAGCCTCTTTGGTGCAGCCTCGCAGCGTGCCACATCACGTTTGAAGGCAGGGGAAAGTAATGCACTCGAGAAAGCAAATGCAGATTTACTCAAAAGCCAAACGAGCCGTCAGGTTCGGTTTTTGGAAACGGAGCAGCAAGCGTTACTCCTCCATTTTCAACGTCTATTGGGTGTTCGGGAAAACGTAATTCCATTGGCTTTGACGTTTCCTCCTGCCTTAGATACAGCAGCCCTTTTACAAAAACACGCCATACTCCATGCGGCTCAAATGCGCTTATCCGTAGCAGAACGCCATACTGCTGTTGTGAAAAATGCGCTATTGCCGGAATATCGATTGGGATTGAATTTACAATCAATTCGTGGACCTCAGGTGATTCGTGGTTCGGAGCGCAACTATGGCCTTGCGCCTCAGTTTTTGAGTGTTCAGGCTGGCATAAGTTTGCCGGTATTCAAAAAAGCAAGCCACGCGCGGGTACAGGCGGCGACCATTGAACAAGATATGGCACAAGCCCAAGTAGCTGCCACACAATACGATTTAGAAACCAGTTATCGCGCCGCATTACAAAGGGCAGTTGCATACCGTGCAGCCCTCGATGATTTTGAGCAAAATACAAACCCGGTGGTGGCGCAAACGCTACAAATTGCTGATAATCAATTGAAAAACGGCGCGATCAATTATGTTGAATGGACGCTCAGTGCCACGCAAGCCCTTGCCATACGAATGGAGTATGTCGATCTGTTGCAACAGTACCACCAAGCCTTAGTCGCATTGGAATATTTTGTTTATTGAGGAAATTGGTTTAGTGTTAATGCCATATTCCTTTTTCTTTTACAATTTATCATTTATAAAAATATGAAATTTTCTTTTTTTAGTATATTTATCTTAATTTTTGCTGCGTGCAGCAGTACGCCCAATCCCGAAGTTGCTACCCCACAAGCCAGCACGGAGACAATGCCGATGCGTGTCGAAATGACGGCTGCCCAATTAAAAAATGCTCAGTTAGAAATAGGAAACCCTGAGCGCCGTAAGTTGGGCAATAGCATAAAAGTAAATGGATTTATGGAAGCGCCGCCGCAAAATATCATCTCCATCAGTTGTCCGTTAGGTGGTTATTTAAAACAAACTAAATTATTGCCAGGATTAAAAGTAAGGCGTGGCGAAGTGTTGGCTACGCTCGAAGACCCGCAATATATTACGCTTCAACAGGAATATTTGGCAACAAAAGCGCGTCTCGAATACCTTTCTGCTGATCTTGCGCGACAAGAAACCCTTAACCGCGATCAATCCTCTAGCGACAAAGTCCTCCAATTGGCAAGATCAGAGTATCAAACACAACAAATTAATGCAAAAGCATTAGGCGAGAAACTAAAACTCATTGGTATTAATCCCGAACGGCTCACCGTGGATGCTATTTCAAAAAACATACAAATTTATGCGCCGATTGATGGTTTTGTTGCTGCGGTAAAGGTAAATATCGGTAAATATGTGGCACCAACAGATGTCTTATTTGAACTGGTCAATACAGATGATATTCACTTGACACTCAATGTGTTTGAGCAGGATTTAGCAGGCTTGGCTATTGGACAAAAAGTAATGGCTTATGCCAATGCCGATCCCAATACCGTATATCCCGCTAAAATTATTCTGATTAGTCAAAATATAGGAGAAGACCGAAGCGTAACCGTACACTGCCACTTAGATCAAAAAAACAACGGACTATTGCCCGGTATGTTTATGACGGCCATGGTAGAAACCCAAAATGCAAGTGCTATAACGTTGCCTAGCGATGCCATTTTGCGCTTCGAAAATGCGCACTATGTTTTTGTAGCACAATCCGAAGGCATATTTGAAATGGTAGCAGTGGAAAAAGGAACAGAGGAAAATGGATTTACGGCGTTGGTCTCTGCAAATGCTGCCTCACTGCTTTCGCAAAAGATCGTACTTAAAAATGCTTATACGCTATTGATGAAAATGAAAAATGCTGCGGAGGAGTAATTGGAGGGGAGCGGTGATAAGTACCAAACAATATTTATCACCGCTCATAATTATCGCATCGTCCACCTCATCCCCAACAATACCTGTTGCCGCTGTATGGGTGCATAGTTATAAGTTGGGTCAAATGTGAAATTATGAGGATTATTTACCCTAATTTGCTTGTCAAATGGGTCAAAAGCACGTAAAATGACTTCCTCGCGTGGGTAAAACCCAAATAAGTTTTTTACTCCAGCATAAAGTTCAACACCGTATTTAAATTTTTTAGTTGCTTGCAAATTGTGGATCGAAAACCAAGGTGACAACTCCGGACGTGGATCATTGGGCAGTACGGGCAGGTGCATTGGGCTATTGAATGTACCAGTATAGTCGAATGTTAAACCCCAGGGAGTGATGGGGTAGGTGATGGTCCACGTTCCTGAAATGGGTGGCGCAAAGAGTTGCGGCAACCGAATATTATTTTCAATACGATATACCTCCATGGCCGTGGCTCCGGCAATGATTTTTAACCCATTGAGAAAATTAAAATCTAAATTGAGCGATAAACCTGACGAGATACCGTAGCCATCTAAATTAGCAAATATGATTTTATTGGGATCTGTGGCATAATCTGGTACAATTTGGTTGCTAAAATAGGTAAAAAACAAACTACCATCCAGTCCAATAAAACCTGCTTTTTTGGGAAAAAATTTGCGATTGTAGTTCAAATTGGCATTCCATGACCTTTCAGGCAACAGATTTTCAGCAATTTCGACCTCGCGAGCGCCGGTCAATGAGGCATGGTCTTCGGTAAAAATATTGGCTACCCTATACCCCGATCCCGTGGTAAGGCGCAGAATGTGTTGGGCATCTTTTGTCCATTTCCAACTGATTCGAGGCGTGAGTATATTGCCATGAATGGAGTTGTAATCATAACGTAATCCCAACAAGAGACGGTTACGAGTATTGATTTCCATCTCATCTTGTAAAAATATACCCGGTAACCAAATCCGTGAAGGCATATTGCGCGCACCATCGGGTGAAGCGGTGGCAGGCGTATTATCGTCGTAATGAGTAAAGCGCAAGGCCGTACCCAGCAACGCATCATGTCGTTTGCCCAAAGGCAGATCAGTCGTCAATTGGCCAAATGCCACTTGCTGTTTGCCGAAATAGGGCGTAACCCCATAATAGGAATTTTGATCGTGGAGGTTCCAAGAGAGATCAAACATTACCCGCCTGTACTTAAAAGGGAGTTGATATTTGCCCAATACTTCCACGCGATTGGTATAAATGCTTTCACCATAAATACTATCTGTACCGCGCCAGCGGGGTTGCCATTGTAACTCGCCGCCCCAGCGGTTTTCGTGTACAAAACGGGCTGCGAGTGTTGCCAAACGATTTTCTTTTCGACTAAAATTCCATTTATTAAATACTGAAACGCGGTTTTGCAGCGTAATATCCGTAAAATTGTCTCCATTAATGTCGAGCCGACGGTTAAAATTATAATAGTTGATGCCCAGTAATGTGTGCGCTTTTCCAACCCGTGTTGCTATTGCACCGTCCAGATTATATGCGCCAAGTTGAGTGCCAAAAATATCCAAAGACACGCGTGGGGCAGTAAAGGCACTTTTGGTAATAATATTAATCATACCGCCTACCGCTTCCGATCCATAAAGCGTACTTGCTGGCCCTTTTACTACCTCAATGCGTTCTACTAAGCCATTTGGAATACCACTCAGGCCATATACCGTGGAAAGCCCACTTACGATAGGCATTCCATCAATCGTAATCATCGTATAGGGTCCTTCCATGCCGTTGATATGGATATCGCCAGTATTGCACACATTACAATTGAGTTGTGGGCGCACGCCATTGACCATAGTGAGTGCTTCAAAAATGGTGGGTGAGGCGTTTTTTTGGAAAAATTTGGGCGTATAAATTTCTACCGGAATTGGCGAGGCATCCTTGGAAACCTCTTTCATGGTGGCCGAAATGACGACGGTACCAAATACATTTTCAGAGGGCTGTAGCAGTACTATTTTGGAGATAGAAAGTGTTGAGATAGCACCCATCCACGTATTATAACCAAGGGCTCGAATCGTGCAAGAGGACTGTTGATGAATGTTTTTTTCTCTTAAACTAAATTGCCCTAATGTATCGGTTTGAAACCCTCCAAGGATTTTTTCAATGGTAATAGTAGCACCTACTATGGGCTCACGCGTGATGGCATCTTGGACGAAAATAGTTTCAGCATCTTGTGCTTGGGCTAGAAAAGGAAATAAAAAAGCGAATTTTAGTGCGATTACAAGCGTTTTTTTCATTTTAATTTGAAGTTTTGCTTAAACTTGTTTTTAAATTTAGGCAAAGGTAAGTTTATTTTTAGATTAAACTAAAAAAATGTTTAGGTTGTGTTATTTGGTTAACATAACCTTCAAACTTACTTCAAATCTATTGGTGTTTTTGTAATGCTGTAATGCGTTTACACTGTATTCAAATCGCTGGCGTTGCTCGTTTGAATGCGTGGGAGATCAAGTCCTGTATATCCACATATCGTAAAGCAGCCTCATTGGTACTTTCTAGTACAACAAGCGGAGCAACCCCGGACTCTAAAGCCTCCTTCCAGCGCAGCACGCAAAGACACCACCGATCGTCGGGCTGTAACCCCGGAAAGTTGTATTCGGGTCTCGGTGTACTGAGGTCATTCCCTCGGGATTGGGAAAAAGCCAAGAAATCTGCGGTCATAATAGCGCAGACCACGTGTCGGCCTGTATCGTCAGTGCCCGTAGCGCAGCACCCGTCGCGATAAAAACCAGTGAGTGGCGTAAGGCTGCATGCTTGCAGAGGTTCGCCAAAAACATTAAGTGAAATATGATCCATTGTTATTTTATTTTACAGTGTACTTAATTTATATGTCTTTAAAATTTGCCATTTTTCACCAATTTCTTGTTCAATAAGGCTAATTTCATCAAATGTTATCTGTTGCGGAAAACTATTTTTTTGGATAGATTCAAATTTTTCATCCGTACAAGTCGCATTTCGAGGGTGCATTAAAGTGATATGCGGTGCATGTTTTCTGGGTTGATCGATTATTCCATGTAAAACGTGTGACCGTAATTTTTGGAATACTTCGTTGTCGCCAATGGCAGGCAACAACACCCCTTTACCCTGAGAAAAGCGTTCTACTAACCCAAAATAAATAGAAATACTACCGAATTGTAATTTTTCCAAATTCAGAATAACATCATCTATTTGATCCAGTTCATCTTCTCTACAAAGGGTTACATGCGCATGAATCAATTTATACTGTTCGGGGTTGTACTCTTTTCGTACTTTTTCAAAAGCAACAGCATCTTGATCCGGTATAAAAAGGGTGAGTTGTGTTCGTTTATTGTTCATATTTTGGAGGGTATGCGTTTTGAATCACTTTTTAGTAAGAAATGTTTGTAAAATAGTGTTTTGTACCACAAACTTACAAAGAGTACACATTCTCTCCAGAAAAAAAGTCTTACCCACTTGCAAATTTCAAAAAGTTGAAATCTCGTGCATTAATGCTTACTTCTTACTTTTTTTAGCGAAAAAAAGGTATCCCCTCAAAAAGCGGGGGTAAACTTATGGAAAAAACATAACTTTGCAAGATGTACGAA
>JAYUKX010000192.1:0-7194 GCA_043764095.1 Chitinophagales bacterium
GTAGGCAAAAAAGGCTTCGGCTGACGAAAAATGCCGTGCTTTTGCTTCCTCTCTCCGGCGGCGCCAAAAAAAACTCGCCGCACATTCGAGCGGGGACTGCGTCCCTTCAGTTTTGTTTGGCTCAAACACTTTTTGGCTTAATCCGCCTCCACTCGAGCAAAAACGGCATTTTTCTAAGGCCGGTCTTGCCACACTTGGGGATCTGTTCTTCAGTCCAAATTCCAAAATATTTCACCCAAAACAAATGTGTACACTTTCGAAAAGGGCATAAAAAAAAGCCGCCTCGATTGCTCGTGACGACTTTTTATGCGGAGGAGGAGAGATTCGAACTCCCGGTACCTTTCAGTACGACGGTTTTCAAGACCGCTCCATTAAACCGCTCTGGCACTCCTCCGTTTGTTGAAAATAAAGCCTAGGTTTAAATAAGAGGCCGCAAAGATATTGCCGTTTTTCAAATTGCAAACTGTTTTCTAAAAAAAATTTCAAAAAAATCTTTTAAAGCAGTTTAATGGCTTCATTTTCAAAGGAATTAACGTGCTGGTGGTGCTTAAAGTTCCTTGGGGGGGTGGGGGGCACTTATTCCTTTATCACTTGCCCGTGGGCTATATGATCGGAACTGCTGATGATGTTCCAAAAATACACACCACTTGTCCAATCCGATACCCCTACCGAAAAACTATTTTCTGCAACAATTGGCATTTCCACCATTTGTTTCCCATCGGAATTATACACCCTAAACAATGGATTTTGCCCCAATTTTCCATTTCCCAACACCACTGTCATCCATTCAGATGCCGGATTGGGCCAAATCTGTACCTGAACAGCCGAAATAGCCGCCTCGTTGCTACCCGATGTCCATGTAACCACTATTGTTGCTTCGCTGCTACAGCCATTGCTATCCGTCAATGTGACCGTATAAGTACCCGGTAATAAATTATTCAATACCAACCCATTACTACCATTCGACCATAATGCAGCCAATGCACCTGTTCCGCCTGTTGGAGCCAATACAATGCTTCCATTGGCACTATTCGGGCCAGTAGCACTGGTAACTACGGGATTAGCGCGCAGACTGTCAGGTGCGTCCAGCGGTATATTCCAACTGATACCGCAGCCCAAGGCATCCATCAGCATACCCGAATATATACCTTCGGAAAGCCCTGATAACGCGCTGGTGGTTTCCCCGCTCGTCCAAAGCCAAGTGAAGGGCGCAACACCATTTAATGCCGCTACCCCGATGCCCCCTAGATCGCCCGGACAAGTGATGGGCGTGGGCTGAATATCCACTTGAATTGTTCCCATGCGCCCGATGGAGGCGGTACTCACGCCCGTACACCCACGCGCGTCCGTGACTGTAAGAGCGTACGAACCATACGCTAAGTTGGTGAGGATACTATCCTTGCTACTATTGCTCCAATTGAACAGAAATGGCGGATAGTTGCCCGTTATGGTGGGTGTTGCGGTACCGCCAATAGCAGTGCCGCACAGCACAGCAGTAGTCTGCACGGCCACTTGTGGAGCGGGGCTGGTAGGTACGATGACGGTAAGTGCTACTGTATTGTTTTTTGCGTCGGTGAGTGTTATTTTGTAAGTCCCTGCTGCCAATCCGTCCAAAGTAGTGCCTTGTCCGCCCGAGCTATTCCATGTATATGTAACTGGTAGACAAGCATTTACAGTACTAATCGAGATACTTCCATTGGCTATACCGACACAAGCAGGCTGCGCTACTGATTCGGCAGAAAGTATAAATGGCGCGGCCTCATACGCCCCTATATCCACCGTACCGCCTTGAATACGCGGCCCGCCCGCTAGATCGGTGCTACCGGGCAATATAATGCTGTTGGTACCTGCATTGACCAGCGGCGAGCAAGAAAGCGGGGTATAGTTGCCCGCTACGGGATCGCTAAAAAGAGGATCAACGCCATATAAATTGCCCGCGCCACACACCACCGTGGGGAATTTATTACAAAATGTATCCGATTGGAGCAGACAATGGTCAAAATTGATATTAAGTAGCGTGGAACTAGAAGCATCTTTGTTGAATAATTTATCAAATAATACGGCGGAATTTGTGAGTGCGATATTGCCCCTGCCTAGTACATTATTACCCGAAAGAAAATTACGGAAAAGATATCGGGTTTTAATCGTAGAATTAGTAATTTTTAAATTCAAATCTTGTCCAAAACTCAATACTCCAAAAGTAGAATCATTAGAGGTTTCAATATTATCAGCATATAATAAGTTATTGATCGTTGCACTGATTCCAACGATTCCAATTCTAACCCGTTTACAGTTGGTAATAGAAATATTTTCCATAGTTGAGTTTTCTAGAATATTACTATACATGCCAAAATCACAGTTCGTTGCTGTTATATCATTTATTTTAACATTTCCATATTCCTTGAAACTAACGCTAACACTAGCGGACGAACAATTAATTAAATTTAGATGGTGTATATGAGCGAAGGCATCAAATGCGCCATAACCTCCTACACCAATTCCTCCTCCTACGTCGCCTTTAAAATTACAGAAGCCTAACTCAATATATTTATAATTTTTATATTCCGGTACATTATAAGAAAACAGAACCCCTCCGTAATTATTATCTTCAAAATTACAGTACTTTATAGATACGCAACTACCTTCTGGTCTGCCCTGACCTACGTGAATACCTCTACCCTTATTTTTCAAAAAATTGCAATGCATTATTTGAAGAGTATCAGTAGATGGACCATCTTCAAAACCAATGCCTGCGCCATAACCCTTGTTATTTACAAAAGTACAATGGTCTATATCGGCACCACGCTCCACCAAACTGCCGCCTCTTTTGAAAATACCGGCACCTGTTTCACCAGTTAGTACAGCGTTAACCCAATTCCCTTCAAAATAACAATCGTAAATAATAGGTGCTACTGATCCACCATTATCACCATTGATACATATTCCCGCACCAAAACGCAGCACAGTATTTTTTAGAAAAGCGCAATGCTGTATCAATGGGTAGGCCGCACCTGCCTCGCCCATAATATACAAACCCGCTCCACTCACCAATGAAGAAAGCCGAGCGGCAGTACCGGTGTAATTGGCATTGCCCTTCTGGATCGTAAAGCCATCCAAAACGGTGGTACTATCGGGGTAGGACATATATACTACGGTATAGGAATTATCGGTGGAATCGCCCAGCACCCCAATATCACCACTTAGTATAGAGGGAAATGCGTTCCAATCGCGGGTATCAAGGGTTGTTTCGGTACCCATAAAGCCTCCGTACATCCGTACCCCACTTTTATGCTGAAAAGATACGGTTCGGTCGGTAGTGTTCGTAGGGAAATAGGTGCCTTGCGCTACCCATACAGCATCGCCACTTTGGGCATTTTGGAGTGCCGTACTTAGGTTGTTATACGCATTAGACCAAGTGGTGCCATTGTTTTGGCCAGTTGCGGTAGCATTGACATAAATGCGGTTTTGCGCTGTGGCGCACCAAGGCAACAGGCAACATAAAAAGGTGAAAAATTTCATGTTTGGGATGAGTTTGAAATGTTAAAAACAATGCGCAAAAGAGGGATTATAACGCATTTAAAAATGTGAAAGTCGGGATAGGCTACTTGCCTATCCCGACGGTTATGATAAAAAAATTATTGTTTAATGACTTGCCCTTGGGCTATATGACTGGAACTATTGATGATGTTCCAAAAATATAAGCCGCTTGGCCATTCGATAGATTCCCGTACCTGAATAGATTGCAGTCCTTCAAATACAGTTATACTTTTGTTCAATACGCGCCTGCCTAGCGCATCCGTGACGAACAAGGTGATGTCCTCGGATTGCGGAGCATAAACATCCAACAAAAAGTCCGAACTGGTGGGATTTGGATGGGCATTTACTGCAAAATCGGATATACCCTCCTGTTCGTTCCTAGCAAAAACGCCACGTGTAAGTTCGTCGTTTACGAGTGGATAACGCGATAAATCCATCGTCCAGCCCGAACAGCCCATTACTTTATTATCCATTTTTACGAGGTCTTCTCCTTCATACATGGTTCTTTTAGTATCAAAATGAAGGTAAAACAAGACATCCCCTTTTTGGACAAATCTATCAGGAACACTGAAGTCCATATCCCATGAAGCACGGATTTTCCCTGTGGTCAAAGCATTGAATGTGTTGAAATTATTTTCGTCCATATTGCCAATATCCCCGTAGGTAAGCCCCGTAAATGCTAAGGCATTGTGGTCAAACTGGATCCCCATCTGCCATGCAGCCAATGGAATATCACTATTTGCCCTAATGGGTACTGTGATGGATTGCCCTTTTTTCGCGCCTAAAATAGGACTGCTTATGGCAAAATCAGGGTTTGCTTTTGCTGGTTTAGGAGCAAAACACCCCTGACATATCGCAAACGGCAATACATTATTTGAGACATCAAGCATAGAGCCAATTTTAATGGCCACAAAATCAACATCCGAAGCCGGTAGGTTTACCTCTATCTCCTCTGGAAACATCGGATCAAATGGGTTTTCCAACTTTGGAAACTGGTAGGATTTTGGCACGAAACGCCATGAAGGAGCATATTCTAAAGGCCAAGGATTATCGATATCATATTTTCCTTGTAATAAATTACGCAATTCTACCTTATCGAAACTACTAACTATCCCATCCATAGTTGCATCTGCTGCAATTATATCATAAGGCCCAAAAGGAATTAGACCTAATATGTGCAATTGAATCGAAAATATATCTGCTTCTGATAAGGGGGCTGTTTCAGGATTATTTGGATTCTCTGGTAAACCTTCATACAAATCATCATTTTTGTACGGCCTCACCACCCAAGTTCCTGCACCTGGACACATACATTGCTGGTAATTTGGCATAGGCAAACCTTGCTGAGATTGGCTACAATCGGTTGGTGTACTACTGGGAAAGCAGGTCTGAGAATTTGTGGGTGTAAAATTCACGGTTACATTGCTTACAAAACAGTGTTCTTTTGTAGCAATATGCCCTGAAATATCCCCTTTACATGCCGGGAAATTTTCAGAATAAACGCTTGCCTGACAAAATGTGGATGACCCACTTGGCATCAGTTCGACGCGCCTTACCAATGCATTTTTTATACAGCCGTTACTCGTTCCTGTAAAAGTGACCGTTATAAAATCATTGTTAGTCCAACTTACATTTGCTGCATTGAAAAGGATGGAATTACCACTTATCGTAGGCTGGCTATTACCACTAAAAGTAGCGGAACTAATAGTAAGCCCCGCATCCAATTCAAAATCGACCTGAATCCGAGTTGACGTAAAAGTGGTCGTATTGCCATAATTATCCAAAGTTATTGTCACCTTATAATTATAATCGGTTGGACATGGCCCCGGTTGGAAAGGAGAAAAGGGAACAACAGACAACTGATAATTGGGTGGCGTACAAAGTGGTACTGGTGTTGATCCGGTACAGGTTTGGCTAGTGGACTGCGTACTTACTTTTTGGCATCCCGCACTGGTTATCACCCTACCCGGAAGGACAGAAGCCGTAAAACCAAATCCATTAGAGAGGTTGAGTGGTTCTGCCTCAATATTGAAAAGTGGGTTTGTTCCAGTACTCAGACTTAACGATTCGTACCTGACTAAGAAATTGTAGCCCATATTATTGGGTAGCACAACAGTAGTGATTGTGGGTGATCCAAAACTTGGTATGAATTTAGGAGGGCTCACTAATGCTGCACCATTGGTCAAAAGTACTATCACAAAATCTAGATAACTGGCATTAGGTGAAACCCCCGGTTCTATAAACAAATTTACGGGAAAAGTAGTCTTCGTGGGCGTACAGACGGGTGTAGCCATGCTCAACCGAAAATTGAAATTCGTACCTCCTGAAGGGAAAGGATAAGGGTCGGGGACACTACCATTCAATGAGGCAGAAAAAAAACTGCAACCCTGATCGTTCATGGAATTGACATAATTACAATCACCGACAATTACTCCACTGCCATCGTTTATTTCACCAGGGAAATAATCTACGACAATCGTGAATAAAAGCCCTGCATTATAATTAGTGAATTGGATAACAGGCCCTACTTCACTAGGTTCTAAAAATGTCGAGCTAGCACGCAGAGTAGTAATATCCGTTGCTTCATTTGAGACAAGAGAATAACTTGCTCCATCATTTACCCCAAATACTGCTGGATTTGGGCAAACAATTGAATTAAGGCTCGTGAGTCCATTCTGGCCTGTTATGGTCTCAATATTCATTTCTAATTCTGAATATTTTAGGATAAAATTACCATTATTGTATGCATCACTTGGCAAACCTGTGGTCTTCATTCTTAGACCAATCTGAAACAGCGCACGCCTACAAGAAGGTTGTTCGCCACAACAATTGGTACAATTCATTGGTTCCATAATTGGTGTTATGGTAACAACAAATCTTTGATCGGCACACGCAATGTCCAAAACGGGAAGATTAGTTGCTTGCCCAGTCAAGTGGAGTGAAAATAAAAAAGCAAATAGGCACAGAATTATATATTGCCCCCCCCGCTTAATCGGTATAATAATTTACTATTTAATATCATTGAAAATATTGTTTTATGGTTATAAGTATTAAGTACAAGTGGCAACCACTTGCATTAAAATGAAGAAAAAGTACTTTACATCCTATACACAAACTCAAAAAGGAAAACAGTATTAAGTGTCGCGTTTGGAAACGCAACAGAACAACCCTCTGCTCCAAAAACTTTGCAATACCACATAAGGCACTACTGAACCTATGGATTTCAAGGGCAAAACCGACTTGTGGAATTGCACAAAGGATTAAGTCAAAAATGATAACAACACAGTGTTTCTAAGTAGCCATTGCTTCAAAAGGAACACAATAATCAGTATCGAACGTGTAAATAATCGTGGTTAATTGAGGTGTATAGGGATGTTAAATAAAATACAATGCAAATGTAGGAAGTTTCTTTAGAATATTTACTTTTTCTTAAATTATTTTTTATTCATCCCTTTGTGGCTTATTTAAGTGGATACTTATGGAAGATTGTAACCATGCAGCCACTGCCCAAATTCCCATAGGGAATGTATGTTTATAGGGGTTGAATGAAAAACTGACCCAAATCCCGTAGGGCTACGGTTTATACACATCTTTACATAGACCCTGTAAAACATTGATTATGAATAAATTATTAGGGTCTTCTTGTAAAGGTCAGCA
>JAYUKX010000193.1:0-87731 GCA_043764095.1 Chitinophagales bacterium
TCAATTTCTAATGATTTAGCCAGTTGGTTGGCATCCTCGATACTAAATTTAGGATAAAGCCAGTTTTTCACTTCTAGGTTATTTTGGGGCAAAGTTATCATTTTTATCTGTTTTTTCTACTAACATAATAAATAATTGGTAATTTTGCACAAATACAATATTATTTAAAAGAGTAAATATATTTTTAAGTTTATACCAATATTTATACCAATGTTTAAATACAGTTTTTCGGGTGTATTTTTAGTGTGTTTTGCACTTCAACTTGTGGGGCAAACGGCACATTTAGATTTGCTTAAAGGGCAAAATGCCTATTTAAAAAAGAACTATAAAGACGCGGAAAAAGCCTTTTCCACTATAAAAAACAATGAAAAAGCGAGTTATAACGGCGGAAATGCCTTGCTCAAACAAGGTAAAAACGACGAGGCAGTAATATATTATAACCGCGCGGCGGAACAATCGAAAAATCCTGTATCCAAATCTGATGCCCTGTTCAATACCGGTAATGCGCTGATGGCGATGGGCAGTTATAGCGAAGCAGTAGTCGCATATCAAAAATGTTTGCGTTGTGCGCCCAATCGTGCCGATGCGAAAAAAAACTTGCAAATTGCAAAAAGAAATGTGCCACCCTCTAGTCCCCCATCGCCGCCGCCGCCTCCTCCTCCACCACCACCGCCTAAAAAAGAATACCTCGATCAAGCGCGCCGTACACAAGAGCCGATACCCGCCCCTTTATCACCCGACGCAGCGCGGCGTTTGCTGGAATCGGCTGTAGCACCCGTTGAAGAGGAAAGTGCCAAGCGGTACAGGCATCTGTCGCCGTCGAATAGGCCAACACGGAGTAAGAAGGCTTGGTAATATTTTGGGATAAAAAAATGTAAGAAGTGCTTGTATATTAGTTATTTGTAACTACTTTTGTGGGGAAATAATTTTTTTTACTAATTCTTCTTTCGCTTTACTTGAATGATCGCCTTATGAATCGAATCTTATTTATCCTGCTTTTAGGTATCCTTGGAGATATCAAAGGACAATCTGCATTTCAAAAAGTATTTAAAAGTAATGGTAACGAGGCCGCTTATTATGTCTTGGAAAACCCTGCGGGTTTCCTGATTTCTGGTTTTACAACCGTCACAAACGGCGGAGATAAAGACGGTTATTTATTACAAATTGATCCGAACGGTGAAAAAATTTGGGAACGGAGCTATGGTGGCCCAAACGACGATGAAATTATCATTGTTGAAAAAGGGAGTAATGGTGGATACCTACTTTTTGGACATACTCAAAGTACTGGAAATGGCGATAATGATGTGTTTCTAATTAAAGTGGATGACACAGGTAATACAGAATGGGTGCGTACATTCGGCGGAGGTTTTCGCGAAGTGGCTCCGTTATTTGGTACGCTCATTACTTTACCCGATGGTTATATTGTCTCTGGGCCACAATATTCTAATTTATCTAATGGATCGGATTTCGGCACCTATCTCATCCGCTTGAATCAATCTGGTAATATCATTTGGTCTAGATGCCATGAAACAGGTGACGAAAACTATCTAGTAGCCAATTATGTGGAAGGTAATACGATTTACGCTGCTGGAAACATGGACGAAGATGGTGCTTTTGCCACTTTTGATCTGAGTACAGGCGATTTTATTGCCGCAAAGAAATATTCCGGTAATAGTCGAGAGTCATTATATCATTTAATGCCTACTGTGGATAATCATTTTATCCTTTCGGATCACTCCTGGTCGCTTGATAATGCAAATTCTATTTATACATGGGTAAGTAAAGTAGATAAAACAGGAATGGTGGTATGGTCCAAAGCCTACCAAAAAACAGGCTATAATATGCGTAGTTTTGCAAGCCCCACACCCGATGGTGGTTTAATAATTGTACCCTTTTCGGGAAATACTGGCTCTAATATTAATGCGTTATTGATAAAAACAGATGCCGAAGGGGTAGTAGAGTGGGCAGGAGAATACGGAACGGACAGATACGAAACATTTTACCGAGGCTCCCCAACCCTAGATGGCGGCTTTATTGCAGTAGGTAAAGCCGCGGATATAAATGGCAAAGAGCATGTATTTGTAGTAAAAACGGATAGCGAAGGCTCTATTGATGGATGTTGCGCCAAAGAGGTACAAATTAACGTAATAGATTACCCCGCAACTGTGAGTACGCCATCTATGTACTCCTCCGATCCGTTTAGTTTTAATAATTGGAATAATGCTCTCAATGCGTCCACGTCATTAATAAGTTCTGATTTTTGTACTGCTGTTCTACCACCACCACCCACCTTCGATATAGAACCCGCCACCTGTGGAAATTCTCAAGGTGGTAAAGTACAGGTGATTGGGTTGCCTTCATTGACCTATAGTTTTGATGGCGGACAATTTTTGCCACCTACTACTTATAATCTATTGGCAGGCGGCAGCTATTCTGTGGTGGTAAAAAGCAGTAATGGTTGTACTCAAAGTTATCAGGTAGTGGTGCCATTTATCGGTTATAATATGGTGGATACACCATTGATCGAAACGATGCCCTGTGCTAATACTATTACAGTCACCATTAATCCAACCACGGGATTTACACCTTTTCAATACCAACTTGGCACAGCGGGTTGGGGGGCGAGCAATGTGTTCCCGGGGCTTGAACCAGCCGATTATACGATTTTTGTCCAAGACAATAATGGCTGTTTGGATACCCTGAACTTTACTGTTAATCCAGATAATGCGCCGATTCAGGTAGAAAGTATAACGATACAAAACATAGACTGCTTGCACCCTATTGGGTCTATACAATTAACCACAAATGGTGGCTTGGGCAGCGACTATTCTTATAATATTGGATCAGGATCGCCGCAAAATAATGGCTTTTTTGAACTTACAACACCAGGTAATTATATGATTACGGTTACCGACTCAGAAGGGTGCACCACCACTACGCCGCCTATTGTTATTACCAAAAATGTGCTGCCTGTTGCCACCGAAAGTACATTGGACATCTGCTCCGATCAAACGCTCACCTTGCCCGATGGTACAACTACTAATGTAACTGGGAATTATGTTTTCCAATTAAAAGCCGTTTCGGGTTGCGATAGTACCCATACCGTGCGCTTGGGGGTCACGGAGAAAAGCCTATACATTCCCAATGTATTTCATCCCAACGATGATGGTATAAATGATTGGTTTACAGTGTATTCTAGCATTGATTGTATTAAATCCATTAAATACCTTCGTGTTTACGACCGCTGGGGCGGTCTGTTTTTCGAACGGAAAGATTTTCCAACCAATATAGACAAACTAGGGTGGGATGGCACTATTGAAGGCGGTAAAAAAGCAGACACAGGCGTGTATATCTATGATTGCGTACTGGTACTAGCCAGCGGAGTGGAGGTGGAGTATAGTGGTGATGTGACGGTGGTGCGGTGATGTTTTTTGGGCATATAATGATTGCATTTTACTTAAATTATTACAAATAAAATTTTATACATTTAAATCTTTTTATTCATCATGATTAAAATCTTATCAACATCTTTCATAGTGTTGCTTTTTGCAACGCTAAATTTTGCTCAAATTACTACTATTGGGCAAGTTCGGTATTATCCATTTACTGGAAACGCAAATGATTACGGCACAAGTAGTCAACATGGAACCGTCAATGGTGCAACATTGACAACGGATCGTTTCGGGAATCCTAATGCTGCTTACGCCTTTAATCAATCAGAGAATGACTTTATTACTTTTCCGATCGATGGTTTATTGAACGACAATATAACGGTTTCCGCTTGGGTACTCATAAAAAGTTACCCTGAGTATGGACGCCGCACTTGGGTCTTATCAATAGGCAGTTACGGAGGTGATCAATCTTTGTTTTACAATAATTACGAATATGACCAATTGGGCTGGCAAGGAGCCTGTTACTTATCTCCGTCACCGCTTGTAGTGTACGAAGATAAAAACACTGCTGTATTAAATAATTGGTATCATGTAGTGTTATCAAAAAGCGATGACATCTGCCGGTTTTATGTCAACGGTGTTAAAATGGATTCCACCGTTTTCACCACAACTAGATCATGTTATTATGGACAAGAAACACCTACAGCAAGAATAGGAGGTAGATATGATGGTACAAATCCATTTGATGGTAGCATTGATGATATTCGCATTTATGACAGAGGCTTAACAGATAAAGAAGTGGTTGGGCTTTATTTTGGCGAAAGCCTTTGTGTCGATCGGATTTCGGTAACGGATACATTAATTATCAATGCTAATATTTCTAGTGTGAATCCAGTTGTATCAGAGCATACTATTAAAATATTTCCTAACCCAGCCAAAGATCATATCACTATTGATTATGGTAACTATCAAAACTTGATCAATCACACGCTTAAAATTGTAACGCCATTGAGCCAAACCGTTTTTGAAACAACGATAACCCAACAGCAATCTTATGTAAATTTGAGTACTTGGGCAGGATTAGGTACTTATTTTGTTTATCTAACTGATTCTAATGGGAATATTATTGATGTGAGAAAAATTATTTTGCAATAAATTTTTCCTCGAAAGAAAAGGTTGTGTTGATTGTTCTTCAATGAGCAATTGACACAACCTTTTGCATTAATGAGACAATTTTTCCCATAATCGTGTTTTTTGTTACCTTTGCGCCTTAATAGCGAACAGTATTAGACCTTCGCAGATCTAATGGGATTAATACAAAGACAAGGGTTAAAATACAGTATTGTTAATTGGATTGGTGTATTTATTGGTGCATTAAGTACATTGTTTGTATTCCCAAATGCCTTGGAAGAGTATGGCCTGATGCGTTTTATTTTGGATACATCTGCGTTATTATTCCCTTTGCTTACATTTGGCATCAATTCAATAACCATTCGGTTTTTTCCATATTTTGAAGATAAAGCGGCGGATCATAATGGTTTTTTGGGTTTTCTTTTGATTTGGGGTGGGATCAGCCTTTGTATTGTTATGTGTGTTGGGCTGTTTTTCAAAGACCCAATATTTGCCTATTACGGCGCCAAAAGTCCACTTTTTAAGTCTTATATTTGGTTAATTGTCCCAGCCATGCTGTTCATCACCATGAACAATATTCTTTACCAATATTCTGTCAATTTTAAACGTATTGTAATTCCTTCTTTACTGCTGGATGTATCACAAAAAATAATCCTTCCCATACTCGTTATTGCATACCTATACAAATGGATCAACCTTGATTTGATGTTGACATTTTTGATCCTTTACCTTGCTGCAGTTACCATTGGTTTTATATGGTATATTATTCATATTAAGTCATGGTTTACACGCATTAATTTCCAGGTTTTTACACCGGAATTGCGAAAAAAAATAAAAGACTATGCTCTATTTGGCCTAATTGGCGGGCTTGGCGCCTTAGTTATTTCCAAATTGGACACTTGGCTGGTGAGTACTTTTCTTAGTTTGCGCATTAATGGTATTTACTCCATTTCGGCTTTTGTTGCCAATGTAATGGAGGTGCCTGCACGGGCTGTATTGGGTATTTCTATCCCTTTAATCTCTAAATATTGGAAAGATCAAAATATGCTGGAAATCAAAAACTTGTACCAAAAGGCTTCTTTAAACCTACTTATTTTAGGATTATTACTTTTTGGTGTTTTTTGGGTTTCGGTGGATGTTTTTTTTCTAATTATTGCCAATTCACAAGAGATGATTACGGGGAAATACGTTATTTTACTACTAGGTATTGGTAGGTTAATTGATATGGCAACTGGGCTGAATAACTATATTTTGAATTTTTCACCCTATTTTAAGTATTCGTATATTCAGATCGTTATTCCAGCCCTTTTAAGTGCTTTACTAGGTATATGGCTTACGCCTATATTTGGAATGGTTGGTGCCGCAACAGCCACACTAAGTGCTGTTTTTTGTTATAATGCGATAAGTGTTATACTTAATTGGCATTTTTTTAAAATGCAACCATTTGATAAAAATACTGGTTTCGTTATTATCATTGCATTGATTGCATTTGGTATTGCTTTTTTAATACCTTTTTCGCTTTTTCACTGGTTATTTGCCGCTATTATCAGATCGGGTACCTTTGCTATCCTATTTTTAGCGTTGATATGGAAAAGTAAGGTCTCTCCAGATCTTAATAGTACCATTGATAAATTCATATCCACTACATTGATTAAAAAATAATAAAATGAACGAAAGATTAAATCCGAGGTTTTTTGCGGGTAGATACTATCATCTAAAAAAACTAAAAGCGTGCAACACGTATGTGATTGAAAAATATATCAAAGGTAAGGTAAAGTCATTGCTAGATTTTGGATGCGGAAAATGCCCATATAAACCCATTTTCGAGCCGCATTTAGAAAAATATGTTGGTGCCGATATTGAATTAAATGAATATGCACAACTCCTAATTGATATTGAAACGGGTAGAGTGGCAACCTCACCGAATCAGTTTGACGTAATCCTCTCTACCCAAGTCTTAGAACACGTTACTGACCCACCAAGTTACCTTAAAGAGGCGAATCGTTTGTTAAAAGAAGACGGATTACTTGTGTTATCTACACATGGGCACTGGATTTATCATCCGGATCCAACGGACTATTGGCGCTGGACTAGAGATGGATTAGAAAAAATAATCAAAAAAGAAGGGTTTGAAATCGTAGAAACATTAGGTATCATGAACAGGATGGCTAGCGGGTTACAACTTTTTCAAGATGGTTTAATAAATAAGCTACCGTTTGGGTTTAGGCAAACTTGGAGTGGGATTTTTGCTGTTTTACAAATGATTTTTGATAATGGTAAATTAACCAATCGCGATGCCTGCGTTTTTATGGTAGTTGCTAGAAAAAAAACAAACCCAATCGATAATGTCTAAGCCAATACTCGCGCTTTTTTCACCCAATGCCAATCAATTAACAGAAACATTTATCAAGGCTCATCGAGAACTGATTGATGCTGATATCCGACTGTTATATGGAGGATATTGCCCGCAGTTTTCGGATAAATACGGTGCATTAGTGGGGCAAACATGGCTAAGTAAAGCCTTGCGACGTTTAGAAAGAATGGTATTACCTCAAAATATGCTGACGAGCCACGAAAAAGCCATAGTAAAATTTTTAGTGGATGAAAAGGTAGAGGTTGCGATGGCCGAATTTGGGGTAACAGGCGCAAAGGTATATAAGGCTTGCGCCGCAGCAAAGGTGCCACTTATTGTACATTTTCATGGTTTTGATGCACACATGTACAGTACACTAAAGACCTACGGAGATCAATATAAGAAGATGTTTAAATACGCTTCCTACATTATTGGTGTTTCTCAATTTATGTGTAATCAGTTGAAAAATCTAGGTGTCCCTGTTGAAAAATTAATATATAACCCTTATGGCCCTAATCCTACTTTTTTCAACTGCACACCATCGCAAAATTCTAATAATTTGGTTGCAATTGGCCGATTTATTCCTAAAAAAGCACCAGAACTTACGGTAAAGGCTTTTGCTCAAATAATAGGTGAGTATCCAAATATCCGCTTAAGAATGGGCGGGACTGGTGAAAGTTTGGAAATGTGCAAAAAATTAGCGCAGTCATTGGGCGTCGCAGATAAAATTGAGTTCTCTGGTGCCATTAATCATATTCAAGTCAAAGAGTGGTTTGAGGATGCACTAGCATTTGTGCAGCACTCAGTAACGGCTCCCGATGGAGATACAGAGGGGACGCCTGTTGCTGTGTTAGAGGCCAGTGCCGCAGGCTTACCCGTAGTGGCCACCAACCACGCTGGTATCCCAGATGTTATTATTCAACATAAAACGGGTATACTTGTAGCGGAACACGACTTTGATGCTTATGTAAATGCTTTGAGAACGATTGTTTCAAATCCTGCACATAGTAGGGTAATGGGGCAAGCCGGCAGAGCGAATATTCGAGATCACTTTACGATGGAAAGGCATATTAGTGTGCTGGATGATTTGATTCAAAAGTGTATCCAAATTTAACCTATTACACCCAAATTTCATCCTTCGAAAAAAGTAAATCTAATTCTTTGATCTATGCAAGTATCCACCAACCTCAAAACAGCTTATGCCAACCAATACGATAGTTCTGCCACTGCTTGGCGTAATTTGGCGGCGAAACACAAGGCCGAAAATATTGTGGCATTGGCAAAACATATACAGTTTTCTAATGTCCTCGAAGTAGGTGCAGGAGAAGGTAGTATTTTAAATTGGTTGTCGCAATGGCATTTCTCCGAACAGATGTACGCGCTCGAAATTTCTGAAAGTGGTGCTGCAATTATCCAATCTAAAAATATCGCAAACCTAAAAAACGTACAGATTTTTGATGGTTATAAAATTCCTTACCCCGATCAGCATTTTGATCTCGTGATTTGTTCGCACGTGATGGAGCATGTAGAGCATGAGCGTACATTGCTCAGGGAAATTAAAAGGGTCTCCAAATACCAAATTTTTGAAGTTCCAATAGATTTTTCTTTTTATGTAGATCAACAGGCTGCGCATTACCTTTCTTATGGGCATATAAATATTTATACGCCATCATTATTTCGTTTTTTGCTCAAATCGGAGCAATTCGATGTCATCGCAGATCATTGCTCGTTTTATAAAAATGAAGTGTTGAAGCATATTCACCGCGATAACCGAATGAAATATGTTATTGCAAAGAGTAAACAATGGGTACTCCAATTAGTACCCTATTTATTGGGGATAAAACCCAACGCATATACGATCCTTACATCTGCTACTGCTAATAATCTTGATGTATTTTAAAAAAAAGAATAAGATATATTGTCTCTAATTACACAAAATTTCACATTCATTCCGACACAGTATTATTTTCCTTGCAGTACCTTTCGGCCATCTTTTTATTTATTAATTTCTTTGCAAGATGATCGAACAACTTAAATCTTTTCTTATTCGAGGCAATATTCTTGATTTGGCCGTAGGTGTAATTATCGGTAGTGCTTTTGGTAAAATTGTGACCGCATTAGTGGACAAAATGCTAATGCCTGTCATCGGCGGATTAATGGGAGGCATTAATTTTAACACACTATCTTTTAAACTGATTGGCGTTGAAGTATCTTATGGCGCATTTATTCAAGCGGTTTTTGATTTTATATTGGTTGGTCTTGCATTGTTCTTTATGCTAAAAGTAGCGGGTAGAAAACCTGGCCCGCCAGAACTAACACCTTCTGAAGCCCTACTGACAGAAATTCGTGACCTGCTCAAAGCGCAAAAAGCATAGATTCAGCCATTGCTTGTTTTGTAGTGTTGTGGCTTTTTATGCTGATATGCCGCAAGGCCGCAACACTATAAATTTAGCATTATTGAAGCATAAAAAAGAAGAAGTATAAAAAAGGAATGGATAAAACTCGAAAGTGATTCAATGTGAATCAGCCTCGTATGAAATGAAAGGGAAAAGTAGGTCGTTTTCACAACGCCGGAGGGATTGAACCGCTACAAAATGTATTCAATTCCTTCGTCGGGATTTCAGATCTGCTGGTTTAAAGACATCGACTCATGTCCTCCCCGTCCCCTATACGATGCCGTGCGTTTTCGTACCAAACACGCCTAAGATCCAGTCTTTCTGTTATAAAAGCCGTAAAATCGGATTCAGGTATCTGTGCCAACAATGGCCGCTTATGCCGCTCCGGCCAAAGCCGTTCAACAAGTGTATCCACCGGTGTATCCAGCCACAAGGTAAATCCATGTTTGTTCATCCAGTCCATATTATCAAAAAAACAGGGAGTACCTCCACCCGTGGCAATTACCGCAGGTTGCAGGCGTTCGGCAAGGCTGTGCAGGCAATCTTGTTCTTGCAAACGAAAGCCATCTTCGCCGTGTAAAGCAAATATTTCAGGGATCGATAAACCCGTTTTTTGCTCAATTAAGGTATCCAAATCAACAAAATCGTATTCTATTTTTTTGGCCAGTCGGCTACCCCAATACGATTTTCCGCTGCCCATAAAACCTACTAAAAATATCATTGCTGCCATTGGTCATACATTTGTGCGTTAAAACATTGCGCCGCTGTAAGTCCTCCTTTTCGCGCCGTTTGAAGGCCGTAACGCACGTGCTCTAGGCCATCTAGGCTGTGTGCGTCGGGGTTAATACTGATCGGAATACCCAATGCCGTAGCACGTGGAATCAATGTATAATCAATATCCAGTCGGTACGGATGCGCGTTCAATTCAATGGCAACATTGCAGCGTTTACAAGCGTCAAACACCGCGTCCCAATCCAGTGGATAACCTTCGCGGCTGAGGAGCAACCTGCCCGTTGGATGCCCCAAAATAGTAGTATATGGGTGCTCTATGGCGCGTACCACTCGTTCAGTAGCCTTTTCTATACCCATTTTTAGGTTGGAGTGAACGGAGGCAATGATAAAATCAAAACGGGATAGTAGGCTGTCTTCGTAATCCAAACTACCATCGTTGAGGATATCGCTTTCTATACCCTTTAGTATTTTGAAAGGGGCTAGTTTTTCATTCAGCAAGTCGATGGCATCCCATTGTTCTAACACCCGATTGGGTTGTAGTCCATTGGCATAAAATGCTGATTTACTGTGGTCTGTAATACCAATGTAAGCATAACCAAGATCGCGTGCGCGGGTACACATCTGCTCCAGACTGTGCAGGCCATCGCTCCAGGTGGTGTGCACGTGCAGTACCCCGCGTAGGTCTTCGGCAGTGACCAGTTCGGGTAATTGCCCTTTTTTTGCGGCTTGAACTATGTCGGCTGTTTCGCGCAGTTCTGGTACAACAAATGGCCATCCGGCTTTTTCAAAAACCTCGTGTTCGGTGCTCAATGATTTGAAGGAAATACCCGCGTTTTCGCCTACAAATGCTTCAATAAATGCCGGCGAACCCGAATAATGGAACATTTTAGAGCCAAATTCCTCAGCCAAACATTTGAACAAAGTGACAGGAATGCCATCTTTAGTGCGCAACTGAATGGTAGCGGCAGTTGCTTGCTCCAATACCAGTGCGTCCGTAGAAAACACCGCTGTGAGTTCGCCATTGTAACCCACCAAAATTTCGATGTTGGAAACAATTGGGCATTTGCGGCGTACTTCGCCTACGGGTGCTACAAACGCGCCGGGTACCAATTGGGTAATGGTTTGGCATACTTCCATTGCGATGCGCTCGGCGGCATCGCAATGGAGTTTGCCCTTGCTGCGTTGGTAATATTCCAGTCGATTACGCAGGTCTTCTTGTGTTTTTAAACCAAATCCCTTGTATTCCACCAAGCGATTTTCGTTACAAGCATACCAAAGTTCGCCAATGCTTTCGATACCCATATCTAGCCAAACCACCCGTACTTTTTTAGGGCCAAAGCCATTAATATCTAGCATTTCGACCACGCCGGGCGGTGTTTTTGCTTGGGCTTCGGCGAGTGCAGCCATCGTACCAGTGCTCAATAATTCCTGAATTTTGGAACTTATGGCTGGCCCAATCCCTTTCAAGGCTTTGATTTCCGATGCTGAAATGTCGCTCAGCGGCTGATCCAGTTTGCGCAGGGTAATATAGGCATTTCGATACGATTTTATTTTAAACTCGTTCTCCTCGTGGAGTTCTAGCAAATTGGCTAAATCATCGAAAGCATTGGCGATTTCTTTGTTGGACATTTTTAGACAAGTAATTTTTTCACAATCTCAGAAATAGCGCGACCTTCGGCCTTACCCGCCAATGCTTTATTGGCTGCACCCATTACTTTCCCCATATCTTGTGGTGATTTGGCACCAACCTCTTCGATAATTTGCTGAATGACTTGTTCCAATTCGGCACCTTCCATCATGGCAGGAAGGTATTTCCGAATGACATCAATTTCTTCTTTTTCCTTAACGGCCAGTTCTTCGCGGCCATTTTTCATATAAATATCGTATGATTCCTGACGGGTTTTGACCAATTTTTGAAGCATTTGTACTTCACGTGCTTCATCTATTTCTTGGCCTGAACCATCAGTTTTGGCCAGCATAATAGCACTTTTGATGGCGCGGATACCGCGCAGGGTGACATCTTCTTTGGCTTTCATGGCCGTAATAATGTCTTGGTTAATTCTGATTTCTAATGACATACTGTTGCGTTAATAATTTCTTGGTTTAACAACTTTTTCAAAGGATAGTTCCCTTTTGAATGGGTTACATAGGGGTGTAAATTTTTAAAATATCTTCTATTGATCGTGGTCTGCGTGTTTTTTCCCAAAAGAAGCCATCGAGTTTTTTACCCTCTTTGCCCGCTTTTTTTATGGGTGTAAAAGTACCTTCTGGTGCTGCGTAAAACTTGATGCTATTCACCTGATTATTACCAAAATATAGCCGCATTTCCGAACATTTGGTTTCATTGACGCCAATGTACGCCTTTTTATCGTCGAGGGCGTAATAAACAGCTTGCGCATTTCCGTCGGTGTACATTTCGCGTACTTCATTGTCGCGGAAAAATGCAGTCGTGAATTTCCCTTTAATTTGATTGAATAATTGCCCATCTTCTGAATTGACAACCATTGCATTGAGGCGTAGCCATATTCGATCTAATTTACTGTTTTTTAGGAGCATTTTTATCGTATCGCCCGAAAATTGCGAGGTGTCCGACCACACAATGGGCAACGATTTTAACTTATAAAACCAAAAAATAGAATCCGAAGAACTGAATGAAAGTGAATCACAAACTGCCTGCATATCGCTCTTAAAAATACGTACATCTTTATATGCCAGCAATTGCCGGACCTCCGAGGCGGTATCGGGTTTGAAGGAAATAAGCCGTTCCGATGCAAGGTACAGCGTATCTCTGTCCACCAATGTTTTCATCATGGGGCGCCCTGAAGGCCCTCCAAAACCGCCGTTTCCCTGTTCTCCAAAACCACCATAAGCACTCAAATAATCGGTTTGTTTATTGTAGTCGAGCCGATAGGCATAGACCGACATATTGCTTGAAGTATCACTCCATATCACGCTGCCCTGCGCAAATCCATTGCCTAGTTGGTCGTTAAAATCCAGTGAATCGGCTTCAATAATATTTGGTGGATCGCTTACACGCCCGCGCCCGAGCAATTGGTAAAATTTATTTCGGCTATCATAGCGCACTTTTGTCCCCGTAATTTCTTGGGTACTGTCCTTGTAATACGCATTTCCGACCAATGTGGCCACCTCCGAAATAGAATTATATCGAATGACATCGGCTTTTATAATACGTGTTTTTTCTTCAATATACGCCGAGTCCTGTAAGATATACTCCTTGCTGGTACCTTGCCAGGTCATTTTTTGGGCTTTTCCGCGTTGGTCTTTGCGTTCGTACTGTGGGTTTACATCAAATTCTGCAAAATCATTTTCGATATCGTAAAAACCTCCTTCGCAATAAATTTTGCTTTCATGCTCGCTGATGAGTGTAGGTGCCACAAAAGTTGCGATTTGAGTGGTGGTATTAAAAAGCATGGTATCGGTACGCACCGTAAAGTCGGGATCAGTAATGAGTACATTGCCTTTGAAGTAAAGTTGGTCTTCGTTAACGTAATAATAGCCGCGTTTACTGCTCAATTGGCTTTGGCCGTTGGTGAGTGTAGCACCGGTGTAATAAGTCGCTATTTTGTTTCCTACATCGTAATGGAGTTTTTTGGTAAAGAGTTTTTTATCGGCTTTTGCCAGTACGACCTTGCCAAAAAGATCACTTTGTTTTGTGGCGCCATAATAGAGTGCCGAGTCTGCAAAAATTTTGACAGAATCGCCTTGTTCAATCACGACATTGCCTTTCAGGACAGCGTCGTCGAGGTCGAGAATAGCGGTATCGCAATAGATAAGGGTATTTTCTTGGCGCAACCGCACGTTTCCGCTGAGTTTGCGTACGTCTCGGCCTTTTCTCAGAAAGCCCTCGACGGTTTCCGAACTTTCTACCTTTAGTTTCGACGTGGTGTCTTGTGCTGCCTGTTGGCTATACAAAATTTGGGTAGTAAAGAGCAAGAAAAGTAGGCCGCTGATGCAAATTTTTATGTTCATTGAATTGGTGTAGTTTGAATCGCACAAATGGTGGATAGAGGTATAAAACGAATGATCTGCCCGTTTATGCTGCCATATTCCTTTATTTGGGCGTAAAAGTAGTTGTTTTACTGGAAATGGTAGGGCTTTGGATGCTATTTGGTCAAATTTACCTATTCGGGAGTGTCGTAAATGGCCAAAGCCGGCGTTACGCTCTTGATTCATCTACTTTTAATGTTAGAGCACCCGCCTTTCTACACACTGTAACCCATTTTATACATACCTTTGCACGCATCTTGTAGTGGTTTTGTTTTTCCCAAAGCAAAATCTTAAAAGGGAATCTGGTGCAAATCCAGAACAGTCCCCGCTACTGTAAGTCCTTGTGCATCATCAAAAATGAACATTAAACGCTAAACGTTAAATTGTAAATTTTAATGAAAAGCATAAAAAGTACGGGCAATAAGCCACTGTCAATTACGATGGGAAGGCGCCATGTACCGGGATAAGTCAGGAGACCTGCTACACGTCATTTTTTTACTAAGTGCGTGGATATAATTAATTGGCATAATTCAAGGAAGGATTTTTTGTGTCAAACAAGCCATTTTTAAGGAGGATAGCATCGCTATCTTCCTTAAAAATGGCGAAGTGTGGCGCAAAAAGGCCGAGTTGAAAATGTCGATTAATTGTGTCCACGTACTTTTAAACGGCTTTCGGAGGAAAAGTCCCAACTGTTATGCTTATAAAACACCCGTCACCCATGTCGGTTGTTTTGCTGTTGTTCGTTGCCTTGCGGTTATCGGCACAGCAAGATACCGCCCATTTGTTACCATCCGTTACAGTATCAGCCTTGTCGCTGCGTACAACGATGCCCGGCGAGCGAACGGAGCGTTTTGATTCCACACAATTAAGTACAGCACAACACCAATCTTTGGCCGATTTGTTATCGAGCCAATCGGGTGTGTATATCAAATCCTATGGTTTGGGTAGTTTGGCCACCTCGTCTGTACGGGGAGGGAGTGCCAGCCAAACGGCCATTTTGTGGAATGGACTGCCGATACAAAGCCCTATGCTTGGTCTTACAGATCTCTCTTTATTACCCGCTATCATCGCCGATGAAGTAACGATGCACTATGGCAGCAGTGGCGCGCAGTGGGGGAGTGGTGCAGTAGGTGGTGTGCTTTCGATACAAAATAAAATGGCGCAAAAAGGAATGGGGCTGCGCTACAATGCTAGTACGGGTAGTTTCGGGTTACAAAGCCACCAAGCAAAAATTCAATGGAGTAATGGTCGTTTGTCGGTGGTTTCAAAGCTATTTACGGCTAAAGCGGCGAACGATTTTTCGTATATGTCCAACCCCGATTTACCCGCGAAAAAGCAGACCAACGCAGCCGTAGAGCAACGCGGTTTTTTACAAGAACTCTATTGGGCTCCTTCCGCCAAAAGCCAAATAAGTGCACATGTGTGGCGGCAATTCAACCACCGCGAAATACCACCTACCACCACCCAAAACAAGAGTCTCGCCCAACAAACAGATCATGCTTTACGCGTCCTCTTGCAAGCACATCGTATCTATAAAAAACACGTTTTTCAAGCAAAATCGGCTGTTTTTGGTGAATCTATCGACTATCAAGATGAACAAATTGGCCTGCGTGCGCTCAGCGGGTTTAAAACTTATTTGTTGGAAACGGAAGACAAATGGCAGTTTTACAAAGGCTGGCAAGCGCAGTTTGGGGCGCAACAAACCTGGTACAAGGCCAGCGCCGATGGGTATAAAGATACCCTGCAAGAAGTACGCTCGGCAGTATTTGGCAACCTCCATTACGAGCGCAACAAGTTCAAAATACAACTGACCGCCAGGCAAGAATGGCAGGATGGTCGAGCGGTGCCTTTTATGCCGGGACTGGGGGTTGTGTGGGGTTGTGGGGGCTTGGGGGTACATGCTAGGCTGAGTCGGCATTATCGGTTGCCTACTTTGAACGATCGTTATTGGCGGCCAGGTGGTAATTTGGGCTTATTGCCCGAAAGTGGCTGGGGAATTGAAGGGGGATTCAGGGGCCAGGGGTATTCCCTAACAGTGTTTCACCGCTTGATCGATAATTGGATATTATGGAGTGTAGCAGAAGGGCAGGTGTATTGGTCGGCCAATAATATTACCGCCGTAAGAAGCAGGGGCGTGGAGCAACGCTTCACGTATGGCAAGTCGTGGAAGTCAATGCACCTACGGGTTATTACGGGTTACGATTGGGTGCGATCTACCAACGAAATTGCACTCACGCGACCCAAATTAGCGGCTGGCGAACAATTGATTTATACACCCGTACACCGCGCTTTTGTGCGTATGGACATGGGTTGGAAAACCACTGCCTTCCTATGGACTGCTCAATATACCAGCAGTACAAAAGGTATCAACGAGGGGTTGCCCGCATTTTTGATCCATAATGCACGGATGAGTTATGGTTTTCAACAAAGACGCTGGGGGGGGCATTGCTTTTTCCAAGTCGATAATATTTTTAATGTTTCGTACCGCGTGGTAGAACGCAGGCCCATGCCGGGGCGTGGGTACAGGTTGGGTGCTGGGGTGCGAATTTAAGGTCAATTACAAATTTTAAAAATATAACTTAACAATGCACACAAAAACAACATTTTTAATCATTTTCGCAGTACTCCGCTTTACGGTAACAAATGCCCAAACCACTTCAACCTTTGAAAATATCACCCTTCCAACGGCCGGTTATATTGATGATTCAGGTATTTCGGGCGTGTTTCAAAGCGGCAATACCGCTTTACACAACTATTATGATACTCAGTTTTTTTACTGGGATGGATGGGCTATTTCCAATATTACCGACAACACAACGCCTGGTTTTAATAACCAATACTCCGCTATTACAGGCAAAGGTTTCAATAATTCGGCCAATTACGCAGTAGGTTATTCTTTTGCGGGCAATTATATCCGCTTGGATGGTGCCGCCAAGGGTGGTGTTGTCAATGGTATTTATGTCACCAATAACACTTACACTTATTATAGTATGAAAGACGGCGATGCTTTTGCTAAGAAATTTGGTGGCGAAAATGGCAACGACCCCGATTATTTTAAATTGGTGATTAAAAAATTCAAAAATGGCCAATTGAGTACCGATAGTGTCGCTTTTTATTTGGCCGATTACCGATTTGCCAATAATGCCAACGATTATATCATAAAAGATTGGACGTATGTGGATTTGAAGCCTTTGGGCAATGTGGATTCTTTGGTATTTTATTTGAATTCCAGCGACAATGGCACATTTGGCATGAATACGCCTGCTTATTTCTGTGTTGACCAACTCACTACGGCAGATATGGTATCGAGTGTGGCCAATGTGGAGGAAAATACGCCATTTAGTATTTCACCAAATCCGGCAACCGATATGTTGAATGTGAAATGGAACGGAACAACGCCAGCCGATTTGCAAGTTTTTGACGCGACAGGTCGTTTGGTAGCGCGTCAGTGGGTATCGCAAGGGAGCAATCCGGTGTATTGCGGGGCTTGGAATGACGGCGTGTATTATGTGCTGGTTGCGGGACGTGGGATGCGTTTGGTGAAGCAATAAGAACGCTGTTAAATTATTTGAACCCGCCGTCCGTTTCTTGTTTGATTTTTTTGAGGATTTGGAATGGACGGTGGGTGTTTTGTTGGCATTGTATTAAGAGCATTTCCAACTTTTACTGTTTTTCCTTATCTTTGTATGAAATATTTCAATATGCGATTTGCAAACATAAAAAATGACTTTGCATTTTTCAAGATTTTTGGCAACGAGCAAAAGACAACACCGCTTATCTCTTTTTTGAACGCTGCGTTACAATTGAAAGGCGACGAGCGTGTAGTGAGCGTTGCGCTTGAAAATCCTTACCAGTTTCCACGCATTGCAGGGGAGAAATCAACTGTTCTTGATGTGCGCGCCACCGACCACCGTGGGCGTAAATTTGTTGTGGAAATGCAAGTAGCCGACAAAAAAGGATTTGACAAGCGCGTACAATTCTATATTGCCCGCGATTACTCGATGCAGATTAAGGCTGGTGAAGATTATCCGCTGCTGAACCCAGCCTATTTTATCGGAATTTTGGATTTTCCATTTGGTTCAGACGATGATTACCATACCCACCATTTGATACTAAATAAAAATACTACCGAGCACTTGTTGAAAGACATTCAGTTCTCTTTTATTGAACTGCCTAAATTTGATAAGAAAGAGGAGGAATTGGTAACGCCGATTGACAAATGGACTTTTTTTATCAAAAACGCTACCAATTTGCATGTTATTCCTGAATTTGCCCAAGAAGATGAAGGGCTTAAAACGGCTTTTATGGAGGCCGATAAATATCAATGGGAAACAGAAGAAATCATCGCTTATGATAATGTAACGATAAAAGAGACAGACGAAAAACAGGAGAAGATATTAGTTGCTGAAAAGGCGCATGAAAAAGGCAAAATAGAAGGTAAGGAAGAAGAAAGAGTAGAGACGGTAATCAAATTATATAAAAAAGGAAAAACTGCTATTGAAATTGCTGATTTGCTGGATACGCCTTTAGAAACGGTAGAGCAAATCATTGAAAATTATGGTGAAGCATACCAATAAGATTGAATCGTGCTATTGTTGTGGCGGCAGATACGAACCCCCTCAACCCGCCCCAACCCGCTCCATCAACCAGTCCTTCTCCGCCACCAAAGCCGTCCCTGTAATCTCTATTTTTAGTGCCATCCGTTCCTTTTTGTCGCCTGGGCGCAGCGCAATCAGTTTGCGGACAAAGCGGATCGTATTCAGATAAGCCGTTTTTTGTTGGTCTGCAATTTGCCTTTTTCTACGCAAATATGTCGTAAAACTCGCCAAAAGGCTCTCTAATGCTGTAAAAGCACCCGTTTCGTAATACATACGGAGTAGCATGGTTTTGGCCATTAGGTTGTGGAGTATGTCATCGAAATCCATGGTTTGTAGCAAGGGCATGGCGTGGTCATAATCCCCGATTTCGCAGAGGTAACGCGCCTGAACAAAGGCGTGCGTGCCTTGTCGTTGGCTTTCGGGCAAGCGATGTTTGTAGGTCTCGATAAAATGTTGCACCCAATTGTACTCCTTCATCCGCAGCGCGAGCAAGGTAATATTGGTATAGGTGAACCGCGAAATATTGCCGTTTTCAATAAATACTTCTGCCAAAATACCCGCTTGGTACAAGTCCAGCAATTCGCGCAGGTACTGATCTTGGCGTAAATTGATCCGATTAATACAAAAATTGACGGCTAACAGATAAATATTCCGCAGCTCGTGGATCGGAAATTGGATATTTAACTCTTTTAATAGCCCTTTCAACGCAAAAAAATGCGATTCTTCCTGTGGCTCGCTCAAGGCCATATAGCCATAATAATAAACGGCAATGGCTTTATATTGCAGCAAATCTGGCCGATCTTGTACAAATTGTAGGACAGACGGCAACAATCCCATTTCAAAAGAGGTATTGAGTACCTTTCTGCGGCTGAGCAAAATGCAGCCATTTTTGAGTTTTTCGGCCACAAAAGCCACATCTTGCCAATCGGACAACGCCTGCAATTGTTCCGCGCCAGCCCTGCCCGCTTCCATACTTTGTTCGTGCTCTTCAAAGGCCATACGGTACTTAAAACGGTAGAATTGCGGATTCCTGATCGGCTCCTTTTCCATCTGCCGCTCCAGTCGCAAGTGTACTTCTTTAAAATGCCGCTCCAAATTCCGTTTCCGGCACGCGGTGAGCAAATACAGCAGTTGCTCCATCTCATCGTTTTGCCATTCTTCCCACGATAAGTAGGTCTCTATACTTTTCAAAAAATAATTAGAGGTATGGTGCAGATTTGCTGCTTCTTTTGAGTTTTGTGTGGGTGGCAATCCAATTATTTTTTCCGAGATTGGTATATTCTTGCTTTTTTGCTGCTTGAGCAATAAAAACCATTGGATAAGCACATTATTTTTATTAAAAAGAGGGCTTGAAATAAATTTTTCAAACCAATGCCAATCTTTTTTAGTAAATGTTTGGATCAAGTTTAATGCTTTCATAGCGACAAAAGTAAGAAAAAATCCGAGAATTGGTATAATTTGTTTTTGTCAGGGAGCAGCAAATACTTGTACATTTGACTCAATGCAATACAAACGCTTCAAATGTTCTAAGTACTTCACAGCGTTTGCGCAAAATAATAAATTATGAAATACCTGTACCTCATCTGTTTGTGCTTACCCTTGCACGTTGTTGCGCAAGGCTGGCAACGTTACTACGAAGGCGATCGGCTCTTTTCGCTTCAAGTACGCCCCGATGGTTCTTTGGTGGCTGCCGGTAGCCGTTCGGATGGTGGCAATCCGTCCAATATCTATCTGTTACAAACGGATGTTTATGGGCAATTGCTTTGGGAGCAGGCGTATGGCGCAGCAGGGGAGACCGAAAGTGCGGCGGTACTATTGCCCGGCGCAACTGGTACTTGGCAAATAGTAGGCAACAACGCGAATGGTCAAATACGCTATCTGTCCACATCAAATAATGGCCAAATCCAACAACCCCTTACCAATGTAACCAATGGCACTTTGTACCATGCCGCCCTACGCCCCGATGGAAATACAACGATGGCTTGTGGTACTCAAACCACCTCCGCTGGCAGCAATGTAACCCGCGCCTGGACAAGTGCCATCAATACCGCCGGACAAGTCATCTGGTCGCGTACCGATAGTATAGGAATTAGCGCCGTTGCTAATGCGGTATTGCCATTGGACAATGGTGCAACGTTGGTGGCAGGCACTTATAACCGTAGTGCACAAAACCCCAATTCCGACTTTTTTCTGCTTAAAACTGACGAAAATGGCGGCTTAACGGCCAATTACACCTATGAAACACCTGAAAACGAACGAATTTCGGGTATTTATCCAATGAATAATGGCACTTACCAAATGGTTGGCTCTGCCTATAATACCGATAATCCGACCTATTTGGAAGAAGATATTTGGTTGACGCGTTTAGATACTTCGGGCAATATCCTTTGGAACAAGCATATTCCGCTGCTTGGTTTTCAAGTGCCACATGCTACCGCTTTTTTGCCCGATGGCCGTATGGCTATTGCCGGAGAAACCCGTGCGACGGTAAATGGCAGCCGCGACGCATTTTTAGCATTGGCCGATAACGACGGTAATTTACTTTGGTACAAAACCTATGGCGGTGTGAAAGGCGATATTTTTTGGGATATTGCCGCTATGCCCGATGGCGGTTTTGCACTTGCAGGGCAATCGGCTTCTTTTGGCGATGGCACTTTGCACGCTTGGCTGCTGCGTACCGATCAATTTGGGGAAGTATGGCAAAACACCGTTTCGGGTACAGTGGCCCATGATGCGATTCAAAATTGCCAACTCGATACCTCGGAAATGCCTTTGGAAAACTGGCTCGTTACCGCCGCTGGCGCACAAGGGAAATGGTACACCACCACCGACGCGGCTGGGAATTACCATTTTTCACTAGATACAGGCACTTGGTATATTTCGGTATTGCCGTTTGCAACGGCTTGGTTGCCATGTTTGGATTCCGTTCCGGTTGTGTTTTCGGGGATCAATGATAGCCTCGAACTCGATTTTTTGGTACAGGCCAATTATGCTTGTCCGGTGATGGAAGTGGATATCGTAACGCCATTTTTGCGGCGTTGTTTTGAAAATACCTATACCGTCCGATATTTTAATTATGGCACCATTACGGCCAATAATGCACAAATCAGGGTGCTTCCAGACCAATATTTAACCCCTACGAGTAGCAATTGGCCTTATACTACGGCGGGCGATACGCTTATTTTTGCAGTAGGCGATGTGCCGATTCTGCAAGGTGGTAGCCTGCAATTTACAGCATTGTTGGATTGCGACAGTACGGTTTTAGGGCAAATGCATTGTACCACAGCGCATATTACCCCCGATTCGTTGTGCAGCACAATTGACCCGGGATGGGATGGCGCTAATTTGGATGTGAATGGCTATTGTGCCGGCGATTCGGTAGTATTGATCTTGACCAATACAGGCATAGGCGGCATGAATGAACCTTTGGAATACGTGATTACCGAAGATCAAATTATTTTCAAAATACAGGCTATTCAATTGACAGCGGGCGAAAGTGTTACAGTAGTCGTCTATCCCAATGGTGCTACTGTAACACTTACCGTACCACAAACACCTGGCCACCCGAGTAGTAGTCAGCCCATGTTGGTGATTGAAGGTTGTGGCGGTTTGGGGGTAGGTTTTGCGTTCCAATTCCCTACCAACGACGGCGACCTAAGTACCGATATTGACTGCCGACCCAATATTGGTTCATTTGATCCTAACGACAAAACGGGCTTACCGCTGGGCGTGGACACCGATCGCCATTTTATAGCGGCCGGAACTGCCATCGAATATTTAATAAGGTTTCAAAACACGGGTACAGATACCGCATTTCGCGTTGAAATACGCGATACCCTCGCTCCAGGACTGGATATTTCCACCTTGGAGCAGGGGGCGGGTAGTCATCCCTACCGGTTGGAAAGATTAGGTATGGGCGTATTGCGGTTTGTATTCGATGGTATTGCGTTGCCCGATTCGTTGAGCAATGTTAATGCTTCACAAGGCTTTGTCAAATATCGTATTAAAACCCATAAAAACCTCGCAAATGGTGTTGAAATACGCAATAGAGCCGCCATTTATTTTGATTTTAATTTGCCCGTTATCACGGCCAGCACCTTGCATACCATTGGTGAGCCAATCCTGCAATTATTGACCATTACTGACGCACCTTATGCGCAGGAACAGGCGCGTATTCAAGCGGTTCCTAATCCTTTTCGGTCATCAACACGTTTGACTTGGCCTAAAGGAACGGCAGAGAATTACCAATTGCGTTTTGTAAATACGCTAGGCACAATCGTATTCCAAACAGAAACGCAGGACAATACGTATCTTTTTGATAGCCAATACTTTAAAGGTCAATCCCTTTGGGTACAAATTGAACAAAACGGCCAACGAGTTGCGGTTGGTCATATCATTTCATTAGCGCACTAATAATCCTCTTTTATCTGTCATTGCCAATTGGCCACAACTAATATTTTGCTATGAACAAATTATACTTTATCCTCTGTTTTTTATGCCTCCGTTCTGTGCTTATCGCACAAAATTGCATGCCCACGAATCAGTGTTTTGATGCGCCATTGTTTTGTGGGCGTGCACTGGAAACCCAAATTTTTAATAATTTTGGATCTAACGGGGCATTTAGTCCCAATTGTAATGACAATTTTGTGTCACATGCAAGCAGTTGGTTTAAGATAATTCCTTGTACCAATAACCTTGAACTTACGGTTATCGCTTTAAATACCTTAAATGGGAATGGCCTGCAAATGGCACTTTATACGGGTTGTAGCCCTAATTTGGCTGTTGCTTGCAATGCAGGTTTGGCGGGTGGTTGGTCTTCACCACTTACACTTACGGCTACTGTGGTACCGGGCAAGGAATATTTGTTGCAGGTAGATGGTTACGATGGCGATATTTGCGAATTTACAATTGACGTAATCAGTGGTATCAATACAGCTGTACCGCCGCCACCCATTTCAACGGTGCCGGGTGCAATTACGAGTATCCCCAACGGGAACAATTTTTGTACTGTAGGTGCGGTATCTTTTACAGCGGAATGGCCAGGATGCGCCCTGTTTACGACACCTCAATTGACGTGTTACAAACCCAAAGAAGATTCTTGCAAAGGTATTAAATGGACATTCCCTCTCGGTACGATTTATCTCAGTGCAAAGGATGCTAATCCGGTTTTAGTGAGTTTTGTTAATGTCGTTCCGGGAAACGATACTATTCGAGCCAAGCCCAAGGATTGCGCCTGCCCTAATGATCTTTGCGTCGGTTGCGGCCAACTTTGTTGTCCTGTGGAGGAATTACTTTTTCCTATCAATATCCAACCAACCACAGTACTTCAATTACCTACCATTGAATTTTGCGCCAACCAATGGCCGCCTACGTGTGTACAAAGCACAGGCAATTTTTTTAATACCAACAATGCTTTTTGTCAAATCAGCCTTGATTTGCCCACTTGTACGCAGATCGTACAGCCATACCATAAAATACCAGCAGACACGACCAATTTGGGCATTATTATGATTTGTTCAGGCGATTCGGTGGCTATTTGCGATACTTTTTTTACGGATTTGGGGTCTCATACCTATTTTTGTAGTTGCGATAGTGCCGTGACTTTTACCATTGTTAAAGATTTTTCTTGTAATAATGATTGTTTAGCCTACAACCAGCCTGCGCCCATGGGTAATGCTGTTGCTACGGCACCATTTCTTTGTGGCAATTACCTCGATGGATATTGTTCGAGCAATACCGATTTGAACGGCGGATTGAGCAATATAGGTATTCCAAATACAGGTATTTTGCGTTTTTCACCCTGTTCTACCGATCCTGTTTCCTTAAAAATAACGGTAAAAGATTGCTACGAAAATGCTGGACTAGTCGTGCAGGTAACCGATAAATTCTTTAACCAATTGAGTGTTATTACAATAGACAATAACGACACAGATACCTTGATTACTACGGGATTAATAGCCGATACCAGTTATTTGCTCCTTATTTCGAGTGCCTATTTTACCAATGATATTTGTGCTTTTCAGATTGAAGTATTGAGTGGAATAGGTACGGGTAGTCCGGGCGGTGCAACTTGCTCTTGTACAGATAGTTACGTAACAGGCCCTACGGATATTTGCCCTGCCGATATTGTCCAGTATTCCATAGTTCCAGGGTCTTGTACCTTTGGATTTACGCCCGGCACAGCAGGTAATGGTTATTACTGTTGCCCCGACGGTATTAATAGTACCGATACATTAAAACTGGTATGGCATATTCCATCGTTTATGAATTTCTTGAGCGACAGTATTGATGTGACAACTATTACAGTGCAAGTAGATTCTAGTTTTTTAGGTATGAATGTGGATGTAATGGATTCCGTTTGGGTGAGTTTGGAGCATATCCCTACCAATCCTAGCCCTCCTTCGGATACATTGATTTTTTGCGATTGTACCGCTGGCGGGTGTATTAGTGGTTTTAAAGGTAAAGGTGTACACATGATGCATAAGGTAGAGCAGTTTAATTGTGCTTTAACCTGCACAAACTCTGTTTGTGTACTGGATGGGATAGTATTTAATCAGCCCGGTGTAACGATCAAGACCACCAATTGCTTAACTAAAGTATATAATATTAACCAAGATATTGTACCTCCAACAGTAACGCTGAGTAGTCAAGGCGTTATCAACTGCAAACAACCTTCCGTACTTATCACCGCAGTAATTAGTGGTTTAGGCTTTGTTACAGCGTGGAAAGCACCCAGTGGCCAACTACCTAACGGCGCCAATCCTATTTTTGTATCTCAGCCCGGTACGTATAGTTGTACAGTGACAAACCCTTCAAATGGTTGCATAAGTACGGCAACAACCGTTATTTTCCTAGATATTACACCTCCTATTGCGGTTGCTGGTCCAACCACAACCATTTGTCTAGGACAGAGTGTAACTTTAAGCACAGCAGGAAGTAGTTCCGGTGGACAATTTATTTACAAATGGAGTACACCTTTGCCACCGGCAGCAGTAACGCCATTGGTAACCACCACCTATACGCTCACGGTGACTAATAACTTTAATGGTTGTACCAAAACCGCTACGACGACCATAACGGTAAAACCGATTACCGTAGTTAACCATCCCGTGGAGTTCATCTGCGCAGAAAGTTGGCCTCCTCCCTGCCCTAATGGTGGCCCCACAACCGTCAATGGCGCAACGGCCACCTGTAGCGTATTAAGTGGTTTGCCCCAATGTGAGCAGCATATTTATAATTATCAACGATCAAACCCTATCGTTGTCAATCAAAATATTCCCCTTTGCCCTAATGATACATTTTGGCTCAATGGCAGTGCTTATACGCAGTTAAATACAGTAATTACGGATGTACTTACCAGTGCTTTAGGGTGTGATAGTTTGGTCAATTATAGACTCGTACAAAACCCTAATTGTCCCATCATATTTGATTGCCCTAACGTCAATATGCCAGCACCGCCCGGCGATAGTTGTCATTTAGCACCGTTCCTTTGTGGCAATTACTTGAACAATTATTGTACAAATACCAGTGGACTCACCAATGATCTAGTGGATGGTGTACTCATTCCACAGGCTGGTTTTATCCGTTTTTCGCCCTGTGAGGATAGCGTACACCTGCAAATGAACGTAGGCGATTGCACAGAACAAGGCGCGGGTGTTCAGTTTTGGTTGCTCACGGGCGATTGTGCAAACCCCGATTTGTCGCAACCTATCACCGTGCTCGAAGGGCAAAGTGGTCAGTTCATTTTTAATGGATTAACACCCGATGAACCTTATTTTATCGTTTTTGGTAATGCCAATTCCACCGCAGCCAATGTATGTCCGTTCAATATTGAGGTGATAAGTGGGGTAGGAACGGCCACACCTGGCCCATCCACTTGTACCTGCACGGGTACCGCCAGCATACAAGGGCCAAGTGTTTTGTGTCCGACTGATGTTGCAAATTATACCCTTGTTTTACCATCTTGCGATATTACTTTTGGTGCTGGTTCGGGAGGGAATGGCAGTTTTTGTTGCCCATCTTTGGCTACAGATTCGGTGCATATTCAATGGCATTTGCCTTTGGGGCTTAATTTCCTGAGTGATAGTATAAATGTATATAGTATTCAAGTACAGGCTGATTCTAGTATGCTCGGTTTGGATACAACTTTGGTAGGCGAAATATTTGTGACCATCAATACGGGTAGCGGTACCGATACATTGGTTTTTTGCGACTGTACAGCCTCTTGCGCTTTTGATATTATGCCAAAAGAAGTAACCATCATCCATACGGTAGAAAATTTATTTTGTATGTTTACTTGTGTGAGTCCAAGTTGCATTTTGAACGGCGAAGAGTATCTTTTTCCGGGTAGTTTTATGCAGCAAACCAATTGCAAAACAACCATCGTCAATATTTTTGACGATACGAATATTCCAACTGTTGAAATTGTCTCCAGCGGGCCTGCTTGTTTCGGCGGTGTAGAAAACTTATTTGCCATTACCAATGCTAATTATTCAGTTACATGGTCTGGGCCGGGAGTCAATGGTGAAACCGGATTGTTGGTATTGGCTATACAGCCTGGTGTATATGCTGCTACTGTTACGGGTAGTAATGGCTGTACCAATGAAGCATCATACACCGTTGTGTTCCCGCCACCCGTCATTGCGGCCACTAGCCCCGATATTACGATCTGTGCCGGTGAGTCCACTACACTATCTGCAACAGGAAGTTTGGGCGGTAATTTTTACGAATGGAGCAATAGTCAAACGGGATTTACCATAACGGTAACACCAGCTACCACCACTACTTATACAGTAACAGTATCCAATAATTTAGGATGTACTGCCACAGCATCGGTTACCGTTACCGTAGATCCATTAGCCCTTGTAAATATGGGACAAGTAGGGCTGGTATCGTGTAGTACACCTTGTTTTACTTTTCAGGGAAAGATCTATTGCAACCCTGGCCAATACCAAGATACCACTAATTGCACGATACACCAATTTTCTATCGCCTTTGCAAAAGACACCATTTACGCTGGCAATATAGCCACGCTCACCTGCGGGCAAGCCTGCACCAATTATCAGGGGCAATCGTATTGTCAAGCAGGGAATTATACGTCGAGTGATAGTTGTGCGGTGTATTTTTTCAACATAGGATTTGCAAAAGACACCATTTACGCCGGCAATGTAGCCACGCTCACCTGCGCGCTAGCCTGCACCAATTATCAGGGGCAATCGTATTGTATAGCAGGGAATTATACGGCGAGTGATAGTTGTACAGTATATTTTTTCAACATTAATGCTAATGCAACCGCACCAACGCATGCGCCACCATCACATACTTGTTTGCCGAGCAACAATAGTTACGCAGTTGGTTTCCCTATTACAGGTACGCCGCCATACAAGGTAAATGGCACATTAATAGCGGGTTCGTACTATCTATCAGAACCTGTCCTGAATGGCCAAACCTACACTTTTATTGTAGAACAAACCATTAATGGGTGCCAAGATCTTGTAACGGGTAGTTTTGATTGCGCCTTTATGTGTACAGCAGGACCAGCCACCATGCAAATCAATACGGGTCACGCATGTGTGGACGAGCCAATTACAGCACAAGTGTTGTCCCCAGCACAACTGAGCAATACCGATACCGCCGAGTTTGTGCTGCATACGCTCCCCGGTACTAACCTTGGTACAGTATTGAGCAAGAACAGTTCGGGCATATTTACTTTTAATAGTAATACCATGATACCTGGTAATACCTATTATATATCCAGTATGGCAGGGCCAAAAGATGCGACAGGACAAATTGACTTGAGCAGTGCTTGTACCTCCATTTCCGAAGGGCAACCTGTGGTGTTTGATCCACTGCCATTCTGGGAGAAAATAATAGCACAAGATCCAACGTGCTTTGACAAAAACGACGGTATTGTTGCATTAGAAGGTATTACAGGCGCAACGCCTTGGAATATTGGCCTCAACAATGGGCAGCCCAATGGCCTATCGAAATTTGAAAACTTGTCAGCGGGTACCTATACGCTTACATTAATCGACAATAATGGCTGCACCGATGTCGCTACTGTCACGCTAGCACAACCCGACTCTATCTGGCTCAACGTGAGCGATAACCGCGATGTAAAAATCAATGAAATGGTGCTACTACAAGCGCAAACCAATATAGATTATACGCCCGTATGGACTAATCTTGCAACCCAAGAGCAATATGTGGGTATGGAATGGTTGGTACAGATACAAGACACCACCCAATTTCAGTGCATCGTGACCAACGATAATGGTTGCACTGCATTTGCTGCGGTTACTTTGCGACTGGCCTCCGAAGGTCTATACCACCCCAATGTCATTTCGTTACAAGATGCCAACCCTGTAAACCAGTGGTTCACTATTTTTACGGCACCCGACTATGCGCGCCAAATTGTGTATCTGGATATTTTTGATCGGTGGGGCAATAAAGTATTTGAACGGCAGCAGTTTGATGCAGGCGTACCAGAATTAGGTTGGAATGGAAACGTACGTGGAAAGCAAGTAGATCCAGCGGTTTACACCTTTGCGGCACAAGTACTCTTGCGCGATGGAACAGTAAAAAATATTGTTGGGGACATAACAGTGGTGCGGTAAGCACCTTCGGAGAAGGTGGTCGAGATTGGGACAAAAAAAAAGCGCGCTGCTCATTTGCAGCGCGCCGGTTTCCCGTATATAATCTCATGAAAAGTGGCAAGTTTGTGTATCAATAATGTGCATCTCATTTCCGTTATCCCGTCCTTGTTCCTTATTGATGATACAAAGGTGCGGCAGGTTGGATGCCATACAAAAGGCATTTTTGAGGTTTTGTTGAAATGTATTTTTTGCCCAAATAAGACATTGATGCTATGAAAAAACAAGATAATTAATGAATTAAATGATTAGTACGATTAAATACGCTAAATTTAAGTTTAAAAAAAAAGGTTTGTTGAAAAATAAATTATTTTTTTGCGATAAAATTTCTTTATTTTTTTAAAATTATTTTTTTTACCCTCGTTTTTACTGTAAAATCCTCTGCTCTAAGGAATGGTGTTGGAATGAAGGTACAAATTCAGGCTTCAGATTTTGGTCTCAGATTTTCTGTTTTTTTGCGCGAATAGCCTACCTATTTAAGCAGAAAAAGAGGGAATATGAGGGCAAAAGATGTGCATCAATCTGTACCTTTATTTCGACACCATTCCTAAGGGATGAAAAGGTTAATTTCTAAAGCAAATTTGTAGATTTTTTATTCTTTTGATGTACTATTTTAGATTATTGCCCAGTTTTTCCTGACGAATTATAGGTATTGGGTTAAAGATATAGCCAATTTAATTCTTTCTTACGAACTTCAAAACACAGGATTTAACCAATAAAAAAAACCGCCTGATACCTTAAGTATCAAGCGGTTATAGGTTTTTATTGTAGCGCGGAAGAGACTTGAACTCCCGACCTTGCGATTATGAATCGCATGCTCTAACCAGCTGAGCTACCGCGCCTTATTTAAAAAGCGGGGCAAAGGTACTGGTTTTTGAATGAAACTACCAAAAAGTTTTTGCAAATTTTTTTGAGTATTAAAATTTGGTGCTTGTTATGGCCGTCAAAATGTAGTGCTATCACCGCCATAACGGCTTATTTAGATACTTTTTGGCCTTAATTTATGTTATTTTTAGCAATTCCACTTCAAAAATTAAAGTAGAATTAGGGCCAATCTCGGCGGTCAATTGGCGGTCACCATAGGCTAAATTAGCGGGAATAACTAAGCGCCATTTGCTCCCTACACTCATCAATTGCAAACCTTCGGTCCAGCCTGCAATCACCCGATTGAGCGGAAATGAAGCGGGTTGGCCACGTTGGACAGAACTATCAAACACCGCACCTGCTATCGTAGTGCCGTGGTAATGACACGTAACTGTTTGGGTTGCAGAAGGCTTGTCACCATCGGCGGCTGTAATAATTTCGTACTGAAGGCCGCTGGGCAGCGTTACTACACCTTCTTTTTGGGCATTTTCGGCCATATAATCGATACCCGCTTGTAAATTGGCCGCAGCCTTGGCATCAAACATGGCCTTTAGTTTTTCTGAAACTGACATAATATATAGTGTTGTGTTTTATTGTATCGTATGTTAAAACTCGTCGCCAAAAGCAAAGTTTGGTTTACGATCTATCCATCGGCCTCTTGTAAAGTCGGGGATAGCCTGCGGTGCGCTGCTCATCGCAATAGATGCCTCGGAGAGTGGCGTTATGGACAACCAAGTTGCGGCATCATATACATCCATCTGTGGCGCAATATTGCGTTTGGCGCACTCAATAAAATGATGGAATACAAAGAAATCCATGCCACCATGCCCTGCCGTTTTTGCATCGGCACCAAAGCGTTTCCAAAGCGGGTGGTCGTATTTGTCGAGCCATTCCTTGGCGGGTTCCCAGCGGTGCGGCTTGGTTTTGCCTTCCAACATCAGACTTTCATTGACATCCATCCAGATGCCTCCGGTGCCTTGTACGCGGAACCCGAGGGAATATGGTCGCGCCAAATTGGTATCATGCGAAAGAATAATAGATTCGCCATTGATGGTTTTTATCACTGTGGTCACCACATCGCCTAATTGGAAATTGACCTTTGCGTTGGGGTGGTTTTCGCCGCCTTGTGGGTGTTTTACGATATATTCGTGGAGGCCACGTGCTTTAGAAGCGGTGGAAGTAAGGTAGGCCAAGCGGTTGCCTCGGTTGATATTAGCATACATCGCTACCGGCCCAATGCCGTGGGTTGGATACAGATCGCCATTGCGGCCAACGGAGTGTTTGGTGCGCCATTTGGCCTCGTGAAAACCTTTTTCTCCAAATTCTACACCACCACCATAAGGATTTTTGCCATCATTAAATTTGACCTCGCGAAGGTCGTGCTGATAGCCACATTCAAAATGGATCAATTCGCCAAAAAGTCCTTCGCGTACCATTTGTAAAATAGCCATTACATCGCGGCGGTAACACACATTTTCCAAAAACATGAGGTGTTGCCCAGTTGCTTCGTGGGTATTTACCAATTGCCAACATTCGTCCAATGAAAAAGCACCGCATACCTCGGTGGCCACGTATTTGCCCGCTTTCATACCTGCGATGGCCTGTTCGGTATGCCATTCCCAGGGTGTGGCGATCAGTATGGCATCAATATTTTTGTCTTTGAGCAGTTCGAGGTAATCATAATCGCCATTGGAATACACTTTTGGTCGTTTTACGCCCTTGTCGTCGAAGAGTTTGAGGCAGGCATCTACCATCACTTGTTGAGGATCGGCGATGGCCACTATTTCACAATCGTCGCGGAGGAGTGCTACTTCTACATGGCTTTGCCCGCGTAGTCCCACGCCGATAAAGCCGAGGTTGATTTTGGATTTGGGTTTTCGGGGCAGAATAAATGGCGCATCCACAGTGGTGGTATGTCCCTGCGATGGTACTGCAACGGAGGCTCCAATAATGGCTGCGGATTGCAAGAAGGAGCGGCGATTTAGATGCTTCATATTTTGCTGTCGTATGTTGGACGGGCAAAACTACGTTGATTTTTGAATTTGCGTAAAAAAAGGATGCCAAAGGTGCTATTCCCTTCGACATCCTTGAAATGGATAAGAAGGAGTAATGGATCCATTCCGCTATACCTTTGGCTCTTTTTTTTATAAATAGTGCTTTAAAAAGTGTCTAAAAGTAATAACTTTACCCCCTCATTTTACCGTCCGGCTGTTGGAGCGCCGCCCCTAAACACATCATCACATTGCACACTATAACTTAATTTAATATTTTTATAATGACCAGCGTTTTTTCTAAATATCTTACCACAGGTTTTTTACCTGTAATATTGGGCCTCGCCCTATTAGCCCCGTGGGGAATTGTTGCACAAAAATCGGTGGTAATTCCCATCGAAACAAAGAGCAACGCCCTTGTAATGGCTACCGACAAAGACAACCGCCTGTGCATTACGCATTTTGGCAAACGGCTGCAACAAAGCGCAGATTACGCCCAAATTGTCCAGCAATACTGGGCAAAAGACGATAATGCAGGTATTTACAACACCGCCTATTCCTCCAGCGGTTCTACTAATCTCGTCGAACCAGCCCTCAATATCACCCATGCTGACGGCAATACATCTACGGAATTGAAATACGTACGCCACGAAGTACGCAAAATAGACGAAAACGTATCCCATACCCAAATTTTTCTAAAAGACGAGGTCTATCCAGTAGAAGTGGTGCTGAATTTCAAAACATACAGCAAAGAAGATGTGGTAGAGCAGTGGGCGGTGATTAAAAACAAAGAAAAAAATGCGATTGAACTTGAAAAATATGCATCGGCTAACCTCTATTTTACTTTCGATAACTACTACCTCACTAGTTATCACGGTTCTTGGGCGCGCGAAATGAAACCCGAAGAAACCCTGCTCACTCACGGTATCAAAACCCTCGATTCAAAACTGGGCGCAAGGGCAAACCTGTATGCGCCGCCTACTTTCCAACTCTCTTTTGATCGCCCCGCCACCGAAGACGAAGGCAAAGTATTGCTAGGGCAATTGGCATGGTCGGGCAATTTCAAAATTGACTTTGAAATAGACTCGTACCACCACCTGCGCCTTATTGCGGGCATTAATCCACACGCGTCGGAGTATCCTTTGGAGGCCAATCAGGAATTTACGACCCCTTCAATGATTTATACTTTTTCGGAAAAAGGCAAAGGGCTTGCCAGCAGAAATTTGCATCGTTGGGCCAAAAACTACCGACTCATGGACGGTAACGGCAGCCGCCTCACGCTATTGAACAACTGGGAAGCGACTTATTTTGATTTTGATGAAAAAAAATTAGTAGGCTTGTTTAAAGGTGCTAAAAAACTAGGTGTGGATATGTTTTTGCTCGATGATGGCTGGTTTGGTAATAAACATCCGCGCAACGACGACCACGCCGGTTTGGGCGATTGGCAGGAGAATGTAAAGAAATTACCCAGTGGTATTGGACATTTGGTGAAAGAAGCCACCGCAGCAGGTGTAAAATTTGGTATTTGGATCGAACCCGAAATGGTCAATCCACGCAGCGAATTGTACGAAAAACACCTGGATTGGGTCATCCGAGAGCCACAACGCCCCGAACACTATTTCCGCAACCAGTTGGTACTCGACCTCTCCAACCCCGAAGTACAAGATTTTGTATTTAATACACTCGACAATCTATTTACTAAAAACCCTGAAATCGCTTTTATCAAATGGGACTGTAATGCGGTGATTTATAATGCCCATTCAGAATATTTAGCAAAAACAAAGCAAAAACAAAGCAAATTATACGTGGATTATGTCAAAGGTTTGTACAAAGTACTCGATCGTGTCCGCGCCAAATACCCTACTGTGGATATGATGCTCTGCTCTGGCGGCGGCGGCCGTGTGGATTACGAGGCCCTCCGGTATTTCACGGAGTATTGGCCCAGCGATAATACTGATCCGTTGGAGCGCGTCTTTATTCAATGGGATTACTCTTATTTTTATCCGGCCATTGCATCGTGCAACCACGTGACCGATTGGAGCAAAGTATCTATGAAATACCGCTGCGATGTAGCTATGATGGGCAAAATGGGCTTCGATATTGTGGTAGATCAACTCAGTCCCAATGATTTGGCATCGGCGCAAAAGGCAATTACCGATTATAATTCCATCAAAGATGTGGTTTGGCAGGGCGATCTGTATCGCTTATCCAACCCTTGGGAACAGCCCGTTGCTTCATCGATGTACGTCAGTGAAAAAAAGGATAAGGCTGTGATGTTCAATTATTTGGTCTCCAATCGCTTCGAGTTCACCTATACTTTCGAGCCTATTTTGCTCAAAGGATTGGATGCTAATAAAAAATATCGGGTAAAAGAACTGAATCTTTATCCCGAAACCAAAACCTCCCTCGATGAAACCGCAGTGTTTTCTGGCGATTTTCTTCAAACAGTAGGGTATAACCCCGATATTAGCCTTCGACGCACCAGCGTTGTGTTGGAAATTTCGGAAGTGAAATAAGGGATTACACGGATGAGACACTGTACAAATTAGGGTGTCTCATCCGTGTGTTTTTGAGTGTATGAAAAAAACTGCTAGGCCAATAGTAACATCGCCGCGCTCATCGCAATCATCAAAGCATCTTCTATAATAGTAACGGTACTCATGGGCAAATTAAAAACAGTACCTAAACAAGCACATTGAATTTTCTTTTTGTTCAGTACAGATTGTAATACCCCAACGATACTAATCGACATTACAACGATGGTAATCGCATTTGTCATAAATGGCTTATAACCAACAAGATAGGCAATACCTAAACCTAATTCTACAAAAGCATAAACGTACCCCCAAGTAGGGATTTTTTTGGCCAAAACGTCGTACATCGCATAACTCTCTGCAAATCCCTTTAAATTGAGCAATTTAAAAAAGGAAAAAATCAAAAAGAAACCCGCCATAAAATGTTGCATCCATTGCATCCAGTCAAAACTTGGGCGACTAAATTGAACAGCCATCGTAACCAAAAGGATATAACCTAATATCAACAAAATCGGTTTATAGGTCTCGAAAAAACCACGTGCCTCGTCTCCTTCGGCTACCATCGCAGGTTTCATGGGCATCACCACCGATTTTTCAGATAATTGATATTTTGGATAGTCCAACAAGGCCGCCTGTAAATCGGCAGTAGCTACATGGCGGCTCATTGTGATTTGGGTTTGCCCCTCAAGGTCAACCGAAACAGCGGTCACGTCGGGCAATTTTTCGAGCAGCCCCTTCACTTTCGCTATGCAACCGCCACAAGTAATATTTGAAACTTGATAAGTATGTGTCATTGTAAAAAAGTTTTTTTATAACACTACAAAGGTATGAGCAATTTCAAAGGTCGTCTTTACATCATTTTGTGGAAATTGTGCATGTTTTTGTTTTACACATCATCGAGCGACTTTCGTTTATGCAATTGGTGGTTGGCTTTGAACTGTGATGGAGTCAGTCCGGTTACCTGCCGGAATTGGTTGCTCAAATGCTGCGGACTACTGTATTCCATTTGGTGCGCGATTTCTGTAATGGTCAGTTCATCATACAATAGCAATTCCTTTGCCCGTTCGATTTTTTGGGCAATGATGAATTTTTCAATCGTCAAACCTTCCACTGCTGAAAACAGGCGGCTCAATTGGCCGTATTCATGTAATGTCTCGCTGGCTAGGAATTCCGAAAAGTTCATTGCCAATGGTCGCCTATTCGCGCCATAATGAATTTCAGCAATGACCAATGTTTTTATTTGCTCTACGAGACGGCTGTTTCGGTCGTCAAGGAGTTCAAATCCTTCTTTTTTAAGGCTTTCGCGCAGTGCCAATAACTGCTCTGACGTAGGCAGGGTTGTTAATTGAACTTCGCCAAGTTGGACGTTTTTTGCAACCAACCCCGCCGCTTCTAAGAGTAGGTTGACGGTACGAATACAGCGTGGACAAACCATGTTTTTAATGAAGAGCATTGTCAATGGAATAAAGTTATAGCCCTATAAAAAGGGCAGTGAGAGCGTACAAAATGAAGATTTAAAACGAACCGGTAACTACTTAGATCGCTCCTGTTTCGGTCAAAAAACTGCTTTTTTTGACTTAAAACCGCATACCTAAGTAGTTACGATTGGTCTATGAATAAAACCTGCCTAGATTACTTAATTTCATAATTGAGCATCATGCCGCCGTCTTCGTGTTCTAGGTTGTGGCAATGAAAAACATATTTGCCCAAAAGGTCCGAGAAATGAACAATAATACGGACTTTTTCGCCAGGGAAAGCCAGTACAGTATCCTTCCAGCCTTTTTCCCAAGGTTCTACGCGCCCGCGTCCACCTGTGCGAGAAAGTACTTGAAACTGCCCTGCATGGAGGTGCATTGGGTGGGTCTCGGTACCATCGGTATTATCAAATTCCCAAACTTCGACCGAACCTGCTTTTACCACTTCGTCGATACGATTAGCGTCGAAAAATTTCCCATCCAATGGGTGTATCATGCCCGATGTCATCATACCACCATGCGACATCATGTGCCCGATATTGAAAGTCCTAGTAGCAATCGCATCTGATTCGGCGATTTTTTCTACCGCCATTAGCGCATTCGGTAGCATAAACGGGTCGTTTACCTTTGTTCCGATCTTGAATTTCAAGATTTTGAACGCTTGTTTACCCTGAGTTTTTGTACCATCAAAGGTATTGCTTTGCAAGAAAACCTCGTCGCCTACGCTATTAACACCAAAATTAATCAGTACATCGGCGCGCTCGCCTGGCGCAAGCAACACAGATGTCACAGGTGCTGGAGCATCGAGTAAACCGCCATCTGTGCCGATAAGTTGGAAGGTTGCTCCAGAGGAGAGCGCGAAGTTGTAAATCCGTGCATTCGAGCCATTGAGCAATCGGAACCGATAGGTACGCGTGGCCACTTCCAGCATTGCACCTACAGTACCGTTGACCAAAACCGATTCGCCGAACATACCAATACTGCGGTCGTCGTCGGAAGGTGTATAGGAAAGTCCATTATCAAGCCGTTTATCTTGTACTACAAGTGGCACATCAAATTCGCCCGAAGGCAGGCTGAGTGCGTCCTCTGCTACTGAACCAACGATGAAAAAACCTGCCAGACCACGATACGCTTGGCTCGCAGTAGCCATATCGGGATGTGGGTGGTACCAATAAGTTCCAGGGCGATTTTTTATCTGGAAGTCGTACATAAACGAACTGCCAGACGCGGTCAAGTCAGTTGGATAGCCATCCTGCAATGCTGGTACTTCGAGGCCGTGCCAATGGATATTAGTGGCTTCTGAAAGGCTATTTTTAAAGTCCAGTTGGAACGTCTCGCCCTGATTGATATGAATTGTTGGGCCAAGAATAGTTGCACTACCATAACCCAGCGCATTGACAGATATGCCCGTTCCAAGGGACGCAATGCCTGATTTTGCCTCCAGTACACCTGATTTGCCATCCAAAACGGCAGGAATGGCCACGGGATTGGCGAATGATTTTTCCACCACATTGCGGGCCGTAGCGTTAGAGCCCATGTGCATTTTGTGACAGGCTTGGATCGAAAAGGCCAGTGCCACAACCGCTAAAATTGAATATTGAAATTTATAAGTATTCATAAGAAAAATTTGAAAAATGACCAAGTGCAGCGTCCGAAAACGCTGCACAGTCCTGTGAAAAAATGGATCAACTGTGGGGCATTATTAAAGCGTTGCAGTCACTTTGCCACAAGTAAGCATTGATTTACCATAATATGGATTTTTTATCACCTTTTCTTTACTCAACCAATTTGCGCCTTTCCCGTCTCTCGCCATTGGACAAAACTGTTGATAAGCAGGCTCGGTATTGACGTTGAAGGTTTTGACTACTGTAAAAATAGGATCGAAAAGTGCATAAAAATGGTCGCGTTGCTGCTCAATATCGTTTATTTCCGAAATTTTTGTGGCATCCAGTTTAATTTTTTCAGCAAGAGGCGTATAGATTTCCTGCTGCTCTTTACTGAAATTTGCCATTTTTACATTGCTAAGTGCCGTAACTAATGCCTTTGCTTTTGAATGAGCAGATTTGCTATCATCGGCTACCAATGCATTTTTTACAGCATAATAGGCGTTCAAAACCTGTCCAAGTTGTGCTTTCAATGCATCAGTATCTGATGGTTCAACAACAACTTCTACCGTAGATTTTTCAACAGCCACCGTAGATATAGGGTTGATCGTTGCTACAGTTTTAGTCGGACGCTCATATTGGCAGCAGCTGTGCAGGTTGTTGTACACCTCATCGGGAGCGGTAAATTGATCGCTATCATAGCCCGATAAAGCAATCCGTTGGAGCACCGCCTCGATATTGGTTTTGCTGGAATCAAAAGTGATTTGTGCCATTTTGGTGTTTTGGTCCCAATCCACCTTTGCCGTACCTTTTTGGAATGCTGCGGTTTCGATGGTTTTCTCGCACATACCGCAATTACCGTAGATTTTAACGGTTTCTGTTTTAGCATTTTTGATTTGTGCAGTACAATTTGTACCGATGAGCAATACGATGAATGGTACTGCTATATTTATATTGAATCTCATTATTTTAAAAAAATTATAAGTAGATATTATGCGAAGTTAATTTCGTATAATGTCTGGTGTGAAAATTACTTTTCAAGGCTAGTGACCTTATCCAAAGTTTGTGATAAGCGCATGATACACCATAGTATTTGATACTAGGTCGTGAAAATTAGAGCCATTAAAGCAAACGAAAAAAGGGAATATAACGAAAGAAGTACGCTTTCGCTTAGACAGACCTATGGCTGTCAGGAAGTTTAACCGTTTATTTTGGGTGGTAGCCAAATGGAAAGATAAACAGCGTTTGGTATTTTATTAAGATAGTACCAAGTCGCTTTTTTAGGAAGGAAAGCAATAGGAGATATTGGGTTTTCCACTAACTGTATGAATAATTGTGCATGAGAAAATGAAGCAGCGCATTGGCAACCTTTATCACCGCAATCGCCCGCACAATCTCTTTCGTCGCCACAAGGTTGTGTTTGTGCTGTTTCTTCTGAGCAACAACTTTTATTGCTTGTTGTATTTTCGCAGGTTTCCTTTTTACCACAACCACCGCTTTTACCACAGGCAAAAACAGATACTGGCGACATTGCTGTAAAAGCAAACATCAAAGTATATATGGTTAAGATGGAAATCGACAATTTCATACCCATACTTAACGTCTTTTGCTTGATATTGTTTTATGGAGATGCAAATCAATGCCACCAACCTCGCTAAATAGCAATAAGTGCCCGGTCTCTCCAAAAGATCGGGCACTTGTATTTTACAGCATGTGAAAAATAATGATTTGGCACTGACATAATGCTGTCAGTAATACCTCCTACTTTTGTATTCAATTTTAAAACACCTTGTAAACACCTTAACGATATTCAATATTATGAGCCTTACACTAACGACACAAATCCAAATACATGCGCCTACAGCGGCAGTATGGGAAGCACTTACCTCGCCTGCTATGGTCAAACAATATTTTTTTGGCACCGATTTAGTCACCGATTGGCAGGTGGGCAGCCCTATTTATTTTCGTGGCGAATGGGACGGCACGCCTTACGAAGACAAAGGAACAGTATTGGAGTTTATGCCGCAACAACGTTTGAGTTATGATTACCTGAGTTCGTTTAGTGGATTGGCCGACTTGCCTGAAAATTACGCTCTAATTAGTTATGTTTTGGAGGAGCAAGATAGTGTTTGTACGCTCACCATAACACAAGATAAATTATCCGATGAAGAAAAACTAGCCCATTCTGAGCAAAATTGGCAAGCGATTATGGGCGAAATGAAAAAAATATTAGCATATTAATTATGGTAGAAGTATTCAAAACAAATATCGAAGATACACCAACTGCGGAACATATTTCAGGCCAATTGTATCGTAAATTCCCAAATTATCGCGTCACTTTTGATTTAGAGGACTGCGACCATATTCTACGTGTAGAATCCAACACATCGCCTGTGGAGGTAGATGGGGTGATCAAGACTGTGCAATATTGTGCGGTGGAAATAGCGGTATTGGAAGCGTAAATAAAAAAAGACCTGTCAACGATAAACGATGACAGGTCTTTTTAATAAGTTCAAAATCGGTTAAACTGCCACGCCGATATGCGCATCAATTTGTCCTTTCATTACTGCCTTTGTTTGTGCACCTACGATACGAGCAATTTCTTTGCCCTCTTTGAATAGGATAAAAGTCGGAATACCACGAATATTGAAATTAGTGGGTGTTTCTGAATTATCATCTACGTTCATTTTGGCGATAACCACTTTGCCATCGTATTCAGTAGTAAGTTCATCCAAAATGGGATTCATCATTTTGCATGGACCACACCATTCTGCCCAAAAATCAACTATTGTCAGTTTATCGCTGTTAAGTACATCTGCTTCAAAAGATGCATCTGAAATTTGCAATGCCATTGTATGAAAAATTTAATATTTTATTGAATAAGGTTAAAAACAAGCTAGAGACGAATTTTGTTGCAAAAATAACACTTTTGTAACACTGTCCGCTATTTGTATTGCAGAATTGTCCGTCGTGCGACGCAATTTAAGCGCGTAATTTAGAAATTCTAGACTTACTTAGTTTTGCTTCGGCATAAGCGCGATCAATCACTAATTTACGTTCTGTGGCACCTTCCATTTTTGGATCAAACATAGCATCGGTGAGGATGGCTTCGCAAAGAGAGCGGAGACCGCGCGCACCTAGTTTGTATTCCAATGCTTTTTCGGCAATAAATTGCACTGCGTCCTCGGTCAATTCCAATGCAATACCTTCCATATCAAACAGTTGTTGGTATTGCTTGAGGAGTGCATTGCGTGGTTGAGTAAGGATCAGTTTTAGGGTATCTGTATCCAATGGATCCAAATGCACCATGACTGGCAAACGCCCCACCAATTCAGGTATTAAACCAAATGCTTTAATATCTTGGTGGCTCACATATTGGAGTAGATTTTCCTTATCAATTTTCTCCGATGCCTGTTTATTATAGCCAATTACCTGCGTATTGACGCGACGGGCAATGTTTTTTTCAATACCATCAAATGCGCCACCACAGATAAATAAAATATTCTGGGTGTTTACTTTAAGCATTTTTTGTTCGGGGTGCTTACGTCCGCCTTGCGGTGGTACCAATACTTCGGCACCTTCCAGCATTTTGAGCATACCTTGTTGTACGCCTTCGCCCGATACATCACGCGTAATGCTTGGATTATCCTGTTTGCGGGCTATTTTGTCGATCTCGTCGATATAAACAATACCGCGCTCGGCTGCTTCTACATCAAAATCGCATACTTGCAATAATCGAGCAAGGATACTTTCTACATCTTCACCTACGTAACCTGCTTCGGTAAATACCGTTGCATCCACGATAGTAAAGGGTACATTGAGTTGTTTGGCAATGGTTTTGGCCATCAATGTTTTTCCAGTACCGGTTTGACCCACAAATAGCACATTGGATTTTTCAATATCCACATCGCCTTGTTTGCCGTTTTCCTTGTACATCAAACGCTTATAATGGTTATATACGGCTACCGATAATACCTTTTTAGCATCATCTTGACCAATGACATATTTATCCAAGAAAGCCTTCATTTCGGAAGGTGGAATAGGTTTTACTTTGCCACTATATTTGGATGAATAGCCGCCTTCTGTTCCATCACCTTTCGGCGGACGGGCAGCATCTTCGCCCAAATGCTGATCCACCATATCGGCTGCTTTATCGACACAGGCTTCGCAAATTTGGGCATCCATACCCGATATTAATATCAATACATCTTCCTTTCCACGTCCGCAGAAGGAACAATGATTTTGAGATATTTTCCCTTTTTTTACCATTTTTTTTTAAAATTTAGGGGGACAAACAAAAGACGTTAGAGATAAGGCAAAGATACGGAGATAACTTAACGTTGTCCCAACTATCTCATTTCTTATTTCTAACGTCTTTGTATCAAACGTTATTTAATCTCGTTAGAAGATTACTTACGTGGGTTATCGCGGCTCAATACCTCGTCGATAAGGCCATACGCTTTTGCATCTTCTGCACCCATCCAGTTATCGCGGTTACAATCTTCTAAGATTTTCTCGTAAGTTTGTCCAGTGTGATGTGCAAGGATATCGTACAAAGATTTCTGCATTTTTTTGATCAAATGGTATGTGATCTCGATATCAGAAATTTGTCCTTGTGCGCCACCTGATGGCTGGTGGATCATAATATGGCTATGGAACAAGCAAGAACGTTTGCCTTTTGCGCCAGCAGCCAGCAATACTGCTCCCATAGAAGCGGCCAAACCTGTGCAAATTGTAGCGACATCGGGGCGGATATACTGCATGGTATCGTAAATACCAAGGCCGTCGATTACCGAACCGCCAGGGCTATTGATAAACATTTGTACATCGCGATTGGAGTCGATAGATTCCAAGAAAAGCAATTGTGCTTGAATGACATTGGCCACATATTCGGTCACAGGTACGCCCATGAAGATAATACGATCCATCATTAAGCGGCTAAAAACGTCCATTTGAACTACGTTCAATTGGCGCTCTTCGATCACTGCTGGGGTAAAAGCCTTAATATTTGGAGCCACGCCTGCAGTACTTTTCTGCATGTAATGCTCTAGGTGCATACTGCTCATGCCAAGATGGCCAACAGCATATTTTTTAAACTCGTTTTGGTCGAACATGACTAGTTATATTTATTTTGTTGAAGCAATTTGAAGTATCAGGACACAATTAATTGCCATTTTGAACTTGGTCTTTTCCGCCTATACTTCGCCGTTTTTGCGTTAGATAGTATCCGCTATCCGCCTTTAAAACGGCTTGTCTATCCGAAAAATACCGGCGTTCAATTCTGCCAATTAATTATGTCCTGATACTTAACACATAATTAGCCAAATTGCTCAAATATTAAACCCTTGGGAACTGTACTATACGATGAAACTACCTCTTATAACCACCAACTACCGTATTCAAGGGACTAAACTAAAGGGGAATTACCCTTGTGTTGTTTGCTTTGCCTGATCGAAAATAGCGTGGAACTCTTCAGAACTGATGGACTTAGGTTGTGTTGTTACCGTTGTCAATGCAGCATTGAACATTTTTTCGTATTGGATATTAGAAGAAACGCGTTCTACTTCTTTTTTATCAGACATCATTCGATCTACACCGCCTTTGAGCATTTCCATCGGCAATTGTGCACGGAAATAGTTGATCAAAGTTCTATAAAATTCTTCGCGAATTTCTTCTTCGCTTACTGTAATTCCAAATCGCTCAATGATACGATCGCGCACCATCGTCCAACGGAGGCTGGTAGCAAAACTTTCGTATTCTTTTTCCACGTCTTCGGCGGATACCACACCTTCATTAGAGATGCGCAACCAACGTTTTAGGAATTCATCGGGCAATTCCACGTTATTGAGTTTCAACAAGCGATCTTGCATTTCGCGGAAAACAAGGGCATTAGCGCGTTGCTCATAAAACTGTGCAACACCATTTTTAATGACCTCAATGGCTTCGCTTTCTGTTTTTACATTTTCGCCAAAATTAGCCTGGAAAAATTCCTCGTTCAATTCAGCAACACCTACACGGGAAACCTCAATGATTTCACCTTCAAATACGTTGCCTACTTCACGCTCGTCTTCGGCGGGAATGCTCAGTAAATATTTGCGGATAAAATCTTGATCGCGGCTTTCCTCAAGGTCAGTTACATCAAAACGGATATTATTACCCTTTTTGAGGGTCAAAATCTGTGCTTTAAGATCTGGATTGACAATGTCTTTAACTGCAATGGTAACAGTAGTTGCCCAGCCATCGGCCTTTGGGCTATCGCCGTCCATTTCTTTGGCATCGACCTTAACAATATCATCTTCGAGAATATCTTCTTCTGGATTGGTGCGTGTACCGCCGCTTTTGCGTGCTTCCTCAAGGTCTTTTGCTGCCAATGTATCCAAATCAGTTACCTCGTAACGGTCATAGATTTCATCTTTGCTCAAACCTGCCAATTCAAACTTGGGTACGTGTCCAATCTCATACACCACGCTATATTCGGGTTCTGGATTGTCAATACTAAATTTGTACTGGCGTTGGTCGTCTTCCACAGGAAGTGGCTGACCGAGTACGTCCAAATCATTATCTTTTAGGAATCCCGTAAGTTCATCAGACATCATTTTGTTAAACACGTCGTAAAACAGGGTTTGGCCATACAAGGATTTGACATACTGTGCGGGTGCTTGACCTGCACGGAATCCCTTGATGACGGCACGCTGTTTAAGGCGTTTAAATTCTGAATCTAATTTAGGTTTGAGATCTTCGCGTAAAAGCGTAATGGTGAGGTGAAGATGTGATGGCGTGAGGTCTGTACGAGCAATAGTGGGCATCTTTATGCTTATTTCAAAATGAAGTGCGGGCGGAGGGACTCGAACCCCCATGCCTCTCGGCGCCAGATCCTAAGTCTGGTACGTCTACCAATTTCGCCACGCCCGCAACTGTGTTTCCCTAAAAAGGAGCGCAAAGGTAAGTTTATTTTTTTGTAAAGGAAAAACTTTTTTGGAAAAAAGTTTTAGAAAAAATAAAATCATGCCCAATATTGCTCGTACAGGCCTCAATCTGTTCATTCAAAAAGTATGTCCATCGTCCAATTAAATTGCAACATAGCCGAAGCATAAGCATTGGTTTGGACACCAAAAGGTGTTATCATTGTGAGTAAAACGGATTTTTTTGTCTGCGTTATTTCTTTAAAAATTGCTATTTTTTGAGCCAATTGCGCTGCGTAAGATTGGGTAATCGTGTAAGTATTTTCAGAAAATTTAATTTCAAAAATATTAATAACTCTATCATTTCGGTCAATCAAAAGGTCAATTTGCGCTCCTGCTTCTGTACTTTGCCAAGCGGCAGATTGAGAAACAATACCTTGGATGCCGAGCGCACGCTTGATTTGTCGGATATGACTCAGACAAACTTGCTCAAAAGCAAAGCCTTTCCAAGCATTATAACGACCACTTTCAAGGGCATTTAACCAATTGTTTTCATCCAAAATCGTTGCATTTCGGATAAATTTAAAATAAAAAGCCGTATAAAAATCAGACAATCGGTACAACATATCGCGTTTATTTTTACCAAACGGCGTATAAGATTGCACAAAACCACTTTCCTCCAATTCAGCCAACATCAATGTCAATCTACCACTATTATGTAGTTTGCTTGCTTCTACTAATTGATTGCGGGTCAATCCCATATTCTTTGTGGCAAGCGCAGTCAAAATTGCAATGTGCTGTTCGGCTTTACTGAAAAGTGATTGCAATAGAAACGTAAATTCTTCTCGCAGAATACCATTTCTCGAAAAACAAATGCGCTCAATATTTTGCATCGCACTTTCTTGTTCTGAAACAGCGTCCAAATAAAATGGAATTCCGCCCATGGCCATATACAGTTGAACGATTGAATAACGGTCAATATTCGGGTTTCGGGCGCGTAAAAAAGCCTCTGTTTCACGTAAAGAAAAAGGTTCAAGTCGAATTCTATCGGTTACGCGATTGTGCAACCCCCCTTTGTTTTTAATCAATTCATTGACCATCCAAGAAGCAGACGAACCACAAACGACCAACAATATGTCGGCTCTTGCTGATGCCCAACTATTCCAAAAATGCTCTAATGCGGATAAAAAATCCGATTTTTTGGAGGCTAACCAAGGCAATTCATCCAGAAAAACGACTTTTTTGGCCTCCTGTGAAGATTCCAAGAAGTCTATCAAATTTTGAAATGCCGAAAACCAATTTTTAGGAACTGTTGCAAAATTTCCACCCTGCCGCAATAATGCCGTGTGAAAATTGAAAATTTGCTGCTTTGCTGTTACGCCAGAAATCCCTGTCATGTAAAACGCAACTTTATCGTCGAATACCCTCCGAATCAAGTACGTTTTACCGACCCGACGACGACCAAAGATGGCCACAAAACGCGCCTCGCTATGCTCATAGGCTTTTGTCAAAATCCTAATTTCTTCTTCTCGACCAATGAATAATTTTTCCATTCTCGGCTTTAACTCGTTTAAAAAGTGAGATAAAGCCCAAAATTACAACATTTCCGGCTTTAAGTGGCATTTTATTTGAGATAAAGCCGAAAATAATAATATTTCCGGCTTTAAGTGGCATTTTATTTGAGATAAAGCCGAAAATAATTCTTTTATACCTTTTAACTGTTCGAGATTTGCAAGCAGGGTTTTCTTTTAAAAGGTGCAGCGCACCGTAATATTTGTAGCAATGGTGATGTATTCGCGTTTTGAAGGTGCAGCGCACCGCAATATTAAATTTACGTTACGGTGCGCTGCACCTTTGCACGTGATGTTGCCTCTTTTTGCTACAAATATTTCGGTGCGCTGCACCTTTGCACGTGCTTCTGAATGATTTGGCCATCTCGTACTTTTCAATATTTTCAATCATTCCTCACTCCGATAAGGTGACGGTGGAATAAATTTTACTTATTCCACCCTAAATTCAAACAAAAACCGCTCCCCCGGTGCCATTTTTTTTCCAAATACCGTCATAATCGTCTCTGGACTGGAATATTCAAACTTAATAACGATCGGTTTGGTCGCCGATACGCGCTCTATGACCAAGGCCGCAGGCACTACGCCTCTTTGCGCGCTGATATTTTTTACCCCCTCCATGGATGCTACTTTCCAGTCGCCCGCAGGGCCCAGCAGTGTGGAATAGATCAGACTGCCCGCCAAAGTATCCAAAGTAGCGGTGGGGCGGCGAAAATCGTAGGGACCCCATTCATCGAGGAGGATAAATTGCCGTCCACGCGGAAAGTTGCCGGGTATTGCCGCTACAATACCACCCACCAAACTATCGGGTTCGTTCAAATCTTTTACGGGTGTTTCCAAGGGCTGGTAGGGGTTTTCGGGCAATTGGCTGTGTGTAAAATTGAGCAATTTATGGGCGGACAACTCCGGTTGCGCCCAAATAGCAGGCCAAACACTCGAATCGGCATAGATATCGTTCCTCAAAAAACGAAAAGCCGTATTGGGTTTGGACACTTTCAATAATTGCTCAAAATTAAAAAACAGGTTTTCACCATTGACGGCTATATTATCTGACCCGCTGATTTTTAGTGGAATGCCGTTGTTCAAAAAAACATTGCGGTCGATGGTGCCATTTTTGCTGCGCGTATCTTTGTTTTTAGGATAGCCCCAATCCTGTGGTTGGGTGGCATTGGCCCAAAATTCGATACCGTTTAAATTGTCCAAAAACAAGTTTTGCTGGATGGTATTTTCTTGTCCGTGTTCAATAGCCACACCTGTTTTGCACTCTGAAATAAGGTTGCCAGCAATCAATGTTTCGTAACTATAACCGCCCCATACGCCGTAGGTACATTCGCGGATCATATTGCCCCGGATGGTATTGCGGGAGAAAGTGACCTCCACGCCATTGGTGGCTGCATGGCTAAAATCGTTGCCAAAAATAATGTTATCGTTGCAGCCGCCCGCGCCAGTGTCCATGGTGGTTTGGCCTGCCCAAAGGAAAAGTCCATCGCCCGAATGGGTAGCGGAATTGTAAGCGATGAGGTTTTTGCTGGATTGCTCGTACAACAAAATACCGGCAGCATCTTGGCCGCGCTGGTAAACGCCGTGGGAGTAGCCGCGTATATTCCAATCGAGCCGATTGTGCATAATTTTGTTGTTGCTACAGCGGTACATACCGATACCAAGACCCGAATTGAATTGGAAGGTATTGTTCCATACGGTGGCATTGTTACAGCCCGTCATTAGGAGTGCATTTTGATTGCCTTTTGCTTTGCAGCCTTTTATTTCCGCATCGGGGCTGTTTTTGAGGTATACACCTGCGCCGTATCGCAACCATTCGTCGTGTTCGTTATTGTGGTAACTCAACCAATCGTCGAGGTTTTCTTTTTTGCGGCCCGATAATAACCTTGGCCGATAATTATAAGATACGTCGCAGTCGATTAGTTTTAGATCTTGACAATTTTCGATGATAATCGCCACTTTATAGCCGCTCACCCGTGCGTTTTTGAGGGTAATATCGTTGCCACGCACCAGAATAGCGACACCCGCAAATTGATCGGGACGTTCGGGCGTACTGGTACCGATGAGTTGTGCTTTTTGGAAATCGACTTCGATATGGCTGCCTTCAATACGAATCACAGGCGTGCAGCGAGTACCACCAAGGCTGTCTTTGAACAGATCTGCTGGATTGCCCGGTAACACGTAGTTGTCGGGTTTGATTTTTACAGAGGTTTTGATCACCATATTTGCTGTGAGCGGAATGGCGTTGGTTTGTGCCAATAATAATGAGGTAGCAAATAGGAGTAAGGAGAGGATAATAGTGTGTTTAATCATTTTTATTGCGGTTACGCTTCACGAACCCCACCAATAACGCCAAAACAAGTGCTCCTAGTGCAAAATACCAGTAATCAAATCCTTTTTTGCTCATTTTTAGTACTGAAGCGTCGCCGGCGGTCACCAATCCGGCCCAATAATAGGGGTGTGCGTATTTCGACTGTGGATGATCTTGCAACCAAGTCAATTTTGCATGTTGTAATGCCCCGTCTTTGGTATTTTGGTTTTTGATACCCAGTAGGAAATCGCGTACCAAATTGGACGAAGAAATAACGGGAAATTTCCATAGGCTCATGGCCGTTGCTGGCACACCCGAAACCGCAAAAGAACGGGCAATACTATACACGCCTTCACCCACTTGCACAGGGCCATCGCCGGTAAAACAAGCACTCATTACCGCCAGATCTGCGCGACAGGGAATGCCTTGTAACTCGCTGGCATGCAATATATTATCGCTGTCTTTTCCCGGGTTGGCATCGCCAAAACGCAATCGGGACAAGCCCGGGTGTACATGGTCGGAATTGCCGTGCATACTCAACAGCAGGATTTGTGCATCTTCCGAAATAGCGCGAAATTGTGCTTCGGTGGCATCGGGGTGGAGGTATGCTTTGCCGTTGAAAAGTTGCGCGCAATAGGTTACATCTGTTGCTGCACTATCGAGCCGATCTGCGTTATTGGAATAAGTAGGCGCAAAACCTGCAAAAGGCAAACGCGCCTTACCTTTTCGTTTTTCGGTGAGTGTTTTTTGCAAAGCCAACAAGGACGCAGAGAAGGCATAACTGATCGAGTGTTTTTTAACGATATAAGGCAATGCTGACCAATCTGTGGCAGTCGTATTTTCGGTCAATAATACCTCAAAAGGTAAGGCGGTTAGTACCAAATCGGGGACAATTACGAGGGCACTGTCCAATTTAGGTATGGTATTACCTTGGCACAGTGATGTTGTATTTCCCATGCCTTCTAGGAGTAGTTTTTGACCCAGCAGCCGGGCGGAATTGCTGAATACTTGAGGCGTGGTATTGGGGTTATTATCGCTGATTTGGCGCACCAGATCAATCGTAGTTGCTTGCGTGCTGCTACTCCATGCCAGTCGGTTCCACGCCGCATTGCCGAGGTGGTCAAAGGCAAAGACGTATAATTGGTTGGTATCAATGAGGTAATAATCGAGCATGGTTTGGTTTGGTCGCAAGAGCGCTGCTACATCCTTCATTTGTAAGATATGATTGTTCCCCATCGTGGCGGCGTAGGCAGGATTGGTAATTGCGATCTGCGTTCGTGTTGCTTTTTGTTGGTTTTTGAGTTGGCGGATTTCCTGCATTAAGGCATTAATTTTGGCCTCATCTTCGGCTTCGGCGAGTTGATTTTCGCAAATGGCTATTTTATTGGACCAATTTTTATCTTCTTCTTGTTCGACAGGTGTGAGCAGGGCAAGGGCTTCATTGGCATTGATACCTTTAGTTTGTAGGGTTCCGCGCGCCATTTCTGTAAAAAGGAATGCTTTTTCGGCATAGACACGGTTGCCTGTTTTTTGCCAAGCGTCCCACGCTATATCCACGGCATCATTGAGGCGGTGTCTGCTTTTTTGCAAGGCGAGCAGCATGGAGGTCTCGAAGGTATGGGTAGCGCGGAGTTGGTTTTCGATAACGGGAATGAGGAGATAGGCGGCTATGGATTGGTCGTATTGCCCCATTGCAGCCCAGCAGCGGGCTTTGCCTTCTAGTATATCGGCGAGGATTTTGTCGGCGGGGAGTTCGTCGGGGTTTGGGAGGGCTTGGGAGGGCTTCGGGAAAAATTTCAGATAGGCTGCGTGATATTGTTCGAGTGCTTTTGGGTAGTTTTTTTGTTCTAGGAATGTATTAGCGGAGGCATTGAGATACCCTGCAATATCTCGGCGTTGCATTTTGGGTAATTGTTCGGGGCTGAGTATTTTATCGTAAAACGCCCGTGCAGCCGCCCAGTTTTGTTTTTTTTCTTGGATAATGGCTTCGTTTTCGAAGTAACCGATTTTGCATTTTAGGTAATCATCCTTGTGAAATTCCTCCTTAAATTCCAACATTTTTAGTGCTAGATTATTCCATTGTTGTGCTTGAGGCAGGCTATCCAAATTAGCTAGGGCTTCGGATTTGTTGAGGTGTAGGAGGGTGCTGTTGAAGTGATCGACGTTCGACTTCGCTAGTCCGCTATTAAAAATATCTAATGCTTGTTTATACTCCTGCAAAGTTAAGTAACTACTTCCATAATCGTTATAATTGACAAAATTGGTCAGATTGAACTGTTTTTCATAAGCAATACTCTCGTTAAAATAATTTCTAGCGGTATCAAAATCGCCAAGGCGGACATAAAGATTGGCCATTTGAACATAAAAAAACTTTGCGCCATCGATGTGTTTTCCGAATAATTTACCTTTAAGTAATGATTCAGCGCGCTCGAGGGCCGCTTTCATGTGCATCAAATCTCCATATTCTCTTGCTGTATAGATTTCTCGCAAATAGAGTAGGCAAAGTAGACTGTCTTCTCGATCATTAACAGGTGTCCGCCATTGCTGTAATTGTTTCAAAGTGGAGTCAATATGGGCTAATGATTCCTTTTTTTTATCAAAATTATCATGTAGGGATACAGCAATTCTTCGTTGTACTACAAGCCAAGTACATAAACTATCATTGTTTGTTTCCAGTATTGGAAGTACTTTGTAATATGCATTTAATGCTGCTTGGTGGTTACTTTTTGTTTTCCATAAAGAATCTGCTTTAGCTAAAAGGGGGGCTGGATCGTTTGAAAGGGCTTCTTTATGATCTTTACACCCCATCATAAAACAAAGTATGGCCACCCATGCGCTCAGCAATATGGATAAAGGCCCAAAATACTTTGAGCCGCTGGTAAATCTAGGCATATATTTAATTATAGGTCGTTCAAATTATACAAACACTCCCCCTTGAAACATTAGTTCCAAGAGGGAGTTAAATCTTTTCAATCGTATTGACGTAATACAATCTCTACAGCACTAGGATACTTCCTCTTCTTTTTTCATTTTCCAATACCACCAAGCGACTAAACCTAGGGCGAATAAAATGATGTAGAGCCACCAATAATCTTTGGGTTCAGGATCGCCACATTTATAACCATTTTCTTGTGTTACAGGTACATTTGGGCTAAATGGTTCGCTATCAAAGAATTGGACGGGTAAAATAAGCGCGCTTTCAAAATGCACTTTGGCCGTAAGTCCTTTTCTTGCTTTTAATAATTGTACACCTGCCCAATCCGTTGTAAACGAAAAAGGTTTGGAAAAACAACTGGACGAATATTGTCCTGTTGCATTATATGCCCCCTCAAGTTGATGATATTCAAATTCCCAAATGGTATCTTGCTGATTATAACCTACGTTATGCAAATCTTGTAAATCCGTAAATTTGGGCTCAATGACCTGTAATCCATTGGCTTTATATATATTTACACTAACAACAGGTTCTGGCATATTTCCTTCATTACAAACCGTCATTTTCATACGTACATCGTATTGCCCATTCCCTTTGGGGCAAATTTGAAGTACATCCAACGAAGTAGGATCAATAGAAGATACAATAGCCGCAGAACGGTAGGCTGCCCCACGAATATAAATATTGGTATTGTGAATCCTTAGATCTATTAATTCTTGTGGGGTCATACCTTCCAAAATTTGAGGAAAATAACTTGTAAGTAGTTCCACAATTCGAGATCGTTCTTCTGTAGTCAGTTGTGATCCGCCATTTGCCTGCCCAGTTAGAAGTAATGGTGGTGCATCAATTCCTGGTTTGAAGTCAGGGTTAACAATTACATTTTCTAGTACAAGCGTAAGGAATTGTGTTTCGCCTTGGGCTGACCGATCCAACTGTGGTATCCCAGTAGAATAACTCAATGAATTTGGATTGTCTTTCTTTTTAGTTTTGAATATAGGGAAAAATCGGAACTCTGAGAATGTATCTGGTTTAATACCAGGGAGAATATCAATAGGTTGTACCAGTACATTGAGATACCCCTGTTTATTTGCAGCATATTGCAATTGCGGTAAAAGTATTGTCGTATCACCAGGTTGATGGATTTTACCTGTATAGTTTGCTCTTAATACAGTCGGCTCTGAAGGGAAAAGTGTACCGGCAAAAAAAGGAGTCCGCCGATCAGTTCTCAAACTATTATAAAAGACTAATGCAACTTGTTGAGTACCAGACGATGGCAAAGCGGTAGATGTAACCAAGGCTGTCTCATATCCACCTAAACGAATTTTTTCGCTGTTCAACATATCCGCTCGGTTTCCAGAGGTTAGTCGCTTGGTAAAAGGGGTGCCTTTTACTAGTGGCGGTTGATCTAATACTTTGCCATTAGCTGCTCTAGAAGCAGGAAGGCTTGCATCTGTTCTGCGAAGATCTGAACCGGGTGGTCTGCCATTGCTTTTTTTCTCAATAAGCACTGGATAAATATCAAAACTTCCTAGTCTGCTATAAATATAATTAATTTCTAGCGTTTTTATGTCTTCGCTTTTTTCTAAATGGTCACCGGAAGGAATAAAGTTTCCATCGCCCATGATCCAAAATGCTCGGTATCTGGAAGAGTCTGTTTCTGATAATCCTTCTGTGATATTATTGTGCTTTAGTGCTACTGCTTGCCCAGTAGTAGGTCTTGTCGTTGCTGAATCGGTGGGGCATCCATCCATGCGTATAGATTCACCAACAAATATCAAACAAGGGTCATTCTGCCCCTGTACCTCCTGCCAAAGACACAACGCCATGGCCATAAAAATAATAATTCGTGTCATTTTAATGTGGGTTTTTTTAAATTAAAGAATGCGCAAAAGTAGTGGCTTTGCTTTTAAATGCGCAATAATATTTCACAAAATTGTTACTTTTTTCCTATAAATATCCGGTTATAATATTAATTTTCCTATAATTTGCACAATCGTTGTGCTGCCTCGAGTAAAACATCTTCTGTTTTGGCAAAACACAGCCGAATTACCTTGTCGTCGCGCTTGTCGGAGTAGAACGCTGAGACGGGAATAGCGGCAACACCATAATCCTTAGTGACGCGTTTGCAAAAATCCAAATCAGGTTCATCGCTGATACCCGAATAATCGTACAGTTGGAAATACGTACCCGCGCATGCCAGCGGACGTAGGCGCGACCCGTTCATGGCCTCGCGAAAAAAGTCGCGTTTTTGTTGGTAGAACTGTTCCAACCCTGTATAAGTAGATACGTCTGCCAAAAACTCGGCAAATGCCGCTTGCAATGGATGCACACCGCTAAATACATTGAACTGGTGGATTTTTCTAAATTCTGTATTCAATGCAGCCGGGGCTACCACATAACCCGTTTTCCAGCCCGTATTGTGAAAGGTTTTGCCAAAAGAATAGACCGCAATGGATCGTTCGCGCAGTTCAGGATGCGTCAAAACCGTGGCATGTTGTTCGCCATCATAAATCAAATGCTCATACACTTCATCGCTGATATGGATAATATCGGTGTCGCGGAGGATAGCCGCCAATGCGTCCATATCGGCACGGGTCAGGATTGTACCCGTTGGATTGCAGGGCGTATTGGTGCAAATCATACGTGTGCGTGGCGTAATCAAACGACCTACTGCGTCCCAATCTATTTTGTAATCGGGTGCAGCAAGGCTATAAATGACGGCTGTACCGCCCACTGTTTCTACCGATGGCCGATAAGAATCGTAACAGGGTTCAATCAAAATGACTTCATCGCCCGGGCGCACAAAGGCCGCAATGGCGCAAAACAAGGCTTGAGTAGCACCTGCAGTTACTGTTATTTCAGTATCTGGATGGACATTGGCACCTGGGTAGGTATGTTCAATTTTTGCGGCAATGCGTTCGCGCAATAGCATCAGGCCGGGCATGGGTGCGTATTGGTTGGCCCCTCGTTCGATATGCTCAAATACCAATCGGCGTAGGCGCGGATCAGGATCGAAATTGGGGAAGCCTTGCGAGAGGTTTACGGCACTGTGTTCCTGCGCCAAGGCTGACATGATGGTAAAAATGGTGGTGCCTACGTTGGGCAGTTTGGAATCGATGCGCATGGTGTTTGTTAAATGTGGTATTCGTTCAACTTGGAGCAAAGATAACGCAATTTTTAGGTCTCAAATTAATATGACACCACAAATACAGGTCTCAAATCATAATCTGCCGCGCCTGCTTTTGGGGGAGTCCGCACCTTTGCATCAATTATTACGCAATTATTTTACGCAACATCAATAAATTTTTAAGTCATGCGCACTTTTATCATTAGCCTCTTTACTTTTTTGCTTACTGCTTCATTACCAGCACAGGTGGTTACTTATTTTCCTCAATTGGACGACTTCGAGCAAGAAATAACGCTTGTATTCAACCTCAACCTTTCCAAAAACGGTAAAACATCCGAGTTACTGGGCAAAACCGATGGCCTCTACCTGTGGGCGGGAGCGGGGACTGCCGATAATCCATTCCAATTTACACCCGAAGGCCAAACTAATTTTAATGCTGCGTATGAACCGGGCAAATTGACCTCTATGGGCAATAACCGCTGGAAAATAACGATCACGCCGCGTACTTATTTCCGCGTACCAGCAGGTAAAAAAATTGAAGTATTGGGTTTTTTGGTCAAAAACGCTAATGGATCCGCGCAAACCGAAGACCTGCAACTTTCGCCTGTGGTAGAAAACACACTCAACGAAGTAGTCATCAAAACGAAACGGCCTTATATCAGTCAATTGTCCGACCGTACGGTACTTACCCCCGATGCCGACCCCACTGCCGCTGGCTCTACGGTATTTGAAGTGCTACAAAAAGCACCGGGGCTTAGTTCTAATGGCGATGATGCGCTGCAAATGAATGGTAAAAGTGGCCTCGCGATTTACCTTAATGGCAAACCAACCAATATGACAGGCCGCGATCTGACGGCGTTTTTGCAGTCGTTGCCCGCTGGTTCGGTGGATAAAATTGAGATTTTTGCTAACCCACCCGCTCGCTTTGATGCACAGGGGAATGCAGGCATTATCAATATTAAAATGAAAAAAGGACAAGGCGACGGCTTTAACGGAGCGGCCAACTTGGCCTATACCCAACAGATCCATTACCGCAGTCAAGGTGGACTCAATTTTAATGCGCGTAAAGGCAGTCTCAATTTATTTGGACAGTGGTCGGGTCAACAAAATTTCCAACATACCAATGGTTCTTTGGATCGGACGGTGGGCGACCGCGCTTTTAAAAACACCACCATCGACCAAGACAAAACGCCATTGAGCCAATATGGTCGATTGGGACTGGACTGGGCGGTTTCTAAACGCAGTACTTTTGGTATATTATTTGGCGGCAACGATGTGCGCAACACCATGAATACGCCCGGTGTTACCCGTGTTTTTGACGCATTGGGGCAACAAGAATCCGCTATTATTACCCAAAATGACCTAAAAAACAACAACCGCTACACTGGAGCCAATATCAACTACCGCTACGAAAATGCAGATCAATTAACGATCACGACCGATTTGGACTGGACGCGTTTTAAGGGCGATAATGAAAATAATATTCAAAACCGAGTGGAAGGCATTGGCTTTCAAGAAGTTCCGTTACAAAATCGCTTGAACCTCTACAATGATATTGATATTTATTCGGCAAAAATAGACGCGCAAAAGTCACTTGCTGCCGTTAAAGGCAATCTTGAAATGGGGGCAAAAACGTCCTTTTCCAAAACGATGAACGATTTTAGTGCCTCCAATTTCAAAAGCGATGTTTGGGTGTTGGATACCACGCGCACCAATCTGTTTGATTACCAAGAAGATGTGCACGCTGGGTATATGAATTTTTCTCAAAAAAGGAATGATAAATGGGACTGGCAAGCGGGTTTACGCGGCGAATTTACCAAAGCAAAAGGGATCAATACGGATTTGAGGAACAACAAGATCAGCAAGCCCGATACCAGTTATTTTAGTTTGTTCCCATCGGCTTTTGTGCAATATGTACCGAATGAGAAAAATGGGTTCAAATTGGCTTATACACGCCGTATCAATCGGCCTGCGTACCAGGATCTTAACCCATTTGAGCGTTCGTTGGATGCTTTTACGAGCGAACGTGGCAATCCATATTTGCGTCCGGCATTTAGCAATAATTTGGAATTGCAATGGACGTATCGCCAAGCGGCCAGTGTTACGTTTGGGGTAAACCGCACGGTAGATCCGTTGCAATCTGCCACTATTCTAGATGGCAATAAAGGGTATTCTACTACCCTCAATTTGGGTCGCCAAGACAATGCGTACCTCAACCTGAATGTGCCAGCACCGATCAAAAGTTGGTGGTTTGCGTACCTATCTTTTAGTATGTTTTACAATTATTATGAGGCCAATTTGCCTGCGGGTTATTTTGCTGGTGGCCGCATGGGTGCCAATGGATATATGTCGCATTCGTTCACGTTGCGCAAATCCTGGAAACTCAATATAGATGGCTGGTGGAACGCACCTACCCGCGAATTAATTTACAAAAACAGCGGATTGGGTAGTATCACCATCGGGGTTCAAAAAACCTTTTTGGATGGCAAAGCCACGGCAAAATTGGCGGTATATGATGTATTGAATACCCAACGCTGGCGCCAAAGTGCCGATTTTGGCAACCAGCAATTCTCTATCTATCGCAAATGGGAAAGCCAAGGCGTGCGGTTGGCTATTTCGTATAAGTTTGGTAATCAAAAGATTAAAAGTGCTAGAGAACGGAGTACAGAAGCGGAAGGGAACAAGGATAGGATTAAGTCGAAGGGCTAGTCCTCGACGTGCTTTATTTCAGCATAGTATCTTCCTAATTTGCCGGGGTCAGGAACTAATTCTAAAATTTTTTCGTTATAATACTTGTCTAATTCATTAGAAGGAGCGTATCTTTGCGACGCTTTAGGAAAAAGGCACTATTTGGAGGGTATAGCTCAGTCGGTTAGAGCGCTAGCTTGTGGCGCTAGAGGCCGTGGGTTCGAATCCCATTATTCTCCCTCTCGAAAGGCGATACTACACAGTATCGCCTTTTTTATGCTTTTAACGCTCCTATTAGTAGATATTATACGGAATTAGTTTCGTCTAATGTCTAGTGTTGTTCCGTAAAATTCCCTAATATTTTTATCATGGCTACAAAGCAGGTATCAGACATCGTGGCAACTGGGATTGCTGGTTTGCTGCTGCTTGTGGTATTTATGGTGATGTGGTACGCTCAAAAGCAATTTTCTCCAGTGTACGACGAAATAGCCAACATCCCTAGTGGTTATAACTATCTGAAAACCAATCGTTATACCGATGCTACACACCCACCATTCCTGCGTTACATCATGGCGGTTCCGCTTTATGTGCAACATGCTGATCCGCTGCCCAATGATAGTACGGCATTGTACCGTTGGCAAAATTATGGTACACATTTTTTATTCCAAAACAACCAATCTTGGCAACAAATACTATCAGGTACGCGCTTGGTCAATATTTTGCTATCTTTATTTTTGCTTGGTTTTTTGTATTATTGGATGAGGCTGCTGTGGGGCTGGAAGGCGGCATTAGTGGGGTTGGCGTTTATGGCTTTTGAGCCTACATTTCTGGGACATGGTCAGTTGGCTACACTTGACTTGGGTTTTTCATTGATGTATTTTGTGGCATCGTGGTCGCTTTGGCGGTACTTGGAAGCACCCAACTGGCGTAATTTTTGGTGGCTTAACCTAATTTTTGGGTTGGCTTTTTTGAGTAAATTTGCGGCCATTCCACTCTATTTTGCGGGTATTGTATGCTTGCTTTTATTTAAGAAGCAGCGAGCGTTGTTTTTAAAACGCTTTTGGCTTAGCCCAATCTTGCTACTTTTTCTGATTTTTGCGGTTTATTTATTCCAAATGAAGTCTCCATCCAATGATGCACAAATCAGTATGGCGCGCGAAAGCGTAAAAATACAAGCGCAATTGGATAAAATAGCGGGAGACTTGGGCACAACCAGAACACAAATGTTATCTGTTCAGGTACCTGCCTATGATTTTTGGAAAGGCTTTGGTATGCAGGTTTTTCATGCCATGTTCCAAGATATGTGGGAAAAAAAAGAATCGTTTCAATACCTAAATGGGGACTATTCGAGAAGGGGGTGGCGCACGTATTTTTGCTGGACTTTTATACTGAAATCTACCTTATCGTCGGTACTTTTATTATGGATGGTGCTTTTTTTTACAGGCAAAGGCTATCTTAAAAAACGAGCGGTATCCAATAGCCGATTATCGATCATTGCGGCCTGTCTCTTTTTACCTCCTTTGTTGCTTTTTATTGCTTGTTCGCTGGGTACGATCAATATTGGACACCGCTATATACTGCCCATTTATCCGTTTTTAGCCATGGGAATTGGTTGTTTAATCACGTTGATAACGCCCAAAACTCAACGTATTGTATTGATTTTATTGGCATTACACATTGTTAGTTCATTGTCCGTTTGGCCACACCATTTGACCTATTTCAACGAACTATCCCGCACTGGTTATCATCTCGCCGATTCCAATATTGACTGGGGACAAGATATGCTATTTTTGAAAAAGGATTTAGAAACACCTCGCGTACAGGAAACTAAGGTGTGGGGCGATTGCTTTGGGGTGATTCAACCCGTAGATTTTGGTATAGATTTGAATGCTATTCCAACCGACAGTCGAGAACAATTAGGCTCTGGAAAACACACCATCTACTTGAGTATTCATCGATTCCTGAATAAAAGTAGCGTACATCCCAAAGGGCTTTATCCTTGGTTGAATGCTTACGAACCCACGCGGAAAGTAGGTTCTTCTATTTTAGTGTATGAAATAGATTAATTTTTACATATACATATATTATCGGCGTGACTCGAGTCTAATGTCATCAGATTAACGATATACCAACCACGGAGTGGTTAAACTTGAATAGCCCTGAATGAAATTCGGGGGATTAAGGGGGCGTATTGCGCGCGTTTCATTAAGTTCAACCCTGCCGGGTTGTCAAACGTACACCCTTTAATCCCCAAATTGCATTTGGGGCTACTCATGTTTGACCCCTATAAGGGTCAGGAATACCTTAAGCAGACGACATTGGACTCGAGTCGCGCCGATAATATATGTATATATGAACTACCTCTTCACGATCTTAGTCGTTTCCACAAATCCTTTATCTGTTACAAACTCTAAGAAATAAGTTCCTGCTGGAATAGTTGCGGCATGTACAAAAACACGCTGGCTACCGCTAATTTCGTTGCGCCCTTGTGCCATAATGTTTGCCATTTCCTTTCCAGCCACATCCAACAAACGAATACTTACCCGAGCGCTTACTGGCATCGTAAAATCTACAGAGAACGACTCTTTTACGAGTGTTGGGAATACTACTACATCCGGCTGCTCCGCTACAGGCGTTACTACTGGTACGGATGTGCCTTTAAAATATGCAATAATCGTATCCGGTACGGTAAGATCGAGTTGGTTAATGATAGCCGACGGATTTGTAAAGGTATGTTGCTTGGATTCCCAACGATCGAATGTATTGTTACCAGCAGGTAAAGCCTCCAAACGCAATCCGATATTACCAAAAATAGGCGTTTCGACTGGTAAATCATTATAAACCAGTGAATTGGCCTGAATACTTCCCGACAATGGAGGATCTACGATGAATACGGTATTGAACGGCCCTGTCAGGTTATAGCAATCCACTAATCCAGTTGAAAAATAGTCGCAACGACGCTCAATAAAATTACGGAAGCGTTTCACATTGTTTTTCCACTGGTTCACAGACCCTCCCCATTTTGCAATATGTTTGGGCATTTCTGGTTCGATACTGGCTACTACTTCATCAAAATAAGCAAGCATATTTTCACAGCCAAACGTAGATTTGCTCAAGTCTGCCTGACGGGTAATCCAATATTGGCGGAATTCTTCATTTTCTTGCAAAATATTTAATAAATCAAGGTGATTCTGTGGTTGCGGGTCAAATTGTGCCCAATTGGATAAGTCAATCTGCTCCACATTACACGGTGGGGCAGTTGCACTGGTATCCAAAATACCTGTATAGTTGATATAATAAGCATAGGTCGCATCCAAGTCCCAAAGGATATAACCCCATTTCTTATGGCCGCCGTCGGGATTGTTACCACGCCACCAACCTGTATTGTAGTTGAGCCAGTCGGAGGCATTGGAAAAAGAATTTACCAACATATAATCGACTAAACTCTTATAATCCAATTGCTCCTTCACAGCATCGAAATTCGTTTGATCCGACATGTCGTTTGTTTTTACAAAATCAACGAGGTTGTTCCAATCGGCAAATGCCTCTGCTTCGGAGGTTGATGCGTATTCGGCCCATGATCCGCCCCAAGTGAGCAAATAGTCAATATCATATTTACCTTGACTATAATTATAATCGGTATAATCGTGGTCGTCGGGTAGTTCACGAAGGTCATATACGCCCCAATATTTACCATTAATAAATGCTATGGCCTTCGATCCTGCTCTTACATCGAGGTGAAGATTACCCTTTTTGGCTAAGTTTTGGGTATAAGCATCGCGCATGTGCGCGGCGAGCGGTTGTGCGCCATTGCCGGGCCAATCGCTACCTCCTGGGTAATTATCGTCTCCAGCGGCACGCAAAATAAATCGTTGAAATTCATCTCGATCCGTAAGTCCGGGGAACAATACTTCATTCACAGTGGCATTCACCCCCATTTCATCGCGGCTAATCCAGTCGAGGCTCCGTTGGTCATTGACCCAAGAATCTTGTCCGTGGCTATTTAGTTCACCTGTTGTTCTTGCCACCCGTGTTTTATCTGTACCAAACAACTCTAAGGTGCCCAATGGCCGCAAACCCTGATTGCCATTAGCCAATGCAGTGAGGTCATTGCCAGAAATGGAAACTACCGGTAGGGTATATGTTTCATTGATAAAGTAAGTATTAAAAGTCGTCAAACTGGGCAGTAGAGTAGGATCTGCTGGGAAAAGTTTTGCTTTTATTACTTTTGTTGCTGCTACGTTGAGCGGCGTTTCATATTTGGTGGATACAAGCGTAGGCTCGTTACCCACTAAATTATAACGTATAATACCAGAATCTACTGCTGAAAATGTCACCGTTATGGCACTTGGGTAAAAACCTGCCGCCATATCCATTACTGGAGGTTTGGCGTAATCTTCATAAAAAGGCGCGTTTGTATTGCTCGCTCCCGGTGTAGGCAAAGTACAGATACCCCAATCGCTGCCGCCATCGGCTTTACGACCATAGGAGTGGTGCCGCGCAATAGTTTTTACCTTTTTAAAATCAACTACTACACTTTGGGGATTGGTCAAGGTAATCACCTCTGCATTGTTTTTGGTTTGGGTAATCTTGAATGAAGCATGTAAAGTATCGTTTATGATAGCATTCCGCCCCGAACAATACACCAGTTTGTAACCACCAGCAGGGATAATAACTGCTTCGGAGATGGCCCATTTTGTAGGCTTATCCATGTTGTCGCTGAGGAACCAACCTTCCAAGGATACATCCGCAGCGGTTATATTATGTAGTTCGATCCAGTCTTCGTGTTTGCCAAAATTGTCCAGAAACTGATCCAAATTAGCAGCGGACATTTCGTTGATTATGATTTGACTGTGCAGGCGTGCACTGCCCCCTAAAAGTAGGAAAAAAAGTGCTAAAATGAAGGGTGTTTTAAACGTAGTAGTCATATTCGTGTTTAGATTAGTTAAAAAAATACATTGTGTTTATTAATTCCTCTTGTATTGTTCCGAGTATTTACGGGATAGTTCTTTTTGCTTATTGTCTAAATTAATCTCTCTGCCATCAATAAAAGCAGCGGTGACTTGATTGGTACGCATATCTAGGGCATCGCCTTCACTGATAAACAAGGTAGCAGATTTACCGGTTTCTAAAGATCCATAATTAGCATCAATTTGAAGTATTTTAGCGGTGTTGAGGGTAATTGCGGCAACCGCCGCTTCGGAAGGTAAGCCAAAACCAACGGCTTGTCCTGCTTCAAAACTCAGGTTGCGTTGTTTCCACGCGCCATCATCGGAAAAAGTAAAGGTGATGCCAGCATCGTAAAGTATTTTTGCTGTTTTAAACGGTTGATCCACATCCTCGTCCTCGCGTGCAGGCAGGCGTTGCGTGCGATTCAGCATAACAGGAATATTATTATTTTTGAGCAAGGTAGTTTCCTGCCAAGCATCATCGCCGCCTACTAAGACCATCTTTAATTGGTTGGCTACTGCAAATTCGACCGCAGCGCGGATGGCTTTTGCTTCATTTGCATGGATATATAACGTTTGTTTACCTGAAAACAAAGGTTTCATCGCTTCGAACCGAGGGTTACTCATGCTGGGTTGCTCCAACTGTGCATAGCCCTTTGCGTCATTAAAATAGGCTTGAATTTGCTCTATATCTTTGGTATAACGATCATTTCCCTTTTGCTCGGGGTTGCCAGTGTCCCATCCGCCCCAAGATCTGAGTGCAGGCCAATTGAGGTGCTGGCCTTCATCTGCTTTTACGGTAGCATCCTCCCAGTTCCATGCGTCCAACTGTACCACAGAGGATGATCCCGACAATGTACCGCCAACAGGGCTGACTTGCGCTAATAAAACGCCATTAGAGCGTACCGTTGGTGTAACCTCAGAGTCTGTATTATAAGCAATAATGGATCGAGCGTTCGGATTGAGTGCTCCTGTTTCAGATTGATCGTTGGTGGCGCGTACAGCATCCACTTCCACCAAACCCAACTGGGAATCAGTAGCAATAAATCCCGGATATACATGTTTACCCGTTGCATCAAATATTTTTGAAAACTGTGTACGATCAATTCGTATATTGGTAGCATCTGCTACCATGGTCAATTTACCCTTGTTAAAAGCAATTGCACTGGAAGTGATGGTAGTTCCATTACCGATATGTGCGGTAGCGCCTAAAATCAGGATAGCACCTTTTTGAGGCGGGGCAGGTATGGGTGACTGTGCAAGGAGGGAAATCGGCACCAATGCAGCCGCTAATAAAGTATATAGTTTTGCCATGAATTTGAATTTTATCAGGGCAAATGTAAAATAAAATCAATCTTTTCCGGCCTTGGTATAAAGATTTGTATAAAAATGGCCAAATAGTGTACTATTTGGCCATTTTTTGGGCATTTGCCCGCATTAATTCTTCTCCTTTCTTCGCTGGGTTCTTTAAATATGCTGTAGCGGTAAGTTTTGCACCTTCCAAATTACCAATTTGGAAATGCGACCAAGCAATATAATACTGTGCTGGAATAGCATAGTCGGGATTACGGGAAACCACTAAGGGCGACAATATTTCCAATGCCTTTTGGTAGTCTTTTGCGCCTACCAAGGATACGCCGTAGTAAAAAACATGCGCTGGAACAGATTTATCCAACTGGCCAAAACCTGCTGCCGCTGCTGCAAACTGGCCCGCTTGGTAGTCATTGGACGCTTTTTCCAAAATGGTGGTAGCATCTCCGCCGCCAGCACTGGCAAATTCGTTAGGATAAGGGATAAAGGCCATTTGTGTCTCCGCGGCCTTACCATAAAAATTAATAAAATAAATGGCTACCGCCACCATGATAGCAGCGGCGGCAGCCATCAATGTTTTTGTCCAAATCGACCACCCACCAGTATCGAAGCCACCTTTATTCTTTTTGGCTTCTTCTTGTTGAAGTAATGCTTTCAACTGAGTGCGTTCATTGCTGATAACAGCAGCGGACACTTTTTGTTGAAAGCCAAATACATCAGCAAACGCTGGGTTGTTAGCCACCAACAAATCCAGTTCATTCTTTTCGGCGGGTGTTATACGCCGACTAAAATACTGGTCTAATAGATATTCGTAACGCTCTTCCATAATAATTTTGATCAGATACAGTGTTTCTCGTAAAGTTCTCTTAATTGGGTTAAACACCTGCGGCGCATTTGGCGAACCACATCACCACTGGCATAACCCGAAATTTCAGCAATTTCTTTGCTGTTTTTGTCGTGAAAAAAAGTCAGTCGAACAATTGATGCACAACCCTCGCCTAGTGTTTGAATAATTTTTTCTAAACAACTGTTGCGCTGAAGCCGTATCATTTCCTCCTCCGGACTGTCCATGAAGTCATTTAGGTCATCATCGGTGATATTCATTCCATCTGGTAAAGGCAGCGGTTCTCGTTTCTGCCCTCTCAGGCGTTCCCGCAGTACATTTCTTCCAATACCAAACAGAAACGTTGCAGGTTTGGCCGTCAATACAAGATTACCGGCTTGCATTTTTTGCCACAAAATTACACATGCATCTTGGTAAACATCCACGACTTCTGCCTCTTTGAGGCCCGTCCAGGATTTTGCCCAGTGCATAAATTTGTTTCTATTTTGATTATATAGGTCAGTGAAGCTAAAACCATCGTACATATATATACTCGCATTTATTTAGGGTGCAATGTAGTGCGATTGTTTTTATTTAATGGAGTAATTAGATGAAATGTGAACTTAGCCGGCGGTTTTTTTAAAAAATATTTTAAAGTTAGAGATGCATACGCTAAATCTGTAGCCTTGGACTACAGATTTAGCGTATGTATTTTGCCCTTTTCTTTGTTATTCATGGGGCATTTAGCCCCAGCAAATAGAGGTACAAAAAACATAACGATTAGCGACTGCTAGCGCGAATAAATCGTTGTATTAGTAAATTATAGCGTTGGATGCTATAGGGAAGTAGAAAAACATGTCAATATGCAATACATACCATTGGAGGGTTTTGTTCCCTGCAATGCGCTTTTTGAAGCCATAATGGGGGAATTACGATGAAAAAAGGAAAGAAGAAGGGACTCGAGGTAGAAATAAACGGTTTATCCCTTCTTAAAAGTGTTTTTTAAGGATATCTTCTACCATTGCAAGCCGCAAAGGTTTGTGTGTGAAACCAGCCACTTCTGAAATTTTTTCTGCCCTCCTTTCATCTTCTGGATTGGTAGAGGTGGTAATCATTACAATAATTATCTCATCTTTGGGGCTAGTATCTAGTGCTTTGTATGCCTGCAAAAACTCCCATCCGTCCATAATTGGCATATTGATATCCAATAGAATTAACATAGAAGGAACTGTGGTATGTTCTGCTTCTGCCTGTTTCACAGTTTGGGTCAGGTACTCAATAGCATCTCGGCCGTTCAGCGCAATTTCGATATGCTCTGTAATACCTGCCCGTTCAATCACTAGGCGGCTCATAAAATTTGTGGCATCGTCGTCATCGACCAGTAATACACAATTTAGTTTCTTTTCCATTGGTATCTAAGTATTAAGGATGGTAAAATAAAAAATGCTGCCTTCTCCGGGAGTAGAATTGACCCAAATATTACCACCGTGTACTTCAACTATTTTTTTACAGTGAGAGAGGCCAATACCAGTTCCTTCGTAATCATTTCGGTTGTGCAATCTTTTGAAAATAACAAATATTTTATCCTTATTATTTTCATGTATGCCTATTCCATTGTCTTTTACGTCAAAAAGCCAAATATTTTCTTGTTGTGTCGCCGAAATGCTAATTTTCGGCGTGGTTTCTTTTTTCCTAAATTTCAAAGCATTGCCAATCAAATTTTGGAATAGTTGCCTTAACTCCGTAGAGCAGCCCATCAATTGAGGCAAGTTTTCTACTGTAATGCTCGCGCCACTTTCTTTTACCGAGATAGACATATCAGCAAGAGCGTCTTGGACAATTTTATTGCAATCGACCAGTGTAATCACTCTTTCTTTGCCGATTCTGGCATATTCTGACAAGGCTTTGACGAGTTCTTGCATACGCCCTGAGGATTGGATAATATAATCCAAATATTGATCGCCATTTTGATCGAGTTTGCCCGTAAATTCTTCTTTGAGGAGTCCAGCAATGCTAATCAAATTGCGGAGTGGCTCCTGTAGGTCATGTGATGTAATATAGGCAAATTGCTCTAGTTCTTTATTTTGGGCTTCCAATTTCTTATTTTGAGCGGCTATTTCTTGTTCGCTTTTCTCCCTTTCTGTAATATCCCTAATTACGCCATCTATATGCGAAGGGCTGCCATCGGAGTTGTATATTAAACGAGCATTGATCGAGGCGAACCTAATATCAAAGAATTTTGTTTTAAATTTCAATTTATAATCCCTTAACTCTCCCGATTGCTGGAGTGTTTCAATAAAAAGAACTCTGTCTTCTGGATCATAATAAATATCGTACACCGAAGTACCAATGAGTTCTTCTCTTGTGCATCCTGAAAAGAAATGGCACGAAGGGCTTACCTCCTGGATAATTCCTGCTAGATCAATTTGATAAAACACATCTTGTACATTTTCAAAAATCGTACGGTATTTCGCTTCGCTTTCCTGTAATGCTTTTTCGGTTTGTTTCTGTAGTGTAACATCGCGAAAAGACCATACCCTGCCCACCACCTCGTCTCCAATTTTTTGAGATTGAGAATATCGTTCAAAAATCCGTCCGTCTAAAAAATCAATTTGGTCAAAACTAGATTCTTCCGGATTGGCATACAAATATGTCACTTTATTGATAAACTGCTCAGGATGAGTAAGCGTGGATAGTATATGATTGAGCGTATTCTTATCGTCTTTTAGGAATAGGATATCTTCTGGAATTTGCCACATTTTTACAAATTTTTGATTCCACTTGGTTATTTTACCTGTTTTATCTACAATGAGTATGCCGTCTGCGGTAGATTCTAGAGATGCATCAAGTGAAGAAATCGAGTCATTTAGTGCTGCTTCGTCTAGTTTGCGCTTGGTAATATCGATGCCGATACCCATTAGGCATTTTTCTGCTTCATAGTCTATTGTTCTGGAGTTAATATAGAATGGGATTTTCTGTTGCTCTTTGGTAGATAATTCTAATTCGATGCCCTGTAAATCTGTATCAGCAGCATTTTCGATCCGTTTTAAGATTAATCTTTGCTGATCTGATTTATAAAAGTTAGCGGGCGTCATTTGGCTTATTTCACCACTATCATACCCCATCACTTGTTCAAAATTTTTATTCCACCGTATAAATTTACCAGTTTTGTTGAACAAGTAAAAAATACCTGGCAGGCTATTGATAATGGAATCAGAAAGTTCTTTTTCTTTTTGAATTTGCTCGCGTGCTTCAATACTTTCGGTGAGATCCCTGATTAAAGAAAGGAATCGGCCATCTGGCAATTGCTGCGACCGTACTTCAGTATGGATATAAGTACCATCTTTCTTGCGCATCATTCTTTGCTTAACAGTAGATGCGCCCTTTTGCAGCACTTCGTATTGAATGGGCTTTGCGGTATATTCTTCCTTTGTTAAAATATCATACACGTGCATTTTGAGCAATTCCTCTCGTTCATACCCTATAAAATTTTCAGTACCTGCATGTGCATCAAGTATATCGCCAGTGGCACTGTATATCACGATGGCATCCACAGCCTGCTCTACTAAGGTGCGGTATTTGGCCTCACTCATTTTGATTTCTCGTTCTATTTCTTTATACTCAGAAACATCAACTGCAGTTATCATATACTGTCCTACTACAGTACCAATTTTTGCTGTGAGTTGGATATATTTCTGACTGTACTCCTGATTTTCGAAGACTACCGTACACTTTTGTTGGTATTTTTGCTGATTTATTTGTTCCAAAAAGGAGTTAAACTCTTGTTTGGAATCCGAGGCGATCCAAATACTTAAATGCATACCTCTCGCAACAGATTGTTCTATAGCCAATAATTGTGCTGCGTAACGATTTAGGCAATAAATAATACCTTCCTCGGAAAGGATAAAATAACCACATGGAGCAAAATCGTATAATTCTAAATATTTTTCAACCTCAACCTCTGCTCTGTTTTTGGCCTCCGCTAACTCCTTTTGCTGCAATTCTAGATCATTCTGGTGTGTTTCCAACTCATCTAATAAATCATATACCTCGGATTCAGACCATTTATGTCCAGATTTTACCGTTTTCTTTTTCAATAAATCCTCTGCTTTTTGGCGCAGTGTTTTTATCTCGAAAATATTTTTTATATTTACCATAATTACCTCCTTTTGTACGGTAATAAATTTTTTATTTAACAGACCTTATCTCACTTTATTTTTGTAAAAGCAGAAATAAGGGATTTTTGATTCCTGCAATGCGCTTTTTGCAGCCGTAATGGGGTTAATTACGGCGAAAAAAGGAAAGAAGCAGGGAGCAAAAAGACCCATTTCGGCCCGAAAAATAAAGTGGCATAAGGTCTAATGTTCAATCTTGGATATTGTTTTGATACAACTAACTTGGTATCTGTTGCGAAATATATGCTACTGATAGAAAAATTTTACTATTCAGTTTGCTGACCATGACTATCTATGATGCTATTCGCCAAACAATATGCTTGTAATCGAAATAGATAGGTACCATTCTTTTTCGAAAACAAAAGTAAAAGTATATTGAATGTTTGATAAGTAGGTAGTTTTTTATTTTTGAAAAATGTATTGCATGATAATATTTTTAAGCCATCATCGCTATCATTGAACAATGCGCGCAATGTGCCGTTGTTGGTACTGAACTTTATTTGGCAAGTTGTCATTTATACACGGGCAACATAGCCTAAAAAATATACTCAAACACAACAATTATGTATATCGCTACATCCGATCTCTCTCAAATGGAGCAACGTTACCGTGCGGCTTTGATTAATTCGCTAGGTGGATTTAAAAGCGTTGTGATGATAGGCACCGCCGACCAAGAAGGCCATACCAACTTAGCCATTTTTAATTCATTGTTTCATATTGGCGCAAATCCGCCGCTTTGTGGGCTTATTTTTCGCCCCGATTCCGTTGAGCGACATACTTTAACCAATATAGAGCAAACGGGTGCTTACACGGTTAATCACCTGAACAAGGAGATCTACCAACAAGCGCACCAAACCTCTGCCCGATACCCCGGCGCTATCTCTGAGTTTGATGCAACCGGACTAACACCGCTTTGGCAACCGGGCTACAATGCTCCTTTTGTTGCAGAAAGTCATCTGCGTTTTTACCTCGAATTACAAGAAAAAATTCCGCTCACCATCAATGGTACAATACTCGTCATTGGTAAAATTACAGGTATTTGGTTGCCAGATGGAGCTGTACAACCCGATGGATTTGTGGATATCGAACAGGCGGGTTCATTAACATGTAGCGGTCTGGATAGTTATCATCGTACGGAGCGCATTGCGCGGTTATCTTATGCAAAAACGGACACCAAGCCTAGTATAATTAATTGAAAATCAAAACAATAAAGTAGAATATTATTTACCATAATGAAGGATAAAAATAATAAACCAGTTAAAAAAGAAAATTTACCACAGAAAATTTGTCCTACTTGTCATCGCCCTTTTACTTGGCGCAAAAAATGGGAAAAAGTATGGGATGAAGTGAGGTTTTGTAGTGATAGATGTAAAAATCAGAAAGGATAAGTAGTGCTAAGATAGGAGAGGATTTGTTTGTATTATAAAATGAAAAAGGGTGCTTCAACGTTTGTTGAAGCACCCTTTTAATATTTGTAAGAAACAAGTATTACAACTTGCCCTTGACTTCATTAATTACATAAGATTCCACCACGTCGCCTACTTTAAGATCATTAAAGTTTTTGATCGTAAGACCACATTCCATACCATTTTTCACCTCTTTAACGTCTTCTTTAAAGCGTTTGAGTGACGAAAGTTCAGCGTGTTGGCCTTGGTTGACTGGATAAATCACAATACCATCGCGGATAAGTCGGATATAGTGGTTTCTGAAGATTTTGCCTTCTTGAACATAGCAACCTGCAACAGTACCCACTTTCGTAATTTTGAATACATCGCGAATTTCTACTTGGCTCATGATCTCCTCTTCCTTCGTAGGCTCCAACATACCCTCCATTGCTGCGGTGATTTCTTCAATCGCCTCATAGATGATAGAGTACATCTTGATTTCAACACCTTCTTTTTCTGCCAATTTGCGGGCAGTGAGGGAAGGACGTACCTGGAAACCAACAATGATGGCATCTGAAGCAGACGCAAGCATAACGTCGGAATCGACAATTTGACCAACTGCTTTATGGATCACAGTTACTTGGATTTTATCCATAGACAACTTCACCAACGAATCGGTAAGGGCTTCGATAGAGCCATCCACGTCACCTTTAACGATCAACTTCAGTTCTTTAAAGTTACCCAAAGCCAAACGACGACCAATTTCATCCAAGGAAATACGCTTCGTAGCGCGGTTCGCTTGTTCGCGGAGGATTTGAGCGCGTTTTGTTGCTACCTCTTTTGCTTCTGATTCGGAAGCCGCTTCTTTTAGTTTTTCACCTGCCTGTGGTGCACCACCAAGACCCAAGATCAATACTGGCATGGCTGGCCCAGCATGGTTAATTTCCTTACCGCGGTCATTGAACATGGCGCGTACACGGCCAGAGTATTCACCTGCAATGATTGGATCACCTTTATCCAAGGTACCATTTTCGATCAATACTTTGGTTACATAACCACGGCCTTTTTCCATAGATGCCTCCAAAACGGTACCTGTCGCACGGCGTTTTGGGTTGGCTTTTAGGTCGAGGATTTCGGCTTCCAGTGCTACTTTTTCAAGTAGTTTATCAATATTTAAACCTTGTTTGGCTGAAATGTCTTGACTAGGGTATTTTCCACCCCAATCTTCTACCAAAAGGTTCATTTGCGCTAATTCATTTTTGATACGCTCCGGATCTGCACCAGGTTTGTCAATTTTATTAATGGCAAATACAATAGGAACACCGGCTGCTTGAGCGTGGCTGATGGCCTCTTTGGTTTGTGGCATAATAGCGTCATCCGCAGCGATCACAATAATAGCGATATCCGTTACTTTGGCACCACGTGCACGCATGGCCGTAAAGGCTTCGTGACCCGGTGTATCCAAAAATGTAATACGCTTTTCTTGTTCTTCTACCATCACCTTCACCTCATACGCACCGATGTGCTGTGTGATACCACCAGCCTCTCCAGCCGCTACATTGGCTTTACGAATAAAGTCAAGTAAAGAAGTCTTACCGTGGTCAACGTGACCCATTACAGTAACGATGGGTTGGCGAGCACGCAAATCTGCTGGATCATCATCTTCATCTTGTACTTCCATTTGCTCTTCAGCCGATACAAACTGTACCTCATGGCCAAATTCGCTGGCTACTACCTCGATAATTTCTGCATCGAGGCGTTGGTTAATGGACACGAAAATACCCAAAGACATACAAGACTTAATGATGTCGATTGGTTTTACGTTGAGCAAGGATGCAAGATCGGAAACTGATACAAATTCGGTAACGTGGAGGATACCTGTTTGATCATTGGCCAATTCTGCCTGTTCTGCGCGTTCACGCATATTATCGCGTTTACCACGACGCATTTTTTGGCGTTTGCGGCTTGCACCTGCGCCCATACGGGCCATGGTTTGGCGGATTTGATTCTCAATATCTTTTTGAGAAACCTCCCTTGGTTGGTTTGCACCTGGTGCACCTGTGCCACCACCTGGGCGAGCACCTTGTCCAGTACCGCCGCCTGGGCGAGCACCTTGTCCAGTACCTTGGCCTGGGCCACGGGTATTATTACGATCGGTTGGCCTGTTGGGGCTTGTCCGCGTATTATTACTACTATTGCTACGATTACCACCGCTTTGGGCACCTTGATTACCCGACATAGAAGCCTGCAATGATTCAGCAGTAACAGGGCGTTGAACCTGTTTGCGTTTCCTCTTTTGACGGTCGTCGGCAGCATTGCCAGCCGTTTGTGGTGCACGTGGTGTGCCGTCTGCATTGAGTAATGGTGCTCTTTGACCAGCCTCACCACTTTGTGGAGCATTACCACGGTTACGATCATCACGGCGTTGACCACTTCCTTCACCACCGGTATTAGGTTGGCCAGGGCGATTACGGTCGCGTCCACCGCGATTATTATTATTGCGGTCGCGTCCACCGCGATTATTATTATTCCCACCACTTGCTGGGGGATCCTTTTTGACCTCCAAATTAATGCGGCCAAGTACCTTCAAGCCGCGCAATTGAGGCGAATCAGCGCGATAGAACTCGTCTCCACCAGCAGCACTTTCTTCGGCAGATATAGTTCCGCTCGAAGTAGGTGGTGTACCTGTACTTTTGGGAGCAACAGGAGCAGCCGATTGCGGTGTGGGCTTTTGCTCTTGTTTTGCTTCCGGTTTGGGTGTAGGAGCAGGAGGAGGTGGTGCCTGTCGAGGCGCCTCTTTAGCAATAGGCTTTGGTTCTGGTTTGGGAGCGGGCTTTGGAGGGTTGAGATCAATCCTCCCTACAACGCGCAACTGGGGTAGCTCACGCCTAGGTTGCGAACGTTCCTCTTTTAGAGGTGAAGCCAAATCAGGCTGAGGCACTGATTCATCGCGTCCTGAAGGGGGCAATGTAAGTTTGGGTAAGTTAACCGGTGCAGGTGGGGGAGTAGGCGTTGGGCTTGCTCCGGGCATCTCTACCGGGTCTTTTTTCATTACAGGCCGAAGCAGTTTTTCTGCTTCTTTTTTGATAGCAATGTCTTTCTGAAATTCTTTATTCAGCACATCAAGCATCTCATTGGTGATCTCGGCCGTAGGTTTTTCCTCTAACCCGGGAAATCCCTTGCCATGAAGTTTCTCTACGATGGTGTGGAGACCAACGTTAAAATCTTTTGCTACCTTAATTAATTTTAATGCCATGCAGTTGTTTTTCCTACAGAAAAAGTACCTTTAATTACTTCATAATGAATGTGTTATACTCTTTCCGGGATGATAAAAATTTGTTGATATTATCTTTTGTGGGCGCTAGGCGCCTGTAATGCGAAACTATTTGAAGGCGAACGATATTTAAGTGAAAAGTAAGTTTTGCTTGAAAAGCGCCGCAAAGATACGCAAATTATTGTTTGCCTTTATATTTATTTTACGTGTTTCTGTAAAATCATTGCTTATTTTTGCGCCATGCAAACAATTATCATTGGCGGAGGTGCTGCCGGATTTTTTGGGGCTATCGCAGTAGCGGAGGCAAATCCCAATGCTCGAATCACAATTCTGGAGCGCGGCAATAGTTTTTTACAAAAAGTAAAAGTAAGCGGCGGCGGGCGATGCAACGTTACCCATGCTTGTTTTGACGTACGCGAACTCACCCGAAACTACCCGCGTGGCGCAAAAGAACTCGCTGGGCCGTTCACGCGCTTTGGACCTACTGAAACAGTACTTTGGTTCGAGCAACGCGGCGTTAAACTTAAAACAGAATCTGATGGCAGAATGTTCCCAGAAACGGATGAATCCCAAACAATTATTGATTGTTTGTGGCAAGCAACCAAAAAACATCATATTGACCTCAAAACCAGTTGCCGTGTGGATCAAATTTCGCCTATCCAAGGTAATCGGTGGCGCGTTACAACCGCGAATGAAGTACTCGAAGCAGATGCCGTATTAGTCACAACAGGTAGCAGCGAAGCCATTTGGACAATGTTGTCCAAACTCGGACACCGTATTGTGCCGCCTGTTCCTTCGCTTTTTACCTTCAATACCAAAGATCAACGCTTACAAAATCTTGCGGGTATTGCTGTCCCTAATGCGCAGGTTACTTTGCCCGATTTTAAACAACAGTCCAATGGACCGCTTTTGGTGACGCATTGGGGTTTGAGTGGGCCGGCAATACTCAAACTTTCGGCTTGGGCCGCACGCGAACTACATGCTGCGAACTACCATTTTAAATTGACTATTAATTGGTTAGGTGATATTACCCAACATGCGTTGAACGCACAACTAATAGATATTAAGTCAGAATTATCCAAAAAACAAGTCATCGCAAATGCTCAGTTTGGCCTTCCTGCCCGACTTTGGCAAAGTTTGTGTGCAGCAGCGGGCATTGCCGATCTACTGCGTTGGGCCGATATGAATAAAAAGCAATTGAATGCGCTTTGCCAAGAATTGGGTGCTTGCGCTTTTGACATAAAAGGCAAAAGCACATTTAAAGAAGAATTTGTCACCGCTGGCGGTATTGATCTAAAGGAAATCAATTTTAAAAACTTTGAAAGCAAACTATTCCCTAATTTGTATTTTGCAGGAGAAGTCCTGAATATAGATGCGGTTACTGGCGGCTTTAATTTTCAGGCGGCTTGGACTGGCGGCTGGATTGCAGGGGGGAGCATTGGGGGGCGGGCGGCAATCTGATCAATGGCCTCCGCTAAAGCAAGGTCTTTCTCCGTTACGATATTGCCTTTGTCGTGGGTAGTGAGGGTTATTTGCACGGTATTCCACACATTACTCCAATTGGGGTGATGACCAAGCCTTTCAGCAGCAAAGGCCACTTCCGTCATAAAAGCGAAGGCTTGTGTGAAATTAGCAAACTTAAAAGTAGCCGTAAGTTGATGTGGTTCTTTTTTCCAGTTCATTTTTTTATGCTTGATGGTATAAATCCTGTACCTTTATGACATGTTTTGAACCTGATAATAAGTTCATTACGACTTAACAAGATTAGTATAGAACATGTTGTGAGCAATTACGCCATAGCATTACAGAAGTACTTGGACACAATTAATTAGCATTTTGAACTTGGTCTTTTCCGCCTATACTTCCCCATTTTTTCGTTAGATAGTACCGCTATCTGCCTTAAAAATGGCTCGTCTAGCCGAAAAATACCTGCGTTCATTTCTGCAATTAATTATGTCCAAGTACTTAATACTTTTAATTTATCATTATACACATAAAAATATGAAAAATTTAACATCAAAGATTATGCTTTTAAGCGGCCTTTTAATGCTCGCTTTTATTTTCATTCTTTGCAAGGCATCCATGACAAAAACGATTGTGGCCAAAGCAGTGATTGAATCCAAAAGTGAAAGCATGGTGAAAGGCACTGTGGTTTTTACCGAAAAAAATGGAGTGGTAAACATGGTAGCAGACATTAGTGGTGCAGCACCAGGCACGCACGCTATCCATATCCACGATAAAGGCGATTGCAGCGCGGCCGACGGTTCCTCTGCGGCGGGCCACTGGAATCCTACTAAGGAGAATCACGGCAAATGGGGGAGCGCTCCTTGCCACCGTGGCGATATTGGCAATATTGAGGTAGGTGCCGATGGTAAAGGAAAAATTACCATGACTACCGATTTGTGGTGTGTTGGCTGTAACGATTTAAACAAAGATATTACGGGTAAAGCCATTATCATCCATGCTAAAGCGGATGATTTTACAACACAACCCACCGGTAATGCTGGAGCGCGTTTAGGATGTGGCGTAATTGTACGCCAAGCGCAATAATAAACAATGCCATAAAGTAAAAAATCCCACGTATCACATTTGTGACACGTGGGATTTTTTGTTTCGTTAAGATAAATACCTGTTCGTTTAGAAAACGACACACAAAACTCAATTATGCAGCAGCGACTTGTTGAATCTGCTCCATAGAGTAATGTTGTTGACGTACCAAATCCAGTACCTCAACGGCTTGATCTCTTGTAATCGAGGGAAACTCACTCAAAAACTCGTTTAGACTAACGCCGATGCGCATATAGTCAAAAAAAGTTTCAACACGAATACGAGTACCGCTGAAAACGGGTGCTCCATCCTGAATCTCGGGGTGTACGCTGACAGAGTTAAAGTGATTCATAAAAACCGGTGCTGTTTAATTGTTATTTTCGTTTGAAAAAAGCAGTACCGGGACTATACATTGGGTGGATTAAATGAAATGTTAATTTCGACGGCTAATGTATGGCGTTTAGTGATTAACTTGTATCTGTTTGTCGAAAAAAAATTTTATCCCTACAAATATTTTTCGTTAAAAGCCTCTTTTACCGCTGCCGTAACCTTCTTGATTTCCTGTTCTTTTGATTTTGGATAAATCATTAACACATCCGCTTCATCCACGATAATATAATCGTCGAGGTCTTTAATGACCACTAATTTTTCCTTATTGGAACAACGAATAAGGTTGTTTTTGGCCTCCATCAGTAGTGTTGAGCCTGCTTGAACCACATTGCCCAAATTATCTTTTTCACATTCGGCAAAAAGACTTGCCCAAGTACCCAAATCCGACCAACCAAATTCGGCGGGAATGGTAAATACATTTTGCGCTTTTTCCATAATGGCAAAATCAACAGAAATATTGGGTGTTGTTGGGTATGCAGTATCTATAAAATTTTGCTCATTGGGTGTATTATAGTTGCCTTCGCCCGCAGCCAGAATATTAAATATGTCGGGAGAAAAAGTTTGGAATGCCTTTAAAATAGACGCTACACTCCAAATAAAAATACCCGCATTCCATAAGTACTCCCCCGAATCCAAAAAGGCTTGCGCGGTTGCGACATCGGGTTTTTCGGCAAAACGCTTTACTTTATGTATGCCTGTATTGGTATCGTTGTCCTGAAAATGAATATATCCATAACCGGTATCGGGGCGCGAGGGCTGGATACCCAAAGTAACTAATGCTTCATTTTGTGCTGCAAATTGGACGGCATTACTTATTTTCTCAATAAATATGGATTCTTTCAGGATAATATGATCGGAAGGGGCGATCACCATAGTGGCTTTGGGATCGAGATTGGCCAGTTTGAAGGCCGTGTAAGCGACACAAGGGGCGGTATTGTTGCGGCTTGGCTCACACAGTATTTGATTGTCGGTGAGTTCCGGTATTTGCTGCTTGACCAAATCTTTATAGATAGCATTGGTGACGACAAAGATATTGGCTGCCGGACAAAGTGGCAAAAATCGCTCAAAAGTGAGCCGCAATAGGCTTTTCCCCATGCCCATCATGTCCAAAAATTGCTTAGGATGTTGTTCGCGGCTGCCGGGCCAAAAGCGGCTTCCAACGCCTCCTGCCATAATGGCTACGTATGTATTACTCATGTGAAATTGTTTTTTATTAGTAAAAACTTAGCCGCTCCCATTTCGGTCAAAAAAGGTCAATTTTAGGCCATACTGCTTCGGCAGGCTCAGCATAAATTCGCCGTTTTTTTCGTTCGATGCAGCGCATCGAACGAAAAAAAGCGGCTCGTTTGCCCTAAAATTGCCTGCTTTTTTGACTCGAAACCGCTGGCTAAGTTTTTACTTTGGTTAACAAGTATCCCTAAAAAAAACATGAGCCATCTCGTGAAGAGCATGACTCATGTTTGTGTATCAATATGGGCTTATTCGCCCATTGTTACCAATCTTAGATTACTGCTCAAAAGGAATCACCAATTCTTGGCCTACTTCAATTTGGTCAGGATTGCTAAGAATACCTTTGTTGGCATCGAAGATTTGCTTATACTTTCCTGGCTCGCCAAAAAAGTGCTTGCTGATTTTGCCCAATGTATCGCCGCTTACTACGGTATATTTCGCATAGTAATCGCTAGTTTCTACTGCGATATCAGCAATGATATCAGTAGGATTAGCACCACCAACTGCTTTGATTTTGTCCCAAATAAGGTTTTTCTCATAAGCAGAGTGAACAGTACCGGTTACTTTCAATACACCGTTTTCTTCAGTTACACCGCCATTTTTGGCGCCGAGTTCTTGGCCTAGGCTGAGTACTGCTTGGTATTTAGCTTGTACAGACATGATTTGAATAATTTTATTTTGTTAAGATATTAGACAACAATAACAGGTTTTAAATAAAAATAATTAAATTAAACCTACTATCGAATGTTTAAATGGTTATCGATCGAACCGATCGCGAAATGAGACGCAAATGTACATAAAAGTAACGGAACGTACAGCTCGTTCCTGTTTTTTGCTGGAGCAGTTGCAGATTAGTTTACTTTAACGTTGTCGATACGCCAAGTGGTTGTGTTTCCGCCTGGGCCACTTCCAACATATTTCCAACCGATATGAATTTTGCCATTATTGACAACTGGCAAATTGACATTACCAGATGGAATCCATTTTCCAAAATTTGGATTGGTATCCTTATCCGATGCTTGTGCTAAAGTACAAGTGATCGGCTGCCAAGTTGCACTGGCAAAGTTGGTACCGTCAAAATTGGTAGAATACCATACACTCAAACCATCGTGCTTGTAGTATTCCCAAGAACTTTCAAAGCTCAGCTTTTTTTGAGTCGAAACTGTGATTGCTGGCGAAATTAACCAAGACTCATTATTAGCATCTTGACTGGTAAATGCAGTCACTGTAGCATAAACATTGCCAGAAAAAGATTTTCCGCGCCAAGTACGGCAGCCATCTGATCCGATATTAGACCAGCCCGCAAGGGTTACATCTTGGTTGGCTGTAACGGATGTAAATGCCTCGTCGATATTATCCACAGTTACATTACCACCGGTTTTACCACAAATAATCACACAACGATCGGCTGTAAAGTTAACATCGGCTGTGTTGCGGATATACAACTGTGCTGTAGTATTGTAGGTACTCAAAACGCCTGAGATTGTACCGCTTTTAGTAGGTGTTTTTTCTGCTGCAAAATCGGCATAACCGCTGGTGCGGACTACAATATTCGCGCTACCACCGCAATCTTCTATGGTGCGATTGAGCGTTAATTTAGAAGCGGCATCGGCATAGGGTTTATCGGTGTCAGCACCAATAAACTGTGCATTTTCGAATTTTACCAATGTGCTTAAATAATCAGGATTGGTCACATCTGCCAATGTGATAATACGTGGCTCAGGAGGAGTGGCACTTACCAAACCTTTGAATACTTGTGTGCGTACTTGTGCTTCGGTGATACCTACGGCATCTAATATGCCCGCTTCTTCTTTAGTACCGCCGTTCAATTGTGTGATACCGCCATAGTCGCCGAGTACCATCCCTTTGCAGTTTATATAAACGGTACGGCCAATTGGAAACTGGTTGTACAAATAACCATCGTTGAACTTTACTTCAATACCACCGCTTGCATCTTGTATAACGATAGTTTTATAAAAATTGCCCGAGCGGTCGTCCATGACAACTACGCCTTCAATGATTTTTTCATCCGCGATCCTATCCAAGCCACCCAACGTTGTGTGTAATTGCTTGAGTTCTTTGATCGTGATATTGGCTTTTATATCTACTGGTGAACCAGTGATGGGTGGCTCGTCAAATTCTGTTTTTACACAAGAAAAAAAGACGCAGGCGAAAAGTGCCAATGCCATACCGAATTTTGCAATGAGTGTATTTTTCATGCTATTTTAATTTGTATATGTATAAATAAAGGATTGGGAAATATCCAATCCTGATTTTTTTATCGAACGTTAACTGTTACACTAATGAAATAATTGAAGCCTGGTGCGTAAATTAATTCGTTTTGGTATTGACGTACATCGGAAGCATCCCTGAACGCACGAGAATAGGCTTCACGACCAGAAACTATGACATTGCGGTTATCTAAAATATTATTTAGGCCAACATTGACAAAGAGAAAGTACTTTGATGTAATACGCCACGATTTGCCTCCGAAAAGATCCACTGTAAATGCAGCAGGTGCTTTAGTTTGCTGGAAAACAACATCCCATGCTTCTGAACCGGGAGGGGCACCACCGCCTGCTACTTGAATGGCATAATCTTCGGTGCGGCGAGCACGGTCGAACTCGTACCAATAATCATCAGCAAAATTAACTGTAGCAGATGCAAACCAAAACTTTCGGCCTTCGTATTTAACAGAGAGCGATGCCGTTGTTTGTGGCGTACGAGGTACCAAAAAGTTCGTTTGATAAATCAGTTTGTTGTCGATGGATACGAAACTGGTATTGTCATCATAGAAACTGATCCTCGGACGAGATGTATAGCGATAATAACCAAGATTGGTGGCTCCTAATAAACTCCACTGTGTGTGTGCTTCCAATGGGCGTGCTTCAAATGCTGCTTCTATACCTGAGTGTACTTGATCCACACCTGTACGTATTTCTGTACCAAAAGTACTGGTTGTTTGGCCAAATGTCAAAAAAGACTCAATCTGATTGTCAAATTTTGTCAAATAACCCGTTACGCGGGTACGCAAGCGAGGCGAACGATGGATAAAACCTGTTTCGCCACTGTAAATATTATATGGTTTTGCGGCTTCATAAAAGCTATTGCGTGTGCGAGGCGACAAGAATATATCGCGGAACAACGGCGCACGCGTACCTTGAAAACCGTTAGCATAAATATAGTTACGGCCATTTACTTTATAGGTAGCACCGCCTTTTACACCGTAGGTCGTGAAATTGATTTTATCAGAATTACCTAGAGAATTATCGGGGTAGCGGCCATTTTGCATGTGACCAGTACGCCACATCGTTACAGTATTGGCCTCTGCGCCACCGAAGAAACTCCATTTACGAAGGTTGGATACCACTTGCGCCCAAGCACCACCCTTGCGTATGTTTTCGTCATAATCCCATCCATAGGTATCGCCTTTGCGCACTACACGGTTTGTTGTACGTATATCATTGTTCAAAGCAAGTGTATTACCTTGAAGGTCTTGTAATGCCAAAGGATTTACATCTACATGGAATTCACCACCCAAGAAATCATCGACTGTTTTGAAATTGCGGCCTAAATAGTATTGGAAATTAGCACCTCCATTGATCGAAGTTCTATTGTTTAATTTGTGTTTCACCAATAAATTTGTACCCAATTCCTTACTATCTTCTCTGAAATCTGCAAGGAGAACGGTTGATTTTTTACCTGAAACGGTATTGTCGGCGATTCCATTTGCGTTCTTAACAGTTACTTGATCAATACTGTTGGCTTCCCAAATACCTGCCCAATCAATTTGGCGGTAGGCTTGGTTGTTGCGCATCAAATCGGCCCATTGGGCAGTTAAGGTGGGGTCTCCCAAGGCAGATGGTAAACGACGGTTATAATCTGGGTTAGGGTTTTGAGCACCAAACCAATCCAAGCGTGTTTGACCACGTTTGCCTGCTTGTCCGTAAGTCGTCCAAGTCAGGTTTGTAGCCGCACTTGGTGTCCAGTCCCAACGCAACAAAGCAATCGGTTGATTGGAGTGGGCAATATTCGCATTGCGTTTTTCTCCATTCCAATACCCCCAACTTGGGTTATAACGGGTGGTACCAGCCAAATCAAACATTTCCTGTTGTGCGTCACCATTACGGCCGCGTTTGGTTGGCGCGCCCAATACTGTTATATTAAAGGTGTGCTTTTTTAATTTTTTATCCACAGAAAGGAAGTACGACGAACCTTCAAAAGGTGTGCCTTCGTACCAACCTTCATCGGCCCAGCGGCGGCTACCTGATACCGATACTGCCCAACCACCAGGCATAAGACCTGTATTCATGGTAAGCATGGAGCGGTGGCGGTAAGTGCGGTTGCTGATGGCATGTGATGCGCGTACGCCTTTGCGTTGTACAGATGCACGAGTATCGAGGAGCGTAGAGCCACCTATTTCGGCAAATGCAAACTCAGAGGGTTCGATACCAATAGAAGTTTCGCGTGCGCGCAATACATCATTCAATCCACCAAATTCACCAAAGAAAGCACCACCCGTTTCGGGGTCATTAATACTTACTCCATTGAGGAATAATGGAAAGTTTTCGGATTCATAACCGCGTTCGCGGAAACGGAAAAACGACCAGCCAAAAGCGGAAACAGTTTGGAATACATCGCGGCTGGCGTGTAGCAAATTGGCTACTTCGCTGGCACCATCGGTTTCTGATTCGGCCTCATCCAGCGTTACCGTTGGAATATCGCCCGAAGCAGCAGTACCTGGGGTCGTGCTGTTGTCTGCTGCGACTGCTTGATCTTTTTTGAGGATGATACGCACTACTTCAATACCTTTTACGGTAGGTTGTAGTTCGAGTGTTACCTCATAAGGCTGGTAGCCAGCGCGGGTTACGACTACTGTGCATTTGCCTTTCGGCACATTTTGGATCTCAAAAACACCCGATGCATTGGAGGATGCAAACAATGGTTTGCCGTTGATGGACACCGAAGCATCGCCCAATGGAGACCCTGTTTCACTATCGGAAATAGTTCCGGTGAGGGTTACTTGAGCCAACAATACCACTGTGCTGACCAAAGTCATCAGCAGGCTGAGTAAAAGTTTTTTTACAAACATTAAATTGGTAAAATAATTGGTTAAAATATCATTCTTTCGCCCGCTCTCGGGCGAATACAATGCGAGATAAAGAGGGGCTTTATGTATCACTTCTGAAAAGTAGCGCAAAATTAGGTAAAAAATAACACCACGTTAGCACCTTACCGTGTTAATTTACTGCAAAGGATACGTCATAGTGTAATAATTACCGCAACTTTGCGCCGCAATTCAGCAACGTACTATTGAAAATGAATAAATTACACAAAATTTGGCTTATTTTAGCCCTGTTTATTATTACTGATGATCTTATACTCGCCCAAGATAAAAAGGACGAATACAAGGTAGCAGCCATCGGTTTTTACAATTTGGAAAATCTTTTTGATACCATCGACTCGCCAACGACAAATGATGTCGATTTTTTGCCGGGCGGGAGATTGGTTTGGAATACCCCAAAATATATTTCCAAACAAGCCAATATGGCTAAAGTGATCAGTGAACTAGCCATCGAACTTTCACCAGATGGGGTAGCCCTTTTGGGTGTAGCCGAAGTGGAAAACGCTAAGGTATTGGAAGATTTGGTGGTACAAGATGCGATCAAAAGCAGGGGCTATAAAGTTATCCATTACGACTCTCCCGACGAACGGGGTATCGACTGTGGCTTGCTCTACAATCCTAAATATTTTACGGTAACCTATTCAAGGGCTTGTCCGATCGTATTGAAAGATGCCAAAACCGGCGAGCCGGATTTTACGCGTGATATACTGTATGTCACTGGATTGATGGACGGCGAACCGCTACATATTATGGTAGGCCACTGGCCATCGCGCAGGGGAGGGGAAGCAGCGAGTGCACCCGGACGTGCAGCCGCAGCACTTGTTTGCAGAACGCTGGCAGACAGTATTCTTGCTGCCAACGAAAATGCTAAAATTGTTATCATGGGTGATTTGAACGACGATCCCGATAGCAAAAGTATGACGAAAGTACTGGAAGCAAAAGGCGATACTAAAGACGTGAAAATGGGTGGATTATACAATCCGATGTACGACCACTACAAAAACGGCGATGGCACTATGGCCTACCGCGACTCTTGGAGTTTGTTCGATCAGGTTGTAGTATCACAACCATTTGTCCATAAAAAATCGGGAGGATGGCAGTATTATAAATCTATGGTGTTCCGCAGGCCTTGGTTGTTACAAAGCGAAGGCCAATTCCGTGGTTATCCGTTTAGGACTTATGTCGGCGACAACTTTATTAATGGATACAGCGACCACTTACCGGTGTATTTGTTCTTTTTGAAAAAGAAATAAAAGATTTGTGCACCTGTTTGGGTGTCATTTTTTTTGACACCCAAACAGGTGCTTACTTATTAAAGTACCGAATCAAAGTACTACCAATGAGTGTCCAACTTGGCAAACCCAAGCAAAGGACAAAAAAGAGCAAATAGGCTATTTCCTTTACCATGTACCAGCCGCCCAGAGTGAATAGATCTCGGTCTTTTTCGTCGTACCAAACCTTTAATTGATCGCCTACCCTCAATTTGTTTTTGCTTAGGTTAGGCATATATTCAATTTCCCTTATTTCTTTCCACGAGGTTTCAAAAGAAATGACAGCAATTTCTTCCGTGTATTTCCGCCCTTTTCGAGTTCTTTCCTCCAATTTCAGCGCTGTAACGGTGCCATTGGCCCACAGCCCTGCGCGAAGCATGCGGTTGCAATCCATCATATATTTGATGCCATGATAAGCGATAAATATACTGATAAAAGCGAATAATAAAGCGATTGCTGTGGCTAGTATTTCCATTTTAGGTAATTGAAATAGATAAATGATGCCCTTCTCCGAGTATGGGTATTTCTAACTGGCGTATCATGCGCTCCAATACCGTAATATTAATATCGTCCCTGCGTCTTTGAAAAATGGCATTTTGGGCAGTCTCAATATAATGTATGGTAAAACGCGGGTCGTACACGCGGAGCGTACCGATCAAACGGGCGCGCATATCGGCGGTAAGGTTAGTGCTGTTCCAAACAAAGGATTGTTTACGGCGGCAATATTCTTTGGCCCTTTCGTAGGCTATTTGCGCTACTTTCCCTTGTCCATCTTTATCGCTCGGTTTTATTTTAAATTCCTGACGGATATGATCGAGGCTAATCAACGGTAAATGCGCATAATGCTTTTGATAAACTGTATCTTTTCCGCTACCGGCTATACCACTTAACATAATCACTTCGTGGGTGGTATCATCGTAAATTTCGGTTGGATAGGTTTCCTCCGACCAAAAATATCGAAATCGGCTATGGTCGTTGAACCAAGGCCGTTCTGTATAAAAACAATCATTTTCCAGGCATAATTCACGGTAAAGTTCCAGTCTGTACATCAATTCGTCTTGGGTAGCACAAATACGTCCCAGCACATCGGCTTTGGCTAATATATAAATCAGTTCATTGCGCACGCGCCAGCCTGCGAGTACAGCAGATCGTATGGGGTTGTTTTTTTCTAAACCCCAAATAGGAAGGCCATGAAAACGCACCAATGCACATACTGCTTCGCGGAATGGGAAAGGGTGATCCCACAATATTTCACGCGCTATTTTTTCACCTACTTTGGCGTGGCGTGGCGAACTTATTTTGCCATTTTCTACGACGGTACAGGCGGGTTTGGCCACGTCGTGTAGGAGTGCGGCATGGCGTAATAAGTTTTGGTTGGCAGCACTTTGCGCCTGGTATTCCGGCAAATTCAATAGTGCTTCTATAACCATACGGGTATGTGTCCATACATCGCCTTCTGCGTGGTATTCCGGTTCTTGGGGGCAATCCTGCATGGCCTGTGCCCAGTCTTTGGTCTCGAGCATCGCCCAATTGATCTCGGGTTCGGCGAGTAGGCTAGCCATTTTGGAGTGTTGCTTTTTTCCAGTTACGGGTCCAGTGTTCATCGGTTTGTACATGGTTTTTGCGCACGTATTTAAGCACGCTGTTTGGGAAATCATCATTGGAAAAAGCCGCGGCTGTGCGGCAGACTACGCCTTCGCTTGTACCGCCCAATTGGCTGCCATTGCGCTGTTGTTGCCCGATCTCCATTTTTAGTTTTTTTTCGTCAAAGTAACCTCTGGCAATAACGGGTACGAGGGCCAGTTCCAATACTTGCGCATAATCTGCTATTTCGTCCCAAGAGAGCCAAGTTTGTCCCTCTCGCATCCCAAAAACGTAAAAATACTGCGACATATTTTCGTATTCGATGCTATGGATCGCGTACATGTTTTCGCCAAAGATATGGAGATCGCCGAGCGAATGACCTATGCGTTCCCAAATATCCCAAATTGGTCGCGCCCAAGGGTTTCGATTTACAGCACCATGAGAGCGGGCATACACACCATTGGATTTGATACAGGTGTTTTCGCCATCGAGTTTTTCGGTTACCACCAGTTCATGTTGTAAAATAGACTGCCATTGACTATTTATTCGGTCGTCATTGGTAGCACCTTCCGAAAAAGGGAAATGGTGGGTGCGTGGATATTTCTCGGTGGTTAGTTCGGACATGTGGGGAAAAACGATTTTTTGGGATGGATAGTTCCACTGAAAACTATTGATTTGAGCGCGTGACAAAATCGGGGCATGATATTTTATTTACGCAAACAATGGATCTCAACTAAATTGTCGGGGTGACAGAAAAAGTCGCCCCGACAATAGTCCAAATACCGTACCTACATGCACTTGAAGGTCTCAATAATGCCAAAATTTAGATGCAATATTCAACGATCTCCAAGTGAACACTTATCGAATATTAGGATGTTGTCGGGGCGATACCCCCAGCCCCGACAATTAAGCACTAATCTACCTTTGAACCAACTTTGAATAGTTCCATGTATATTTTGAGTCTTGAGGATATCTCCATCCGCGTTAAATTCTAAGTTTCTTATCACTACTCCACTTTAAGAAAATTAAATTTTTGTTCATCATCCATCACAATCAAAAAACTACTATCAGGGTAAGATAGTACTTGTCCTACTAGCACATCAATACCTGGGATGGAGGAACGGAATGTTGCTTTGCCATTTTTAGCATTAATAAGTGCAATTTGGCTATAGTCCCATTGCTTTTCGGCATTTTCTTCATTCCCCAGTGCACAAAAGTGACCTTTTAAAACAGACGCAATGGTTGATACTTGTACCCCAGTGGGAAAACGGAATCCTTTGTCCTCGGTATTAAGCGGTACGTAACGGCTACCTAGAATACCGGAAGAAAAGAGATGTTCGTTAAATACACTAAAATTACCGTCAGAATTTTTCCAAATTTCTAGCCCAGTCTCTGGACTAACCAATGTACCCCATTCCGATATAAAAGCAGGATCAATTGCGAGTACGCTATTATCTACTACTTTCAAATAACAAAAACCTGAATCCCCTAAATCTAATTTGGATTGCCATTTTTTCATACTCATATTATAGGTTATGATATATGCGTTTTTGGCATCATTAGGTACTGCGAGTATAGATAATAGTACTTCGTTTTTACCATTCTTATTTAGCGTTGTGATTTTGGGTTGGGTTAATAATTTCCATTGCTCTTTATTAAGAAGATCGTTTAATTCCAATAAAGGCGAGGTTTGTTGGGTGGAAAAATTAAAAGAATAGACATCTTGACGTTTGCTGGCCGAATCGGTCATAATAAATGGCAATAAATCACCAAAAACCTCTGTTTCAAAGTTGTGATCAATATATTGTCCAACAGGTGCGGTAAATGGAGTTACCCAAACTTGGTTCTTCCAGTTGAAATAGTATAAATTTTTCCCGTTTGACCCTGTATAGGTGACAGCATATTGCTCTTCGTTCTTTATAGTTAGGTGATTAGGCGCAGCAATGGATTGCACGGAAGCATCTAAACAACTGATACTAAACATTTTTCCGCCTCCCATACACCATACCTTATCCCCTAAAACCCGTGGGTAGTAAATGGTATTTTGAGAAATAGCCGTGGATAACCTGATTTTTTGTAGTTTAAATGATGGAATTGGTTCTTCTTCCTCTTTTTTACAGGATAAAAAAAGTAAGATCCCGATAGAAGCCAATAGTAAGTGTAGCGTTGCTTTGTTCATAATTATAATATTTTTGACAAATATACGGTTGTGCAGATCGTTTGTTGCAGCAAATTTTACCAAAAACACATTTGAGATAATCTTATGTAGATAATTGCATGCAGCCGTACACTTTTTCTTTTGAGAAAGAAACATGTACACTTGCAAATCTCAAAAACCTGAAAATTTGTGCAATAATATCTACTTCTTACTTTTTTTAGCGAAAAAAAGGTATCCCCTCAAAAAGC
>JAYUKX010000194.1:0-26547 GCA_043764095.1 Chitinophagales bacterium
TTATCTTGGATCAATACATAAGTTTCGCAGTAGTCTGCGTTACCTGCAAGGTCAAGACCCCACAATTCAACCAATTGAGTACCCAAATCAGCGCATGTAAATGCTACACCTGTTTGTGGTGTGCCGTCTGCGTTTTTAGGGAAACCTGTAGTTGCACCTTGGCCATCAGCAGCGCCTTTACGACGGATACCAATTTTGATCTTAGATGCTGGTGTGCAGTTATCCTCTGTGTATTGCAAGAAATCACTAGCCCACAACTGGATCATACCACCAGAAATGTTCATCAAGTTTACAGAAAGACCGTTGATACAAACAACAGTTGGCTTCTTGCAATCTTTCACTACGATTGTGTATTCGCAAACAGTTTCGTTACCGCAACCATCTTCAACGAACCACTTGATTTTGTGTGTTCCGTATGGCAATTGTGGTACTGCACCTGCTGCTGGGTTATTTGCTTGGTTGAACCAACGTACACGTGCTGTGCGGCTGTTACCATTTGGAGCGTCTAGTTGAAGACCAAAACCCCATTTGCGGTCACCTGCAACTGGACGGAAGTCGAACTGCCATGGTGTACCACCTGCGAAGTTTGCATTGTTGATATTGTTGTAATTAATGTTGTTGAAACCAGGAGGGTTTACGCTATTAATTACAGACTCCATAGAACCGTTATTGTCAAGGTCAAGGAACAATAAGTAGCGGAAAGAAAGGTTTGCGCCAGAGCAAGCGTCTGTTGCAGTCATTTCAATATTTGCATCACCTTCGCAAAGGTCATGGCTACCTACTATATTATCCCAATACTGCGTTGCATTGTAGAACTGAGCGTCATTTAAGCTATAGTCGCAGAAATCAACTGGAGATGCTGGGCACTGAACAACTGGATCTTGTGTATCAAATACTTTGATGATCTGTTTGTACGTGTAGCAGTTCGTCTCCTTATTCCAGAATGTAGAATAATTAGTTGGTTGTGGATCAGTTGGGTTGATCCTTACTGTTGTTGGAACCCAACCAGCAAGAGTTGTACCCGGTGCAGAAACCGTTACACCTGGCAAGTTCGTCGGGTGGTTCGTGGTATTGTTAGGGTTCGGGTTTGGTACATACTGACAAATTGGATTATTAGGATTGTACGTACACCAGTTAATCACGCGCCAAGTACGCTCGATTTTGAAACAAGCATCAGGAATTACAGTGAAGAATTCGTCTGTGTAAGAAGTAGCAAGCAATTCGCAATCTTCACCGTAGAATTCAGGTGCACCGTAAGCAGTTGTTCCGTCGCAAGTAGAAACCAAACGATCCGCAGGGAACTTCACCCAGTAGTTTTGGTTGTAAGTGACAACAACGCGTTGTGAGCACTGGCTGCTATTGCCTGCTGCGTCCACAACCGTCCAACGGCGTGTGATGGTACCTTTGTTACAAAGTGAGTCGAATTGGGTCAATACTACTGTACCCGTAATGGTTGGGTTAGTACAATTGTCGGTAGCCGTTGCTTGGCCATAAGCCCATAAAGATGGGTCAAATGCTTCGCAAGAAACAGTTACATTAGCCGGAGCAGTACAAGTTGGTTTGATTTTATCTTCTACCAATACATTGACCATTGCCTCGTCGTAATGACCTTCTAAGAAATCAAGTTCTTTTGAACCTGCGCCTGGATCAACGTCATAAACACGGAATACAACTTGTACCGTAGTGCCGATATCAGAGCAAGCAAACTTAACTTGGTCATGCACCAAAGTGTTTGTTTGAACTGGGTTAGCATTCATACGGCGCGCCTTGAAATAAACAGGGCCACAGTTGTCATAAGAACCATTATCAAAAGAGGAGGCATTTACAAACACCATACCGTCGAGGCCTAATGAAGTTTGTGTAAAGTCATCTGCTACGACTACTGGCGGCACTTGATCTTCAATTGTTAAATTGAAAGTACAAGAGGATTCGTTGCCGCAATTATCTTCTACGGTATAACGGACAATATGTGTACCAATCGGCAAACAAGGTGTAAAGCCCCAGTTACCCAGTGTATCAGATGTCCAAAGGTTGTTACCAGCAAAAGTAGTCAATGTGCCACCAACATCAAATGTACCAATTACACTACCCGTATAAGGATCAATTCCTGTAATTTGAGCAGCAATACTATTGATACGTGAGCAATTATCGGTAATGATCGCATTCGGCAAATCCGTCACCGCGCAGCAATTATTTGAACCCGTAGAAACCGTTAAGTTTTCAGGACAAGCAAAGGCTGGTCCTGTTTCGTCTAATACTTTTATCAATTGGACAAAGTAAGCAGGATTGGCGTTGGGTGCGAATGGCGATGTTGGTGTACACCAGTCATAAGCCGTCCAAGTACGTAAAATCTTATACGTTCCATCACAAACTGGAAGCACTTGATCGGCATAAACAGTTTCTAATTCACAATAATTAGCATTCGGCCAAATCGTATAATTCCTTGGACCAGAAGGATAAACAAAAGTAATATAAGGTGCGCCAGTTACCGCAGGGCTAGTGCTTGCATTAGCCGAACAAGCAACTATCGCATCGGCAGGGAAATTAACACCACTGATACGTGTACCAATTACATTGATCGCTTGAGTGCAAGATGCGGTATTTCCACTAGCATCCGATACCACCCAAGTACGGATGATACGACCTGTAATACTAGTTGCAGTTGGAGACGCTGGGCAATCCAAATCTGTCCAAAGATCAGTATAAGTACGGGTAACGCTGCTACAATTATCGCTAGCGGTTGGAATTGCAGCAGTAATACCAAGTGTGCCTGCAAGATAAGCAGGTGTCACGTTCGTTTCTGCACAAGAGATATTGATCGTTTCGCAAGTAATCGTTGGCGCCAATTTATCTTCTACCTTGATTAAGCCCCAGCAAGTATTACCACTTACCAAGTGTTTAACGGTTGCTTTCAAGGTTTGACCAATATTTGCACCTGTCAAAGTATTACCATAATTAGGTACACCTGTTTGACCGGTAATTTTTACCTGATAATCATCAAAACAAGCGTAAGTGCCTTCTAAAACCATATCTGGATTAACAACGACCGAGCAATCCAAGTCCAAAGACAATTGAACCAAATCATTACAAGTAATTGCAGATGGTGTAGCAACCACTTGAACAATTTTGGAAACGCTCTGGATACAACCAGGGTCATTCGCACCACTTGCTTTGGGTACGCCACCATTTACAGTATAAACAATGGTGTATTGACCTACACCAGCACTTGGGTTGAATTGTGTAGCCGCTACACCATTTACCGTAAAGCCTTGCGCAACAATATTGGCATCACCTGGCGTTCCTGCTAAGGTAATTGCAGCCGAATTGATACAAAATGCAGTACTTAGATCCGTTGTAATCGCAGGATTTGGATATTGGCAAGCATTGCCAATAGTCAACGTTGTGCCGCGTCCATTGGTTACCGAAACGGTATATCCTAATGCGTCAATATGACGACCATTTAAAGTATATGTTGTGCCTGCTGCTGTTAGTACTGTGCCAATCGTAATTGGCGTTGGTGCAGATGGCGGCGCTTGGCTCAAATTGCTAAACAAGCCAGAAACAGCACTTACTGTCCATGTTTGTCCAGCTGGAGCATTCACTACAATCGTCTCGCCAAATTGTCCATCAGTTAAAGTAGTAGCGTTGTTTAAACATACACAAGGATCAGAAATAGAAGTAGCACAATTGACAACGTTAATTGACGCAGCACCTGTCATGGTTGCAGTACATCCTGTTGCAGTGCTAGTAGCAACCACTGTATAACTACCAACTGCTAATTGTACAGGAAAAGCAATTGCAGCACCTGTGCCTGCTACAGACGCGCCCAAATTATTCCCATTGAACAGCAATTGGTAATTCACTCCAACTACTGAACCAGCAAGTCCTACGGGAAGACCGCCATCAGCCGCACAACGATCACCGCCACCTGTTACTGCAAATGCAGTTGGAAGTGGATTAACCGTTATAGATGTTGTTGCGGTAGATGTACAACCATTCGCATTGGTGACAGTCACGGTATAAACACCTGAATTAGTTACTGTTGTTGCCGCTGTTGCTGCACCCGTTGACCACGAATATGTGAGATTAGGGATACATACTGCTGTTAATTGCGCCCTCAACTCACCACCTGGGAAAGCAGTGGTATGGATATTAACATAAAGCCTTCCAGCCAATAATTCTGTTGCTTGTGCAGCCGTAAGGGTTACTGTACCTCTTACATTACCAGATGTAACACCTGCTGTAATAATGCTTGGGATAAGGTCAATAATAACCGGGCCATTAGCACCAGCGGCTGCATTATGTATATGCGAAACGGTAACTGCCGCACTAAGACCACTGAATGAAATATTCAAATTTAAGGTATTCGTCGTGTTATTGAAAACACCACTTACGCTACCTCTACCAGCCGAAGCATTGGCCGGAACTTCTTGACTACCGCTTAAATTGCCAAAAACAGAGCAACCTGTTGTCAAAGTAGCCGATGCACCTGCACAAATAACGCCATCGTTATTGGCAATACCAGATGTTTCTGTCACTGCAATATTCACATCAGGGATACCGATTTCATAAACTGAAATAGTTCTGCTGACCTCTGCCGTTACGATTACTAAAGCATTACCTGTTGGACTTTGATCTCCAGAAACAAAAATAATACCTTCTACACCTAAATCTTCTGGCGTATTAATATATTGAACAAAAACAGGAGCCGCAGGATTTGTGATATCATAAACCATTATATCACCTGTGCGCTCTAAACCGATAAATGCATAAGGCACATTATTAATAACGCCTATTGCAACACCTTCTGGCTCTGGGCCTTTATTGTCGCTACGAGTATCAAATCCGGCAGCCAAACCATCAGAATTGAATACGGATGGTACTCTAACGGCTGTAATTTGCTCAAATCTATCACCGCTATCGTACACCAAAGTACCCGCTGAGTTCCAAATAGAGAAAGAGCGCGCACCTAATACTTGAATCACATCAAAATCGCCATCGCCATCTGTATCGCCAGAAGCACTTGTTGATGTCAAACGACCTAGATTAGCATTCAGTTTTAATGTTGCTGCGTTAGGGAAAATGGTTGGATCTAAAAGATAACCAGCAGCACCAACGCGTAATTCCTCTGCAAAACCTGTATAGTCACGTGCATCACCTTCATTAGCTGTTACATAATAGGTTTGACCACCAACGGTATATGACGCAATCGCATCTGGTTGGTACATACCCGATACTGGCCAGTTTTGGATATTAATCCTTCCTGTTGAAGAAGTAAGATCGCGGTCACTCGCATCCATACCATTACCCGCCAAATTATGATTTTTAAGTCCTAATGGCAAAATATTGGTAAAAGTAGCCGAAGCAATATCCAATACCGCTACAGCATTATTTTCCTGCAATGTGATGCGTGCGGTTAAGCCATCCGGTGCAAAAGCAATATATTCTGGCTCAAAATCTTGCGCAACAGTCGCGCCAGGGCCATAAATACGAACACCTGCTGCACGTAATGTAGCAACTTGAGCATTAAATGTCGTAAAACCAACGATTTGAACAGTTGCATTGGCAACACCATTTGCAATATTGATAATACTAACAGAGCCTTCTGGATCAAACGAAGTGGCTTGTCCATAACTATTTGGCTCACCTTCGTCAGCAGTTAAAACCCTAGTACCATCTGGCGTAAATGCCAACATATCAGGTAAAAAACCAACGGTCACGGAGTTAAGGAATGCGCCAGTAGCCGCAGAATAAAAACTTACGCGTCCTGCTTGTTGTGCATTCGTGGCAGCAGTGACTAGCGCATAGGAAACAGCAACAATGCCATTTTTTACACCTACGCTATTGGGCAACACATTTGTACCAGCCGGTGCAGTAAAACCAAAAGGCAAACTACCCACCAGCGTCAAAGCACCTGTATTACTTACTGTAAAAACCTCAGCGACAGCACCTGCTACTGTGAATAAGCGTCTGCTGGCAGGATCATACGCGGGTATTTCAGCACCATTTGTACTTAATACACTTCCTATCCTATTTAAAAAACTACACGTATTATTCGTGATAACGACGTTTTGTGTGATTGAATTACCCAATACTAGTCCAGCCGAAGGCGATCCAATCGTAAGCGTGGCTGTTTCAGTTGGTTCAGGAACTGCATCATCCGCTATAACAAATGTTACACTACCCGTTGTTTGCCCACTCAAAATAGTGATCGTAGCACTCGTCAACCAATAATCGCCTGTTGTGATACCCGCGCCAGTAATACCCAAAGTTACTGTTTGGTTTCCTGCAACAGCAGCAGATGACGTAGCCGTAACGGTAATCGAAGTAGCAGCGGCTTCCGAACCCGCATTTGCACTTACCGTTAAATTAACCGTAGGTGGTACATCGTTATCTGTGATCGCAATATTTTGGCTGATGGTAGTACCTAATTGAATACCAGCAGTAGGCGCGCTGATCGTCAATATGGCAGTCTCTACACTTTCTATAAGTATATCATCAATCACCGTAAACGTAACAGAACCCGTAGTTGCTCCATCAGGAATGGTAATCACGGCATTACTCAATGAGTAATCGCCAACCGTAATATTTGTACCTGTTACTGCTAAATTTACAGATTGATTACCGAACACCGTATCAGATGCCGTAGCAGTAACCGTAACAACTGTTGCCGCTGCTTCCGATGCCGTATTTGTACTTACTGAAAGATTTACCGTTGGCAAAACAGGCACATCATTATCAGTAATAGCAACGTTTTGTGTAAGTACACTACCCAATGTGATACCCGAAGTAGGGGTACTGATGGTTAAAACAGCGGTTTCTGCGTTTTCAACTAAAATATCATCAATTACCGTAAATGTTACAGAACCCGTGGTTGCTCCATCAGGAATTGTAATCGTGGTATTGCTCAATGTAAAATCTCCCGCTGTTATATCTATACCAGTAACAGCCAATACTACACTTTGATTACCTGTAACCGCACTTGAAGCGGTTGCCGTAACAGTAACAACTGTTGCCGCCGCTTCTGATGCCGTATTGGTGCTTACAGAGAGATTTACAGTTGGAACGACTACATTACTACCAGATACCGACACCATATCAAAACGCCAAGTACCACCAGCACTATAAGTTGAAGTACCTGTAGATGCAATATAACTCGTTGTTGAAGGTTCAAAAGTGGCAACAAAACGATACCCAAAATTAGCATTATTATTCACTGCTGTAATAGACGATAAATCTATTGTTCTTCCGTTAAACCACGTATCGCCGGGCGTTCCAACTAGAGGTGCGCCAAAATCTGTCCATGTTGTACCATTTGTAGTATATTGAAACTGTACATGGCGAGGGGAAGTATTACTGTGGCGTTGATCCCAAGTGATAACAATATTTTGTTTGCCCACTGTGCTCACAAAAAACTGTACACCACGCATTTTGTCTTCTGTACCTTGAAGTGCAAAAGTGGTAAGATTCAGTCCTGAGTCGTCGCCAGTGGCGGGATCGGAACTTCCTCCATTAGAATCGCCTGAGGCAAAAGAAGAGGTGGTGCCGCCAGCCAAACTTAACGTTCCAGCACCTAAACTAGGCGTGAGTAAACCAGTGCCTGTATTGGCATCAGGCGGCACAGAGTTGAAATCCCATTGTGTAAAAGTTTGGCCAAACATGGCGACCGAACTCATTAGAAACAACAAAACCACCCATATACCCAATATCGATCTCGATGGGTTTATGCGGTTTTGCATTGGAAATAAAGTGTACATTCTTTTCATAAGAAACTGCAATTTTTAAAAAAGGCAATAAAGATTAAGTGCTGCAAACAAACCTGTTGCTTGAGCACATGTAAATATTCTAATAGACTACAAGAAAATTAAGAAAATCGTCTAACTACTTGTAAATCATTAAATTATAAAAAACAAAAACTATGGAATTAATTTTGTAGAAAGCGACATTTAAAACTAAAAATATGTAATTTTAAAATACGATTACCAAACTTATTCCACAAAATTAAATACGAATTTAAAACGATTAAATAAACGCAACAAAGGTAGGGCAGTATAAAATAAAAAGATTGAAAAGCCAATATTAAGTTTTTTCAAGGTATAGTTACTTATAATTTTTACTAATTCTTAAAAGTAAAAACAAACGGCGCGAACAGTGTTACCTGTCGCGCCGTTTGTTTTATTGGAACTAAGTAAAAACTTAGATCATTGCTTTATTTCGCTGTTTGAATCATCTTCTTAGTTGCGCTGTGTGTAGCAGTCTCTAATTTGTAGTAGAGCACACCATTAGCGTTCAAAGTAGTACGATCCAATGCGATGGCATTGTAACCTTTACCGAAATCGCCAGTCGTGGTGTACAACACGCGACCTGTCTCATCATAAACTGACAATGTAGCAGATGTAGCCTCTGGGAGATGGAAACCTACGAATGTTTTGTTTACGAATGGGTTTGGTGCGTTTTGGTACAATTCGAAACCTACTCCTGCAATGGTGCTTGTTGTACCGTTGTTGAAACGGAAAGCGACTGCTAATTTATTACCACCATTGTCACCGAGCGTAGCCGAGGTGAAGGCTACAGCTTTAGTAATGCAACTTGATACATTGATCATCTGGCTCAATTGACCGTTTGCCGTAGCGCGGAATGTAACTGCGAATTCGCCGTTAGAACCATCAACAGATGTTGTGATGGCTTGTCCACCGAGCGAAGTCGAGGTAAATGTAGCAAAATTATCCGTTGACATTTTCTCGCCTGGGAGGATGTCTGCTACTTCAAGCCCATTCAAGTTCATCGTAAACTGGTAACCATCTGCTTTATCTGCCGCTTTGAAGTTAACAGTGAATGTTTCGCCTACTTTCACTACACGATCTTGAACATCAAATAACAATGTACCAGCAGTACGATCGTCTGATGAAACCAACCCATTTGGCGTAGCATTTCCATCAACGTCACCAATCTTGGCAGCAACGAAGTCGCCAGAATTAAAGTTATTAGTTTGGAGATTTGCAATAGACAAGTTCTCGCGGATCACATCAGCAAATGGATTTGCTGGGTTGGTGAACACTTGTGACTTGTCAACAAAGCGCCAACTAGAGTTCGCTGGAAGTTTTGTATAAGTACCAAGGATCAATTTACGCGCTTCAACGATATCGAATGTTGTTACTGTACCTGATTTGTTTACGTCAGCAGAGATCAATTTATAAGGTGTATTTAATGGCTCTAAACCAAGGATATGGCGGCTCATCAAGATCAAATCCCATGTATTTACACCGTTCAATGGATCTAATTCCAATGTTGGTGTTACCGTTGCATTAGCAGCGAATGGCAATGCATTAGAGAACATATAATTACCACTTACATTGGAGAAGACTTCTTTAAATATTGGAGTACCATTGCTAGAGCCATCTAACTCAATATTAGCATCTTCAACACCTTGTGATGCTTCGGTTTTCAAAGCGCCTGCAATGATTGCTGGACTACCGACACAAACACCTGCATTATCCTGAATCAATACATAAGTTTCGCAGTAGTCTTCGTTACCCGCAAGGTCAAGACCCCACAATTCAACCAGTTGAGTACCCAAATCAGCGCAGGTAAATGATACACCTGTTTGTGGAGTACCATCTGCGTTTTTAGGGAAACCTGTTGTTGCTCCCAAGCCATCAGCAACGCCTTTGCGACGGATACCAATTTTGATCTTAGTAGATGGTGTGCAGTTGTCTTCTGTGTATTGTAAGAAATCACTTGCCCACAACTGGATCATACCACCAGCAATGTTCATCAAGTTGACAGAAAGACCGTTGATACAAACAACCGTTGGCTTCTTGCAATCTTTTACTATGATAATATACTCGCAAACCGTTTCGTTACCGCAACCATCTTCAATAAACCATTTGATCTTGTGCGAACCATAAGGTAATTGTGGTACTGCACCCGATGCTGGGTTGTTTGCTTGGTTGAACCAACGTACACGTGCGGTGCGGCTGTTGCCACTTGCTGCGTCTGTCTGAATACCCCAGCCCCATTTGCGGTCATTAGCAACTGGACGGAAATCGAACTGCCAAGGTGTACCACCCGTATAGTTTACATTATTGATGTTGTTGTAATTGATATTATTGAAGCCCGGAGGATTCACGCTATTAATTACCGTTTCCATAGAACCATTACTATCCATATCAAGGAACAATAGGTAACGGAAAGAAAGGTTGGCTCCAGAGCAAGCGTCTGTTGCAGTCATTTCGATATTGGCTTCCCCTTCGCAAAGGTCGTGGCTACCAACGGTCGGATCCCAATACTGCACAGCATTATAGAACTGGCCATCATTCGTACTTAAATCGCAGAATGTAACCCGAGACGACGGACACTGAGCTACCGGATCTTGGGTATCAAATACCTTGATAATTTGCTTGTAAGTATAGCTATTTGCATCCTGCCTCCAGAACGTGCAATAGTTGGTTGGCTGTGGATCAGTTGGGTTAATCCTCACGGATGTTGGTACCCAGCCATTGACTGTAGTACCGCATGGTGACACTGTTACACCCGGCAAGTTGGTCGGATGGTTAGTCGTATTATTAGGATTTGGGTTTGGCACATAAACATTGAGCAGGCTACTTATCGGTAGATTCGCATCATATTTACACCAGTTAATCACGTGCCAAGTACGCTCGATTTTGAAACAAGCATCTGGAATTACCGTAAAGAATTCGTCGGTGTAAGAAGTTGCAAGTAATTCACAATCTTCACCATAGTATTCAGGTGCACCATAAACGCCTGTGCCATCGCAGGTAGAAACCAAACGATCCGCAGGGAATTTCACCCAGTAGTTTTGATTTTCTGTCACAACAATTCGTTGTGAGCATTGACCAGAATTACCGGAAGCATCTACTACTGCCCAACGGCGGGTGATAGTGCCTTTATTACAAATCGAATCAAACTGGGTCAGCACTATCGTATTGGTAATCGTTGGGTTAGAACAGTTGTCAAACTTCGTAGGCTGACCATAAGCCCACAAAGAGGGATCAAATGCTTCGCAAGAAACTGTTACATTAGCAGGTGCAGTACAGGTTGGTTTAATTTTATCTTCCACCAATACAGTTACCATACAATCATTGAAATGGCCTTCAAACGAAGTAGTCGAAACAGAACCATTACCTGGATTCACATCATACACACGCAAAACTACTTGAACCGTATTATTTATATCGGAGCAGCAGAATTTTACCTCTTCGAAGAACGAACCATTGGATTGACAAGAACTGCTATTCATCCTACGCGCTTTAAAGTAAACTTGGTCGCTACAATTATCATAAGAACCATTATCCAAAGACTCCGCAAGTACCTCAATTGAACCATTAAGTCCTAAAGAAACTTGTGTCACTTGGTCACAAACCGGAACTGGAAGCGTTTCGTCTTCCACTTTTAGCGTAAATGAACAAGTCCTCGTATTACCGCAATCGTCCTCAGCGCGATATACAACACTGTGCGTGCCCAGAGGCAAACAAGAAGTGAAGCCAAAGTCGGCCAAAGTATCAGGAATCCAAAGATTATTACCAGAGAAGGTCGTCAAAATACCTGACACGTCATAAGTACCAATAACTGCATTAGTGAACTGGTCTCTTGCTGTAATCTGAGCAGCGACATTATTAATGCGAGAGCAATTATCACTCATAATTACACTTGGCAGATCTACTATTGCGCAACAACCGTTGGTATTGGTCGAAACCGTCAAGTTAGCAGGACATACATAAGTCGGGCCTGCTTCGTCCACTACTTTAATCACTTGGATAAAATATTGTGGATTAGTAGCCGGAGGCGTAGCAGAAGTGGGTGTACACCAATCATAAGCCGTCCAAGTACGTAGTATCTTATGCGTACCGTCGCATACTGGAAGCAATTCGTCCACATAAGCCGTTTGCAATTCGCAGTAATTGGCATTGGGCGAAATCGTATAGGTACGTACGCCAGAAGGATACGTAAATGTAATAAATGGCGCACCAGTTGTTGCTGGTGTTGTACCTCCTGTTGAGGAGCAACTGATCTCTTTATCCGTTGGGAATTTTACCTCGCCAATACGAGCACCGATAATATTGATCGTTTGAACACAAGTAGCCGTATTGCCGCTAGCATCCGATACCAACCATGAACGTGTTACTCTTCCAGTAATATTAGGTGCAGTTGGAGAGGCTGGGCAGTCTAAATCCGTCCAAACATCGTTGAAAGAACGTGTTACATTACCCGTACAATTGTCCACCGCCGTTGGGAATGCAATACCGATGCCGAGTGTACCAGCAAGGAAACTTGGCTCAAGATTCGTTTCGGCGCAAGAAACATTATAGTCTTGGCAGGTGATTGTTGGTGCTAATTTATCTTCTACTTTAATTAAGCCCCAACAAGTGTTACCGCTCACTAAATGCTTCACGGTCGCTTTTAATGTTTGGCCAATATTCGCACCTGTTACGGTACTTCCATAATTGGGCAGACCGCTAATTCCCGTAATTTTTACTTCATAATCGTCAAAACAGCCATAAGTGCCTTCTAAAATCATATCGGGATCAACAAGCGTTGAACAATCTTCATCCAAGGATACGATAACAAGGTTGTTACAAGCAATCGTTGAAGGCGTAGCAATCACTTGAACAAGTTTAGTAACCGTTTGAATACAACCTGGGTCGTTTGCACCATTTGCTTTAGGAACACCACCATCTACGGTATAAATAATAACATAATTACCGACACCTGCTCCTGGATTAAATACCGTTGCAGGAACACCATTAACTGTAAAACCTTGTGAAATGATATTCGCATCGCCAGGTGTACCCGTCAAGGTAACTGCATCCGAATATAAGCAGAATGGGCCACTCAAATCAGAAGTAATGACGGCATTAGGATATTGACAAGAGTTACCAATACTCAAAGTGACCGCACCGTTACTGACTGAAATATTGTATCCAATCGCATCTACGTGCACACCATTGAGGAAATAATCGCCGCTTCCAACGGGGATTTCAGTAAATGTACTTCCGATTGCAATAGGTGTTGGTGCCGACGGCGGAGGTGTACTAGTCGCAGTGAACAAACCTGTAACGGCGGTTACTGTCCACGTAAATCCTGAAATGGATTCAATTTTTAAACGTTCGCCAAACTGACCATTTTCAGTTGTGGTTGCGTTGTTTTTACAAACACATGGATCAACAATCAAGATTTTTGGCGTACAACGAGGGAACGGATTGATTGTAACTTGCGCATTACAAGTACCCACATTGCCACATTGGTCACGCACCGATACAACAAAAGTGCGGGTCTTTCCTTCATCCAAACAGGTATAAGTTGCACTATTTGGCAATACCGTTAATGAGGCCGTTGAAGTACAATTATCCGTTGCTGTGAATGTTATATTTGCTTGTGTTATACTGATAGAACCAGTTATAGGCAAAGTCAATGTTAAAGGTTGACAATTTACAACTGGTGGTGTAATATCTTGAATAGTAATTACTTGTGTATTTACGCCTGTATTTCCACATGCGTCTGTTGCGCTCCATGTACGCGTAATCGTGCGGTTGAATGGACAAGTAGGTGACGGTGGTGACGTTACCTCAGTAAAAGTAACCGGCAAACCTACGGGAGGCTGTGGCGGGAATGTTTGGCCTTGATTGACTTGACCTGGCGTGGCTGGATTAGCCGCCGATGGTCCATTCCAAGTAAAGGCTGCATACGTCGCACCATTGCCAGACAGGCGTAAGGATTGGCCAAGTGGCTCAGTACCTGCTTCTGCAACACCAATATCAGTGGACAACAAACCATTGGCTGCGCCACCTACTGCTGTAAATGCACCTTCATAACTTAGGAACTGAATAACAGTGCCGCCATTGACGAGTGCGATGCCATCAGGAGCACCATTTTGTACTGTATTATCGGGATACGCGAATGAAATTGTACCAAAACCATTGCTTTGGTTAGGAATTACACCCGTCAAGTTTACACTATTATACGATCCTCCACCAGCACCATTGTAAAGTACCAATGACCATCCAGCGAGATTCACACCTGCTCGGCCAGCAATCTCTACAAATTCGCCCATATCAATACCTACATTATCGTAGTGGATTTCGTTGATCCAAACTGCGCCAGTTACAATACCTGCTGGATCACAAGCGTCTGTTGCAATTACGGTTGGCGCTGTTGGCACAACATCGTTACAAGAAAGCGTAATATTTGCGGGAGCAGGTGTCAATACTGGCGGTGTAGCATCGCTGAGGTTGATCACTTGCGTATGCGTCCGTGAATTGCCACATGCGTCAGTAACTGTCCATGTACGCGTTACCACCAAAGAACCTGCACATTGACCCGGTACAGAAGTCTGACTAAACGTAGCAGGGATGGATGCTGGTAAAGTTGTAATCGTCTGACCTGGATTTAAAGTACCAGGAGAGTCGTTGTTAGTAAGCGACCATGTGAAACTAGCGGCAGTAGTACCTGAACCCGTTAAGTGAAGGGAACCACCAATTGGATCAGCACCTAATTCAGCAACACCGATGTCCGTTGAGAAGCTCATATTTGCCGGGCCATTAGTCGCTTGGAACACACCTTCATAACTGATAAATTGCAATACCATATTATCAGAAATACGGCGCAATGCAATACCATCAGGCGCACCATTTTGAATACCGTTGGAAGGATATGACAATGAAACCGCACCAAAACCGTTGCCTTCATCGTCAATTGTACCCGTTAAGGCATCCGTATCATATACAACGCCACCATTGCCATTGTATAGAATGATTTCGTAATTCGCAAGATTAAGACCTGCTGTACCTGCAACTTCTACAAATTCGCCGACATCCACTAGGTCATTATCGTAGTGGAACTCATTGATCCAAATCACATTAGGAATAGAACCACCAACACAGTTATCAGTACCAGTCAATTGCGCTGGCAAAGGCAGGTTGTCTGTACAAGTCATATTCATGCTACTCGGTAGCGGCGACTCGTTGAATGTGGGTGCGGTTTGGTCGTTAACTGAAATTACTTGAATACAGTTAGTTGCATTCAAACAAATATCAGTTGCTGTATAAGAACGATTGATCGTGTAGCGATTAGGGCAAGTTTGGCCTGTAATAGCATCCGAAGTTGTGATCGTTACAGTACCTCCACAATTATCACTGCTTACTATTGCACCAGTATTAGGCGCAGGAACAGCAGTAGCACAAGAAACAGTAACGCCACCAGGGCAAGTGACTGTTGGTGGTGTTTGGTCGTTTATAGAGATAAGTTGTGCGCAAGTTGCGGAATTACCTGCTGCGTCAGTTGCCCTATAAGTACGGGTAACTAAATAACGGTTGGCGCAAGTTTGGTTGCTAATCGCATCCCCTACAAAAGTAACCGTTGGGGCTGGTGGAATACAGTCATCCGTAGCCGTACCTGTAAATGGTAATGAAGGCGGTAAAGCGCTGCTGGCACAAGATAATGTAAGTCCCGCTGGGCAAGTAATTGTTGGCGGGTTAGTATCTGGTATTAATAATATGCTAATATTATTATTGGTAAATGTACATGCGGTAGGTGTAGTGCCATCTGTTACTGAAAGCGCATAAGTACCCGCTACCAAACCTGAGAATGTACCCGTTGTATTGGTGACATTATAATTGCTTGGCCCAGTTAAATTGTATGAATACGGTGCTGCCCCCCCTGTTGCTGTAGCTTGCACCATACCAAAAAACACACAAAACTGATTGGCAGCAGCAACATTTACATTAAAACCTGCACATGGATCGCCGCAACCTGTTGGTGCATTTATCGTAAAGGATTGTGTCACAGAACAGTTTGCAGCATCACTTAACACTACAGTATAAGTACCAGCAGAGAGGCCAGCAATATCTTGCGTTGCCTGGCCATTGCTCCATCCATATATATAAGGTGCAATACCACCCGTTGGTGTAATATCAATAGCCCCTGAATTGGGTGCAGCACAAGTAGGTTGCGTTACCACAGGGCTGGATATAGCCAACCCAGTAGAAACCTGCACTACCGCCGAACCCGTCAGTCCTGTACCCGCGCAACCATTAGCATCGGTTACGGAAACCAACGTATAAGTTTTAGAAGTAGTAATGACTTGTGAAATAGGCGTATTAGAAACGTAATTCGTTACTGTAAAATTAGTTGCCCCATCTGAAAGCACTACAGTATAAGGACTTGTACCTCCTGTAATAGCCACCGCAACTGGTACGGATGAAATATTTACAGATCCACAAAATATACCCGAACCTGAAATCCCCGCTGAGGAAGGCGGCGTGAATGTGGTTGTTGTACCGTTGATAATCAAATCATTATCCGTAGAAACAACAGACGTACCAATGCGCATCGTACCGCCTGTGCCTGGTGTTCCACCGCTTGCGGCACCACCCCAACCGTATAGTCGAAAGGTAACTGTACCTGTTGCATTAGTTGCACCTACTGTAAATGTGAATGGGGGCTGAGCCGTAGTTGGTACAACCGCAGTACCTAAATCAGCCGTGAAGCCATCCAAACTACTCCTGAGCGTTGCATTTGCAGGTCCAGTACCAGAGGCGCGTAATACAATTTGAACATTCGTAATATCAGCGCTGGAACAAGCCTTAATAGGCAAGGTGAATTCGTAATACTCATTATTGGTAATTGCTTGCGCTAGTGTTGTAGCTACAGCAGTATTGAACCACATATTTGAGTTGATAGATCCTCCAGCAGCAGAGGCAACTACACCAGCACCACGCTGTAAAATACCGGGATTGATATTTACATTAGTGGTTGTTGTAGGGTTGGAGACTTGGCTGCCCGCAGAGGCACTTAATTCCCAAGTAGCCAACTGCGCAAAAGTTCCAAAATGGAAAACGGCGCAAAGCAATAAAACTAGAAGCGCAGGCATGGCCTGCTTCACGTATAAACTTTTCATGAGTGTATTAAAAATTAAAACTGCTACAAAGGTAGCGAAGAAGTTCTAAACATAAAAGTAAATAACGAAGTAGGAAAAATATTTATCGCAACAAATTGGAAATCAATGTATTAGTAAATATTAATTTTAGGTACAGGAGCAAATAAAAGGCAGGCCGCCCTACCCTCCTGCCTTTTTGGTATTGGAAAAGCCTTTATCCAAAAGGTATTTAAGTACTTTGTCGCGGTGGTCGCCTTGCAATATGATCTCGCCATCTTTGGCATTTCCTCCAGTAGCACACTTATTCTTGAGCGTCTTGGCCATATCCTCCAAATCACTATCAGAGCCGATATATCCCTTAATAATCGTTGCTTCTTTATTGCCTTTAATCCGCTGTAACCAAATCCTAAGGGCTTGCTTTTCGGGTGCAATCACGTTGTCTTCTTCCGGTTCGTCGCTTTGAAATCGGAAATTAGGGTCGGTAGAAAACACAAAACCGCCACCTGTATTTTTATTACTCTTTGCCATATTGATGAATTGTTTATTCGTTTCTAATGTTCCTCTGGTCTCCCCAAAATTTTGCCGTTTTCAAAACTTTTCTTTAAATCTTCCTCCTCAACGGCACTCGATACGCCGTCCATTCTACTCAAATCGGGCGATCCGGCATCCAGCCAAGCCGTGTACCAACACGAAGCCACGGCATGAACGGCTTCCAACATCCTGCGTTCTACCATGCCGCCCATCCTTGTCTGGTAAGCCGCTGCAAACTCGCGGCATTGTGTGAGTACTTGCACCCCTTGGCGTGTATCTGGACACAACTGACGATCTGTAGAAATAGTGGATCGAAGCGCCCATTCAATGGAAAGCACACTATCCACTAAACGGTTACTTTCAAAAACTACATTCCAAAAATAAGGCGCTGGTTTTTCAATATATTCGGGTTTACCTACCAAATAATCGTATTGATCATCGGCAAAAAGTTCGGGAATACGGCTTTCCCAAAAACCGTGAATTCCTACTTGATTGGATTTTTGACCGTTGTAGTTACTAGTAGTATGCAGCGGAACATGCGCATCGCCGATATAATGACCAATATCTGCACATATTTTCAAGATCAACTTGCTGTCTTTTACCCGAAAAGCCTCGGTGAGTCTTTTTTGCATTTGTTGCAGGTTCCAGGGCAAAATACCGTGCGCAGAAAGGGTTTCGGTAAAGAACGCAGTAGATACATTTGGAATTTTTAGCGCATTTTTATTGGAAAAGACGCGTAATGAATCAATATTCAATGTTTTATCCTCAGAAGAGAACCGATACATCACTTCTTTGTAAAAATAAGTCCGCCATTGCTTTTTTTCTTGTTCTGAAGCAATATCCAATATAGATTTGTTGTAAATTTGTACGGTATCGCCAGCCGTTACTACACCTTTAATCGTGCAATTGCCCATCAAAGCATCAATCCAAAGCACTTCAGTTTCTTTACCGGAGACTTGGTATTCGTCTAAGTCAATATAATGGCGTGGTGCTTCCCAACTAACTGCATATCGGCGCATATCGGGATCGGCAGCATGATCGGTAAGATAGTCGATATTGGGCTTAAAAAAGACCATCATTTGGGGCGGCAAGGTGAGCGTTGCCATCCTATTGATACGCTTGTGGCCAAAAAAGCCCCATGCTGGGTTATCACATACATGCTTTGGGGCTTCCCAATAAAAAGAAGCCCCAAAGACGAGTACGCATATCATTGAAATAATTTTTACTATCTTCATTTTGAGTACGTTGTACCCCGCAAAGATAGACAAATTTCATTCCTTAGCCAATTTCACCGTGGCAATATCTATCTTTTAAATTACTGCGCTTTCGCTTTTAGGCTAATATTCAAAGTAATATTATCGTCAATCATCCTGTCTTTTATTTTCTCCACCAAACTCGAACCAAAATTAACACCCCATTGGGTTCTGTTGAGGATAAATGCAGCCGATTGTACATTTATTTCATTGTTTTCAATGGTCATTTTTACTGGAATATTGACACTCCCTGTTTTATCTTTCATTTTAAGGGTACCTACTACAACGGCGTTAAATTCGGGCATTTTACTGGGCAGTACTTCCTCAATAGTGAACTCTGCGGTTGGATATTGATTCACACCAAAAAAATCTGGTGCTTTCAAATGCGCTTCTAAACGCTCCTTTTTGCCGGCATCAGTCAAATCCAAATCAGTAAGTGAGGTCATGTCCAATATGACCTTTCCGCTGAGTATTTGCCCTTCTTTTACCTTAAAATCACCACTTTTTACTTTAATTGTACCATTATGTTGACTTTTGGTTGCGTCGCTGCCCAACCAATTAACCGTACCATCCGTTACGGTATAAGTAGCAGCGCCATCCGCGGAAAGTATAGGTGCCATTTGGAGGGTATCCGGCCCTTTGGGAGCGGTAGTAGCCGTTGTTTTGGGATCGTTTTTACAAGCCGTAAATGCTGCTGAAACGATAAAAAGTGTTGCTAAAATAGCGTTTAATTTTGTCATTATTGAATGATAAAGTAAAAATGAAGAGAAAATGTAAACCAAACTGGTAGGTCTATCAACAATAAACACAATAATTGGTTTAGTATCATAAAATAGTTTTGTACGTTTGCAAAGTTTCAATTCTTATTATAAAAATTTATGGCATTTATAGATACAGATTACAATGGCTTGACCCAACGTGTCCAACGGTACCACGAAATATTGCAAAACACAACCAATTACAGGGCAATATGGCTATCGGAATTGCGGCAAGGGATCATGGATCAACTCCAAGCAGCAGCGGATACATCGGGATTGGCGGGCAGAGTGGAACACCGAGGTGATATTCTGAATTTGGAGGCCGTGGTGTTTAATTTGGGCGCAGGCGGCAGTGGCTTGGGCGAACCCGTTGCAGCAGGTATCAAGCGCGATTTAATCAAGCAAAATGGATCTTTAGTGTATCAGCAATTGTTTAATGGAAAGGTTTTGGTGTTAATAAATTACCCATTTATTGAAAAATATGGACAGCCACAGCCGCCAAAAACGATTGCTATTTATCGCCCAGAAGAAATAAAAGTGCCTTTTATTTTAAGACACTTGGAGACCTTTATTAGCGAAATCACGAATTGGGAAGACTATGACGACGATGCCCCCGAACCCAACCAACGCATCGGATTCAAGATGAATTTTGATGCAACAACAACGCCAACAACTGAAAAAAAGTAATTATTTAACCTAATATTATGTCAACATTTGAACAATTAGAACGGGAAGCAAATGATGAATTTCATCTGCTGGAATCCATTGGTGCTAAAGAATTTAGCACAGAACACTTGCTGGAATTACACGATCAAGCACACGATCGACTAAAAGACTATGACCGAAGAAATCGGATTAACTTGTTGATTGGCTGCACAGTTTTGGGCTGGGTGGTTGCTTTTTTCTGCGCTTATGCTTACCAAAATGTATGGCTAGCCATTTGTGCAGTGTTGGGACTTATTTTCTCCTTAGTCGCTTGTATTGCTGGTATTTTCCTATTAACCAAACAATACAAAAGCCGTATTGACTTAGAGTATAGCTTACGTTTGATTGAATCAGAACTAAAAAACAGGTAAATAAATTGCTTTATTCTAGTCCGCCTCCTACCCTATTAAATATCCAATTTAAAAAATCTGGCATGGCGCGTCCCCACGTTTTGGGATCATGCGTACCATCCTTTATTTCTAAATACCGTACTTGATCCGTGTGGTAACCACGTCCCAAAATAGTTTCAATACAGGCTATTGTATCATCTATAGCATCAATAACGCCATTATTATTCCGATCATCTTCTTCATCTTTAGTGCCGGCTTGAAACCAAAAAAACTGGTCATTCGGCCTATGCTTTTGGGTGTCATATTGGATAATATCATGGATAATTCGGTCTGCGTCTGGGTCGTTTGGATCTACGTCCGACCAACGCCACCACAATGCACCCGAAAATACCCCTACCCCACTAAAAGTTTCCGGTTCAGACCAAACAATATCCAATGCAGATAACCCACCCAGTGAAAAACCCGCATAAAAACATTCAGATGGATCGGAAGACGCGCCGTATTCATAGCGTAAAAACGGGATTAACTCATTCATTACAAAAGACTTAAATGCCGGTGCTTTACTCCCTCTGCCTTTATAATCTACTTGCCGCACCGTACCATATTCGTACATTCTATCATCATTAGCATGTATGCCAACGGCAATAAAGGGCGGTACATCTTGGGTGGTATATAGTTGTTCCAATATCTGAAAAAACTGCATACGCGGCAAATCTTGCCCATCATTAAGAACGAGTAAAGGGTAAGTCGTTTTTCCGTCTTTTTTAAAACCCGGTGGCAAGTAAATGTCTAGGACAACTGCTCGATCTAGTTCGCTAGAATACCAATCATCGAAATGCTCAATTTTGAGCGGTGACTTTTTTTTAAAAAAACCTAATCCTGATAAAAAATTCATTGCATACTTCCGAATCCGCGTTATGCCTTTATTAAGGTGAATACCGCTGATTTTCCTTTTTTATTATTGATTAAAATAGTGTAATTTCCACTTGTAAAATCTTGAATATCAAGCACATAATTGGTACTATCAAGATGGTCAATTTCCTGCACTAAACGCCCTGTTATATCAAAAATACGTATTTGACCAAAGGGTGTTTTAGTTGAAATTTTTACCATGCTTTGCGCCGGATTAGGACTTAAACTACCTCCGAAATCAAAATCATTTGGTTCATCCGTGCTGACCGTAGATGGACCTTTAGCGATCGCATATTCACCGCGCAATATGACCGAAGTGCGCAATTGCCCAAACCTATCGGTGGTGCTTCCCGTATAGTTTTTGGTATAGGCAGGGTGTTCCATCCACGTTTCACCAGGGCCAATACGGTACATCAGGCGAATACTGTCTTCCTTCGAACTGGTGGACAGGAATAACTCCCGATCTAATTGGTCTAGTTGCCCCCTTCCATCGTAATTGAAAGTGATAATACCCTGCAAATTATCTTGAAAATTACCATCAACGATCCAAAACCGATTACTCAATTGATAACCGGGCAATAAGGCTGTACCATCAATATCGGGCATCGAAAAATGGTGCTCTACCCTAAATTTAAGCGGATCAGTGACAGGGCTAGTTACCTTTATATCCAACTTTGCTGGCGTAAATGCGACACTTACGATATTATTAGTGATCGTTTTTTCTGCAACAGCACGCGCCTGTGTCAGTTTAGTGCGGGTATTTACCCATATTTTACCCGTAAGTTGTGTATTGGCTGGAAAATCAAAATCAACTTTTGCTTGAATACCACTCACCATTCCTTGCCGATACATCAAGGTGCCATCCGCAAGTTCAAAAGTGAGTTCCAGCGGCACATTAGTGTAATAATTGGGTGCTCCCCGCAACCGTTGTTTTACATATACACTTGCCTTAATGTCATTTCCTGTGGCTGCTATTTTAGAAGAATCTATCGTAAAATCAATAAAACCTGGCGCAAATACCCAGTTATCAAAAAATGCTGTCATGTCAACACCTGTCGCATTAGTCAGTTTATCGCGAAATTCCTCACTCGAAAAATCTTGCATTTGAGTTTGATCCATGACCGACCGCAAACCAATCCTGAACAAGGAGTCGCCCAAATAACCACGCAAATTATGCGCTACCACGGCACCTTTATTATAGACATGACTGCCGTACGTAATACTATGCGGGATACCACTTACGGCGCGATAACCACCTTCATTGACGTGTGTCGTTTGTAATACATTCAAAAAATTGGATTCTACAGTTTGTATATAGCGGTCTTGGCCATATACCCATTGCAAAAACAAATGTTCCGAAAAGGAAGCCCAACCTTCATTCAGCCACATATCTTCGGCGGTAGAGCAAGTAGCCAAATCGCCCCACCAATGGTGACTCAATTCATGTGCCATGAGTGTTTCGCTGTTTACGGTACCATCCACGGCGCTGCGCATATAAGCAATATTGGTGGCGTGTTCCATCGCTCCTGCATTGAAAGGCACAATCGAATAGCCTACTTTATCCCAACGGTATGGCCCATACCAATGCTCGAATGCAGCAACGGCTTCAGGCAGGTGGAGGAAAGAACCTTTTAATTTATTGGTATCGGCGGCTGGTACGGCAATTTGAACGGGTATAGGATTCAATTCTCCAGGAACAGTACGCTCATAAGATACAAATGGTCCAACAGCCACACAAGCGAGGTAAGAAGGAATAGGATCATCCATCGCCCATGTACGAACCCGTTTATTATTGGGCAATACAGCATCGCCTTCCAACACACCGTTACAAAAAGCATATTTGTCAATTGGTGTGGTAATATTCATGATAAAACTACAACGTTCTACAAAATTATCAAAGCAAGGAAACCATGCCCGACCATAATTGTGCGGATCTGCATCAAAACCGACCCCTAAATTATAAGCGAAACCGCTTTGCCAATAAAAACCACCCCAATTAGAGGCATCAATCTGTGGTTTGCCAGCATAAACAATTCTAACATTGTAAATTTGGCCTTGATTAACTGGTGTAATAAATTGAATATCAATTACTTGTGCATTATAAGACCAATTAATACTTTGGCCATTGACCAACACACTATCTACCGTCAATTTTAATAAATCTAATCGCAAAGCCTTAACTCCCGTTACTTTTGGCACAAATTCAAGAGTAGCAACACCCTTAATACGCGAATTTGTAAAATCTGTAATGTCTAAATCCAATCTTGTTCTAATAATATCAATCGAATCACTTCGTGTATCATAAGGTGCAATAAAAGCACTTGGCAGTGTATTATAATGCGCACACCATGCTCCGTTTTGAATCATTTTTTGCGCGGGTAATTGCAAACCGCTATTACCGCAAATAAGAAGGAATAAATAGAGTATTTTTTTCATAATTAATCAATCAATCTGTTAGCATCAATATAAAAAACAAACATAAGCAATAGGATATACAAAATAAGGACTACCCCATATAACCTAAAATGATTGCGCAAATTACGCCAAGCCATTTCAAAAATAATTTGGTCGTTACTTCGTATGGCTTTTTGAATTAAGTTTGCAAATTTTAGGTGGTAAAAATGGATAAAAAATAGCGCAACCACAATAACACTATAGCTTAACAGCCCACCAAAAATAAATGGATTAAAATCGACATGCGAAGAAATAACGCCTCTATCCCTAGAAAAAAATGTAATTGCAATTAATAAATAAATCAATTGTATAAAAACGCCAACAAATCCAATAATGCTAAAAAAAGTAGCCCAAGAAGCAATCTGCTTCCAGTTTTTTTTCATCATTGGAGATACCCTTACTGGTTCTAAATTATATTCAAAATTGTCCATTTTTTATTTATTTGTCTAAAAAAATTGATCTAATCATAGATTTATCTAGCCTATATTTTAAAAAGGTGCACTTTTTCTCTATAAAAATAATGTTACCCACTTGCAAATTTCAAAAAGTCTCACCCAAAATAGAAGTGTACTCTTTGTAAGCCTATATTAATAGTTATACCTCGGATTCAGTGCATTATAAAACACAAAGCCCATCAATCCCAGGACAAATACGATACATAAAATGGTCAGTATTCCAGTAAATCGATACAACAAAAACTGATATTTGAAAGCATGTTCTATTTCGTGTGTCTCGGATCTGCTGAGTCCATAGCGTATTTTGCTACCCATTTGCCAATAATAGAACCCGCAAATAATGACCAAAGTAGTGATAACCGAGAAAATAATCCCCGGCTGCGCACCTACGCCTAGGTAATCTTGGCTGGCCAACATAAAGGCCAAAATGATCGTAAAAACAATAAAAAAGAGCATGAAACCTAAGAATGTACTCCACCCTGCTATTTCAAACCAGTGTTTTATAACCAAATCCGATACTTCCAATTGCTCATGATCCGTGTGTATATTGATATCCGCATCGAGGGGATGATCGTTTTGAAATTCATCCATAAATTTTTATTTGCGGCAAATATTCAAAAAAAAATGGGATAATTCCATTTTTTTTTGAAACCTTAGCGGCTTAAATCTTAAATTTTATTAAAAATGGAATTACCAACTCAACTACAGGAAGCAATTGATCGTCCAAAAACCTTTCCTTTATTACAATTTGTGTCTAAGGCATTTGAAGTCACCAACCGAAGGGTATCGCAGTTTGTACTGGCTTCTTTTGTGTTTTTTATTTTGTTTATTGCAGTATATATTGCGTTGATTCTAATTGGCCTTCTACTTGCTTTTTCAGGATTTAGTGGCTTGTCTTTAGAACCAAATAATGGACCTTCAGGTACGATGGTCATGTTTATATTTGCGCTTATTTTCTTTGTTTTGATCGCAATTTGGGCACTAATCGTGCCGATTCCGGCAGGTTATGCACATGCTGCTCAATTGAGTGACCAAGGTAAAGAAGTAACACTAGGCGATTTTTTTGAAGGTTATAGAGTGCGGTGGAAAGGATTATTAGCGACTTCTGCGTTAGTTACACTATTGTCTATTGTATGTTTATTGCCCAATTTTGCCATAGTAGGCGGTGCGTATTATGAAATGGTGGCGCAACAAATGATGGGTGAAATAGCCGATCCTAGCAGATTATTTGCAACAATTGGCATTTCTTACTTTTTCTTTTTGCTCCTTTTTGCTGCCTTTTCAGCGTTGTATATGTGGTCTTATTTGGTCACTTGGTTTTATGGCATAACTGGCTGGAACGCGATGGAAGCTAGTCGTAAACTTATGGGTTGGAATTTTTTATGGGTGCTATTATTTAATATTTCTTTAGGCATTACTATGTTTATAGCAGTTGGTGTTTTAGCCTTACTCTTTAGCATCTTAGGTAGTGCGCTTACGGCTTTATTGCTATTTTTTTTATATTTCTTTTTTCTTTTTTACTTGGTACCTTGTTACTTAAACTTTATTTACACCTCTTTCGCTCATACCGTTCGACTCAATGAAGAAACGGAAGCCGCACAAGAAGACAGAATCATTGATCACTTTATGCCCGATAACGAATAAATGACAGATTATCAAATACTTAGAATAGAATTTGGCACACCCGAATACGATGAAGCCGTTGCACTTAGGTATGATATATTGCGTAAACCACTAGGTATGCAATACAATCCAGAGGACTTAGCAAAAGAATACGACCAATACCATTTGGCGTATTACGATCGCTCAGGGCGGATGGTTGGCTATCTTAATTTAACACCCATTTCTGATATTGAAGTAAAAATGCGACAAGTAGCTGTTGCATCTGCTGTTCAAGGAAAAGGCATAGGGACCACCTTAGTCGCTGCCTCTGAAGCGTTTGCAAAAGAACATGGTTTCCAGAAAATAACCTTACATGCGCGCGAAACAGCCGTACATTTCTATGAACGTATCGGATACCAAACAATCGGCGAAAGATTTGAAGAAGTCGGTATTCCCCATTTTAAAATGGAAAAATCGTGATTGAAGCAAGCCAATCCAAGCCGTATCATTACAGTAAAAGGTCTTGATGCCAATGGTTTGCCCTACTTGCTGGACGAAAATAAAAACAACTTGACCGCCTCCACTTTCATGCTGAGCCTAGTCGAAGCACAAGCAAAACCTGCATACTTCGGC
>JAYUKX010000195.1:0-26423 GCA_043764095.1 Chitinophagales bacterium
ACTGGATATGGCACCATTCACGTCCAACAAGATTGGGCGGTTATAAACTGCCCCTGTACAACCACTACCAGAGGTGGGTTGTAGCGTACCGATACCTACCCGTCCGTTGGCTTGAAAGGTCATAACTGGCAGTTTGTTGCCTGCGCCAAAGGGATTGACATTCTTATTGTTGCGAAAACTAATAAAAAATTTGTCCAACTCCTGTGCTGTATTTATGGGAAGGGCAATACAATCGGTAGCAGAAACATCGCCACCGTATCCGAAATCTTGCCAACTCAGTTCAGCATAGTCGGAATTATTAGAAGAGCCTTGTGCAGCAATGAAATCAATAGGCGACTGATTAAATTGGCCTCCAAAAGGGCTGCGCACCACTTGTAGATTGACAGCTGCTCCAATGAGTGGCTGAGGCGGATTTTGCGGGTTCAAGCCTGGAAAAGTTGGGATTTGGGCCCGGAAACCTTCCACCGCAATACCCGACGCTGTTAAACTAGCATTTTGCTGTACCCCAATGGCCGATACCGAAGAGGGAATCCCCGGTGGGAAAAGAGCAGTATTTACGTTCCCAAACCGCTGCTCACTACTGATAACGATGTCTTTCGGAACACCTGTTAAGTCTCGGGCTGCATCCACAAAAAGAGTAGCAGGGGAGGCATTAAAGGCGGGGTCTAAGTTGAAGGATGTGGCACCGCCTGGGAATGCGGTCATCAGATCGCGGCCTACTAAAGCATTGGCGCCGGAATAGTCGCGCAGTATAAAGCGGTTGGTATTAGGCCCGCCGTCAATACCAAAACCCAGCACTAGGTCTTTACGGGTACCCTGCATAAGCAGGTTGAGGAAACCTACGCTGTTGTTATCGGCGATAGCGAGGCCGTAGGGTGAAGGCTGGTTGCCGGGGTTACCTACACCAAGGCCACACCACTTGCCGGAAAAGTCACCGACAGCGCCCGATACGTAATGCGCCAGAATACCATCTTGCACAGTTAGTCGTGCGCGGGGAAAGGCTGGGTTAAGATTTGCCACTGATGCTAATGCTGTCCTTAACGACGCAGCATTAGTAAATCCAATACCCAAAAGACCCGTGCGATAGCCGCCAACAGTTGCATCGCCATCAGGAACAGGAGTAATATCGTCGTTTTGAATGAACTGTGCAAATGAAGTCGTGCCAAAGCTTAAAAAAGCCAAAATTAAAAAACAAATGTGATGTCGCATTTTCTTATTTGTTTAAAAGTTAACGTTGATTGTAATTGGTACCATTACAGACACAATATTGCAGGTATAAACTAATACGAAAAGTGACAGAAAGTGACATAGTTCGACTCAAAATAACTAAAAGTGAGAAAAAACAACCAAAAGTGGCAAGACTTAATTGCAGGTACACCACGCATCGGTCAGTGCTATCGCCTGCACATTCAGCGCGCCTGCCGCAGTCCCCGCCGGCGCGCACACCTGAAAAGCCCCCGTATTTCCCGAAAACACCTGTGTAACCGTCCCCGCTGGCGTGATGTAAGTCAAATTGAAAGGAGGCGTACCAGTGAAAATAGCCGTTACCGTGCGGCATTCACCCGCGCAGAGATTGGTGTTGCCTGTTGAAAACGACACCGTAGGCCGAGGTCGCCAGATCACCTGTGCGGCCACATTGGATATATCCAAGCAGGGATCCGACAGATCCACATTTCCATTCAGGTTGTCACCTGCTATGGTCGCCAGATAGTACGGAACACCCGTTTGCATGGTAGCCGGATTGAATGCGATGAGCGGGCTACTACTTTGTACGATAATACTGCCTAATGTATCGTTCGTATTAGAAAACAGGATATAACGCAGTATATCGCCACTACCCAAAACCGCATTGGTATTATAGGGAACTGTCACAGTACCCGGCACGCATATATTAAAAGTCTGATTATTCACTGTACCAGCAAAGGTGGTACAAAGACAAGGGGCTATAGGCACGCCAGACGGGAGGTCAGAAAGACCAGTAATACTAAATGTACTGAATGGTGCCAAATCACAAACGAATGTAAACGAATTAGTGGCCACATTATACTGATCAAGTTGTAGTCCACTCCCTCCATTACCAAAAGCAGTTGTGTATCCGCCATTAGTCGTGCCACCGCCAACAATAGGAGGAATTGAATTCAACACTGTTGAGAGGCTTGGGGTAGTGGTATTGATTTGAACAACAACCTGCCCCCCTGAAAGCCCCCCAAAACCGTACAACACTCCATTCTGATAAAAAAATTCGGTGATAACCATCCCTGCTGGCCAGTTACCGATAAAGGTGGTGTTATTGGTTAAATAGTCATAAGTACTTAACCCGGCAGAAGGGACAATGCTACTAAGATAAATCGTTCCATTGGGTGCCATAATCGAACCTTCGTAGCCGTTGCCACTGGGATCAATCCAGTTTGGATTGTTATTAGGCAGTGTATATCGTTTCAATTCACCCGCATTTACCAAAATATCACCATTAGGGAGTACCAAAAGATCTGATGCCCCCCCAAAAGTACCCGTAAGGTTTGCAATCGGACATGCCGTACAGTTCATTACATCAATTTTGTACAACTGTCCGCCGCTTTGGATGCCGTATAAAATCGGCCCGTTCATAAATGTTTTTTGTTGGGGCCGCATGGTGTAGTGTAAGTACAATGCCGCGGTCAGCAGAAGTACTGCACTTAAGATTAAGATAACAGGTTTCATTGTTGCGTGATTTTAAAGATTAACGTTGTGGGTGCGCGCCATTGGTGGTGTTCAATACAGTTGGATGCATTTTGAGAGGCCAACCTAATTCAAGATAGACTTCTATCACATCCTCAATCAAGAGCAAGTGCTTTCGGGGTACTTTCACGTTGTGTTCTCGCAACAGGGTACGCAGGTCACGCTCGCTAATCTCGTATTCCTTAGCGAGTTCATCGCGGCGTTTCATGCACACCAAATGTGCATATTCCACTGGAATTTCCACATTCCTGCCATGTACATGGTAAATAATTGATTTCATATTTAAAGGTATGTTAATGATGTTTGTTGTTTGATATACTTCGGCTCTGTAGGTTTTGTGCTTGAAAATCCTATGGTGACCCATAAATCTATGCACAAAACCTAACAACGCTCAGTATAAATAGCAGCGCATATCTGCGCGGGATTCCGTGAGATTAAATACAGAAATAAATGGTACAAGAACAGTCTTTACAAAAAGCCAAATCTAAGTCAGGCATTCAGTACTGACAGGAAATAGAAGTCGTCGGCATATACCTACTGCACAGTACACATTAACGCGGAAATGAGTGATCGGTTGTTTCATCGTGTAGGTGGCAACTGGCGATAGTGAAAAGGAAAATACCCAAAGTGCAGTTGCCTCTGACAAAGATATAAGGTTATTTTTGAAATATAAAAATAAAATGTAAAAAATATTTAGAATTGAATGGGGGATATTGATAATCAACTACTTATAATTTTTTAATTCTAAAAATTTAACATTTACTGCATTGTTATATGTAGGTTAAGCGCAAAGGAAGCGGTATTTTATGCTGTATTATTGACAAGTACACCAAGCATCGGTCAAATTCGTCGCCTGTACCCCCACCGTCCCCGGCACAGCCCCCACAGGGACGCATACCGTGAGCGTACCCAGGCTACCACTGAACGTCTGCGTCAGCCCCGAAGCGTAGGGTTAAAGGGCGGCACACCCGTCAAGGCCACGCTCAGGGTCACGCGGCGGAAAAGACCAATGTGCGACGGCTGAGATTGAGCGTAAGAGGAGCGAAGACCACGCGCGGGGGCAAGTAGGTGGTGGTTTGAATTTGCCTAATTTTGTCAAACCTTATTTTATCCAAAACTTATTGTATTAAATGATGGTTTATGCGCATGACGTAAAGCAATTTTAAGGAATTCTTTTTCATTCAACCATAATAGATTACTGCTTTCCAATCTGTTTTAACTCCAGTTTGACATGTTTTATTCATGGAAATACAATTTTGTTGGTGTTTTACTATTATGCTATTGCTTCAAGGGGCAAGCGCAGATTCTTTATGGCCTTACCGATGGTTATGCGGGTGGTGATTCCTTGGTTGTCATAGACCTTTCTACCTGTACAAGTTGTACACCAGCGGGTATTTGTACCGATCAATCTTATGAAATGGAAGTATTACCAAATGGCAATTATTTGATAGCAATGGGTGTTTTGGAAGTTTGTAACCCTTCTGGAGGTGCCCCGCAATTTTTCCCTGCACCGGCTTATGTTGTGGCAAGCGCAGGAGGGGGACTTTATTATTACAGCGGACCAACGGTTGGGCTGGGTTTGTACAATTCCAATACTGGTACTGTACAAACACTCGGCGCGCTTCCTTCTGGATTGTCTTTTGGTTCTGGTGGTGATTTATTTTATGTGAATGGGGTACTTTATGGTATGGTCCTGAATGCGAATAATTTAATGTGGGAGCTTTATCAAATCAACACGAGTAACCCAACGCTTTCTGTATTTCTTGCAACCCTCCCTTATTTCGTCGTCCAAGGTGTGACCACCATTGGGAATACGGTTTATGTGCTGGAAACGCCTGTTTCAGGTACTGGGTCTGTTATTTCCACGTATAACCTGGCTACAAATACTGCAACGCCTGTATGTACTTTTGATATTTTTCTGTTTAGTTTAAGTGCCATACCGGCCGGCGTAACTCCGCTTTCTTGTAGTTGCACCACCAATGCTGGGTCTGTTACAGCAGGTATTAATACCTTTTGTTTGCCTGCTGCGGCACAAGTGCCTTATAATGGTAATGCGGTTTTGGATGGAGATGATTTATTACAATATATTTTGTTTACCAATCCAGCCAACCCTTTGGGGAGTATCTTGTTACAAAGTAATAATTCAACTTTTGCTTTCAATTCAGCTACCATGCAACTGGGCGTCATTTATTATGCAGCTACCATTGCAGGGAATAATGTGGGTGGAAATGTTGCCTTGAATGATCCTTGTTTTGATATTTCCAATACTACCCAGATAATATGGCGGCCATTGCCAGCAGTGTCTTTTACCGTCTTAGGCGGCAATCCGAATGTATGCAGCGGCGAATGCCGCACTGTTGTCGCATCGCTGACGGGTACTCCTCCTTTTACGCTAACTTATTCCACATCAGCGGGTACATTTAGCCAAGCATTTAGTAGCAATAGCGGTAGTTTTCAGGTATGCGCACCAGTGGGTGCAGCACCTGGTCCGCTGCTGATACAAGCGACGGCTTTGGTGGATGCTTGGTGTACTTGTCAGTGATTTATACTTTGCAGGGGCAACCAATAGCGAAATATATTAATAGTACATGGGGGTGCTAATATAGCATAAAGGTATATTGCTTAATTTGTACTTGCGCACTCGACAACGGAACGCCTGTTCATTTAAGCCTTATGCTGCGGCTATCTCTTTTCTATACTTTGATCGAATCAATGCAGCATCATGCGAGGGTACTTCGATCGTTTTACCATCAATAACGTATATGGTTGCATTCATAAAAATAGCATGTTAAGATAATCGTATAGAATAAAATTTTGAGTCAAAAAATTGGTACTAAATAAAAGTCAATTGTGTACGGGAACTTACCATAAAAAAATCAGGGATTGAACAGACATAACAGTTCACATCGTCGGTAAAGTGTCTCATCGGAAAGTGCTAAAAAGCACGTATATATCATGTTATTACCTACGATAAAGAGAGGGATAAATGGGAATATACCCGGTGTATATGTGTTTCTATGGCAAGTATAAGATAACTATTTAAATTATTAAAACGAAAGGTGGTGTTTATTGGAATAAACAGCAGTATGACAATAAAATATGTATTGTTTTTTGTCATGTGTAGGTATAATTAAAATTGGTAAAATGGCATTATAAACACCCGCACCAAGCATCCGTCAAATTCGTCGCCTGTACCCCCAATGCCCCCGGCGACGCTCCCGCAGGCGCACACACCTGAAACGTCCCCGTATTTCCCGAAAAAGTCTGTGTTACCGTACCAGAAGCGGGTGTAGTATAAGTGAGCGTAAAAGGTGCAGTACCCGTAAAAGTCGCCGTCACGGTCGTGCAAGCGCCTGCGCACACATTTGGGTTGGCGGCAGAAAAAGTGACCGTAGGTGAAGGCCGCCAAACGACTTGCAGCGCGTTAGAAAAATCCAGACAAGGATCGGCGAGATCCACATTCCCGTTGAGGTTGTTGCCTGCCATGGCGGCGATATAGTAGGTTACGCCGGTTTGCATGGTGGTAGGGTTGAAGGTAAACGACGGTATTGTGCTGGTAGCGATGATGCTACCGAGCGTGTCGGTAGGGTTGGAAAACAGGATATATTGCAAAAGGTCATTCGACTCCAAAAATGTTTGAAAGGCCGGAGGAATCGTCGCGTTGCTACCCGGACAAAGATTGAGTGGACTCGCCGAAATTAGTCCAGCATTGGTCTCACAGCAGGAGGAACAAATAAACAGGGAAAAAATAACGCCATTGGGAACGCCTGCAAAGATCACGTCTTCCACCTTTAAGGTGCTGATCGTCGTGTTTATGTCCATATTGCCCCAAGCGCCAACTTCCCCGGAAACAGCGCTGACTGCACCAGTTGGCGTGATAATAGCCGGTGTAAAGCAAGCGCCGGGTGTGCCGGGTATCGTAATTGGATAAGGGACTCCATTGATTTCAAACCGCACTTCTTCCTCTGACTGAAAAGCGGGCTGATTGTTTATCGCTGTCAAACCTAATGACACACTGGAAACAGGTGGAGAAAAAGTGAACGTATAACTTCCACTGCTGCTGCCGATACCAGCCCAATAAGGCGTTTCGTCACAATAATCCAGCACGCCAGTTGATCCATCCGATGTAACTGTAACATTTGTGCAGCCTACCGAGATAGTGCCTGATGAATGAAAAACTTGTCTGGTACATTGCCCTTGCATCTGATATGGTAATAAAACCATAAGCAGCGATAATAGACTGAAAAGAAGTAATGAGCGCATCAATTTTTTCATTGTATAATCTGTTGTGAGAATTAGTTGTAGTCGTACCAATTACTACTGATCATTATCTATTGTTGTCAACTGTTACCGTTTAATAGCCTAAGTACGTGTTTTTTGAAAAAAAATATTGGCTCAATTGCAGTTACACCAAGCATCGGTCAGACTGGTGGCTTGTATTTGTAGCGGGCCGAGTGCCGTACCAGCAGGCACGCATACTTGTATTGTACCCGTAGTTCCGCTGAATATGGCCGTGATGGCTGCTCCCGACGCAACGGAGTACGTTAGGCTGAAAGGAGCGGTACCTGTAAGCGTAACCTGCACCGTTACACAGTCGCCACCACAAATATCGGATTGGGGCAACGCAAACTGCACCGTGGGTAGGGGGCGTTGGAGGATGGAGGAGGTCGCCGTTGCAGTGCAACCATTGGAGGCAGTGGCCGTGACGGTATAGTTGCCGCCCGCCGTCACAGCAATGTTGGCGGCTGTTCCACCGGTATTCCAAAGATAAGTAGTACCGCCACTGGCATTTAAGGTTACGGTTTGTCCTAGACAAATATTTGGTACATTGGAGATACTTGCATTAGGTACAGGCAGGTTGCCCAAAGTAAAGCTAGCAGTACCTGTACACCCAGCCGCTGAAGTGACCGTAGCAGTATAGCTACCGGGGGTAATGGCTATAATAGAGGCACCGTTGCCACCAGAAGACCACTCATAACTGCTGTAGGTAGCATTATTGATCGATAAAGTAGCAGTCAGGCCGGGACAAACGCTAGGAGGGCCAACTATAACAGGCGGGGTGAAAGGTATAGACTCAACCGTAATAGAAGCACTTCTGGTACAAACACCGCCGTCATTAGCATAGACGGTGTAAGTGCCTGGCGTATTGACGGAAATACTCTGCCCAGTCCCCCCATTGCTCCATGAGTACTGTGTAAACCCCGGAGAGGCAGTCAAGGACACCGGCTGCCCATTGCAAACCGCGCTCCCACCAGTTATGCTTAGGGGAGGGAGGTCATTGGCTACTACTACTACCGTGTAAGTCAGGTTGGGCGGCAGCGTTAGACATGACTCTATATAAAATTCACAGCCTGAGACGAGGATGCGTACACTGACCATTGATAGTACATGGATTCCTAACGGGAAGTATAAGGGGCCGAATTCAATCGAACTGGCACCGGGAAACGTATCAATAAAGGTGTTTACACCATCAGTAAGTACAACCTCAACTGACTCTAAAAAACTGAATTGTCCGTTTAAATATAAGAATGCATATTTAGGCTGCCCTTCACATACTGTCGTCTCTCCTAATGCATAAAAAAATGCATAGCGAGGGGTAGAGTTACTGATGAAGGTAGCGGAGCAGCCGACTTGGTCAGTGACGGTTACATAATGATAATAGCTCCCTAATGCATAGCCGCAAAGGGGATACGGAATGGACTGCGTAGTAGCACCATTATCCCAAAGATAGTTAGCAGCGGCAGGTTGAAAACTCAAAAACTGGGGGTCATTGGCACATATAAAACTTAGTGGAGGAGGCCCAGTACCAACAATACTTCCAACCGGAGGTGCTCCTTGGGGAATGGTGATGCTGGCGGTTCCTGTACAACCATTTGTACCGGTGACGGTGACGGAGTATGTGCCGTTTACGTTGTTGAGATTGTAGTTCTGAAAGGCTGTTGTAGCACCTGTACTCCAAACATAACTTGTTGCGCCACCTGGAGATACCGCCAACGTTACAGGAGCAGTGCTGCATACAAATGGTGGGCCACTGATGGAAACGATGGGGTTACTGCCACCACCAATAGTAAGCGTAGCCGTTGCAGTACAACTACCGTTCAGTTGGGTCACAGTGACCGTATAAGTGGCGGGGGTGTTCACGCTGGTAGTCGCCCCAGTCCCTCCAGTTGACCAATTATAGGCTCCGTAAGGGCCGTTGTTGACATTCAGGGTAACTGGACTACCATTACAAATGGCTGTATTACAGCAGATTACGGGGTTCAAGGAAGTGGAACTGCTCACAATGACGCTCGCTTGGGCCGTGGACACTAAGCCGCCTGCCGTGGTCACGGTGACCGTATAAGTAGTGGTGCCAGTAGCACTTGGAGTAACTACGACGCTATTGGAGGAGCCATTGGCACCTGTACTCCATTGATAGTTAGCATAACCCGATGTCGCGTTCAAGGTAATTGGCGTGCCTGTACAAGCTGAAGGCGGTGCGCTCAACTGTACCGGCGGAGGACATGGCGTTACCGAAAAAATCAATGGGGGCACTAAAATGGCGAGCGTATTATTACCCGAACGAACACTTAGAACAGTATATTGAACATTCTGTGTTGGCGACAAGTTGAAAGAAAAAACATTGCTACCGTTGTCGGGAACGACAATGGTCTGGTTGGGACCGCTGCTCGTCGCTAATACTACCGTATAGGGACCTGGCAATACAGTACCCGTGATAAGCATTTGAATAGTCGCTGAGGTAGTAGCCGGCGGACAATATTCATAAGGTGCAGGATTAGGTAAATTATCAATAGATACCGTAAATGGCTGTGCAGAGAGGCCCATTGAACCCGTGATTAAGAAAAGGAGGCAATTGTAAAGATGTTTCATTACCTATGAATTATATAAAAGTAAATGTGAAAGATTCAATGTCTTTTTGCCTCCAATTTTTTAAAAAAAGCGGATACATATTAACATTTATTAAACGCCTCAGGTTAAAAAATGTTTACCTTTGCCCCAATATGCAAAATACAAAAATAGGACTACTCGGTTACGGAAAAATGGGCAAAGCCATTGAAGCTTTGGCCGAAGCACAAGGGTGTACCGTGGTTTGGAAATTCGGGCGGGACGCACAACAGGCACTTACGCACGCACGCCTCCGCGAGGCCGATGTGGTGATCGAGTTTAGCAGACCGGAGTCGGGGTTTGAAAATGTATTGTTATGCTTACAAGCGGGTGTTCCCGTGGTAAGTGGTACAACAGGTTGGCAGGAACAATTACCCGTCGCAAAAGCCGCCGCATTAGAGAAAGAAGGGGCACTATTATGGGCTTCCAATTTTAGCGTGGGTGTTAATCTCTTTTTTGCGCTGAATACTTTTTTGGCCAAATTGATGCAGGGACAACCCCAATACAAAGCCAATTTAACCGAAATTCACCATATTCATAAATTGGACGCGCCCAGCGGTACAGCCGTTACACTCGCAGAAGGCATCATTGATACTAAGGGGCAATACCAACATTGGAATATGGAAAACCCCACTGCTAACGAATTACCGATCACCGCTGTGCGTGAAGGAGAAGTGCCCGGTACGCATATTATTCAATGGGAAAGCGGTTTCGATGTCATCACTATTGAGCATAAAGCACACACACGTACAGGATTTGCGATAGGGGCTTTGGTGGCTGCAAAATGGTTGGTGGGGAAAAAGGGCGTTTTTGAAATGAAAGATGTATTGGGTCTACTGTGAAATTGAAATCTTATATTTATGCAACAATCCCGCAATGTTTTGCATCGAAAATTTTGCTTTTTGGATGGTGTTGCGCTCTGGATCAATCGAAAACGAGACTGCTGTCCGCAAATCAGCACCCACCAAAATGGTTTGGTCAAAAATAGCACCCCGCAGGTCGCAATTTTTAAAAACAGCATTGGTTAAGTCGCTCTCCTCCAGTGCTACTTCCTCCATTTTACAGTCCGTAAATTGCGTATTTTTGATTTTTAGGCGATAAAAGGACGATAAATTGAGCAAACAAGTCTCAAATTCAAAAGAAAGTGAAAACGGATTACATTCATCAAAATGTAGCCCAAGCAATTTACATTGTACAAACTTGACTTCCCGAAACGAAGTATTGCTCAAATTGGCCATGCTCAAATCACAATGTTCAAATACACAATCCGTAAAAACGTATTCAGAAAGGTTGGTATTGGCCAATGTACAATGCCTAAAAGTACAATTGTCGTACTCGCCCATGGCCAATGCTGTTTCGTTGGTAAAAATCTGATCCGTGGTATATGGCTTTTGCATGTATTTTTTGTGAAATTTTAGCCACAAACATACAAAGAATCATTTCTAATTCGTAAATCCCTCACTTTTTTTATAACCGTACACTTTTATTTTGGGTGACAAATTTTGAAATTTAAGATAAAGTACGGTTCCCAAAGTGTGGCAAAACCGGCCTTAGAAAAATTTATGCTGAGCCTGCCGAAGTATGCAGGTTTTGCTTGAGCGAAGGCGGATGAAGCCAAAAAGTGTTTGAGCCAAACGAATTTTACGGGACACCGTCCCCGCTCAAATATGCGGCGAGTTTTTTTTGGCGCCGCCGTAGCGAGGGAGCAAAAGCACCGCATTTTTCGTCAGCCGAAGCGTTTTTTGCTTACTTTTTTTTCACTAAAAAAAGTAAGAAGTAAGCATTATTGTACGAGATTTCAACTTTTTAAAATTTGCAAGTGTACATGATTTTTTTTCAAAAGAAAAAAGTGCACTGCTGTGAGTACTTTTTACCTAATTTTGCCCTTCAATCAAACAAAAAATGCTCTGGCAACCCACCACCACCACCCGCAATAATGCCAATCTTTCCCATTTTATACAATGGCTGGCTGTTCATCCATCGTATAAAGCGAATTATGCCGATTACGAGGCTCTTTGGCAGTGGTCTGTTCAGCAACCCGATGCTTTTTGGCAAGCGATATGGGATTATTTCCAAATACAAAATGACGGTACTTATGCTAAGGTCTTAACGGGCAAAATGCCTGATGTGCGCTGGTTTGAAGGCGCAAGGCTCAACTACGCAGAACACGTTTTTCGGCAATATTCTGACCAGCGTCCAGCATTGATTTATGGTAATGAAACACAGGCCATGCAGGAAATGTCGTGGGCCGAACTACAACGCCAAACGGCTTTACTCGCACAATGGCTGCGTGCACAAGGCGTTGAAAAAGGGGATAGGGTAGTTGGATATTTGCCCAATATTCCAGAGGCTACTATTGCGTTTTTGGCTACGGTCTCGTTGGGGGCGGTATGGTCGAGTGCTTCACCCGATTTTGGAGCGGCCAGTGTTTTGGAGCGTTTTGGACAAATTAAACCCAAGGTGTTGATCGCCGTAAATGGTTATGGTTACGGCGGAAAGGTATTTGATAAAATGGACGTGGTGACGGAATTGCAGTCGGAAATGTCTTGTTTGCAAGCGACTATTTTGATCCCTTACACACAGGATTCAATTGTAATGGCATTGCCTAACACCCATTATTGGCCCGATATTACGGCTCCGTCTAATGTGGCAGAGGCATTGAAATTTACCCGTGTCGAGTTCAACGAACCCTTGTGGGTGCTGTACTCATCGGGTACAACGGGTATTCCAAAGGCGATTGTACATTCACAAGGCGGTATGTTGCTAGAACACCTGAAATACGCTACTTTTCACAATGATGTGCATGTCGGTGAGCGCTTTTTTTGGTTTACCACAACCGGCTGGATGATGTGGAACTACCTCAATGCCATGTTGCTCGCAGGTGCTACAATTGTGTTGTACGATGGTAGCCCTGGTTATCCCGATATGGGTGTGCTATGGCGTATGGCGGCGCAGCAAAAAATCCATCATTTAGGTGTGAGTGCGGCCTATATTTTAGCGGTAATAAAATCAGGATTCGAGCCGAGAACATTGGATTTGAGCGACTTGCGCAGTATTGGATCAACGGGTTCTCCATTGCCACCCGAAGGATTTGAATGGATTTATAGCCATGTGAAATCAGATATTTGGCTTACTTCTATGAGTGGAGGGACGGATGTTTGCACGGCATTTATAGGCGGCAATCCGTTATTACCTGTGTATGAAGGTGAAATTCAGTGTCGTGCTTTGGGCTGTGCCATGGAATCGTGGAATGAGCAGGGGCAACCGCGCACCGAGGAAGTGGGCGAAATGATTGTGACCCAACCCATGCCATGTATGCCTATTGGTTTTTGGAACGACCCCGATGGCGCAAAGTACCGCAGCAGTTATTTTGAAGATTTCCCAGGGGTATGGCGGCACGGCGATTGGCTCAAAATCACAGCGCGTAATACTCTTGTTATATTAGGTCGTTCGGATGCAACGCTCAATCGACAAGGTATTCGTATTGGGACTAGTGAAATTTACCGTTCTGTGGAGCAATTACCCGAAATTAGGGATAGCCTTATTATCAATATTGAAAAAGAAGACGGGGATTCGTATATGCCGCTATACGTGGCACTCAAAGCAGGGTTTACCTTGGATGATGCCCTTAAAAAACGGATAGCGCAGCAATTGCGCACCGATTATTCTCCGCGCCATGTCCCCGATGCCATCATTGAAGTGCCAGATATTCCATATACGATTAGTGGTAAAAAACTGGAATTGCCCGTTAAAAAAATATTGATGGGTAAACCAATGGCACAGGCTGTTAATATTGGCTCGGTGCGTAACCCGGAAGCGTTGGAGTGGTTTGTTGGTCGTTTGTAGGAATATACGTATTTTGAAAAAAGCACGTTTAATTGGGCATATTTTACCGATATTTGCCATTGGATATCAACGAAAATTCAAAATCACAAAAATAGAATGTTACCAATGATACGATTATTTGCCCTAATTTACTTTGCCTGTTTAGGAGGTACATTGCACATTTGCGCTCAACGTACTACATCTTGTGGTTATGCTGCTAAAAACTGGCGTGCGCTATCGGTACTTGCCTCTCCACCGAGTTCAAAAAGTATGCTTATTTTGCAACCAGAGGGACACCACAAAATTGCCCAGTATAAAGCATTGCCCATGTATTTTCCCGCAGTACCTACGGGTGCTACCGAGGTGTATTCCCCTGTTTTTTTACCCCATTGGTCGTCTGCAGATTTGCCTGTTTTTTGTCGAATTGAACATGAAGTGGGTAAAATAATGCCAATAATGATTAAATTTAGGTTAGGCTCTGTGGAATATGTCGATTGGTTGGAAGGGAAATATAGTAAGCAATAAAAATACGGCTGAAGTACTTGCAGGCTAACATTATCATTGAAATATTTGTAAAAACTTAGCCGCTTGCATTTCGGTCCAAAAGGTCAATTATTTGCCCAGACTTCGGCAGACTCAGCAACAACTTCGCCGCTGTTTTGATTCGAAATTGCTGCCTAAGTTTTTACAATTTTTTTTGTTTTCATTAAATAAAATAGTGTGTACAGTAGTATTTGGGAAGCGGGGAAGATGTACATGTTCTTAAAATGTTGTTTGCTTAACAAATATTCATAACTAAATGTAGCGAAAATTGCCGAAAATTTCAAGTCGTATAATTGATAGAACACTAAAAAGATAAAAATATGTATAAGTATAAAAAATATTAGCGCAGATTCCTTTTTTTCTTTCGGTATTCCAAATTGGTACAATAAAAAAAAGATGCTTGTTTTTATTACTGCGGATAAAAAATAGGGACTTTTATAAAAGGGGTAGGTGGGTGAAAACATCCGTGCTTCACAAATATATCCTACTATTAAGGGTGCTTTAAAAATACCAAATCGTATATAAAATGACAATGAGTATCCAAGTATATTCAGTAAAAAAAGTAGCATGAATATCTTAATAAGCAAAGTTGTATATTTTTTAATATATATGTACATAGAATTATATGAAATTGGTCATGTTTTTTTTAGATTTTATGTACTGTCTGAAGAAACGGGGTCGAAAATAACATAAAACTTAGATCGGCTTGTCCTCCATCTTGAGTGTCTTAACTTTGTGGCCAAATTGACCACCGCTCTTTTTTGGCAGTCTTTTCGGTAGACCGGGCTTCTTGGACAACCCATCTGATGAGGGCGGCTTATGACTGTTCTTGCTGTTCAGGTTCAGGCGCGAACGCAAGTTGGCATGCTCCGCACGAAGGGCAGCGTTCTCAGTATCTAGTGCTTCAATCCTGCAAAGCAAGGCCATGACTAGATCCTTTAATACCGATAAGTCGTTTGATAATCCCATGAACCAAATTTGTGCGATAAAACAAATTTACACTCAATTAGTTTGTATGCCTAAGTTTTTACCAATATTTCACCAAAAGTAAAAGTGCACTATTTATTAATATTTGACACATCAAATATTGAAAAGCACTATTTCCCTTTTGGCTAACCAATGAATTTGATTTTTGCCAAAAACATTACAAATATTACGTTCTACAAATATTACGGTGCGCTGCACCTAAATTTTATAGGAATGTTTTATTCGGCATTGTAGAGCATTAGTTTTGAAATTTTACATTGATTGTTCTTTAGTTCCTAAATATATTTAAACCTAACCTATTATGTATCCATTTAAATTAGTCCCCTTATTTGCGATCCTTTTTGCGATCAGTAGCCCCAATTATTCCATTACAATATTAAATATTGACACAATTCCCGATCTGACGGAGCAAACCAAAGCCAAAGACATTCTGCGATTGCCATCCGGCAAAATGATTGAAGTAGAAATGGTGGAAGAGGTAAGCGATGAAGAAAGCCCAGAGGAAATGGAAACCCGAAGAGGCAATGAATTTTCTTGCGTAACGCCTGTTTTTGCGGGTAAAGTGCGCAAGTTTTCCAAAACTGTACCACATTCTGGTGGCCGTTCCAAGTCCTTTAAAAGTATTGCAGATCTGCTCGAATGGCTACCTTCGGATTCATCAATGAAGTTTCATACGCCCAAAATAGAAAGCGGCGAAAACAGCCAACGGGTAGCAGAAGAGCAAAAAAACATCATCTTAAAAAAGGTATTCATCCTAGCCATTTATCGCGAAGAAGACAATGATTTTCACGTTGTTTTGTGCGATATTCCGGTTTACGACGGCGTAGCAGCCTTGTTTTCGGCGGAGGTAAGTGGTTTGCCAGATGCGGCTCAAGTATCCAGCAGTACGATGAATGAACTGGAAAATGTACGCGAAGCCATTACTAACCAATTGGGCGACCTCAATTGCGGGCGTATTTTTATGTTTAAAAAGGGCGGTATGCCCGTTAAAGTAAAAGGCTCCTTGTTTTTTGATGTCCACCACGCTGGGCAAGTACATGGCAGACAGGGTTTGAATCCCAAATCAGCTTGGGAAATTCATCCTATTACAAAATTTGAATGGTTGGAGGAGTAGAAAAGCATTCAATAGCGAAAACCAACGTTTTTAACGACGCACCATATCCGCCACCGCTTTTATCCATGCTGGATGATCATTCAAACTCGGTACTAAATCAATATGTTCGCCGCCCCATTCCTGAAACTCCTCGTTGTACTCATCGGATATTTCGATGGTTGTTTCGAGGCAATCGGACGTGAATGCTGGGCAAAAAACGAGCAAACGTTTGGCTTTTTTCACTTTTGCTAAATCCTCCAATACCTTTATGGTATAAGGTTGTATCCACGGGTCGCGTCCAAGTCGGCTTTGGAACGAAATAGTGTATTGGTCTTTGCGCAAGCCCAGCCGCTCTACCAGCGCGTAAGTAGTGGCGTGGCAAAGCGCGGAATAGCAATATTGGTTCACCGAAGTCAGTGTTTCGCAACATTTATCTACTTTTAAGCAGTGGTTGCAATCATCGGCTTTGCGCATTTGGCGTTGTGGCAGGCCGTGGTAACTAAACAGGACATGATCGTAAGAATTGAGGTCAAATTGCTTAGAATTTTCCACAAAAACATCCAACATTGGCCCATGAGTGGCGTATTCGCTGATAAATTCCACTGAAGGAATGACCTGCTGGCGGCTTAATATACGCATCACTTCTTCGTGTACCGAACCAGTAGAGGCGCTGGCATAATGCGGGAAAAGTGGAAAAACGACTATTTTTTTCACTTTTGCTTGCATCATTTTTGCAATGGCGGTTTCTATGGAAGGGCTTTGGTAACGCATAGCCAATTCTACCATATATTCTCCTCCCAATTCGGCTTGTACGCCTTTGACCAAGGCTACACCATTGTATTTAAGGGGCGAACCTTTTTCTGTCCAAAGTTTTTTATACAATTTTGCGCTTTGGCCCGAGCGAAATGGCACAATAATGCCTCGTACAAGGATATTCCGGGCAATAGCATTGATATCAATCACCCTAGGATCGAGTAAAAACTGTTTTAAATAGCGATAAACCGCACCGCGTGTAGGTGCATCAGGAGTGCCTAAGTTGACGATAAGTATGCCAGTCATGTGTCGAAAAAATGATATTAATCGTTAAATTGTAATTTGGATAGGCTGCTGTATGCGCCGTCTTCCAATTGTGAAAGGACATCGTGCGTACCTTGTTCTACAATTACGCCGCCTTCCAGTACATAAATACAATCTACTTCGCGGATAGTCGAGAGTCGATGTGCAATTATGATACTTGTACGGCCTTCCATCAAGCGATTGAGGGCTTCCTGTACCTGTTTTTCACTTTCCGAATCAAGGCTCGATGTTGCTTCGTCGAGGAGCAGTATAGCAGGGTCGCGCAAGATCGCACGTGCGATGGCAATCCGTTGCCGTTGTCCACCAGAGAGTTTGATACCGCGTTCGCCAACAATGGTATCCCAGCCCTCGGGGAAGGAGAACACAAAATCCCAGGCATTGGCTTTGCGCAACGCTTCTGTTACCTCTTCATCGGGGGCATCGGGTTTGCCGTACAGCACATTTTCTTTGATAGAACCGCCAAAAAGAATGACTTCCTGCGGCACAATAGCGAAATTATTGCGGTACGATTGGAGGTCAAAATCGTGGATATCGGTGCCTTCTAGTGTTATTTTGCCGCTAATTGGTTGGTGGAATTGCAGCAAGAGTTGCATAATGGTCGATTTTCCTGCGCCAGATTGACCCACCAAAGCCACTTTTTGGCCAGATTTTATATTCAAACTTACTCCTTTCAGCACAGGCACATCGCTACGTGTAGGATAGGAGAAGTAGATATTATCGAATTGAATATTCCCTTTGACATTGTTCGCAGGGAGGTTTACTTGTGGTCGTATTTGTACTTCGGAAGGGGAATTTAAAATTTCTCGAACGCGCTCGGTTGCACCCACAGCACCCACCAATTCGGTATAGAAATTACCCAATCCAGCAATCGCAGCCCCAATCACTGCGGTAAAAGTAACAAATGAAATAAGTTGCCCTGCCGAAATTTCGCCCTTTTGCACCAAACTCATACCCGTCCAAATCACAAAAAACAACGCACCAAACAACACCGTAATAATAAAAGTAGCGAAAAGTGCGCGACCATAAGCATATTTCATCGAAACACCAATGACGCGATCATTGGCAACTTTGTAGCGGCTGCTTTCAAATAACTCATTGGTAAAGGCTTTAACGGCGTAAATACTTTGGAGTGTTTCGTCCAAAATCGTATTCGTTTCGGCTAATATGCCCTGTCTTTCTTTGGATAGTTTTCTAATGCGTCGGCCAAAAATCATCGCACCGATGACAATAATCGGAAAAACGGCCAACATCACACCGGCCAGTTTGGGCGTTTGAAAGGCCAAAAAGCCAATACCACCCACCAAAATAATAATCTGTCGGATAATCTCGGCCAATACAAAATTGAGGGTATTGTATATTTTTTCAATATCATTGGTCATTCTACTGACCAACTCTCCCACGCGACTTTTTTCAAAGAATACAATAGGTTGGGTAATGAGTTTTTGGTAAACAGCCTTCCTTATATCTGCCGATGTATTTTCGCTTACTTTAGCAAAAAGTGTTACTCGAAAATAGGAAACAAGACCTTGAAAAACCAAAACAACAACCAAAACGACCGCAATTTGTGGCAAATCCAATTGAATCGGCACTTTTTTGCCTTGAGCCACATCTAGCATAAGACCTACTATATATGGAAATATCATGAATACTGAACTAGAAAGAAACAGCAAAACAAGTCCAATGATATAAGGCCAGCGGTAAGGCAATACAAACTCAAAAATACCAAGGGCTTCCCGAAGGCTGCTCATTTTCAGCTTCGGTTTTTGTTCTTCTTCTTTATTATCCATGTCTTAGGTTTACAGTGTATTTAATTCAAATTAACAGGAAAATGACCTTTGTGTTCAATGCTTCTGCATCATAGATTTACCTTTTATACGGCTGGCGGCAATATCTTTCATGGTTTTGACCGGTATTGCGATGCATTTTTTCTCCATATAATCGAGCATTTCTAGTACCAATGTTTGTGCATCTTGGTCCAATCCTGCAAAACGATCGGCAAACACAAGATCAATGGTTCGTGCTTTTACTGTTTTAATTTGATCGATCATTGGATGCAAAGACCGTTCTACTTGTCGCTCGTGCCAAAGGTTTTTAAAAGCCAATACGCGCTCCGTAATCAGGATGGTTGCGCTTTGTCGCGCTTGTTCCCGATGTGCCAAATGCTCAATCGCCATTGATTTAAGTCCTTCTATTTCAATAAAATGTGTAGGAAATGAAGTAGGTACATCAGCGGCCACATTATTAGGGACGGAAAGATCAGTGAGTATTTTTGTTTGTGGATCGTCGTGGATAATTGCAGCATATAATGCTTTGGTAATGATAGGTTGTACTGCGCCGGTACACACCACCAACGCATCAAAAGGGACTGCAAAATGGGGGAGTTCGTTTAGGTGTATGGCTTTTCCTTGGGTAAAATAAGCGGCTATTTTTTGTGCTTTATCGAGTGTCCTGTTAAAAATGGTCACTTGTTGGAAACCGTCTTTTGCCAAAAACTTGGCCAATAGTTCATTGGTAGCACCCGCCCCTACTAAAACAATATGATGGTGTGTTTGTAAACCTCGGTTTTTCATGGCCTGATAAGCCAACGCAACAACCGAAAGGGCTTTTTCGCCAATGCCCGTTTCCGTAAATACCTGTTTAGATACCTCAATGGCCTGTGTAATGAGCAACCGAAAGTGATCGCCGGTTAGTCCCCATTGGTTGCACTGGTCATAGGCTTGGCGCAATTGGCGAATAATTTCGCGTTCGCCCACCACAAGGCTATCCATAGAAGCCGCTACTTCAAAAATATGCCGCACCGCATCGCCCCCATGATAAAAGTGCAGTTGGTGCGTCAAATGTGCTGTTTGTGCAGCGGAAAGCAATGGATTAAGCACTTGCACCAGATCAGACTTTAGCGTGTTTGTGTCCAGTTCTTGGTGGCTATAAAAAGCAAACATCGCCCGATTACAGGTATTGAGGCAGAAAATCTCTTCCCAACCAAAATGTTGTTTTAATACCTGAAGGCGATCAAAAAGATCTTCTTTTGCAGGAATTAATTGTCCGATGGCATCTAATGAGGCAGTTCGATGCGTAAGTGTAATAAGGTGGTAGCCTTGCAGCATAAAATTTCGACGCGCTTAGTAACGTGTAAATTAGGTATATACGTGTGACGTAGCACAAAGGTAAAAGGTTGGTTAGTAAACCATTGTCACCAGTTTGTCAAGGAGATATTGTAGCGCTTATTTGGACAGAATCCAGATAATATTAAAGTTCGTCATTTGGAGTCATCTTATAATGTGTTGTATGGTTTTTACCACAAAAGCGCGCAAAAGTACACAAAGACGTAGCGTATAAAACAAGCAAAGCGCCCACTCTACGTCTTTGTGAACTAAAAAAAGCGAAGCGCCTACGCTACGTCTTTGTGAACTTTGTGTACTTTTGTGGTAGAAAAAGTGTACATTACGCATATAAATCAACGTTTTATACATTAATTTTGTATAAAATAAAAAATACTTCATGGTAAAAAAACATCTATTATCTTTACTAACCGTATTTTCACTTTTTGGTTGCACACAAGAGCAAGCGTCAAAAAAACTAGGTTTTTATTATTGGAAAACCGAACTACACATTACCCCGTTTTTGGCCAATTATTTGGAACAAACCCATGCAGATCGGTTATTTGTCAAATTTGCCGATATTGCCCGCAATCCAACAACGGGCGAAATAGAACCCTATGCTTTGTTAGTAGCCGACACATCGAATTTGGCTATAAAAGACATCGTTCCTTGTTTTTTTATCACCAACAGCGTATTCCAGCAAGTGGACGAAAGTACAGTCGGTTGGCTTTCAGAAAGACTATTAGAAACACTCGAAAGTGTAGGTGCGCAATGGGGCAAAACGCCGGAACAATGGCCCGAAATTCAGTTAGATTGCGACTGGACTACGACCACAAAAACAGCTTATTTTTCTTTTTTAAAAAAGGTAAAAAAACTTTTGCCCCATACCATACTCAACGTTACGATTCGTTTGCACCAATACGATAATCCTACCCAAACAGGTGTTCCGCCCGTCCAACGCGGCACCTTAATGTGCTATAATACAGGCAATATTGAAGATAAAAATGCTCAAAATTCAATTTTTAGCCCAGCAGATGCCTCCAAATACCGACCCGATGCCGCGTATCCTTTACCCTTGGATTTGGCACTTCCTATCTTTTCGTGGGCCTTGGTCTATCGCGCCGATGAGTTGTGGCGTATTATCCCGGAGTGCCACGAAACCACCTTTTCGGATACCACAAAATTTAAAAAAAACGCACACCTTTTTGAAGTCAAAAACGCTTGTTTTGTGGGTGGACATTTATTGCGCCCGGAAGATGAAATTCGGGTAGAAACCTGCACGCCGGAACTATTGGAATCGGGTAGAAACTACTGGAATACAATTCCTTTGGCTTCCGATGCTACTGTGTTGTTGTATCATTTGGATAGTTTGGCGGCGGTGCGGTTTAGTGCGGAGGAGGTGGGGCGGATAAAAATTTAGCATTGAACATTTAAAATTTAGCATTTAACATTAAAAAAATAATAATTAAAAATTTTTAATGTTAAATATTCAACGCTAAATTTTAAATGTTCAATTAGCACAGCACTACCTAATCACCAACGGGAACGTCACATCAAAATCAACTTCTCCACCTGGGTTTGCAGCATTGTCTTTATCGGTAGGCTCGTGGTAGAGTTTGATATTCACAGAGCCTGTATTGGGTAATGCGGTCGTCCATACCGATGTAACCCCGAATGGTTTACCATTATCGTCGGTATTTATGTCTTTAATGACAAGACTGTTTAAGTTATTGATAATGTTAACGTTATACACAAATAAATGATCGACGTTTTCTGCCTCAATTTCTTCCGTTAAGTCAAGTTCGGGGCTTTCTGTGCGGTCATAGACGTGTAAATGTCCTTGTAAATTGCTTACATTTGGCGGAATTACAATGGTGTCAATGGTATTGGCCACGCCATCGCCATCGGTGTCGTTCCAGTAGAATTTTTTATCAAAACCCGCTCCGGTGATATGCACTTCGATCGTAGTGATGTTTTCTTCGGCGGTCTCGCCGCCTTTGTCACATGCGTTGGCAAAAAGTAGCATACCCGCAAGGGCTAAAAAAGTAAAAGATTTTTTTGAATGTGTCATTGTGTTAAGTATGTTTAAATGTTAAAAGATTTTCTTAATCCTGACCCCAATGTTTACCCCTGGTTCATCGGCATAAAAGCGGAAAAAATTGAGGTATTCCCGGTAACGGGTATTGGTTAGGTTTTGAATAGAAATGCCGATTTCTAATGGTTTTTTCCCTCGATTTATTTGATGTGAGGCATCAAGGCTAAAGGTGGTAAAGGCTTTGGGTGCGTCTTTCAGCAAACCAGCATTGGGGATGCGCCATTGCCGCTGAACAGTATTGGCCATACATCGGATCGTGCTCGTATTTTGCGTCCATTTGAGGCCGTATTGGTACCGATCGGAAGGCATTAAGGGGAGCGGATCGGTGGTTTTACCTGCTATTTCGCCGGGCTGCAATTGCCGATTTGCACGGATAATGGATGCCCGTGTTTCAAGCGACCAGTTTTTTAATATGGGCACAACAACCTGTGCATCAATACCTTGTAATACCGCATCGGCTTGCTTATAATAGTAAGCAGGGAAGGGGCCGCGAACGGTAATACGCACGGTGTTTTGTGGATCCAGGTAAATAAAATCGCGGATTTGGTTGCGGTACACCGAGACATCTATTTGCCAGCTATTGGCTTTAGCGGAGGCGTAATGAAAGGAAAGGTTCGTGTTCCATGCCTTTTCCGAAACCAATGCTGTGTCGCCTTCCTCATAAGTGCCAGAGCCATGATGAACGCCTTTTGCAAAGAGTTCATAGACGGATGGCGGTCGCCAAGCATACCCTGAATGTAGCGTAATGGTGGCACGCTGATTTACATTATAATGCAGCCCAGTAGTACCCGACATATTGCCAAATCGCACCGTTTTATTGATATCGCGATTGCCATTGCCTTCTGTAAAAACCCGACTTGCCCGTCCGTCATAGCGCATACCCAGTTCCCATTCCCAAGGTATATTGTGCTTATGCCAGCGTTCATGCGCCCAAGCACTGATGCCATAACCATAATAATTGGGGATAAATGCACCGCGATTAACATAATTGGTGGATTGGTTCAATTGTATGCCGCCTTCGCTCCGCCAATATTTTTGGCCCAAATAAACGGCTTGCAGGTCGAGGGTATTGGTCCATAACCGAAAAGCCACCTGTGCCTTATCGGCTGCTGCACCCGTTTTCCGAACCACATCATACTCGCGTCGGTGGTTGAATTGGTGCGAAAAAATACTCGTAAATCTCCAAAAATCACTGCTCCTAAAATTGACTTTATACTTTGCGGTATAATGCTCAATCGCTTGGTATGGACGGCCAATAGACCATGAAAAACGGTCTATATTGTTCATTGGTGTATCCAGTTGGCTGGCTTGCAATATTTGGTCGGCATTGCCCAAATGAGATGCACGCAGAACTGCAAATTTTTGTTCATACCTCGAAAAACCAAACTCGTGCTTGATCTTAGCATTTTGTTTCCATTCGCCCAAGGCTGCAATATTGAACGCCGAATGCCCTGAATTATACAACCAATAATCGGGTGTACGCATATTTCCGCCCCGTTTGGCGGTGGTTTGTAATCTGGCAGCCCATTGCTCGTTTTTGCTCCGATAATCCACCGCCGAGGCTGCTACACCTGCCCAACCATTGCTAAAACCACCCAATGCCGCCCAGCCGCCCCAGCCTGTTTTGGTGCGTAATGGCTCGGGTTCGAGTACAATAGCACCGCCCATTGCCCCTACCCCGTATTTTACGCCTAATGCGCCTTTTACAACTGAAATTTTACTGGCCGAAAAAGGGTCAATTTCGGGCGCATGTTCGCTGCCCCATTGTTGGCTTTCCAGCACAATATCATTATTTACGATAGCGATCCGATTGGAATGCAGCCCTTGGATCACTGGTTTCCCGATATTAGCACCTGTTTGTAACACCGATACACCCGGAATCTGGCGCACCACTTCGGCAAGGCTCACCGCTTGCTTACTTGCCATCTCCAGTTGATCCACAACAGCAACGGATTCGGTATTTACCAACGGCGTACTTCGAGCAGACACCACCACTTCTGAAAGAGTAGGATCTGCGGGGAATTGGATATCAAAGTGCATTTCACCAGCAATAGACTGGGTGCTGTACTTTCTATTTAAGTAATTGATTTCCAATAGATAAGAAACATTTGGGCACAAATCTTTAAATTGATATTGACCCTTTTCGTCCGTGCGGGTACGTAACCCGTATCCGCGGATTGATATATCGGCATACGCCAATGGCTGTTCAGAATCAATTGCCTTGACGATACCCTCTAGTCTGGATTGACAGATTTGGGCATAAGACAAAGGAGCAAAAACTGTGGTAAAAACGACCAACAGCCACGCGCTGAACGCCATGCCTTTGAGTAATGGCATGTTCGTAAAATAAAAAATAATGATGAGAAACGCTGGAGAACAGCGCATGAAAAACAGGGTAATCGTTATGCCAAACAGGGCGGGCCGCGTTGCCCATTGGCCGAAATAGTACGGGAAGAACGAGGCTCTGCAACAAGGATCAGTACCGAAAATACAGGTGCTGTACGTAATACATCTAAATGGAACGCCCATTCAGGTAACACATCTGCATTCAGTACATAATTACAAAGATCACAGTTTTCGGTCAGGTAATGCGCATCATGTAAGTGTGCCTTGCCATCGCGGATACCATTGCCTTGGTCACATACTTGGAGTGACTCGTGGTGGTGATCATTGAAAAGTAAATGCAGTGTCTTGCTCGTCGATGACAAGATGGACAAAGCCAATAATGCGTACGATAATACGCTGCGATATGTTGTACTTCTTTTCAATGTGCTATACTTGTCGCAAAAATAAGAAGAATGCGGAGAAAAGCAGTAGTATTTCCAAAATTTTAAAATAATTAAGTCTTTAACAATACTATTTACATGGAGTTCATTTCAACTTTTATTGTCAATTAATTGTGCTCAGGTACTTAGAAATTAAATTTATACTTTTGCTCCATGCAAGCAGCAATTATCCATCAATGGGGCAATGCCTCCCAATTTGAAGTTACGGAAGTACCTAAACCTAGTGCAGGTCATGGGGAGGTATTGGTCAAAATCAGTTTTGCGGCCTTAAATCCCATCGACTATAAAATGCGCAATGGCCGTTTTAAATTGTTTATGAGCAATAAATTCCCAAAAATACTTGGTTTGGAGGCTTCTGGGCATATAGAAGCCTTGGGCAATGGTGTGGATGGCCTCCAAGTGGGAGATCCTGTTTTTATCCATCCTTCTAAAAAATTCCGTCTTGGATGTTATGCGCAATACAATACCGTCTTAGCACCTCAAGTGTTTCGTTTGCCTGCACATTTTGATCTCCTTCAAGGTTCGGCATTAACGGTTGCGCCTGTCACCGCGCTGCAAGTATTGCGCGATTATGGAAAAATAACAAAAGGAAGTACCATTTTGATCAATGGCGCATCGGGTAGTGTTGGTTTATGTGCTGTTCAAATCGCCAAAATGATGGGCGCGACCGTAGTTGGGGTATGTAGTAGCCGAAATATTGAACTGGTTCGATCTTATGGTGCGGATCGGGTAATCGACTATAATGAAACGGATATTACGCAGATGAATGAACAATTTGACCTTGTTTTTGACTGCGTGAGTACACTTCAATTTAAAGGATGTAAAAATATATTAACCCCTAATGGGCAATATATCAACCTGATGCTTCGCCCGTTGGATCTATTGTGGCAGCGCATGAGCAACCCTTTTTCGAATAAAAAATTCCATACCGTACTCATGGCTTACCGCCCCGATGATATAGCGTGGGTGGTTCAAAAAATAGAACAAAAGGCGTTTCAAATACCTATTGATGCCATTTATCCACTCAAAGATGTTCAAGCTGCCCATGAATATTTGGAAAGTGGACGGGCAAAAGGGAAAATTATATTGGATATGTCTTTGTAATTATATACGTGTATTTTGATGATCTACTTTGAGATTTGAAATAAAGTACAGAACTCCAAGTGTGGCAAAAACGGCCTTAGAAAAATGCAGGTTTTGCTTGAGTGGAGGCGGATGAAGCCAAAAAGTGTTTGAGCCAAACGGAATTTACGAGGCGTAGCCTCCGCGAGATAGTGCGGCGAGTTTTTTTTGGCGCCGCCGGAGCGAGGGAGCAA
>JAYUKX010000196.1:0-26300 GCA_043764095.1 Chitinophagales bacterium
CTACTTAAATAGGTAGGCTATTCGCGCAAAAAAACAGAAAATCTGAGACCAAAATCTGAAGCCTGAATTTGTACCTTTATTCCAACACCATTCCTAAGGGGTTTTCCAATACCATTCGATGATTCGGGGTACAGCAAACCCTTCTAAGTCACCATCCCAAGCAGCAGGACTACAGCCTTCTGCCCATTCATTTATCTCCTCCAAATCGGCGGTTACAAATACTGCGGAAACCCAACGGTGCGTCAATGTCTGCTGAAAAACCTTTGAAATTTGAGTAGTTTTTAAAGATTTTCTATTCGGGAAATGGTCAAAAATAATTTCGTTAGCAGTATCCAAATCTATAGGAAGTGTATCAGGTTCTATACAAGGGAATTCCCACAGGTTTTGCCAAATATCTTTTGCAGTTCGTTTTTTTAGGAATGTTTGACCTTCTTTTTTTAGCACCAAATACAAGAAGAAACGCTCTTTTTTTACCATTTTCTTCGATTTTACTGGCAAATTTTGCACAGTATCCTCCTGAAATGCCTTACAACGCGATTGAAAAGGGCAATCCGCGCAATGGGGTTGTTTGGGCGTACACCAAGTGGCACCGAAATCCATCATGGCTTGATTGTGCAGGGCTGGCTGTGCGGTATCCAATAGTTCGTTGGCTAATTGGCTAAATACCTGTTTGCCTTTAGTACTATCTATAGGTGTATCCAAGCCAAACCAACGCGATAGCACCCGATATACATTGCCATCTAACACGGCATGAGGCAGGTTATACGCAAACGAAGCAATAGCAGCAGCGGTATAATCGCCAACGCCTTTTAAAGCCTTAATATCTTTGTATTGAGTGGGAAAAACGCCGTGGTGTTCATTCAGCACAGATTGTGCAGCGGCGTACATATTGCGCGCCCTTGAATAATATCCCAAACCTTCCCAAAGTTTGTAAATATCATCCAAGGGCGCTGCTGCTAAATCCGAAATAGTGGGATAAGCAGCCACAAAACGTTCGTAGTAGGGTAGTCCCTGTTCTACACGTGTTTGTTGCAGTATAATTTCTGATAGCCAAATCCGATATGGGTCACTGATTCCTTTCCAAGGCATCGGGCGCGGGTGCGCTAAGGCCCAGTTTTGTAAAATTGACCCATATTGTTTGAGCATATCCGTATTAGGATCCTTCACCTTCTTGTTCATCATCCTCTACGGCACCGGGATTTAACTTTCGCTCGCGTTCTTTTTTTCGTTGTTCCCGCTTGATACGGTCTTCATTTTCAATTTTATCATAAGCCTTGATGATGTCTTTTACCAGTCGGTGGCGCACCACGTCTTCGGTAGTAAGGGTCATAATAGAAATACCATCCACACCGTCTAAAATATCCATGGCTTGTTGCAGGCCAGATTTTTGGTGACCGGGTAAGTCAATTTGAGACAAATCGCCCGTAATTATGCACTTTGCCGAAGGTCCCAAACGCGTTAGGAACATTTTGATTTGCAAAGGGGAGGCATTTTGTGCTTCATCGAGGATGATATAGGCATTATCGAGTGTCCGTCCGCGCATAAAAGCCAGCGGAGCAATTTCGATAATACGGTTGTCCATAAAGAACTGTAATTTGTCCATCGGCAGCATATCGTCGAGGGCATCGTACAGCGGACGGAGATAGGGATCTACCTTTTCCTTGAGGTCGCCGGGCAAAAAACCGAGTTTTTCACCTGCTTCTACCGCTGGGCGCGTGAGGACAATTTTTTTCACCATCTTGTTTTTGAGCGCACGCACTGCGATTGCTACGGCGGTATAAGTTTTACCAGTACCCGCAGGCCCTACGGCAAAAACAATATCATTGACCTCGCAAGATTCCACCAAACGTTTTTGGTTGCGGGTTTTGGCCTTGATGGGGCGGCCTTCGCGGCCATGCAAGATGGTATTAGAGCCATTATCGCCCACTACCGGAATGCGTACCTCGAATGGATTTTCGCCACCGAGCATATCTTCTACTGTTTGAACGGGGAGTTCATTGTGTTCGCGTAGGTAACGCACCATTTGTTCAAAAACACCCTTTGCTGCCTGTGTATCTTTTTTTTCGCCAGCAATTTTAAGACTATTTCCCCTTGAGGTAATCGTAATATCGGGAAATCCTTTGCGGAGTAGATTTAGTTTAGCGTTGTTCTCGCCATAGAGTGCGAGGGGATCAACGCCATCAATTGTTAGAATTATTTCGCTCAAAAGTGCGTTATGGGTTAAAATGAATGATTTGTTTTTTAATTATTACTTTAGGAACAGTGTTGGAATAAAGGTACTGATTGATGCACATCTTTTGCCCTCATATTCCCTCTTTTTCTACTTAAATAGGTAGGCTATTCGCGTAAAAAAACAGAAAATCTGAGACCAAAATCTGAAGCCTGAATTTGTACCTTTATTCCAACACTGTTCCTTAAAGATTTTATTGGATTGAAAATAAAATCCAAACAAGTGCTTAAGCCTGTTTTTGTGAACTATCTTTGCACCCACAAAAGTACAGATAATCTAACGTACTTTAACAAGGAAGTTGTAAGTTAAGTTTCCTAAAGAACGAGAAAAAATGCCTATAGTTACCCTAACCACGGATTTTGGCGAAAAAGATTGGTATGCCGCTGCTTTAAAAGGTGCAATATTGAAAGCCGCTCCCGCAGCACAATTGATTGATATTTCACATCAAATCGAACCTTTTGATATTGTTCAGGCCGCATTAGTACTCAAAAATTCTTGGATGGAGTTTCCTGATGGAACAATACATCTATTGGCGGTGAATTGTGTGTATAGTAGTCAACCGCGGTTTGTAGCCGTTCGTCATGGAGGGCATTATTTTTTCGCACCGGACAACGGCATACTGTCTCTGCTTTTGGGCGATATAGCATTAACGGATATTCGGCAACTAGACGATACCAATGCGCCTGCTCATTTTGCCGTAAAGCATATATTTGGTTGGGCATTGGGTAAGTGGGTTTCCAATTATGATTTTGAACAATTAGGTATAGCCTTTGACGCAATGCTTTTGCGTCGCATTTTATTACGGCCAGTCATCCATGCACATCAAATACGTGGTACCGTGGTGCATATCGACCATTTTGAAAATGTAGTTTTAAATATTGAACGGGAATTATTCCAAGAAGTAGGTAAAAACAGAAGTTTTTCGCTGTATTTTAAACGCAATGACCCTATTATTGCTTTGTCTTCCAATTACTCGGATGTGCCAATGGGGGAAACGCTTTGCCTGTTCAATAGCATTGGATTGTTAGAAATCGCCATTAATTTTGGTAAAGCTGCTACCTTATTAGGGCTTAAAAAAGAAGATGTGGTAGAACTTGTCTTTGAGGAATAATCCGTTAATCTAGACTTAACGGGTTAACATCGCCATTGATATCGCCTGATTTTATGGCTTTAAAATTAACACCAGTTCGATCCGATTCTAAGTTAATTATTTTAATTTCTTCGTCAAATGCAGGTACAAATGGGTTGTCGGGATTTACAAATACATGTGTACTTGGTATAAAACGCCATGATTTGCCATTGGGTACTTCGGGAAGCGTACCGAGCAACACCTTGCGCATCTGTACAATATCAAAAGTACTGACGGTATTCGAGATATTAGGATCGGCAGCGATGATTTTTTCAGGTGTGTCCATGGGCTCTAAATTGAGGATATGCCTCGATATCAACACAAAATCGTAAGGGCTGATTCCATTTGTCCAATTACTCAATTTTTCTGGCTTTATGGTGTAGTCTTTCCCGGGCAATAAGTTGTTAAATAAATAATGACCCGTTGAATCTGTTTTAACAGTATGCCCTTGCCCATCCCTTACGGTTACATCAAAGACAGGTAGTCCAAGGGGGGTTCGTATATACCCATCAATTTTGCGTTGGGCGCAAAAACCTTGATTATCTTGTACATTAATAAAGGCTTGGCATTGGGCAGAGTTACCAGCCTTATCGGTTACTGTCAAGGTAACTTGCTGTTGGCCAACGAGTTGGCAGGTAAAAGATGGTGGAAATATGCTAAAGGTTAAACTATCTTGTGGGCTGCAATTATCGGTAGAGTTACCATTGAATAAAGTAGGCGATAGTATCGCAGCGCCTCCTGCTCCAATATTTACCGACAATCCATTGATACAAACGGCTGTGGGAGCAAGTAGGTCTTGAACTACAATTTTTAATGTTTTTTGGGCATAATTACCACAGCCATCACTAGCCGTAAAAACAATATTATGCGTACCCGGAGCATACCAACCAGACGCATTAGCACCACCAATGCCGTTAGGCCCTACATAGTTAATTGCAGTACTATTGCTACAATCGGTAGCCGTGGCGGGCAGTAACTCTAAATACACGCCGCAAGTCATCGGGTCAGATGACACGGTAATATCACCTGGAATAGTCAGCACCGGTGCTGTATTATCGGTAACATGTATTTCTTGAACGAATTCCCATATCCCCTGTGTACCACCATTAGGATTATAAATACAATGATCGATTACTTTCCAATTCCTGTAAATGGTAAAACAGGCAGGTAGCGATATATTGAATACATCATCAGTATATGTTGGCACCAATGGATAGCACGAAGTGCCTGTAATAGTAGGGCTTCCTGTTGCACTAGGCAATATATTTATAGCATTGGAACAACTAGAAAGTGTAACATTAGGAGGAAAAGTAACTGAAATTGTAGAAATTGTATTCAAGGTAATAGTTTGGTCGCATGTGCGTGTATTGCTTGCTTGATCGTTAGCAGTCCACCGACGGGTAAGTATACCAGTACTACAACCCGAAAGGGTACCATTGTCCACGTGGGTGATCGATTGTAAGGTACAGTTGTCGGTAGCCGTTGCTTGACCAGTTAAAGCGAGATCAGTCGGATTTTGAAGGCAAGTTAACGTTACTGCTGGCGGGCAATTGAGGGTTGGTTTCGTAAAATCCCTTGCGGTCACCGTCACTACACAATCATTAAAAGAGCCACCTGTATCTGTCACGCGGAGTTTGAGTGCTACTGGCTGGTTTTCATCAGCACAGGTCAAAGTGACAAAACTAGCCCAAGTTACCTCATTCCGGGTAACAGTTAAAAATATTGGCCCGCAATTGTCCCAACTACCCGCATTCAAAGACGAGGCGTTCACCAAAACTTGCCCACTGCTCCCCACCGATACCACTAAACTGGCCACACAAACCACATTTGGGGCTACATTATCCTTTACGCGTACGATGGTCGTAGCAGTTTTGGTATTACCGCAAGCATCCGTAGCCAGCCAAGTAAGCGTATGATCGCCTACTGCAACACCGCTAAATGGGCCAAACCCAGTGCCATATTGCCAATTTGGAACCACCGTAACAGCAGAACAGAAATCACTCGTCACTACATTGGGCAATTGGATAGTAGCGGAGCAAACCGCCGCGTCGGTATTAAATGATAAGGTAGCGGGTGCTTGAATTTGGGGGGCTATCTGGTCTGTTATTTTAATGATCTGCATACTTTGCCTTACTTGCCCACTACAATAATCCACTAAAATCCAATTGCGAAGTACCGTATAACTACCTGGACTACAACCAGTTATAGTTTGATCGGTTGAGGTTAGTCCTAGTTTACAAGGCCCAGAATTGTTAATAGGCACACCATAAAGCAATGGTTGGCCAGTAAGCGTCAAGTCTTGGGGGTTTTGTCCACAAGATAAGGAAGGGGCACTAATGTCATCTTTATTGACTGGAAAGATGACACTGTCCATTACAGGTGCTTTAATCCAAATGCGCTCCAAACAAGTACTTATATTACCAGAAGCATCAGTTGCTAGCCATGTTCTATCTATTTTTTCTACCACTTTTTGACCATTTTGAATGGTGCCACAAGGCAAGGTTGTAGGTATGTCAAACCTACTGATACTCAATGCGTTGTATGGTGTGCAGTTGTCAATAATGGAAGGCGTTCCTATAGATGATGGTGTGGTTGCCTGTGTACATTGCACGTATTTTTGGGGGCAGAAAAGGACAGGAGGCAGCATATCCATTACTGTTATTTCAGAAAAGCAACTATTGCCCGAGGCGATATCTCTTACCCTAACTTGAACTACTTCGTCAACTTGAGCGCAGGTTATTGTATTATTAGGCAATACTTGGCCTGAGGCATTCCAAGTTGTAAGTTCTAGAGCACCGGGGCAAAGTGAAGCAGCTGTTGGGGATACTAATGAAATTGGGATAGTAAATTGACCAGAAGCCGGGAGGGATGTTTGGAGATCGGCAGTGCATATTAACGTACATTGTGCTTTCGAAGGTGTGGTAACACCAATGAAAAGAAGCAATGTAACAACAAAGAAGCGATAAAATGTAGCAGAACTCCATTTATCAGCATCGAGGTGAATAGTCATAGACGATTAAAGGCATTGTTAAAAATGATTACAAATTGTACCATTTTGTGCAAATGCGAATATTATGTAATTGGTATGAGAATATACTGAACTCTATTTCAGTGGCAAAAGTAGTGCCAATAATCGTAATTAGCTAAAGATTAACTTCTTATTATGCCGACAAAAAGTCTTTTCAATATCCGATTAAGACTATTGAATATTTTGTTTACATTTGTTTGCTCGGTTTGTTGTACGTTTGCTCGAATTTTTAAAACATTATTTGTTTAGTTTTAAGTATTTAGACATAATTAATTGGCAGAAATGAACGCAGGTGTTTTTCGGCTAGGCGATCCATTTTTAAGGCAGATAGCGGTACTATCTAACGAAAAAATGGGGAAGTATAGGCGGAAAAGACCAAGTTCAAAATGGTAATTAATTGTGTCCAAATACTTTTAATTAAACTGTATTCATTTGTTAAACTGTTATACACTTCTTTTGAAGATGGTCGGTCAATCATCTAAAGCCAAACGCACTTTATGTCCACGGTGATAGCCGTCTAGCGATAAATTTCAACCTTTTATCCAAACTAATGTCCTTATTAAGACATTATTTTCAATTTCGCACTTGATTTCAAGTCAATAACCATCACAATTTAAAGCATGAAAAAATTACAACTGTTCGCATTGCTCTTATTTGTATCAATGTGTACTTCTTTGTCGGCACAAGATTTTAACCTTGATGCCATCGACGTTCCTTATAAAAAGTTTGTATTGCCAAATGGGCTACGCTTGATTGTCCATGAGGACCACAAAGCACCTATTGTTGCCGTTAATATATGGTACCATGTTGGTTCAAAAAATGAAAAATGGGGCAAATCTGGTTTTGCCCACTTGTTTGAACACCTAATGTTTAATGGTTCGGAGCATTACAACAAAGATTATTTTCAGGTAATGGAGGCCATTGGTGCTACCGATCTAAATGGTACAACCAACGAAGACCGCACCAATTATTTCCAAAATGTGCCTGTAAATGCACTAGATCAAGTACTTTGGCTCGAAAGCGACCGTATGGGGCACTTACTAGGCGCAATTGATCAGGCAAAACTCGACGAACAACGCGGTGTAGTACAAAATGAAAAGCGTCAAGGCGAAAACCAGCCTTATGCTAAAGGTTGGGATATTGCTCAAAAAGAAATGTTCCCACCACACCACCCTTATGGGCATACCGTTATTGGTGAAATGGAAGACCTTAACGCCGCCAAATTAGAAGATGTACATGAATGGTTTAAAACTTATTACGGTACAGCAAATGCAGTTTTAGTCATTGCAGGCGATATCACACCCGATGCTGCTTATGAAAAAGTGCTAAAATACTTTGGCAATATCCCATCAGGGCCAACCCTTACGCGCCCTGGTGTAAATATCCCAAAGCGAACAGGCGAAACCCGCGCTACATTCCAAGATCGTGTACCCGAATCACAGGTCGTAATGGTATGGAATACCGCCGAATGGGGCAGTAATGATGCCGCATACCTCGATTTGGTCAGCGATGTATTGGGTACTGGCAAAACCAGTCGTTTGTACAAAAAATTGGTATATGATCTACAATTGTGCACAAGCGTATTTTGTTTTGCTGGCCCATCCGAAATAGCAGGTAATGTGTATGTAGGTGCGCGTGTAAAACAGGGCAAAACGATAGAAGAAGTAGAGAAGGCGCTTAACGAGTCCATGGCTGAGTTTTTGACTAATGGCCCTACTGCGGACGAAATGAAACGCGTAAAATCTGCTTATTTCGCCAATTTTATCAAAGGATTAGAGCGTATTGGTGGTTTTGGAGGAAAAAGTGACCTTTTAGCATCCAATGAAGTATTTGGTAATTCTGCCGATTACTATAAAAAAATGCTAAAAGTATATAACGCTGCTACTGCAAAAAACCTTCAAGATGCCGCTAAACGCTGGTTATCTGACGGCAAATTGGTACTTACCTGTACGCCATTCCCAGAGTACAGCACTTCGGGTACGGAGGCAGACCGTTCTACCATAGCACCATTGGGCGCTAATGTAGAGGCTAAATTCCCTGTTGTCGAACGCGCTACCCTCAAAAATGGGATGAAAGTAATATTGACCCGCCGCACAGAAAGCCCAACACTTGTGGCCAGTATGATGTTTGATGCGGGCTACTGCTCTGATAAATTTGGGGGCAAACTTGGCTTGGCTTCCATTTCCATGAATATGTTGGATGAAGGCTCTAAAACGCGTAATTCGCTGCAAATTAGCGAAGAATTACAACTCTTGGGGGCGAGTATTAATACTTCCAGCGACTTGGATTATTCCTATGTTACTTTGAATACCCTCAAGCAAAGCCTCGATCCAAGTCTTGATTTGATGGCCGATATTGTCCTGAACCCTGCTTTCCCTGAAGCCGATTTCAAACGTTTGCAAGATCAACAATTAAGTGGGATCAAAAACGAGAAAAAACAACCACAAAGCATGGTAATGCGCGTTGCTCCAAAGTTGATGTATGGCGAAAATCATCCTTACGCAATGCCTATGTCCGGCTCTGGTGAAGAAGATATCGTTCAATCTTTAACAACCAGCGATGTACGTTCTTTCTACGATAAATGGATCCATCCAAATAACGCAACCATCGTTGTTACTGGTGATATCACGATGAAAGAAGTAGTAGAAAAACTGGAAAAACGCTTCGCAACTTGGAAAAAAGGCGATGCCCCTAAAAAGGTAATTCCAGAAGTTAAAACGGCAAATAACGGTAAAATTTTCTTGATCGATCGCCCCGAAAGCCAACAAAGTATGATTATGTCGGGTTATCTGGCTCAAAAATACGGAGAATTGGATGAGACGGCTATTGAGCAAATGAACAATGTATTGGGTGGCGATTTTACCAGCCGTATCAACCTCAATATCCGGGAAGACAAACACTGGTCTTATGGAGCGGGTTCATTTATCCAAAATACAAAAGGACAACGTCCGTTTATGATCTTTGCGCCGGTTCAAACCGATAAAACCAAAGAAAGTATCCAAGAAATCATTAAAGAGGTGAATACTTTTGTAGCGGATAAGGAAATGACACAGGCTGAGTTTGACAAAACAAAGCAGAATACAGTAATGGGTATGTCTGGTATGTGGGAAACTAATGCAGCCGTAAATGGCAGCGCAAGAAGCCTCGTGCGCTATAACCTTAATGATGATTACTGGGTAACTTACAGCAAGCGCGTAAACGCATTGACACTTAAAGATACCCGCGAAGTAGCAAAAAAGGTAATTAAACCCGCTAATTTAGGCTGGTTTATGGCTGGAGACTCCCAAAAAGTAATGCCAGGATTGAAAGAACTTGGTATCGAAATCATCACCATTGATGCCAATGGCAATGTGGTGAAGACGGAAAAGAAGGGATAATTTTCATCCAAATACTTGCAATAAAATAAGGACACAGCATACTAAGTGAGTACGCTGTGTCCTTTTTTATGCTAAGAGTAAGAGAAAAAGTAAAATTTCCAGGTTCTAACGCGCTTTATATTTCTTCCCTTTCAATCGGGCAAGTCATACAGTGGCTACCTCCACGTGCACGAGAAAGTTCGTTCGATGGAATTGTGATGATGGTATTTTCTATTTTTTCTGCTGTTGTTTTTCCACTTTCTATATCTTTAAGCAATTTTTCGGCACGTATCACTTTGTAACCAAATTCTTTGAAGGCTTGCTCTGTAACAGGATTGCGATCATAAGTGATAGCCACACCCGGTTTGAGCGTAATCAAATTACAACCATCCGTCCATTGCTCGCGTTCTTGGTATGGGCTTTCGCCACGACCTGCCCAAATAAACTCCATATTTGGGTTTACTTCCGCTAACAAAAAGTCTTTTAAACAGGGGTATTCCACTTCTTCGCCATTAGAACGGTGTACATCGACATAAGAACCCAATCCATCTAGTACAATTGGCTTATACGCAACAAAATGGTTGTGGTTGATTTGTGAAAACACGGTGTCAATGTGCATATATGCGCGTTCGGCAGGAATATTAACCTGAACGATATTTTTGATGATCCCACGATCGAATAAATGATTTTTCAAACATTCAAAAGCGTAATTATTCGTCCTTTCAGAAGCACCCACCAGTAAATAGTCTTTGTTGAGTATCATTACATCGCCACCTTCGATACTTACTGTTTCTCCGCGTTTATTGGGCGGAAACTTGTCCACTCGGTTTAGATTTACTGTTCTACCATCTGCTTTAAGGCGGCGAAAAACGGGATGACTACTGAAAATTAATCGAGTAAGGAAATTTTCTCTAAAACGGGCTTCTTTCGCGGCTTTAGTAATAATAACATGGCCTTTTACGGTCACAGCCAAGTCGCGGGTAAAGATCAGGTTGGGAATAGGGTCGAAAAGAATACGGTCTTCGGGTTCGAGGTAGCCTGTGATCAGTGTGTCGGCTAGTTGCTCTGGCGAAAGGCTTGCTAATCGAGGAATAAAAGAATACGGCAGTTCCTCAAAATCGGTAATTTTATTTATTACTTCGTATTTGCTATCCTCGTCGCGGGTGCTTTCTGCCAATAAATCGCGGATATTCAATACATTTTCGTCACCAACAAAGGCTTTAAGTACTTTTATGAAAATATCGTGCTCTTCCTGCATGTTGGGTAAGTGGACAATATCGTCAAAAAGAAGTTCTCCAGCCCGCTTTGGTGTAATGCGGGCAATTCCTTCATCGGGGCGGTGAACAATCACTTTTTTTAATCGGCCAATTTCAGAATCAACGTAGATACGGCTATTTGCATCCATAATATGTGGTTTGCTAATATAGTGGTTATGTGTGTTTATGCAAAATTTGCGACGCGAAGGTAGGCCTATTTTTGCCGAAAAATGTTTTAATTTTTGACTTTAGAAGCAAAAAAAACGAAAAAAAAGGTCGCTTGATGTAAAATTAAGTAATTACATCAAATGCAGTACCTGCCAATACTATTCCATTCACCAATATATCGAGCCGATGCCTACCTAAGTAATGCTTGCGAGTGGTAAAATCCTGAAAACGCTGGTTTTTGTCAAAATGAATTTCCTGCTTAGCACTTAATTCTAATTCACTAATTTTGAATATTTTGCGTGCTTTTTTTCCAGTGGATGTAATGTAATCTATGGCGTATTCCAACCGCACCATTTCTTGTATTGCTGCCGTGTTTTCTAATGTAAAAGAAAAGTACAACCTATCGCCTATTTTTACAGTGGGTGAGCATTTTAAATGGTGGATAGTTGCCACATTTTGGTTGGCCTCAAAACCAAAAATCCGCAGCGCCTCAGGATGACCTTTTTTGAGTAATCCGCGACAAGCATGACGCACCACCCAGTCTGTTTCAGGGCTAATTCCTTTCCACGCCTTGGCCAATTCTAATGTAATACCAGGATGATCTTTGGAAATATCATTGAGGTGATTGGCTACCGAGCGCCGAACAGTTTCTGCCGGATCATTTTTTAGCCGCTCTAGGATTGGAAGCATCGGAATTGGTGATTTTTTTAAGGCTGGAATACCCATTCCCCAAGGCAATCGGGGTCGGAATCCTTCGCAGGAGAGGCGGCGCACCATGGCACTATCATGCTTCGACCAAGCCTCCATTTGAGCGTACATACGGCCGGGATATTTCAATAAAAACGGCCTGACAGCAAATTCGGCACTGGTCAATTGCGTTATTACTTCCATTGCTGGGATCGCAACATCTGGGTCATCCACACCAAATGCTTCCACAAAATCTGGTAAAATGCCCCATTCAAATGACATGCGTTGCCCATCACGAACAATCATGTTTTGAGCCATTTTTACAAGTATGGCTACTGCTGTGCTGAATGATTCGGGGAGGTGTTTGCGCATACAAAAGGCAATATGCCGGATACGCTGTTTGAGTTCCAATTGCGTCCAATTGTGATCGAAAACGTCATTTAAAAACTCTTTTTCAGGTAACATAGGGTATACTAAGGCCATTTCGGCCACCACAGTATTTAGAAAATCGGTATTGTATATGTTTTTTAAAAGAAAAGGCGTATTAGGTTCTTGCATAAAAAGGTACAATTAATAATAAATATCCTCCGGTTTACGCTGGTAAAACGGTAAAACCCAACCCGCACGAATACCAAAACGTAAATCTAACCTACGCCCAGTCAATTTGCGCTGCTCCGCAAAATCGTAATCGCGCAGCGTCCCTGTAAATCCCTGTCCAAATTCAAAACCCATATACCAGTTCACACGCCTGCTTATACTCAATTGTTGCCAACCCACAAACTCGTTCAATGCCAACCCTCCAGTCAACCGATCATAACCAAAGGCATAATTCCCCGTTACCTGTGGCACAGTCTGTCCATCATCCTGCAAACGGATCTTATGTTGTAACCATCCCAAACTCCCCGTAACCCTTAAGCCCCTTCGGCGTTTTTCATTAAAAGTAATTAGTTTTCCAATATTAGCACCGATATAAAATCCGCGTTCGCGCAGCACCAAACTAGCAATAGCCTGATCAATACCAATAATATCACCCTCTGGCGTACGCAAAGCCGCAAGCGGATCTTCTTTTACTTTTTGGCTAAAGAAATAATGTCCTTCAATCCCTAAAATCCAATTGTTTTCGGAAATGCGCTCCAGTCCTCCACCAATACTCAAATTGTTACCAAATCTTTTAGCCATATCGGCAGCAGGAATATGGGCGCCAAGGTTAAAATGGAATAATATCGCATTACCTTTGTTGTTTGAATCGCTGAACGAAGGCTCACGTGTTCTTTGTGCGTGTACATTCAGCATAAAAAGTGCGCAAATCAGCAGTAATAGACATTTTTTCATGGACAAATCATTTTTAATTATGGAAAGCCGCAAAAGTAACGCCTTTCAACCCATTTCCGATGCTTTAATGATTCAAATGCGTCAAATTTTGGGTGAGCAATACCTTAGCATGGACGAAACAGTTCGTCACGACAACGGCCACGATGAAACCGAAGACCTCGTTTTTCTTCCAGAGGTAGTAGCATTCCCGGAAACAACCGAACAGATCAGCGCATTAATGCGGATCTGTAACGAGGCACTTATACCTGTTACCGTGCGTGGCGGCGGATCAGGATTGGCTGGCGGCGCACTCCCCGTTGAAGGCGGTTTGGTCATCGCTATGAAACGCATGGATAAAGTTATTCACATGGACGAGCGAAATTTTCAGGTAACCGTCGAGCCGGGAATTATAACCGAAAATCTACAAAATATATTAAAAGACAAAGGACTGTTTTATCCTGTCGACCCATCTAGTAAAGGTTGGAGTTTTATTGGCGGCAATGTGAACACCAATGCAGGAGGGCCAAGAGCAGTAAAATACGGTGTTGTAAAAGACCATGTGCTCAACCTCCAAGTTGTACTGGCCAATGGCGATATAATATGGACAGGTTCTAATACCTTAAAAAATTCGACAGGTTATAACCTTACACAATTACTGGTAGGTAGTGAAGGCACATTGGGGATCGTTACCCAAATTGTCCTCAAACTCCAGCCCTATCCATCCCAACAATTGCTGATGCTCGTCCCTTTTCGCTCCGCCGAAAGTGCCTGCGCAGCCGTGGCGGCCATTTTTCAGGCAGGTGTTACACCATCTGCACTAGAATTTATGGAACGCAATGCTATTGAATGGGCTATTCGTTATGTGGGCGAAACACCAGTTCCGCTCAATGATGAAGACCAAGCACACCTTTTAATAGAAGTAGATGGTTTTCATTTGGAAAGCCTATACGCTGATTGTGAAACCATCACCAAAGTAGTAGAACAATTCGATTGTGGTGAAGTGTTTTTTGCCGATAACGATGCCCAAAAAACAGCACTTTGGAAGCTGCGCCGCAATGCCCCACAAGCTGTTAAAAATAATTCCATTTATAAGGAAGAAGATACCGTGGTGCCGCGTTATGAACTACCAAGATTGCTCCGAACCGTTAAAGAAGTAGGTGCTAAATATGGTTTTGAGTCCGTATGCTATGGTCATGCTGGCGATGGTAACCTTCATGTTAATATCCTGAGAGGTAACCTAAGCGACGAGGTTTGGAACAATGAACTGCCCAAAGGTATCCGTGAAATTTTCGTATTTGTCAAATCCGTAGGTGGTACTATTTCTGGTGAGCATGGTATTGGGTGGGTACAACGCCAGTATATGGGTATTGTATTTTCCCCCATTGAAATGGAACTCATGCGGGGTATTAAACATCTTTTTGACCCTAAGGGCATACTTAATCCAAGTAAAATATTGTAATTGAGGTTTATTCGGTATAATATTGAAAAATTCAAGACCAAATTTCCCCATTCCAAAAGAACCTTCTACTTTTGTAGGCTCGTTTTTGTACTAAGAAACGATAAAACAATAATTTAGGCGCTTTTATCCATGTATTTAATAGGTTATGATCTCGGATCGTCTTCCGTCAAAGGCGCAATTGTAAACGGGCAAACTGGATCAGTAGTAGCGTCCATGCATTATCCGGAAACAGAAATGAATATTGATGCACCTCAAGCAGGTTTTGCAGAGCAAAACCCAGATTTGTGGTGGAGTTATTTGCAAATACTCACTCAGCAACTGTTATCCAAAGCAGGTATTCAAGGCTACGAAATAAAAGGTATTGGCATTTCTTATCAAATGCATGGCCTAGTGGTAGTTGATGCTTCTGGTAAACCCCTAAGGCCATCCATTATTTGGTGCGATAGCCGCGCTGTGGGCCTTGGAGCACAAGCAACCGAGGCATTAGGTATTGATTATTGTTTGTCGCACTACCTCAATGCTCCAGGAAATTTTACGGCTTCCAAATTGGAATGGGTACGCCAAAACGAGCCTGAAATATTTGCCAAAATCTATAAAATGATGCTTCCGGGCGATTATTTGGCCTATAAAATGAGCGGCGAATTCAATACCACTGTTACTGGGCTTTCCGAGGGTATTTTATACGATTTTGAAACGAAAACCCTAGCAAAACGCTTGCTTGACCTTTACCAAATACCGGAAAGTATGATCCCCGATATCGTCCCTGCAGTAGGCATACAATGCCGCTTATCAGCAGAGGGCGCAGCTGCACTAGGGCTTGAAAAAGGAACTCCTATTGGTTATCGCGCAGGTGATCAACCCAACAACGCCATGTCACTCAATGTCTTAAAAGCAGGTGAAGTAGCCGCTACTGGCGGTACGTCTGGGGTGATTTACGCAGTTTCAGATAAGCCTGTATTTGATCCAGATAGCCGTGTCAACAGTTTTGCCCATGTCAATTATACTCAAGATCAACCTTATACGGGTGTTTTACTCTGTATCAATGGCGCGGGCATACAGTACAGATGGATGCGCTCTATGGTGGGTAATGCTGGTATTTCATACCCACAAATGGAACAAGAAGCGGCAACCATACAACCGGGCTGCAACGGCTTAGTAATGCTTCCTTTTGGCAATGGAGCCGAGCGTATGCTAAAAAATAAAACACTGGGTGGGGGTATGTACAACCTCGACTTTAATGTCCACACCAAAGCACACCTATATCGGGCAGCATTGGAGGGGATTGCATTCGCATTTGGTTACGGTGCCAAAATATTACAATCTAATGGCATTCCATTAAATACCATGAAAGTAAGCAGCGGAAATTTATTTGAATCCGCTATATTTTCAAATACCATTGCAACGCTGACTGGTAGCACGATTCAAGTCATGGATACCAATGGCGCAGCAGGTGCTGCCAAAGCAGCAGGTGTTGCTATTGGGCATTACGAATCCCTTCAAACCGCTATGCAACACCAGCAGATATTAAAAGAATACCTGCCGTCAAAACATACAGAAACCTATCTGGCAGCATACGAACGTTGGGCAAAGTATGTGCCATAAGTTATTGGTTGGTAGTCAATCTAATACTTACTTTATAGATATATATTTTAATTAATTAATTTTTAAAAGATAATAAACATGCAAGTCATTACAGGAGATAAACCTTATTTCAAAAATGTAGGCCAAATCAAGTACGAAGGCCCTAAAACGGATAACCCACTCGCATTTAGGTACTACGATGCCGATCAAGTAGTAGCGGGAAAAACCATGTCCGAGCACTTCCGTTTTGCAGTAGCCTACTGGCATACACTTTGTGGTACTGGTGGTGATCCATTTGGTCCTGGTACCAAGCATTTCCCTTGGGCTAATGCCGCCAATCCTATCCAAAATGCAAAAGACAAAATGGATGCCGCGTTTGAGTTTATTACCAAAATTGGTATTCCTTACTATTGTTTCCATGATTTTGATTTGGTACAAGAAGGCCCAACCTTGAAAGAAAGTGAACGTCGTTTGACAAAAATTACGGATTACGCGCTCGAAAAACAAAAAGCATCCGGTGTAAAATTACTTTGGGGTACGGCTAATCTTTTTAGCAACCCGCGCTATATGAATGGTGCTGCTACTAACCCCGATTTTGAGGTAGTCGCGTATGCAGGCGCGCAAGTCAAAAACGCTTTGGATGCGACCATGAAATTGGGGGGCGAAAACTATGTATTTTGGGGCGGTCGTGAAGGTTATTCCAGCCTGCTCAATACCAATATGAAAAAAGAACTCGACCATATGGCGCGTTTCTTACACATGGCAAAAGATTATGCACGCAAACAAGGTTTTAAAGGTACGTTCTTTATCGAACCAAAGCCAATGGAACCATCCAAGCACCAGTATGATTTTGACTCGGCCACAGTTATTGGTTTTTTGCGCGAATATGGTTTGGACAAAGATTTTAAACTCAATATCGAGGTCAACCACGCTACTTTGGCACTGCATACCTTCCAACACGAATTGCAGGTAGCCGCCAATGCCAATATGATCGGTTCCATTGATGCCAACCGTGGCGATTATCAAAACGGATGGGATACCGACCAGTTTCCAAATAACGTAGGCGAATTAACAGAGGCCATGTTAGTCATCCTTGAATCTGGTGGTATTCAAGGCGGTGGTGTCAATTTTGATGCAAAAACACGCCGTAATTCGACAGATTTGGAGGATATTTTCTATGCACATATTGGTGGTATGGATACGTTTGCACGTGCTTTACTCGCCGCTAATGAGATATTAGCCAATACGCCTTATCAAAAAATGCGTGCCGATCGTTACGATTCTTTCAACTCGGAAGAAGGTCAGTTGTTCGAGGCTGGTAAATTGAAACTCAATGATTTGAAGCGGATTGCACAACGCATAGGTGAGCCAACGCAGCGTAGTGGCCAGCAAGAATTGTATGAGAATTTGGTCAATAGAAGTTTTTAATCTGCTAGGCCATGGCTGAGTTATAGCAAGGCAGTTTCATAAGTACTAGGATACTATTTCTACCAATTAATGGTGTCCTAGTGCTTGTTTTATAAGAAATATCGAAGGATTATGGTGAAAACTGCAACTATGGATAGCATACGCTATACACCTATTATTTCCCATGTTTTTCAAGAATATCTAGTACAATATTAAGTTCTATCTCCAATATCTCGGCAATTTGAATTGGAGAAAAATTCATTTTCTGCGAAAATTGAAGCACACTTGCTTGTAGAATCTTGTTTTTTTCTTGCTCCAATTGCGCTGCTTTTTGTTTTTCCTGTGCTGCTTCCTGCTCCGCCTTTTGCTTTTCTCTAGTAGCATCCTTCGCTTTTTCGACCAAATCAGAAATAGGCTCTCCATAGAAAGCGGAACCCATAGCATCAATAAGTTTTTTATTGTGCTCAAATGCTTTTTGTTTACCTGTCATATCGTGTGCGTTTAGATGTTCTTGTTTGTGTACTAATTCGCCTTCGCAGGTATATCAAACAGAAGTCTAAGATACCTCGGTTTGGGCATATACTATATACCTATAGTTTCCCATGTTTTTCAAGAATGTCTAGTATAATACTAAGTTCTACCTCCAATATCTCGGCAATTTGCATTGGAGAAAAATTCATTTTCTGCGAAAATTGAAGCACACTTGCTTGTAGAATCTTGTTTTTTTCTTGCTCCGCCTGCACTGCTTTTTGTTTTTCCTGTGCTGCTTCTTGCTCCGCCTGCACTGCTTTTTGCTCCGCCTGCTCCGCCTTTTGCTTTTCTCTAGTGGCATCCTTCGCTTTTTCGACCAAATCAGAGATAGGCTCTCCATAGAAAGCGGAACCCATAGCATCAATAAGTTTTTTATTATGCTCAAATGCTTTTTGTTTACCTGTCATATCTTTTGCGTTTAGATGTTCTTGTTTCTGGACTAATTCGTGAAAATAGTCATCCAATTCGGCGGTCAACTTGACCAAATACAGTGCAAAGTTAAGGATATTCCTAAACCTGTCCAACGAAATTCCTTTCACATTCAAGTGTTCCAATAGTTTTTTCTTCAACTCGAACCGTTTCTGTGGATTTCCTTTGGATTGAATTACATATAAATTTGACAAAATAACCAAAGCAAACGGATTATCCGATGCCATAAGATCTTCCTCCGATTGTTCTGCAATGCTATAAGTATTGTATTGCAGTGTAAGAGAGGTGCCAAATTGATCCATTTTATATGTATTTAAAGGTGTTTTAGGGGCATCGCCTGCAAAAATAACTAAAATGGTAATAGGTGCATTGTTATTTTTGATAGCAATATGCGAAAAATAACTAAATACTCTTGATGGGAAATTGGGTCTAGGATAGGCTTCCACCTCTATATGAAAGAATAGATACCCCATTTTACCTTCTTTCATTTTCAAAAGAAAGAGTTTATCGGTCTTCTTTATCTTTATTTTTGCCTTCGTAAACAAGGCGCACAATTCCTGTTCTAAGGATTTGTAATCTTCTGACCAATCCACAGCAGCGTGGAGATTAGGAAGAAAAAAAAGCACCGCCGGTTCTACCATATCGAGCATTTCCTTCCAAAATGTGTCAAAATCAGCGTCAAAGCCCCTTTTTATTTTTTCTTTCGCCATAAAACAACGGTATTTGTTGGTGCAAAGGTAGGTTGTTTTTTGAAAAATAAAACTATTTGTTTTTTAATTTTTTAAACTTTTTTTATCAACTTGTTTTTAAACGCTTAATTTTTATATGTTTAAGTACTTATCAGTCTCACATAATTACCTTATTTTCAATCTTTTATGCTAGAAATCATCGACCTAAGTATGGAAATATACACTGGTATGCCAGTATTCACGGGGCTACCTGAAGTAACCATTACCATGCACGCCTCTCACGAACAATGGGAAGGTATTACCGATAGTGATATCGTTTCTCCGGTGGTTAATCGTTTGGAAATGAGCGACCATGCCGGCACGCACGTCGATGCAATGAACCACATGGGCCGTGCATACCGTGGGCAATCTATTGAGACCATGCCACTTTCCAATTTTTATACCGAAGGCATCTGTTTGGATGTTTCCTATAGAGGTTTGCGGGAATTGATAGAAATAAAAGATTTGGAAAACGCACTTGCTGTTACAGGGCTAGATATTAAGCAGGGAGATACGATATTATTATACACCGATCATTATCGCCGAACCTTTGGAACGGAGGATTGGCCGCACCATCCCGGCTTGAGCGCGGAGGCTGCTCGTTGGTTGGGGATAAAAAGGGTCGCTGCTTTTGGTGTTGAATCTATGGCACCAGGAGTACGGCAAGTGTCGAATAAGGCTGTCCACCAAATTTGCGGAGAACTGGGGTTTACACATTACGAAAATATGGTTAATTTATACCAACTAGTCGGGCGGGGTCGTTTTCGGTTTATTGGTTTTCCATTGAAGATTAAAGGAGGAACAGGTGCTCCCGTACGCGCAGTTGCTATTTTTGGCGGGGAATCATTTTAGATGCTGTGTGCCCCAACAAGAGAAATTGAATGTTTTTTAAAAAACTATTTTCCTAAAGGGATAGTATATTTTAGGAACAAAATAGTTCGTACTAATAGTTCTTTAAAATAATTGTAGTAATTTTGCCCCACAGAAGCAAATCGGTTATCCGATTATGCAGTGTAAGCGAGAAATTTTCTTGTTTACTTAGGCAGGAATTCGTTCCTGCCTAATTTTTTTTGGGTTTTTTGACGGATTCAAACTTAGGAGCGGCATTGGAATAAAAGTTCAAATTCCAGACTTCAGATTTTCTGTTTTGTGCACTAATAGCCAACTACCCATTTAAGCGGAAAAAGAGGATTTATGCGGGCAAAAAATGTGCATCAATTCTACTTTTATTTCGACACCGTCTTAGGATAAAAACATCATTACAAGGAACGAATAGCCAAAAAATTACTAGATTTCAATTTGGCGTTGACCAATAAGCTTGTACCTTTGCCCACTTAACGTAAAACACGTCAATGACTATTCAAACAACTGACCCCATTCCAACGGTCGAAACGGCCAAAAGCCTTGGCATCACGCCCGATGAGTTTCAAAAAATACAAGATATTTTAGGCCGCATGCCCAATTTTACCGAATTAAGTATCTTTTCGGTGATGTGGAGCGAGCATTGCTCCTACAAAAACTCAATCCTTCAACTCAAAACCCTTCCTCGCTCAGGCGGGCGTTTGCTCGTAGGTGCAGGTGAAGAAAATGCGGGTTTGGTGGATATTGGCGACGGATTAGGTTGTGTGTTCAAAATTGAAAGTCATAACCACCCTTCTGCAATTGAACCTTATCAAGGCGCCGCAACTGGCGTTGGGGGTATCCACCGCGATATTTTTACCATGGGCGCGCGACCTATTGCAGCACTTAATTCCCTGCGTTTTGGAAAACCGGATAACGCAAGGATGAAACGACTCATTGCAGGTGTGGTAAAAGGTATTGGCGATTATGGTAACTGCTTTGGCGTACCTACAGTAGGGGGCGAAGTTTACTTTTTACCCTGTTACGACCACGATATTTTGGTCAATGCAATGTCGGCGGGTATCGTAAAAGCAGGCGAAACCGTATCTGCTACCGCTGGCGGGCCTGGTTATCCAGTATTTATTGTAGGTTCAGCAACGGGTAAAGATGGTATTCACGGCGCTACGTTCGCATCGGCGGATTTAACGGAAGACAGCCATGAAGATTTACCCGCCGTACAAGTAGGTGATCCTTTCCAAGAGAAACTACTACTCGAAGCATCTTTAGAAGCGATTAAAACAGACGCCATTATCGGAATGCAAGATATGGGTGCAGCAGGTATCACTTGCTCCACTTCCGAAATGGCCGCCAAAGCAGGATGTGGTATGCGGATCAACCTCGATCAAGCACCTACCCGCCAATCCAATATGAAGGCATGGGAAATTCTGCTCTCTGAAAGCCAAGAACGCATGTTGATCGTTTGTAAAAATGGCGAAGAAGATAAACTCAAGGCCGTATTTGATAAATGGGATTTGCCTTGCGAACAAATTGGCGTAACCACCGATACCGGTCGTTTGGAATATTATCACCACGGTCAATTAGTGGCCGATGTTCCTGCCGATCCACTCGTGTTGGGCGGTGGTGCACCTGTATATGTGCGCGAAACCCAACGCCCTGCTTATATGGATTTGATCGAAAAGTATGATATTCAACAAATTGAAGTGCCTTCCGATCTAAAAGCAGCAGCAGAAAAAATTTGGTCTTCACCCAATATTGCTTCTAAACGTTGGATCACACAACAATACGATTCTACGGTTCGTATAGGTACTATGACCACCAATCGCCACTCCGATGCGGCTTTAGTTCGCATAAATGGCACGGAAAAGGCCATCGCATTAACCACAGATTGTAATTCGGCGTACGTGTATGCCGATCCTCACAAAGGAGCGATGATTGCAGTAGCCGAAGCTGCGCGCAATATCGTATGTGCTGGTGGCGAACCGGTAGCGATCACTAATTGCCTCAATTTCGGCAATCCTTACAATCCTGAGGTATATTATCAGTTTGCAGAAGCCATTCGCGGGATGGGTGAAGCTTGTCGCAAGTTTAACACGCCTGTGACAGGTGGCAACGTAAGTTTTTATAACCAAGCCACTATGAATGGAGTAGTCACCCCTGTTTATCCTACGCCTACAATTGGTATGTTAGGTATTTTGGACGATCATACCAAGGTGATGACCCTCGATTTCAAACACCAAGGCGACCTTATTTATATGCTTGGTGAAAGCCAAAATGATATTGGTAGTAGTGAGTATTTACGCCAAGTCCACGATGTACACCACTCCAATTGCCCATATTTTGATTTGGAAAAAGAATATGCTTTACACCAAGTGGTCAGTCAATTGATCCAAAAAAATATGGTTCAATCGGTGCATGATATTTCAGAAGGGGGTGTTTTTGTGGCTGTGATGGAAAGTGCACAAGCGGGCGGTAAAGGTTTGGAAATAAAGAGCAACAACGAGTTTCGCAAAGATGCATGGTTGTTCGGAGAAGCGCAAAGTAGGGTAATTGTCTCCGTTGCGACAGAACAAAGTACGAATTTTGAGCGTTTTTTACAATTAAATAATGTCTCTTTTGAAGCATTAGGCAGCGTTGGCAACAATGCTGTTATCATTGACGGTGAAAATTGGGGAAAAATAACCGATTGGCAACGCGTCTATGATACTGTTTTAGAGGACATTATGAATTAATCACACCATACTAACATTTTAATTATGAAATACTTTTTAACATTATTCTCCTTCATGCTACTGGCTTTTGCCGCATGTTCGGGTACCAACAACGAAGGATACGCGTTGAAGGGCAATATTAAAGATGCTGCCAATTTACAGGTAGTACTGGAGCAAACCAATTTCGATCGGACAAGTTTGGCCATTGGTAAAGTGGCTTGCGATGCGAATGGTAATTTTAAGATTGAACAAAAGGAGGCCTGGAAAGAGGGCTTGTATAAAATGTCCATCGGTGCAAAAAAATTATATTTTATGCTGGATGGAAAAGAGAAAACAATTGACATTAAAGGCGACCTTGCAACCATCGAGAAAATGGAAATGGACATCAAAGGTTCCGCTTCATTTACCGCTTATGCAGCCATTATCAAGGAAATGCTGGTAGGTGGCCCACAAAAAACGCCAGAAGATGCCAAAAAAATAGTAAATAAAGGCACAACACCACTTATGCGCGCTTTTCTTGGTCTGCAACTTTATGGCAATAATCCAACAGCGTTTATGGCTGAATTAGAGCAATTAGGCAAAGATCTTACCGCAGCAACACCGGGTTCAAAATATACCACAGATTATAATGCACTTATTGCACAGGTCAAAACACAATCGGCGCAGCAACAAGCGGGCGAACTGATCAAAGTAGGCGAAATGGCACCGGATATTTCCTTGCCAGGCCCTGACGGTAAAACACACTCGCTTGCTGGCTTGAAAGGTAAAATTGTATTACTCGACTTTTGGGCATCTTGGTGCGGCCCTTGCCGCAAAGCCAACCCTGAAGTAGTTGAAATTTATAAAAAATACAAGGCAAAAGGTTTCGAAGTATTCAGTGTTTCTTTGGATGGAGCCGATCCTCGTCGCGTTCCAGCCGAACAAATGGAGCAAATGAAATCCGATGGTAAAACTAAATGGATCGCTGCTATCAAACAAGATCAATTAATTTGGGAAAATCATGTGAGCGATTTGCAACATTGGGGCAGTGCACCTGCTGCTACTTATGGCGTAAGTTCTATTCCTAAAACTTTTTTGATTGGTCGCGATGGAAAAATTGTTGCAATTAACCCGCGAACTAATTTAGAACAAGAGTTATTGAAGGTGCTGTAATCGTTAATAATATCTATTTTCATTATAATTTACAAAAACGCATCTGCCTCAAAGCATTTGCGTTTTTGTCGTTTTAGGTCAACTATGAAGCAATAAGTAGTTAGACACTTCCTTTTTTGCAAATAGATGATTGTTAAATCTTTGTTGGTTCAAGAAGTGTCGATTATTGAGCCAGACCTACTTAATGCCGACGTGACTTGAATTTTAATGTCGTCAACTTAGCAATGAACTAACCACGGAGTGGTTGAACTTTAATAGCCCCGAATGAAATTCGGGATTGAGCATGCGGTAATATTTAACAACTACGAAGTAGTTGAACATCAACGTATTATGGGCGTCTCATTAAGTTCAACCTCTTTCAGGGTTGCGAAACATACCCCCCTTAATCCATGAATTTCATTCATGGCTATTCAAGTTCAACCACTCCGTGGTTAATTTATCGTTGAGTCGTCAGTTTATAGCGTTATCAAGCAGCATATTGAAATTAACCCGAAAATAAGTAGTTCGCCTCCAATAATCGACACTTCCTTTTTTAAAATAGGAAATTGTTGATTCATGAAGTGTCGATTATTTAACCTGACTTACTTATCTTTGATTTTTTTATTTAAAATACCATATTCATCAAAATGCGTACTCTTTTACTTCTTTTCGTCATCATCCTGTTCGCCGCAACAGCAACGAGTGCCCAAAAATTCATCTCGTATAATTATATCGGCAGTAAAACCAAAACGGAACTCAATACCCAATTTGGTTTTCCTATTTTCCAGTTCGATGTGCAATACTATAAAATTACCTACACCTCAAAGGATGCTACTGGGGCACTCGATACCTTGTCGGGACTAGTTGTGTTGCCCACCGACCTAGAAAAAGTATATCCATTATTGGTGTATCAGCACGGCACTTCCGATTGCAAAACCTGCGTGCCTTCTCGTTTTGGAACCCCTGGCGGCGGCGAAGGCGATATCGGACTGGTATTTGCAGGTATGGGCTATATTGCACTGCTCCCCGATTATGTAGGCATGGGCGATGGTCGAGGATTCCACCCTTATGTTCATGCCGCCACCGAGGCTTCGGCTGCAATTGATATGGTACGCAGTATTCCTGATTTTTTTGGGGCACAAGCCGATAATGTGCCTTACAGCAACGATCAGTTGTTTCTCACGGGGTATTCGCAAGGTGGACATGCTGCAATGGCTTTGCACCGTGAAATAGAAACCAATTTGGCGGGTACATTTACCGTAACTGCGGCGGCGCATCTATCAGGGCCATATAGTGTATCGGGTGTGATGCGCAACTTGATCCTAAGTAATGATGTCTATTATTACCCTGCGTATATCCCCAATACCGCCTTATCGTACCAAACGATATATGGCAACCTCTACAACACATTAACTGATATTTTCAAGCCCGAATATGCTAGTTTAGTGCAACAATTCTACAACGGAACCATTACTTTGGGCACACTGAACGAGAGCCTAATCCAAACCTTAACCACCCAAACCGGTGCTTCGGTGGCTCGCAGGATGCTGCAAGACAGTATCATTGATGCCGTTGAAAACAACCCACAGCATCCAATCAATTTGGCATTGAAAGACAATGATGTATATGATTGGAGTCCTGTTGCGCCTACCCGTATTTTTTACTGCATGGGCGACGATCAAGTGCCCTTTATGAACAGTATTGTGGCGCGCGATACGATGACAGCCAATGGCGCGGCAGATCTCGCTGCATTAGATGTAAAACCTACAGCAGACCACGGTGGTTGCGTTGTACCAGCCTTGATACAGACGCTATCGTTTTTTGGAGGTAAGCAGGAAATTGGAGATGTCGTAAGCAGTACAGCACCACCATCAGCAGCGGCTGTCACTATTTCTCCCAATCCAGTCAATCATTTATTGAGCGTAAAAAACTTGAGCCAAGGCTGCTCTGTTTCCTTATTTAATGGACTTGGACAGGAAGTATGGAGCGAAAAAAACATGGATGCACGTAAATTGAATATCGAAACCAGTCATTTCCCTGCGGGTATATACACGATTCAAATTGTTGCCCCTGACGGAAAGAAAAAGGCGATGTCCATTGTTATTCAGCATTAAATATATCGTTTAATCGGCCTTATGCGGATATTTTTGGTGAAACATTTTGAAATTTAGACTGAAGTACAGTACCCCAAGTGTGGCAAAACCGGCCTTAGAAAAATTTATGCTGAGCCTGTCGAAGTATGCAGGTTTTGCTTGTGCTTCGACTAGGCTCAGCATGAAAGTGGAGGCGGATGAAGCCAA
>JAYUKX010000197.1:0-200970 GCA_043764095.1 Chitinophagales bacterium
GGGAGACGATTTTGTCACTATTAAGGCATGAAGAGGGCGTTTAGTGGTACTAAACAACCGATGAATAACGAAAAGAGGGGCAAAATAAGGCCGCCAAATCTGTTTCTTTATTTAAATCTCATGCCTAGGTATAGGTTTAAACTATGGAAGTATAGAAATTATTATTTAGAACTATGATTTTATTTTTTTAACTTTGTGCCAAATAACAGTATGTAAATAAACATTATTATCGTAATAACATGGAAAATAATACATCTCCGAGTACAACCTCGTACAATACGAACAGCGAAAGCAAATGTCCGTTTTCGAGTGGTGCTCTAAAACAAAGTGCTGGGAGTGGCACTAGAAATCGCGACTGGTGGCCCAATCAATTGAAATTGAACATCTTACGCCAGCATTCCGACCTGTCCAATCCAATGGATAAGGATTTTAATTATACAGAAGAGTTCAAAAGCCTTGATTTGAGTCTTTTAAAAAAAGACATTGTTGATCTATTAACTACTTCACAGGCTTGGTGGCCAGCCGATTATGGTCACTATGGCCCGTTCATTATTCGCATGGCTTGGCACAGTGCGGGTACTTACCGTATCGCCGATGGTCGTGGCGGTGGAGGTACTGGCCAACAGCGGTTTGCGCCACTCAACAGTTGGCCCGATAACACCAACCTCGATAAGGCGCGTTTGTTGTTATGGCCCATTAAACAAAAGTATGGTCGAAAAATTTCTTGGGCCGATTTGATGATCCTCGCAGGCAACTGCGCGCTCGAGTCGATGGGTTTCAAAACCTTTGGCTTCGGTGGTGGTCGCGAAGATGTTTGGGAGCCAGACGAAGACGTTTATTGGGGTGCTGAAAGGGAATGGTTGGGCGACAAACGCTATACTGGCGACCGCGAACTGGAGAATCCTTTGGCTGCTGTTCAGATGGGTCTGATCTATGTGAATCCTGAAGGCCCGAACGGTAATCCTGACCCGTTGGCTTCTGCCCGTGATATTCGCGAAACTTTTGGCCGTATGGCCATGAATGACGAAGAAACGGTGGCGTTGATTGCTGGCGGACACACTTTTGGTAAAACACACGGTGCTGCTGATCCAAATAAGTACGTTGGAGTAGAACCGGAAGGTGCGGGCATTGAGCAACAAAGCCAAGGTTGGAAAAATACTTTCGGCACAGGTAATGCTGGCGATACGATTACGAGTGGTCTGGAAGGTGCGTGGACAACCACACCTATAACGTGGAGCAATAACTATTTTGAAAACTTGTTCGGCTACGAATGGGAACTCTCAAAAAGTCCAGCCGGTGCCCACCAGTGGAAACCGAAAGCGGGCGCAGGTGCAGGTACGGTACCAGATGCACACGACCCATCGAAAAGTCATGCACCAACCATGCTCACTACGGATATTGCCTTGAGGGTGGATCCGATTTATGAACCGATTTCAAGGCATTTTTTCGAGAATCCAGATGTTTTTGCAGATGCTTTTGCGCGTGCATGGTTCAAACTGACGCACCGCGATATGGGTCCAATTACGCGTTATCTCGGCTCGGAAGTACCTAAAGAAGAATTGATTTGGCAAGATCCTGTTCCTGCGGTAACACATCCGATCATCGACGATAATGATATTGCTGCACTTAAGGCAACTATTCTTGGTTCGGGTCTTACGGTATCTCAACTGGTATCTACGGCTTGGGCTTCTGCTACTACGTTCCGTGGTTCCGACAAGCGCGGTGGCACAAATGGCGGACGTATTCGCTTAGCACCTCAAAAAGATTGGGCTATTAATCATCCTGAGCAATTGGCCAAAGTGCTTGACGTACTAGAAGGTGTCCAAACTAAATTCAATGCTGCTCAATCTGGTGGCAAGCAAGTGTCTATCGCCGATTTGATCGTTTTGGGTGGGTGCGTAGGTATTGAGCAGGCGGCTAAAAACGCTGGACATGAGGTAGCAGTTCCGTTTACACCTGGACGCATGGATGCAACACAAGAGCAGACAGATATAGCGTCATTTGATATTTTGGAGCCTAATGCTGATGGATTCCGCAACTACTTTAAGCCTAAACATAAGATTACAGCAGAGGAAATGTTGGTGGACAAAGCGCAATTGATGAAACTCACTGCACCTGAAATGACGGCTTTGGTGGGTGGTATGCGGGTATTGAATACCAATTTTGGTCATACCAAACACGGTGTATTTACCCAGCGTCCAGAAGTGCTTACCAATGACTTTTTTGTAAATTTATTGGATTTTGGTACTACTTGGGCTTCCAATTCAGATGCACAAGATGTATTTGAAGGTCGCGATCGCAGCACAGGCGCAATCAAGTGGACAGGTACGCGTGTGGATCTTATTTTTGGTTCTAACTCCGAACTACGCGCTATTGCTGAAGTATATGGCTGCACCGATGGTCAAGATTTGTTCGTAAAAGACTTTGTAGCCGCGTGGGCGAAGGTGATGAACCTTGGTCGCTACGATTTGGCTTAGTTTTTACATAAATAGGAAGGAAAAGGGAAGAGGTGACCTAGTAATGTGGGTCACCTCTTTTGATTTTTATCTTTCCAGTCCCTATCAATCATCAAATTTACTCCAAACCTATCCAATCAATCAACAATTCGAAATCTTCTTCTTGCTTGTTGGCAATCAAAAAACTCACTTGTTCAATACTTTTAAAATTGAAATTCGGGATGTTCAATTTGCGGCCTCGAAATTGAGGGTAAAATTCACTTATTGGTAACTTGATATCTTCCCATTCTCCTGAGGTCGTAAATGGGTGCACATAAGACTCCGACTGCGAAGTTGCGCCCTTCAATCGAAATTCATAGCCTTTGCCATCTCCTTTTACACGTAAAACAACAAACTTCTTTTCTTCTGCTAGTTGTATCGTTGTGTTCAATTGTACTGAGGCAAATCCTCCATTATGCTCCAATGAAACGTGACCCGAAAATTGTCCATGTCCGGCATCGGTAAGCACCAAAGAACTTTTTGATATACCGCCCATCACACCATCGTTGACGATGCGCCATTCATTGACTTTCGTTTGAGTGGTAAATGCATAAATCTCTTTCATAATTGTCTTAGTGGATACGTAATTACCACTAACGTTTTGCCAAACGCTTGTTAGTACTCGTTTTTATTTTCTAGCCGTACAGTTGGCTACAACTGATCTTCCACTTGAAAAGCCCAGTCCGGCGCGTCATTGATTTCCTGTCGCAATAACAAGTTGAGTTGGGCAGCATGGTGCTCCCCAAATTTGTTTTCCTGCGGCATCAAAAAGTTACACCATCTCTATTCGTCCAATTTATTTTTAATGGCACTAATCATATTCAGTTTATCGGCAATTAATAATAAGATGAAAATGGTTAGTGTAACAAAAAATACAGATACAATAATGGCCGCAAAGTATTTTATCGTCCATTCCAAGGCAACTTTAACTCTGTGTATAAAACTGATACCTCGTTCTGTTGCTCCTTCATAAATGGACATTTTTACGGTACAAAATTCATTTTCTGTATCAAAATTACCGAGTTCAACGCCGAGTTCTTGTGCTTTTTCTTCGATTTCTAAAATTTTGTCATTCAATGCTACAAAGTCGGTAATTTGTCCACCTCTTGATTTTAAGTCATTGAGTGACTGTAGCGTTTTTTCGATGGATGTCTTTTTGGCATTGAGTTGTCGGTACTCATTGGTCTTGTCTACTTTTGTAATTTCAGTGGCCTTTACGAAGCCTATTGTTTGAATATCGAGATAGAAACTGTCAAATTGCGCTGGATTTACTCCAATCAACAAATGGATTTGCCTGCTTCCTTTTTGCCCTAGGTTTTGTTCGTATTGAATAACGGCGTTGTAAGATTTAGTTTTTGATTTCAGCAGTTTTTCATCTTTTTCAAATTCAGAAGTCTTTGTTTTTATGGATGCCGTTTTTTCAAATTTTTGATTAGAGGCCATATTGGATGCAACCTGTATATCGCCTTTTAATGAGATTTTTTCAGAAGCATAGTTTTGTATGGGGCACTTCCAAATGGACACTACTTTCTTACATTTTTGCCTGAAAATCAATTCTTTACATTTTTGCCTGAAAACAAAAAGGTTGGATTATAAAGGATATTTATAGTGTTTTTGGCCTGAAAACCACGTATTTTATACTGATTGTGTGCTACCTATTTGTATTTTGTCGGAAATCGTTGTACATTTCGTTGCACAACTAAAATGTGGCAAAAAATGTGGCAAAAAAAAGTTGCCACATTTTTTTGTACATTTGGAAATGAAAACAATTTGTATCTTTGTGGAAAATATACATACTATGGTGTCTAAAAGACTCAAAAATCACATCGTCCTTTTTTTATACAGAGTAGAAGATCAAGACCTCATAGAGTACCGTAGGACGATATGTGAAGCGGTCATGGAGGCTTTCAACTGTGACATTGAAACCGCAGGAGATATCATCTTGGCCGCTGACAGGAACGGCCTGCCGCCACACAACGAATGGAATGGTAACGGAGCCATCAGCAGCGAATGGGACGGTAAACAGCCCATCGTGGAATGGCTGGGCCTAAAGCCATGGATACTAGAGCCTCAAGAGCCGTATGGTGTGGATATCAATTCTTCGGCCTTGACCACAATGCGCAAGTAAAGCCGCTCATAAATGGCATTAACTTCTTTGATATGCCTCTCCGTTCCGCTCTCAAACCTTATCAAAAGCATTCTCAGGCCATCAGTTGACAGATGGTAGATGACTTTAACGTCGTTGCCTTCATTGGCCGCGTTCCATGCGCTGAGCGCATCGTTAAAATACGTGTTTTTGGCCAAACTTCTGTTGTGTGCTTACTCTCGAACTTCTTCGCATCTGAAAATTTTCATACCCTGTTAATTAAGTTGTGAAACAATGTGAATAAATATTTTAAAACAAATTGTATATTATCTATGATATGCTTCATACATTTGTGTCTCAAACACTTTTAGTATATGAAAAAGAAAATTTCCATAAAATTTAAGAATGAGTCGGGCCGCTGGATAGTAATATAAATAATAATTTAACTATACAGTATTTGCGATGATCTTTAGTAATACTTTACCTGCCTTAATCCTATCTTTTTCCGCCTCTTCGGTTGTTTCGTTAAGTAATTGCCTGCACGCCTGCCTGAATTTAATCTCTTGATAATAATTAAGTGATTCCTGTGGGCTTTCCTCTCTTATTTTGTTGTATATTTCCATTATGGTATCTTGCTCAAGGATACTGTTATCTAAATCCTGATTTTCTGTAGTTTCTTCTATTGTTATCTCTATTTTAGAGTCTCTAATACCAGTAAGTATCCAGTGTAAGTCGATCTTTTCCTTTAAATATGAGTATAAATTCTCTAAGTGCTGTAATTGTATCCTGTTTTCACCCCTTAATAGCTTGCCATACTGTGATTGAGATATACCCATACCTTCAGCAATAGCCCTTTGTGAAAGGCCCTTTTCTAGTCTTATTTGGTCTATTCTTTGAATAGGCGTACCCATTTTATGGTATTTTTTGTCTTATTTGGACAATTCTTCAAAAAAAAGTTGCGGGGTAAGTCCAAATAGGACTACTTTTGCATCAACAAAGCACAAAGGTATTCAAGTTTTTTAAAAATACAAAAACGATATGACAAAAGAAACAAAGCAAAAAGTATTAGATGAGTTGCGCGCACCGGGCAATCGCGGTTCTATTTTGATGCTGGCAAAGCGACGCGGTTGTACTCCAACATGGATCAACAGGGTACTTTCCGGTGACGATCAGGATGACCGATTGGTATTATTGGCTAGTGAACTAGTTTTAGAACTTGCGCAAAAGAGACTTGAAAAAGAACATCAGGCATTGAATAACCTCAACCAAGTCAGTCAGATCAAAGCATCACTCGTAACCGCCTAAAGCATTCCAGCATGACTTCATTAGTAAAAATACAGCCCGACACTAACGACGTCATCAGGATGCGCGAACGCGATGGATCCTATACCTACTGGATTGGAGAGGAGTACTTGATTAGCCTAGAAATGGGATTGACTGAAATAAATTTCAGAACTCGTTATCGCAAGGATTACCGCGCTACTGTATCAGCCGCGAAGCAAGACAAAGACCTACTTCCCAATACAGGTGCCGAATGGAGGTACATGAAAAACGCTGGTAAGTTTTACTATGCAATGGCCAACATTCCGGCAAAATACCTTGCTGTACTTGAAAGCGGTGAAGAACTATACAAACAGGCACAAAGCAAGGTAAAGCAGCACAAGGTAATTGACCTTAAAGAGACGGTAAAGGCAGAAATACAGGTTCGGGCAGTGAAGTATTACAGCCATTATAACAGTTATAAAACGCTGCATATTGAGCGGCTTGCTCAGGCTTGCGCGGCCCTTGAAACCTGTATCGAATTGGCACAAGACAACGACGGAGTAACATGCGCCTGGTGCATGCAATTTGGTGCAGCACTAGAAATGCTGGAGTTGAATTATCTGCCTACTAATTGGCGCAGATTAAAGCAAAAAGCAGATGAAGTATTATCGGGAAAGCCAGTGCATGAGGTCATTGATTTGCCCCGTGCAAACAACCAAAACCGCCGATTGCTGTACGATCAGGAAATAGAAGCATGGGTAATGCAAATGCGCTCATACGGCGCAAATTACACTGGTGCACACATCACCCGTAAAGTGCAACAATTGTGCGAATTGACGGGCAAAAATACGCCTTCTGAAAGTTGGTTTAAGGAACTTTTGGCAGCACCTGAAACAAAGTTTTTGACCTCAGCCGGTAGGCATGGTGACCGGGGCCGTAAAGGTGGTGATTACCGCTTGCATACGCCCGTAGAGATTGCTCTATTTGCTGGTGATTGCTGGCAAATAGATGGTACAAGGGTAAACTTTGTACCTTGGAAAAACGACAAAACAGGACGTGAAGAACACCTTTACATGGTGTGTGTACGCGACGTACACAGTGGCTCAATACTAGGTGTTGAATACTGCTTAAATGAGGATCGCTGGGTGTATTTATCTGCTTTAGAAATGGCTGTAAAAAACGCGGGTTACCTGCCTTACGAATTGGCTATTGACCGTTTCCCAGGACACAATACACCGGAATGGAAACTGGTGGAAAAGCGTATGGAAACATTGGTTGGCGTAAAGGTAAGTTACAAGCATAAAGCCACCGGAAAAGCACAATTGGAGCGTTGGTTTGGTACACTACAAACCGTATTTTTCCAGGAGAGCGCATACTACTATGGAGAAGGTATTAGGAGCAACAGAGAGTACGCACACCGCAGCCCTGAACACCTAAAATCGGTGACTAAAATGGGCCGTAAAGAATGGAGTTTTGATACTGCAATGGCTGAGGCTAATTGGTGTATTAAGGCATACAACGAGACTAAGTTAAGTACATACAGCCGCAAGCATAAGATGGTGGAGTATTCACCACTCGAACTACATGCAACCTGCGAAAAAAAGAACGTTCGCCAATGCCCAAACCACCACCGCGCACTACTCTTTGGATTGGTCAAGGAAGTAACCGTACGCAACGGTATGATCCGTACCGAAATACAGAAAACGGAGTACTTCTACAATGTAGGATATGACGTAATAAAGTCGCACCCAAAGGTACTGATGGCCTACGACTTGAACGACTTAACGCAGGTGTACTTGTACCCTGTGGGAACGGAACTGGAGTATGCTCCAGCGAGCATAGGAGTAGCCACAAGCCAACAGCGAGTACAGGTATTTGGCCCCGATGCGAATATGCGCGGACTAGGTAAGCACAAAGGACGGATGAATCAAATCGAAGCACAGCGACAAGCCGACCTGACAGCGGCAATAGACAAGGGTAGCCCGGTACAATTGCTACTAGGCGGACTAGGCAGGAAAGGACAACAGGAAGTATCAGAAACGGCGGCATACTACGATGAAATGATAGGAGAACCACAGGTGATTGGTAGTGAAGGTGCCTCCACTCTCCCCATCAATTTTGAAGCACACCCGGACGAGGAAATAGACTTTAGTTCTTACGTACTGGATCAAATGTAACAGCATGATTTTACTCGCATTATTGTACTTGGTCATTGCTTTTAACATAGAGGAATTGACCGAGCCGAAAAAACAAACGCGGTGGCCTCAACGCTACCGCTAGCGTCCCGGAACGCTTAATAGTCGGCAGTAGGGAAACCGACCAATATACCGGACACGAGCCTACCAACACCACTACCTCCAGATCGAAATCCACCATCACCACTCACACCACCACCACCAGGTCGGAATCTACCACCCACACTCACACTCACAAGACGCGACGAAATCCCCCCTTTCGTTGTGCATTCTGAAAGCCGATTACTCTTTCACAAAGTAACAATTAAGAACTTTACAACATGATTACTGCTAATCAAAAACAAGAGGTCGTTGGCCTCCTTATCTCTGAAAAACAAAGGCTTGGTTCATTCGCCAAGGTGGCAAAAAAAGTACAAGTAAGCGATGCCACTATATCTCTAATGGTCAACGGACAGTTTGACCAGGTCACGGAAGAAATGTGGCAGCGCGTAGCCAACGCAATTGGTCACCGCCCGGAGGGATGGCAGGTGGTACAAACAACCAATACCGGTATCGTTACATCGGCTGCTAATCGTGCAAAGCAGGATAGCCTATTTATGGCCATTGCACACCGCGCAGGAAGCGGCAAAACTGCAAGCCTACGGGCATTTGAGGCTACAAACAAAAGCCAACATGTATTCTACCTATCGTGCCGTGAGTGGGCAAAGCGCGAGTTCCTTGTGAACCTTGCCCAAAACCTTGGTATAGATGGTGGTAACCGCGCAATGAGCGTAGATGCACTCCTGATGGCCGTGGTGGCCTTTTTTAAGGCCCGTAGATCATACCGCCCACTGCTGATCCTGGACGAGGCCGACAAATTGAAATCTGCGGCATTCCGTACCCTTATAACCTTATACAACGAGTGTGAAGATCAACTAGGTGTCCTTATCGCTGGCACCGACCACCTTGAAAAGCAAATGAACTCCGATGCACGATACAACCGCAAAGGCTCGGATGAACTATCCTCACGTTTTGGCCGCGCATTCATCCACCTGGTAGGTGCTACTGCCAAAGACATAGAATCTATATGTGCCGCTAATGGCCTAACCAATACTACGACTGCTCGCGAAATATTCGCGGAATGCGAGCCTGTTAAACGGGTAGTTTCGATCAATAACGCAACTCGCACCGTGGAGGTAGTAGAAGACCTACGGCGCGTAAAGCGGGCAATACAGCGGGAACTTGCCCGCCTACAACAAGCAGCATAATTCACTTTTCATAAAATTTTATACAATGAAACTTTTTATCAAAATCGCCTTTTTTGCAATGCTGTGCATTGCAACTACCGCCACCGCTCAGGTTGGCATGAAGTACACCTCTAAAAACGAGATCACCAAAACCGACACGCTGGTATTTGCAATCAATGACCCTATTGAGTTCGATGGTCATTACTACAATGTACAGGACAGCGAGGAAGTGAAATACAGTTATGTATTCACCGTAGAGCGTGGTGTGTATATCGTTGATAACTGGGGTATCGAATACAAAGTACGCAAAACAAACCACAAGGATTGCGCAATTCTACACATAGAGATTGCTGATGATTACTGGGAAAAGAAACTAATGCAAGCAAACGAGGAATAACGAAAACGGCACAGCAGGGATATACATTAATTCACTTTTTAACAACAACACAAATGGCTAAGAAAAATGCTAATGCCGTAGAATTAACGCCTGATGAATTGACAAAAAAACTCGCGAACGAGTATGCTCAATTGGTTTTTCAAAAAAAAGAAATTGAAAAAAAGGCAGATCAAATTAAAGCCGATCTCGTGCAACATTCAAAAGACAATCCATTTTTTGATTATGAAGCATTGTCAATCATCCCCAGTGCGCCAAAGCCAATTATAGATTTTGGCTCACTTACGAAAAAGGGACAAGAGCACCTATTGGCTAAGCTCATTTTAGATCTGCCCGATTTTGTTATAAATACGGCCACTCTGGACATTGAAAGAATCTCTATTGCTGCTACATCAAATCCTAATGTCAGTAATGCTTTAAAAGCAAATGGTGTAAAACTCGCACAAAGCACTACTTACACCATCCGCATCAACAAGTAGTAAATTCGGCTGGAGCAGTCAAAAAAGATTGCTCCAGCCTACAACCAAACATTAACATGAATAAGTACAACATATCACTAAGTAGAAACGGCACTAATGCAACGGTTTTTGCGGGTTATGATTCAGATGGTTTCCTTGAGGAAATAAAGATTCAAACACGTGGACTAAGGCCGGAGCAGTTATCGTACATGATTGGACTTGTGGCAACCGATGAATTTGATGTAAAAAGCAAAGTAATTATGCTCCCATTCGTGAAAGTAGAACAAGTGCCAACAGATTTAACCTTCAATGCATTTTGGGAAAAGTACGCGTACAAGGTAGGTAGAAAGGAGCGCACGATGAAACTATGGGCAGGTATGAATGACCTGGACAGAATCAAGTGCCTCAATAGTATTCCAGCATATAATTACTACTTGACCACAAAGCCATCGATGGAACGCCTATATCCTGAAACATACCTAAATCAACGCCGCTATGAAAGCCAGTTTAAATAGTACGACCTCAAAAAGGCAAATCGCAGGGCAATTGATGTCTGAAACCGGATCGAATCAAAACAAGGCCGAGTTCCTTAGTGTATATGGAGTAGAGCGTATTCGAGACTTACAAGATACCGATTTGGATGACCTTATTTTCCGTTTACGAACCATTAAGAACGAAAAACAAAAAGAGGACACACCAAAGCCACTGCGGCAAGCACGAAGCCTTGTGTTGGGCTTACTGGATGAAATGGGTATAAAGGGTAAGAATGGCAATTGGAAGCCAGTAAACGACTTCCTGCTTAAGCCGCAAATATCCGGCAAAGTGCTATACGAAATGAACGTGGAGGAACTAAAGGAATGCGCAAAAAGGATCAGGTCCGTAATTCACAAAGGCAACAAGAAAAAAGACGAAGACGACATGCTAGCAAAGAGCAACTAAACGGCGGGTAAAGAAATGACATGATTGTTTTTTGTGAACCATTTTTGACACCTGCTCCGATGGAATATCGGAGCAGAATTTTAAAAACAACAATTTCATTATGCCAAAACGCAAATTGGCAGATGACCAATTAGAAAAGATCGAACTACTATTAATTTTATTTATCTCATCATCATTATTAACTATTTTATTCACATGGGTGCAGTAAAGGAACAAATTGAAATGCAAAAAGAGGCTGTCTGCAAAAATGCAGAACAACAATGGAATCAATTGCGTAAAAACCTCAAAGACGCAATGATTGAAAAAGGTTTGGATGAGGAGGCACTATCGCTACTTACTGGAGTAAAGAAAAGCATACTCCAGCGGTATTTTTTGGGCAGTAATATCACCAGTTTAACACTGTTTAAAATTGTATCGGGCATAGAAGCAAAGATAAGCCTGGTTACTTGGTTGGAAGATTGATTGGTTTATAATGGGTGCGCTGTGGTGTAGCGATGGTAGTGTAGCACACTTGGCTGGGTAGATGTTTGAGGCTGCGAGTCCAAGAGGTCGATGGTTCGAATCCATCCAGCGCAGCAAGAGTAGATTGTAATAGGATGGTTTATTGGTTTTCGCTTGTTGGTGGCACCGTTGTAAAATTAGGGTTCGAACCCCTAAAGCGAGCAAAATTTAAAAAAATGAAACGAGTAATTTGGACACAAGAAGAAATCGAGTTTCTCAAAAACAATTATGAAAACACTTTAACTAGCCAACTGGCTCAAATACTTGGCAAGCCAATATCTTCAGTGTACAGGATGGCATATTCGCTCCAAATCCGAAAGACACAGGAGTTTATAAAAAGTTTTGGTAGCACATTGTCGAAACATCCAGCAGCATTGGCCAATCGGATAAAGCCCGGAAATGAGCCTCACAATAAAGGCAAAAAGATGCCCGATCACATCCGCAATAAAGTACTAAAAACCTTTTTTAAGGCAGGGCATTTGCCGCACAACACGAAAAGTGATGGTGCTTTATCAAAACGATCAGATGGATACTGGTGGACGCGAGTAGGATTAGCGGATTGGAAGCAAATACACAGAGTAGTTTGGGAGGAAGCAAACGGGCCTCTAAAAAAGGGCGATGTAGTCAGGTTCAAAGATGGTAATCGGGATAATTACCAACTGGACAACCTCGAACTTACTACAAAGCAAGGGAACATGCAACTAAACACAATACACCGCTATCCCGACGATGTAAAAGAAACTATACGATCAATCACTAAATTAAACAAAATTATTAAAAAACATGAAAAATAACATTGTAGCAGTAAGAAATCTCTTGATTGAAGGCATGGAAGGCCTATTGAATCCAGAGGAAAACGAAACATTTGATGTTGAAAAGGCTAAAGCATTGGCTGACCTTGGCAAAGTTGTTGTCGAATCGGCAAAAGCAGAAGTTTTGTATCTTAAAAATGCTGATAAGGCTGGCCTAAAAGTACAGGGTAGTGGTTTCATCGTTGCTATCGAGCAACCTAAAATTGGCGACGAGAAATGAGAGCAATCGGAATCTCAGACTTTTTAAGCAGATCGTTCGACACTTACCCTTTCAAGGGTGAGTGGATCGAATCCTTCGGTGAGCCGGGAAAGAACATGCGCGTCATTATATGGGGCGATCCTGGTAATGGCAAAACAGAGTTCTGCATACGCTTGGCAAAGCAACTGGCACAATTCACACGGGTGTATTACAATAGTTTCGAGCAGGGTATCTGCAAAACGCTACAAGATGCACTCCAGCGCAATAATATGATGGAAGTAAACGGACGTGTAATGTTTGGCAACATGGAAACCTTTACCGAAATGCAGGACCGCCTTAGCACCCGTAATGCACCTCAGGTATGTATAATTGATAGCCGCGACTACATGAACCTAACCACCGCGCAGTTCAAAACACTCATAGAGGCACACCCGCGCAAATGTTTTGTAGTGGTGTGCTGGGAGGCCGGAGGTAAGCCTCGTGGTGAATTTGCAAAACAAATAGCCTACATGTGCGACGTAAAGATTCACGTCCGCAATTTCACTGCTCACATGCGCAGCCGATTTGGCGGTAACAAAAACTTCGTCATTTGGGATCGTAAGCCCAAAAGCGGCGAACAACTTAAACTGGACTATGAAAAAGAATAAACAACTTGGTGGCTCAACACCCACAAATGAACCAATTTCTAATTGCAAGATATTGGGAGAAATAGACCTTAAACCTTGGGAGCGAATTAACGAAAATGGTCAACTAGAAATAGACCTGGTTGAACTCGAAAAACATGGATTGAAAATGTGCATAACAAGTTTTGCAATTGAAGAAGACGAAGCCGAATTTACAGAGGAAATATTACCAACAACCGCAAATGGAGGAAAGTATATTTTTGGTAAACATTATAAAAAAAACATGCAAAAACATTGAGTATGAAAAAGAATAAAATCAAGATAGATACTGATGTGGATACATTCCGCGCACTGGTGGCCAACTGCTTGTTATTCCATAAGGATGTAACCAGCGAACGCAAGATTGACCACATGGAGTTATCCAACGCATCTATCGCTTTCGATTGGGCATTTAGCAACCTTGATGGGACGATTGTAAGTCCTGATACAAAGCAAGTGACACTCAAATTAGATATGGCCCAGGCGTGTGCAATCTGCGTTGTATTGTTCATGTACAATACCGGTCATGCGCTGTGGTTGGTTTTGTACAATGAACTTACAGAAAAGATAGACAAGCAGATTAAAACAAACCAACTCATTATTAATTCATCTTTACTATTAAATTAACAAATGAAACTAACCATTAATCTTAAAAAAGCAACAGATTCCGAAACACAAACAATCATACTCGCTTTCATTAGAGGCGATAAACTTACAATCGAAGAGTATGACAAACTAGTACAAGCGGGTTGCATCAAACGCAACCCGCTCACAAGAGGCGCAGGTAAGCCTTACAAAAGCATACCGAAAGTTAAAAAGTAAATGTATTCTATTCATAGATTACATTCTCGACCACTACCTCATATTTACTTGCTCCTTGAATTTGTAATGCTAATACATCTATTGTTCGTTCTGTTCCCGAAGCAAAATTTGCAGCATTCCCTAACCCTGTACCTACTATTTTACCGTTTTTATCAAAAAAGGTTGCTTTTAGGTCTAAATAGGTAACTAGTTTGTTTGAATTGTTCTTTACTCGGCAGTAAATAGTAGTCACATCAATTGATGGGTCGTTCTTTTCCTGCATCTGGAGTATTTCAATTTTGGGCTTGTCTGCCTTGCGGTCTTTAAGCGTTTCAGTATTTGACGATGCTGATTTGGGTGGTTCAAACCGACCAGTTAAAAAAGAGAATGCTAAAAACGATAGCATATAAATAATAAATGATCGAGTACGAGTGCGTTGGCCATTAAACCAAAATAGGCTTTTTCTAGGAGAGAATAGTCCAACAATTAAAAGGATTATAGAGATTAATGATAATAGTCCTGAAAGTAAATACATAATTTTTGATTTGTAGTGTTTATAATCAGCAAATATATGATTCAAATATAAAATAGAATTTTATTGTTTTAAACATTAACTAAAATCGTTTCAAACAAACCAAAAAACATAAACACTTTGTTTTTAACAATACCAAATGTACACTTTTTTAGGTATTTTTTCATACACCTATTGCGCATGTCAATCTATTCCACATATCTTTGCACCGTACGTTATCAATTGCCTGTCAGGGGCTATCAAATCCTGATACATAAGTTTGGCTATTAAGAACCACCGGAGGGGGGAGTAGGTAACTACCCCCGGCTAAGTTTGCCCCGTGCAGTTGGTGACGTACACCTCCGGTTTTTTTCATTTTTTTAAATTATTTCCGACATGTACGTCATCAAAGAGATTACCACACAACGAGTTGAATTAAGGGTACAACTGAGAGACCCAAAAGCACCCAACAAATTCCAAGGCCTTGCTGGTTCCGACTTTTACTATTACCCGGATGATGAGTACGGGCTACTCATTAGGGTTAATGACCTTGGCCACTTTTTCGGGTGGAGTAGCACGGCTGTCTTAACCAATTTTGAAGTATTTGACCTTGAACTCGGAATTGATTGGATTTTTGTAAAACGCACGGCTACTGACACCCGACCGCTAAATGACATCGCGTTTACCCGCGATGGCTTGCAAAAGTATCTTATCCTTATGCCCCAGTCGCGTATTGTAAAAGCGTTCCGCAATATTGTTAACCGTAAAACACAAGGAGGTCGCCATGCAGAATAAACTAAATGATGTATCTGTTGTCACTTTGAATGTTTCTTCTGAATTAAGCATAAACGTGCTTCCTTCACATGAACATAGTTTTATGATGACAACAACTGATGTGGCTAAAGGATATGGTATTTCACGAGATACTATACATTCCCACAAACATGAGAACCCAACGGAGTTTACTGAAGGCGTTCATTTTGTGAAGGGTATTGGAAATACCAAGACCCTTCAAATAAAAAACGCTCAGCCCAATGCCATTTATTGGACAAAAGCCGGCATTATTCGGTTAGGTTTTTTTGTAAGAAGCGAACGCGCAAAGATGTTTCGAGATTGGGCGGAATCGGTAATATTGGAGTATATGGAACCGAAGGTAAGCGCACCCAAAGTGGAACTGCCCAAAGCGAAGCGAGGCAACCACAACCGACTGAGTAAAGACCGCTTGGTAGATATACTTTCGCTGGTGGCTTTGGTGGATGAAAAGGAAGTACGCACTGCATTGGTAAAAAAGTTGATGCCCGATTTGGATATTCCGGCCATTCAACTACAACTGCCTTTCGAGGCAAAAGGAGGTGTTGGAAAATGATACGTCAAGTAGTAAAAACGAATAAGCCACCAATCAGCATTCATAAGTTGGTGGACGAGGAAGAAGCACGGGAGTCCTTGGATACCTTAGCGGATGTAATGGTAGATTATCTATGTTCTACATCCGATGCAAGTCCCGAATGGCACGAACGGGTAAAACTATGCTGGAGTAATATATCTTATCTCCTGAAAGAGCGTATTAACGCACCAGCGCAATAAAATGAATGAAGCCCCGGCAGTACGAGTACTGACCGGGGCTTTTGGTTGGCATAGTACTACATAGGTTGCGTATATAGTACGGTATGCCTACCTTTGTGTTGCCAAACACATTTAATTTATGGAAGAAACATCATTATTACTCACAAAAGCAATATCAGCCGGGTTGCAGGCTTCATTGCTATCAAACGCACGCAACCCTATGTTGGAAGCATTACTGGAGCATTACGCTCAATTTATCGAATCACAAACTGGAGTAGCGGCCTCCGATACAATAGCCGCAATAAAGGCTAAGGCCAAGGAAAAAGAACCCGAACTTAAAAAAATGGTGGAGGAAACACTTTTGAAAGCCTTGAACACTTAGCGTAGTTAAAAGAAGCCCCGGTACTGAAAAGTTGCCGGGGCTTCTTACATTTGTGCCAATAAACAGCAATTAATATGAATATTACAGCGCATTCACTGTACAGCATCAATTCGGCCTTGGCAATGGCGATACTTGAGCATTACTGCCAAACCATGTCCAAAATTACTGGCCGTCCGGAAGAGGATATTCGAGCGGAGGTAATGGCTTATCGCGATCAACTGGTGGAGGATCACAAGCCACAATCTCCAGACATGCCTCTATAAGAGATTCTTTGACAGTAAGGACAATAAATGCCTTTAACTCATCAATAGTCATATTGATGTTAACGGTATTGCTTTGCATTTTAAATAGCGGATTTAACGATGAACAAATAAGTGTAACAAACATGGAAACTAACAGCACCCGCCACCAGTATATAGATATAATGGTAAAAGGCATACTGCCAATAACGCCACCCTAGTCCGCCGCTTCTACCTGCGTATATACCACCCATAATACCAGCCGCTATGAGGAACACCCGGTGCAGCATATCGAATAGGTGCCAGGCATCTGTAAGTGATACAAGCCACGTGGTGGCCAACACAAAACGCGGCTTTATATTGGCGTTGTTGTAGTCCTTGTACTTGTTTTTCCAAGATACATCCGCATTCCAATACTGCTCGTTTCCAATTTTTGCGAACACGCTGTTTGAGTAGTGGTGGCTTACTGTATCCTTTACAGCCTTGGCTGCTCCACTGAGCGCGGCAAGCGCGCCCACTATAAGAATTGATTTTAAAATTGCTTTAAGGTTCATTTACTGTACGTTTTGCAGCATCATTTAAGATGCCTTGTAAAGAAATAATAAAAGGTAAATAATGACGGCTATACTACTGGACTTGGCTCCAAAATGATCTTGGAGTAATCGAGTGCCGGTGATGGATCAGTCTTATCTGCCCGTACATGGTAGTGCGAGTAGATGGTAAACTTATCGGGCGCTTTTTTGTCCAGTTCGCGAGTGATACACATGGTTGGCGGTAACTTATGTTCTGCAAGTAAGAACTGGAGTAATTCATTCAGAGCCGTGTACTGCTCATCGGTGTATGCTGCCCAGTGCTGGTATCCACGCCACATGCGCTCTACTGTTTTGCCTGTGTAGTTTGCTCCAAGTGGCTTCTGTGGTGTTACAAACCATTTGTATCCGCCGTTGGCTGGTTGGTAGTGTAGTAGCCCTTCGTTGACTAGTTCAATACCAATGGATCGTTGGTTGAGTGCCTTGTTACGATCTTCCTTCAGCCCCAAATGATGCGCCCAGAACTTTGGCGGAAAAGCCTCATACACTTTGCCGTCCTTGTCAATAATATATGCGGTTGCAATACGCGCCGGGTCAATGGCCCACCATTTGAGTGCGCTTTGTGCTGTGCTGCTCACGGTGTGGTGCAACACGATATTTGTCTTTTGTACTTCCTCCTCGAAGTACTGCCCTTTGGGGATGTGTGCTTTAATAATTTCCATATTTGTAATATTTTGCACAAAAATAAACAAAATGTTTATAACTTTGTGCAAATTATTACAAAATGTTGAATTTATCATACTTAGCACTTAAAAACAGGTTGAGCCAAAAGGTGGCTCCAAAGTACGTGGATTGGTTCATGGGCCAGTACTTAGAAGATGAGGAACAGGATGGCGGCGCACTGCTTTGGGATACTCCGGCAGTGTTCCTGGAGTTTGCTCCAGTACAGTGGCAAACCATGTCACTTGGTGTACAGGCAGCCAACATTTCTATGAACGTACACCTGGTAACTGACAACTACCACAGCGACGATCAGCGGGTAACTGATACGACAATAAACCTCTTTGGCCTTGAAAACCTGGTGTTTAAGTCGCTGATGAATTGGCGTTGCAATCTCTCCTTTGTGCCGGGCATGGAAGCACTAGCAGATACCAGTGCGGATCGGGTACTGATGGAAAGCCTTGTAAGAGTAACTTCTGAAACCGACCATAACGCCCGCCGACAGATGGTGAGCGTACAAGGCTTCACAACGCGGATATACGACTACTCCGCAACCAAAGAGTGGGCGCAAGTACTTGCTATGCTCGAATTAGATGTCATCAAAGTAGATCAATTATAAAATGGCAACACTAAACGTAGAACGATTGCGACCAGCAACGGTAAAAAAGTACAAAGCCCTTCAGAGCCGTTTTAAGGTTTTGTACGAAGATGAACGTCGCCGCTTGGATGACGTAGAGCAAATGCTCTGTAATGAATTTTTCATTTCTGTATCACGGGTTTACATTATCCTGAATTGTGACCTATCAAAAGCCTCGGAATAGGGGGCTTTTGTTTTATGGTAGCGCATTACGAATAAGGCTTTCAATATGCAGCGCAAGCCTTTGCTCCATGAAGTATGACAACTTCCCTCCTGGAATATCCATAAACTGGCGCTTGGGTAGATTGATATTGATTGTGGTGGCCAATGCCATACTTTTCCACATACCTGCTTCTTTGTCACGTTTGGTCTTTTTTGCCTTGTAATGCATTGCCCAAAAGAACCTACGTTGCCGTGGTGTAACGGTTTGTGTTATTTTAGCACCCTCGTTATGCCCTTGTGCATAAGGCATATCCGTATGAATAGAAATAACTGTACCGGATACCGACATCCGCAATGAACGCCTAAGCGCGCCCGATTTAACGAGAACGCCCCGCGCCTTCTTGCTTTCATTGCCTTTACGTTTTGCCCAACGAAGAAATGACCGGTCAATAAATCCCTGTCGCCTCCATGAATCTTTGTAAAAGTTGAGCGTTGCATTACCGGCCCATTTGGGCAGTTTTTTGAGGCCATCCTCTAGCCTCAATTGCTCTTTTTTAAAATCAGGAAAATCTACTCTTGTTTGTTTCATATAAAAGTACGTATCTTTGTGGCGCGGTTAGGGAATCTGAGGAATCCTGCCATTAGGCCGCATAAGCCCATTGCCTTTCGAGGTCATGGGCTTTTTTAGTTCCAGTCTTTGGTGCGCATCATATCTTGTGTGAGCCGCTGCATACGGCCACCATTCCAAACGAGTTGCACCAGTTGTATTTGTGGGTTCTGTCTAAAGGCGTTATAAACGTGTTTTTTAAGTTGGTCATCGCCGAGTTCCTGATCTAGGTGTATCAGCAACTTTACCCTGCCCTTTTTCTTTGCGGAACTAAAGTAGTCCCTTATGGTACGGTCGGGACGGGTACTTTTGCTCATTCGTTTTATATCCCAAAAGTGACCATCCCAAAACAAGTCATATTTTATCTTTACTCTTTCCCCTTCATCAAGCAGTTCAAGCATTGCGCATCGATTGCGCAGTATGCTCAGTACGGGTAATTCATCGGGTAGTGCATTCATACTATGCCCTTTGTTTATTACCACAAAGCCGCCGCCGCGCTCATATCCAATTGCGGCTGGAGTACTGGCAACAGCCCTGGACACACGGGCGGCATCGTTAGCATCTTTAAGGAATTGAGCAGGATTGTAATTATCAAATATAAGTCGGCTTGCTGCGCGCATAATATTTGTACGCTGCTCCGGTTTTACTAGCGTGAAATATGGGTGCTGGAGTGTGAATACCTGCCCGCTTTTACCAGGGTTATTACGGAATGTAGGTGGCACCGATTTATCGTTCGGCAATACTGTGGGTTCACTTGTTTCACCACCAGCCACCTGTTGTGTATCGCACCTACAGTTCCATCCATTTGGTGGAAACCATTCATCCCAGAACGGATCATCCACCGGACGGGTCACTCCATCCAGTAATTGGTGTGCTGGTCGCACCCGGTCATCACCCACGGTTACGTACTTAATATAAGGTAGCGCGTCCTTGTTGGCCTGTATATCCTGCCATTGCACAGCCGATTGGCCACTGGCCACTGCTGTTTGGTATTCGGCTTCCAACCAATTACGATTGTACTCTTCGGATATGGCCAGTGCTTCACGCCTGAAATCCTGAAAAGATCGAAGGTTGCCCTGCTGATCGGTGAGCAAGCCAACTAAATCCTCTACCTGAGCATGGTTTTTGAAAGCAGCAAATACAAACAGGTTTTGCCGCAATGCTGCTGCTAGTTCGTAAGAAGTGGCTGCTTGGTAACCGGTCTTTATTTCAAGTCCGGTTTGTATGCCCTTCCACAACGCACGTACATTGCCCGCCCATACTTCCGTATCGAGTGCGCCGGATTTTACTCTTTGGTCGTAAACATTTCTTATAGCCGCTTCAACTATGCGATCAAGGTTTATTCCTGGCACGCCGGACAACTGCATTCCTCCTCGTGGAAATACGGGTTGTAGTGTAGGCTCAAGGCTGAGGCGTTCAGTTTTGGCTTTTTTTTTTCAGTATCCGGGCCATCTGAAGAAACGGACTTTTGTGCCTGTTTTTCACGAAGTTCCGTAAACTCGAACTTTGCACCTTCTAGTTTATAACCATGATTGATAAGGAAGGGAATAAGGTTGAAGTTAATAAAATACTGAATACGGATCAGCCTTGCAAAGGTGAAGTCGTTAAGTATCCGCTCGTGTACCTCTGCGCTACCTACATAAGCCTTTTCTTCGCTGGTACCTGTTTGGCCATTCATAACCTTGGCGATTTGTGTGTCGGCTTTATCCAGGCGTTCTGAAAACGTGCGGTGCGCTGTTCCGTTATGGTTCGTCACTATGGGCGTTATCTCGTCCTGGTCATCCAGTATCGCATAACCATTGGTGCCAAAGTTTCGCGCCATTGCTTCCTTAGCGTCCAACTCTTTAGGATCGCGGCTACTGGTTTTTATGGTAAGGAATGGAGAGCCAAAGCGTTCGGAAAACACCGACCAGTCGGTGTCGGCGTATTTCTTCCTTATATATGGTATGGCCACCACGTGGTAAAGCCCTAAGTCGTCCGGGCGACCTACTTCAAGCGCATACGGGAACTCCGGGTTGTTGCGGTATTGGATACCATTACTGTCCGATACTGATAAAACGATGTCGCCATAGTCAGGCCGCACGTGATCGCGCTGCACCACAGCAAATGTTTTGAACTCATTGTTCTTGTCACGCTCAGGGTAAAACTCCAGAAGAGTAGGCCCCCAAAATTCTGCTGTAACCAATACCTCCATCATGTCATTAACCCAAGGGCGTTGGAACAATTCCTTTAGTTCATCTGAAGGCTTTTTGTTTATCAGCACTTCAAAGGGAGCGCGCTGTACCACCGCGCATGCAATACGCCGCTGGCTCGTGACCTGATCATCTAGTTCCACGTCGCGGTATATGGCATACAGAGCGCGGCGATCATAACGTATCGGGTTACGTGCTTGCTCCAACGCACCACGGTAGGTCTCCATTTCTACTTTGATACGCCAAAGCGGAGACCGAACAATTTTGAATGTGAACAACGCCTTTTTAATGGCGGCGGGGACATCCTCTTTCCAAAAGGATAAAATACGATTTATCATAATTAATAATTGTGCGTTCTTGGTGGATTAATACCGTAGCGGAATTTGGTGACTACTTCACCTGTTTCGCTATTCGTTTTTTGAGGTAGGTCGATTGGTTTTTTCCCATCCTCAATTTCTTTAAGGAATCCCATTACTTCAGTGTAGTTGTCGCGTACCCTTTCCGGCATGATGTTGGCGGGCAGCCGCTCATATAAATAGTAGAGCGTAAGCACTACGGCCCATCTCACCACCTGCTTATTTCGGCTATTGCCCTGCGCACCAAAAACAACATTCACATCGTAACGAGAAAACAATGCATCACGGATTACGGCTACTGCTGTATCCTGTGCTTCTTCGAGTACGGTGTTGTCGCCCTCTATCATTCGGCTCAGATTGCCGTCCTTGATAGTTGCCTTGTAGTCATCAGTTGTAATAAAAGACATAAAATAAAATGTTTTGTATTTTCGCCCACAATCAAACATCTTGTTTCGTAGCACCCTATTATACTACTAAGACACAAAATGTTTGCTCTAAAGGCTTCTAAAGGCCAAATTTGGCAAACTAATAGTTTGAACGATTTCGGTTTGTGGTGTATCTACCCATGCGCGGCACAAATTTGCTCCCGTCGCCTTTATTCAGGTAATGTACTGCACCCTCTACGGCATCGGGGCCGTCGTCGTGTCCAGTTGGGAAAGCAAGGAACTGATCCTTCAATGTTTGCATGTCGGGGCTGTCTTTTTCATCGTCATTAAAGGTCACAAAACCACGTTCAAAAAGAGGGGTTAGGTTTTCAATCCTAAGTTCCTTGTTCGGCTTGTCGCGCTTGTCGGGTCTGAGTGGTAGCGTAATACCTGTTGCCTCCGCTTCTGCATCAAAGTCCTTCAGGAGTAAGTCTTGTATAAAGTTTGCCTCCATTCGGTATCTTGCTAAGTCACCAAACTGTTTGTAAAAGTCATACTTTACTTTTACCATTGCATTCACAGAAGCAACCCTCACCCAAGCCCGGTATATGTAATACCGGCTTCCTTTTTTCCCAACAGCCACAATGGCCTTGTAGTCATTGTCCTTGGTATCTTTGAATGATGGGTCTGTATATACTTCCAAAGCATCCAAGTCTTTTGGGCGTGGACATGGCCCCCACTGGATCCACTCGTGTTTGAACATATTACCCTCTTCCACGTGTTCGTGGAAGTACTCCCGGAGCGCAGAGCGCGTACCCATCATTTTGATGCGATCCTCTAGTTGTTCGCGCCTGTACCGTTCTTTCCAGGCGGGTTGGCCATTCATCGCTTTGTTGTGCCTTTTGTCCTCCAGGGCAAATACTTTGATTTGTTCCCATCCTTCTCGCTTAGGTTGATCTGGTTCTGTATCACCTACGATGTGTGCCACAATAGAATGTTTGTGAATCCGGTTACCCGCCACAATTAGCCGCGCACCACCGATGGAGCATGCGCCATACAGGTCTTCAATGATCCAGTCCACGGCTTCACGTACCCTTTGCTGGTTCTTTACAATGACTTTATCGTCTATGTCATCTACCACAGCATAGTTGGGTCGTTTACTCGCCTTTCGCACACCACGCGGTGATTGCCCGCGACCAAAGGCCCAGAAGCCACAACCATCTGTTGTGGCAAAACTTCCATCTTGCCAATTGCCATGAGATGCGCGGTGACCATAATCATGGATGAATTTTTCATTGGCTGTAAACTGTGCCTGAAGGTCGGATAAAAGTGTACTGGCCTTACCCTCATTAGCACTAGCGATAAGTACACCTGTCAATTCACCACGGGCATATAAAAACAATGGCATCATAACATCGGCAAATACAGACTTTGCATGTTCGCGTGGCCATTCCAGCGTTATCCGAATATTAGGATTTGCGGCGATCATTTTAGCCGCTTTGAGGTGAAACCAACCAAAGTCGGTTTTCCCTTCATCCATATAATCAGCAAAGTAGTACTTACAAAACTTGTTAAAGTCTTGCTTCAGCATTTCTATGCGTTCGCGCTTTTGTGTCTCGCTTTCATTTATTGGTACGGGATTTGCCGCTCTGATGCGGTCGCAAAGTGCCAAATACTCTTGGTACTCCCTGCGTTCGCTTGCTGATAACTGTGATGGTCTCATTACTGGTTATACTGTTTACGGAGTTCGTTGATAAAGATATTGGTGTGCTGCTCAACCGATTGTGCCAACAATAAATCATTTTCCTGTAAGTACTCCATAAATCGGCGCATGATGCGAACTGCTTGTTCCCATTTCAGTTCCGGGCCTTTGATATTGCTGAAGGCTTTTGAAAGTGCATCAAAATGGCCTTTGTCTAGCAATTCCCATTGTCCAGCATCTAAAAGCGTGTTCTTCTTGTGTACAAGAGCCTGTAACTGGTAGTCTGCCAGTTCCTTTAGTGCTTCCACCGATGTCTGTTCAAAAAGACCTTTCATGGTTCTTTTGCTTTTCCAGTCACCTTCTTTGGCCCATTTAGTGAGTGTTGTGTCGGATACGTTGAGTAGTTTGCCGATTGAGGCAAAACTATCACCCTCCATAAACAACAGTCGTGCTGCTTCCCTTTTTTCCATTATTGCTAATTTTTGACAAAGGTCATGTCGTTTTTGCCATTTTTATAAACGTTTGTTTTTTTTGGCATTAAATCGTTAATGAAATGCCTTTAGTATTGTGTTTTTCGTAAAAACGCCCTTGTGTGGGCTGTTTTGTTCTCGGACTTTTGTGCTTCAATTATGAAGAAGCGGCTAATTATATCTACAGAGGAGGTCAACCGATACGGCTACAGGGTACTGAGCGGTGGAGGTCGTTTTGACAACTACATGAAGAATCCTGTATTGTTATTTGGGCATGACTGGTCGGAGGCTCCGATCGGTCGCTTAGAAGACATACAGATTGAGAACGGCAATATTACTGCCATTCCTGTATTTGATGAAGACGATGAGTTTGGCCTTGCATGTAAAAATAAGTGGGAAAAAGGATTCCTTTTTGCGGCTTCCATCTATTTCGATCCGATTAGTACAAGTAGCGATACAGCACTTATTTTACCAGGTCAAAGCGGCGAGACCGTTACCGAGTGGGATTTGCTAGAGGTTTCTATGGTGACTATACCGGGCAATGGTGGCGCGGCTATTGGGATGTCCTTATCGTACCGTTCTTCAAAGGATATTTTATCACTAACAAAGCCTATTATGGACTTTACAAAAATTGCGCAAGCCCTGAATCTGAATCTTACTGGTGATGTAATCACCGAAGAACTGATCGTACTTGCTATTGAGAAACTCAAAACCGACAACAATGCGCTTAGTGCGTCCCGAATCGATACACTTGTTGCGACGGGTAAGGCAAATGGCAATGTTACTGCTGACAACGAGAAAACATGGCGCGCATTGGCTATGAAGGATTTTGATTCTGCGGCAACCCTTTTGAGTGCCGCTGCACCTGCCAAACCTAATACCACTGATGCGGCCAAGACGGTTGGCAACGCCACCATTTTGGGTATGCTAAGTGCTGGTAACCAATCCAACACTCAGCAGCCAACTACTGATGATCGTGCTGCATGGTCTTTCGATGACTGGTCAAAGAAGGACTGGAAAGGGCTTTCTGCCATGCGCAATGAAGATCCGGCCCGTTACAAGGCTTTAGCGCAACGAAAACTGGATGCAGTTCAGTAATCATTAACTCACAAAAATTAACACCATATATATTATGGCAATTCAAAAAGAAATTTGGGCTGCGGATATCAAAGAGCAGCTATTCCCGGATAATTCTTTCGTCACTCTGTCACAGGATGATTCGGTGTTCTCTGATGGCAAAAAGGTACACCGTGCAGTATCGGGTACCATTGATCCTTCTGTCCGTAATCGTGCAACAGTACCAGCGGTTATTAAACGCCGCGCTGATGCTGATACCGAATACGACCTTGATGAGTTCACTTCTGAACCTGTGCTTATTCAGGACATCGAAGAGGTAGAGGTAAACTACCAAAAGCGTAGTTCAGTTTTGCGTCAACAAATGCTACAAATGAACCTTGATGTAGCAAAGTGGATGCATTATAACTGGGCTGCCGAAACAGCATCCACTATTATTCGTACTGCTGGAGCCGATCGCGCTGCGCTTGCAACGGCCTTTGGTGCTACTGGTACACGCAAAACCATCCGCGTGGATGAGTTCATTAAGTTGGCCCAACTGTTTGATGACATGGAAGTACCGGAAGAAGGCCGTAATATCCTTGTCCCTACGGGTATGTATTACGACCTCGTAAATACTTACTGGAAGGACTTGCTTGTTTTGCAAGCCGAGGGCAAAGCCGTACTAGGTAAAGGTCAAATCATGGAGTTGTTTGGATTCCGCGTTTGGAAGCGTTCTACCAAGAATTACCTTACTTATACAAATGCTGGAGTACGTCGTACACCTGATGCAGGGAATTTAACTTCCGCAAACGCTGCGGCACTTGCTTGGCACTCCGATTTCGTAACTCGCGCAAAAGGCGACGTGAAAGTTTTCGAGAACATCGACGATGCTACTACCTATGGTAGTGTATTCAGCAGTCTTGTCCGCGCTGGTGGAAGAAAACTATACCCTGATGGAACGGGTGTGGCTGCAATCGTAGAAACGGTATAATCACCATTTTCTTTCACACAATCAATTTAAAATAAAATGGGACAACTTAAATATCCCTTTGGGGCTGCTGATGTGCAGGATATTGCCGCTGCTGCTGTGGTAAACCTCGTTGTTACAAATGGTGGATTTACCTATGCCCGGCTAACGGCCTTAACGGCTGCTACTACCATTAATGTTACTGTACCAGTGGATTGCCCACAGGGCGCGACACTTATTGTAGAGTTGCCAAGTGGTGCTACTGCACGTGATACTACTTTCGGTACCGGATTTACGGGGGCTGTAGTAACTGGTGTCATCAATAAGACCAAGGTGGCCACCTTCCGGTACATTGGCACTTTATTTATTCAAACTGCTGTTAATCAGGTAAACTAAAATGACAGTAGAACAATATTTCAAACTCTTTCCACAAGCACAAAAAGTGCTTGTGGTCGGAGAGGATCTGTTTCACGAAATGTTCGCTAAAAGCGCGCAAAAGGTTGCTGATGCAAAAAAAATTTCGGTGGAAGTGGTAACACGCCCCGAAAGTGCTGAAGGTAACCCTGTACCGCAAGCCAAGGCTGCAAAAACAAAAGATTAGCCATGCCACTTAATGACGTAAAATTTACCACACTTGCGGGTGGACTTGGTCGCACAACTGCGGGCGAGGATCATGTAAGTGCTTTCCGCTTCACAGAGGCTGCACCATCTAGTTATGACGGTGCTAAATGTAAATCATTTGGTGACTTGGCTAGTATTGAATCGGCTGGTGTTACTGAAGGGCACGCCACTTATGGCGAAGCCTGGTATCAGTGTCGCGAGTTCTTTCGCATCGCTCCGGGTAGCACATTGTGGCTTTGCTTTGGTGCGGCAACTTACCTTGAAATCAATACTGCTGCTGCTGGTAAAATCAGGCAATTGGGAACGTATTTTACTACGTTTGCTGATTTAACTGCTGTGCATCAAGCGGGCGCAACAGCCCTTGCAGCCTTGCACGCGCCAATCCAAATTTTGGCAGCATACAGGGGGCCTACTTTAGCGGTATCTGGTCTTGCTGACCAGGCTATTAATACTGCACCCAATGTGTCCGTACTTGTTGCTGGAGACGGTGATGGTGACGGTGCGGCCTTGGCCACCACTCTTACATTGCCTTACGTACCTGCTTTAGGAGCGGTACTTGGTGCTATGGCAAAAGCAAGGGTGAGTGAATCTATCGCGTGGGTAGAGCCTTTTAACTTGTCCGATGGTCTCGAACTGGAAGTGATCGCACTGCCTGATGGCACAAAGAATCCATCCGAAAGTATCCTGAGCGGCTTGAATGACAAAAGGTACCTGGTACTTCGTAAGCATGTAGGTATTTCAGGTACTTACCTCAATGATAGCCATACGGCTGTTATTGGCACAAGTGATTTTGCTTACATCGAATCCAATCGTACTATTCAAAAAGCAAAAAGGCTTATTCGATCCTTCCTTTTGCCACAATTGAACGCTCCGCTTACGGTGGATGCTGATACAGGTAAACTTGCGGCTGGAAGTGTTAAGTTTTTTGAACAACTTGCAGGTCGAGGTATCGACCAAATGCAAAACGAAGGAGAAGTATCCGGTTATGCCGTATTCATCAATCCCGATCAAAATGTACTTAGCACATCTAAGTTGCAAATTCAAGTAAAGATTGTGCCACGTGGAGTGGCTCGTAACATTGAGGTATTGATTGGATTTGCTGTAAATACCAGTTTCTAGGATGAAAGATATACTGCTTCAGGACAATGATTTGGCGGTTGCAAATGGCGATTTTGTATTAGGTGATTCTAATTTACAAAATGTACTGCTCATACTAAGTATTCCCCCAGGTTCTTGGAAGCAGTTCCCTCTAACGGGCGTTGGTGAATCAAAGTTTATCAACGCTCCGTTGGATGGAAAAATAAAGCGTGAAATACAATTGCAATTGCAAGCAGATGGATATAGGCTCAATTCTGTATCGATACAAGGAGGCAAAATAAATGTTGACTTTGACCGATGAACTATAAAAGCGCACAAAATGAATCAATATTTGATGTAGCACTAAATAATAGTGGTATGGATAGCATAGGTTTATTGCTAGCGAGTAATCCAGGACTAATACAGCCGGACGGTTCAATTCAACAGGGACGAGTTACACACAAGGTAGATGGATCGGGGCCAGTTGGAGGTTTAGAAACCTTTCAAAGTGGTTCTTTACAAGGTGGACAAATTACGCCAGTATCAAGTAAAGTAGTTGATACAAACACAGCGCAAACGGATGGTAAAATAGGTGTAAAGGTGAGTGGTCAAAATCAATCTTTTTTTGACTTTGCGACCGGTCATTATGGAAGTGCCAATTATGTTGGCCATCTACTGGAGACTAACCCAGGTGTCATACAATCTGATGGGACTATACAGCAATTTAGGAGTGTATATCGGGTTGATAATCCAGTAAGGAAATCTGATGAAGTGGAGCGGGTAAATGAGCAAACGACTGCGGTACAGAGGATACAAGGCGATCCTTTATATTTGAGTAGTACAAGGCAAACGGTTTTTGATGTCTGTTTAACTCAGTATGGTGGTATTGAAGCATTACCATTTTTGCTGGCAGATAACAGTGAATCGGTAAAGTCGGATGGATCATTTAAGCAGTTTAGGGAACTTTATAATATTCGTAAATTATCTTTTGTAAACCTTGGATTAAAGTCCAAAATGCTTGCGCTGAAGCCGGAATCCGTCGAAACACCAGCAGGTGGCGCTTGGATCACTGAAGATGGACAAGACTGGTGGACAGAAGATAACCAATCATGGCAAACAGAACAATGAAGTATATTTTTCTTTTCCTTTTTATGGTACTTGGTATATCTGCTTTTAGCCAGGTGAAGCCAAGTAACTTCTCCGAAGAGGCTAATCCAAACAATAGCAACTTTGAGGTTTACTCACAAAAAGCAGGTGTAAACAAACGTGCAAGTCTATTGAACCTGAAAAGGTACTTTGCCCCGTTGGTGTTTGGAACTATCAGTTATGTACCTGCAACATCTGGTAACGCATCAAACCGAATGGAATTTGTTACTGATCCCGATGGTGCAACGTGGTACATCGATGCAAATGGAGCAGCGATAAAACTTTCGGGTACTGGAGGCGGATTATGGACTTGGCAAACAACAGTATATACGGTAGGACAAAGTGCATTTACTGTAACCACACCACCACCAAGCGACTTGAAAAAGATTCGGGTGCTTAGGAACGGTTTGGAATATCGCCTTGGTACGACTGGATGTACAAGTTGCCAGGTCTCACTTAATACAACAACAAATCAATTTTTTTTTAACCGACCTATGGCAGGAAATGAAACTGTTGAGGTTCAATATTCAAATTAAGAACATGAAATACCTTATTTATTTTCTCTTTATTTTCCTTTTACCAGTCGCTTCATTCGCTCAAAGTGAATTGCAGATCCACCCGGCGCAAGTTGGTGCTTTTGGTGCATCTGCGGGTGATATTCCAACTGTGAACTCACCAGCCACTGGTGGACATACCCACATTACCAGGACTGCATTGGCAACGGCCCTTGCACCACTGACAACGGTAGGTGGTGATCTTACAGGAACGGTAAGTAATGCTCAAATTGCTGCAAATGCAGTAGGCACAGCCGAAATAGCAAATGCTGCAGTAACACTAGCAAAAATTTCTAGTTCAGGTGCAACTTCTGGACAGGTGATTAAATTTGATGGAACGAATTTGATTTTTGGAACGGATGCTGGGACAACATACACGGCTGGAACGGGCATAAATGTGACTGGTACTGTTATCAGTAATACGGGTGACCTATCCGCAACAAATGAAATACAGACTGTTTCACGAGATGCTGCTACTACAAATACGGCTACTTTATCCATATCCGGTGGTAGTATATCGGTGGAAGATTTGTTTGTAGAGAGTACCGCGACGTTTACAGCGGGGAATACAACGGCCACAATGACTGGAACTTTGCCAACGGACAATGCAAAACTATGGGTATATCGAAATGGTATAAGGCAAGTAGTTGGGGCTTCGGGGTGTTCGGGGTGTAACGTAACAAGGACGACTGCAACATTAACGTTTGCACGCGCCATTAGTGCAGGTGAATTAATTACATTCAAATACCCTTTACAGTAATGAATAAACTGTTGTTTTTTCTCTTTATTTTGCTTTTGCCTGCTATATCTTTTGCACAGGTAGAAAGTAAGATTCATCCTGCGCAAATTGGGGGGTATGGGGCTGCTTCAGGTCAAGTGTTGTTGTTTGATGGCACGAAATGGTTACCAAGTACAATTGCTAGTGGTTCTATTTCATGGCCTTTGCTTGCTCCTAACGGAACGCCAATTGCACCAACTTACTCTTTTAATGAAAATCCTAATGGGGGCTTGATGTTTGAAGATGGGGCATTAAAAATAATCGCGGGAGGTGATGAAGGAGATTTGATAGTGCCAATAAGAATAAAAGGCTCAAACTCTTTTGCAGATGCTGGGGGTAATATTTTTATTGAGTCTGGTACTGGAGGTACTACTGGCGGTAACATGCAATTTGATGCTGGATCAGGTGTGTCGGCAGGAGGCAGATTTGCTATGTATGGGGGTAATAGTACACAAGGCGGTGGTGGTTCAATAAATGTGGGCGGAGGTTCTGGCGATACAGGCGGAGGTTCTCTCTTTATGTTTGGGGGCGACGCAAATACTGGTAATGCTGGAAATTTCTTTGCTATTGGCGGTACTTCTTATGATGGAAATGGAGGCAGAATGGAGTTTTACGGTGGAGAATCTGCGGGTGGAGGATTTGGAGGGGATTTAGTTTTTGTTGCGGGTGCTGGCATTTTGGGCGAAGGGGAACTTAGGTTTTCAACTCAAGTTAAACCTGTCTTTATGAATACATCAGGTCTAAGGTATAAGTTGTTAACAACTACGGAAATAAACAGTATTGCTACAAATGAAAGTTTGACTGTTTGGAACACCACTACAAAAAAATTCAATTGGTATAATGGAACAACATGGGCTACTCCATTAACTGATTTAACTACTGCTGCTGGTGATGTTACAGGCACTTTTGATAACCTACAAATTGCTGCAAATGCAGTGGGCAATACAGAAATAGCAAATGCATCGGTTACAAATGTTAAGATTTCAGATAACGCTGTAGGCACGTCAAAAATCATAAGTGGTAGCGTAACAGGTCTAAAGGTTGCAAGTGGTGGAGCAAATAACGGAGAGTTCTATGCTTATGGAGGTGCTGGAGTAGGGTGGGTACCATCACCAGCAGGTGGTGACGTAACGGGTACTGTAACAAATTTGCAACTCGCACAGATGGGTGCAACATCGGGACAGTTTCTCAAATGGTCAGGCACCGACTGGATACCTGATAATATTAGTGGAGGTTCGAGTTTACCTACTGGAGTGGATAAACAGACCTTGTATTATAACGGTACAACACTTACTGCCAATTCCTTTCTTCAAAACGATGGCACAAATGGTATCGGTGTTGGAGGCGTGCCTGTTGTAAATGATTGGATACATTCATACGGTCGTGTGACTGTTGATGCTCCTATTATATCAAAAGCCGCTGGGGCTAATTGTAATTTCAGATTAGATAATACAGTTAGCGGAGTAACCTGGTTTTGGTATGGGAACAATGATAGTACCCTTTCATTACAGGCTGATGCAACGCGTATCCTAACTGCTAATAACTTAAAAAAACAGATTTCGATTCGAAATTTGAAAACGGAAAAGGCCATTTACACTGATTTGTTTACTACGTCTGCTACTTCACACCAAATAAATGGTTTAGATTCAGAGGTACGACTCTCTCCTGGAAATGCCCTTGGCTCAGTCACATTGCCCGAAATAGTTGTAGGAACACCTGGTACTAATCAGGTCAATGCTGGATTCGTTTTATATTTAAATTTCAGTAGTACTATTGCTACTTCTGTATCAAGAAGTGGTAGTACCGATGTCATTGAGCAAAATATGGCAATAGGCAATCGCACTTCAATAACTAACCAAGCCAACTATGTCTTTGCTCACCGCATCGTTGCGGTTGACGCAAATACCTGGGTAATATACTAAACTATGAAATATTTACTTTTTATCTTTACTTTATTGGCCACAATTTGTAGTGGTCAGGGACAGGGTTTCCCTAATAATATACAAGAAGTACAACTTTTTACCAGTGCTGTTTCTAACTTTCAAGTAAACATTCCAAGTTGGGCTTTATCTGTTACTATAACTGTAGTTGGTGGTGGTGGGGGTGCTGGTTCAGGAATGCAAGGTGCTGCTGGAACAGTGAGGTGTGGCGGCGGCGGAGGTGCTGGTGGTAGTGTTGCATTTGGTACATTTTCACTTAGTTCTTTAGGTAGTCCAACGTCTTTTTTTATTAATGTTGGTGCAGGCGGCACTGGTGGTGCGGCTCAAGCAACAGCAAGTACAAATGGTGTAAATGGCAGTAGTGGCGGTACAACAAGTGTTGGTACTACAACTGGTCCTGGTAATGTATTTATTCAAGCCTCTGGAGGGGGGAATGGGAGTGGTGGAACTGCTACAAATGGTAGTGGAGGTTCTGCTGGAGTACTAGGTATGTTCAATGGTACTGCTGGTTCATCTGCAAATGCTACGGGTGGCGCAGGTTCAGGATCAGTTGCGAATAATAATATTGGCACATCGGGTGGTGCATCAGGGGCGGGTCTTAGTACTGCTAATACAGCAACAGCGGGTGGAACCGCAGGAAATGCTTATTTGGGTTTGCGACTAGGAGGTAGTGGTGGTGGTGGCGGCGGCAACGCTGGGCAACCTTCTACTTCGACAGGATTTGCGTTTTGTCATAGCGGAGGTGGAGGTGGTGGATCATCAATTAGTAGTGCGGGCGGTGATGGTGCTAACTCAACTAGAGGAGGCGGTGGCGGCGGCGGCGGTGCCAGTCAGAATGGTTTTGCTTCGGGTAAAGGAGGAAACGGCGGCGCAGGATTTATACAAATAACTTTTTTTAGGTAGTTATAAATTTTAAAATTATATGCAACCACTAGTAAATGGAACCGCGTATGCGTGGTCTCAAATCGAATTAAGGCTATTCAATACGCCTGTTGCTGGTATCACCGACATCAAGTACGATGATATGCAGGACATGGAAGACAACATGGGTGCGGGTGAATATCCAGTATCCCGTGGTTACGGACAAATTAAGGCTAAAGCCAGTATTACACTTGAAATGGCGGAGGTGGAAGCATTGCAAAGTGCTGCTTCTGGAGGTCGAATAAATAAAATACCTGAGTTTGACATCATTGTCAGTTACATGCCTGAAGGCGGCATTATTCGGACTCATACGCTTAAAAATTGCCGATTCAAAGGCAATAAACGCGAGATCAAATCAGGTGACATGGCCATCAACGTAGAATTGGAACTTATCACCTCCCACATTTTGTGGAAATAGATTTTTCATCACTAAACGTAAATTAAAGTGGATTATTCAAGCACAAATAACGAACCCCAAAGCCTTAACGTAGAGGCTTTAAAACAAAAGCACGGAGCGGTGTACCTTATCGAGGTGGACAATCCGGGCGGTGATCCTTTCCAGTTTTTCCTTAAAAAGCCCGATCGGATCATTATGTCTGCTGTGGCAAAACTTGGATCAACTGATCCACTACGCGCCGCTTCTACCCTAATTGAAAACTGCTTATTGGCTGGAGACAAAAAACTGCTGGATGACATTACAATCTTTTCGGCTGTTTCCGAACAGTTTGAAACGGTTATCCAAGCGAGAAAGGCCACCATAAAAAACTTATAGCGCGCTGTACTATTGGCGACCTGGACGAAATAGACCAAGGTAACGCCCTGATCAGAATATTACACCAGGTTGATCCGGTGAAATTGGATGACGAGGAATGGTGTCAGCGCGTATGTGACGCAAACTGGTTTCTAAAATACTTTACCGAGGCAATGTTTGGCAGAGCCTCACAATAATTATTATCATGCAAAAACAAAGCACTAAAGAAACGATTGAGTTCTTGGACTTTGCGTTCGGCTTAGCCGATGCAACGAAACAAAGCCTCGCTAGCGATGGCAAAATCAATCTTTTTGATGTCCCCAACTATGTAGCAGTTGCCTTTAAGGCTCCAGCGGCGTTTGGCGGTATTGAACTTGTACCCAAAGAATTGGGTCAACTAAAAGAAGAAGGACGCGCAGAGGTATTAGCGTATTTTGAAAACCGCTTCGATTTGCCGAATGACGAATTGGAAGCGTTGATCGAACGCACACTGGTGACTGGCTGGGAATTTGGTGAGAGCCTCCGCGCCATCATCACTTACAAGAAAGAAAAGGTTGGTTAGGAATTACGTTTAGTGTTTGGGGCTGACGGCTCAGTCCGAGTGGCTGGGCCGTCTTTTTTTATCTTATTATGTACCAATTTAGATTTTCAGTAGTAGAGAATGTCACTAGGGTAGCCAATAGCATTGGCCGCTCTTTTAGTATGGCTGGCCGTTCGGCTCAGTCACTTGGTCGTAATGTAGATGCTAGTGTTGGGGCTGTACAACGGCTTGATAACCGTATGAGTTCTCTGACAGGAACATTTAACCGTATCATTGCTTTGTCGGCTTTGTTCGGTATCGGTTCGATGGCAAAGGAAGCCGCTATGTTTTCAGATCGATTATACACTGCCAACTCATTGGTGGCAGGTATAACACGAAGCCATAGTGCATTGACAAATGCACAAACACAATCTGGCGCACTGGCTGATCGCTTAGGTATTTCGTATTTACAGAGTATTGAAGGGCTTAGTAAGATGCTTACCCTTACAAAGGGCAATGTGTCTGAAGCGGGAAATTTAACGAAATTGGCACAGGCTCTTGCCGCCACTAATCCGGCTGAAGGTTTCGATGGTGCATTATTTGCGCTTAAAGAGATTGAATCAGGTGATACTCTATCACTCCGTGAAAGGTTCAATATTCGTGTCCCCACTCAAGAAGAGGCGAAGAAGATAGCCGCTAGAGATGGCCGCAGCATCCAGCAGGTAATGCTTGATAGCCTTAATCAGTATCTTGATAAAACCTATGGTGGCGGAGATAAAGGGCAAGGTGTTGAGTTTCTGCTCAATATTAAAGCCAATACTGTAACTGGACAAATACAGCGTATTAAGAATGCTTTTAGTAGCATGTTTACTCCAGCCCTTATTTCATTCACAACGAAGTTCACCGAAAACTTGAAAGGTATAGCAAATTGGGTGGTTAAAAACAAAACTTCAATCATCGGATGGGCTAATGTTATTGCTCAGGTAACCATTCGCGCTGCCGCGCTGTATGGTGTGTTTTTAGGTTATCAGGCTTTGAGTGGTACTTTTACTGCACTTCGACTAGGTATTGTATTGTTGGGTAATGGCGTTCAAAGAACCGCTTTTTATGCGGCTTGGGGTATAGGTCAATTTAGAGGGCTGGCTATTGCTTCAGGGCAATGGATATATAATTCCATCATTGGTGTTGGTGTGGCAATCAGGGGTATGGCTCTTTATATGGCTAACTTATGGGCCACTAATGCGCTATACTACCGTATGGCAGCGGCTGTGATATGGTCGAAGATTGTAAGTGGCCAATTGTGGTCAAGTATGCTTGCTGGAATAAGCCGATGGATCGCCATGTTGTCACTTTCTAATCTCAAACTGGCAGCACACCGAGTGCTTTTTTATGCATCTTGGGGTGTTGGTCAAATCCGTTCTGCGGTGGTGGCCATAGCAGCATACGCGGCTGGACTTAATTTTGCGGCAATTGGCCAAGCAATACTTAATACTGTGATGCTAGCCAATCCGGTGGGTTTAATTATCGCGGGTGTTATTGGGCTTGTTGCGGCTTTTTATGGGCTGTATAAACTAACTGATTGGATGTTTCCTAATTTTCTCAAAGGAATAAAGGAGTATTTTGGAAAGGCTTGGGACTATGTTTATAATAATTTTATAACTCCAATTATGGATGCTTTCAAGTGGCTTGGCAATATAACAGGCATAAGTGCAGCATTTTCACTCAACAGTGAAATGGATGATAGATCAAAGTATGAAGATGAACGCGACGATAGACAAGAAGATCCTTTGTTTAAAGGATTAAATGCAGGTCTTGGCATATCCAAAGCAATGGATGCGAACGTACAGGGCGATCGTTCTATTAAGCATTTTACGATCAATATACAAAAGCAGGTCGAAAATATGGTGTTTAATACCATAAATGATGCAGGTGAAATTAGTAGCACAGTAAGGCGTGAAGTAGAGCGCGTTATGCTCGATGCTGTAAATGAAGTAAATTATTCAAATTAATGACAACTTTAACGATTAAAACATCAGTTTTTGCCCTTTGGGTATATGCCTGGGCCTTCATTGCCCCTGTAAGCCATTTTCTGTTATTCACGGTAGCATTAGTGCTATGTGACTTATACACTGGCGTACTAGCTGCCAAAAAACGTGGGGAGGCTTTACGTAGTCGAGGTTTTTACCGATCTGTTCAGAAAATTACACTTTACTATGTTGCTATTTTGCTAAGCCACGGCATGAAGCATGTGTTTTTTGTCGGTCTGGATTTTGACATAGTATGGATGGTGGCTGGTATAATATCGTTAACTGAGTTTAAATCAAACTTAGAGAATGTGGCAACCGTTACTGGTACGGACATTTGGACTTTGATCGCAAATTATATTCCAAGGCTTCCAAAACTACCTAAATAATGCCTAATTATCGTCTTGTACTCAATGCGCTTGGATTGCAGGGCTTAAAGCCTGTAATTTATCGTGCTAAGTTTGGAGCAACGCGACCTGCTGGCTCATCTAATGAGTACAGTCCTGTCGGTGATCCTTATCCAGCAGGTACAAGTTATGATTATGCAAAACAGGGAGAGGAGGGTATTCCGCAAAATATTGCTGGTGATGCTGCCCGATTAAGTGCTTTGGGAACTCCAGTTTTTTGCGATATTGCTTTTCCTCGCAATAATAAATCGGACTTGGTTCTAGACACAGTGTTAATAGATGTGTCAATGCGTAAGAATATAGTCACCACTCCAGTGCAAGGCCGTCCGGGTACAGTTAAGGAGTATATTTCAGATGGCGACTATGAAGTGCGCATTAGGGGCGCGATTGTAGAAAATGGTACTAGCAATTACCCCACGAATGGAGTGCGTGATCTGCATGAAATATTGAGTAGGAGCGAGGCCATACCCATTGTAGCGGATTACCTCCGCCAATTCAATATATACAATTTGGTCGTGACTGATTTCTCTTTTCCTCAAAGGGAAGGATACCAAAACGTTCAATTGTTTGAGATAACTTGCCTTTCTGATTTACCTGAAGAACTTATAGAAGAAAATGCTTCGCCTGACCAGTAGTACAAAAATTGATAACCTTACCTTTAAAGGCGTTACAAGCGTTGAGGTAGATAGTAGTTGGGATAACTTAACTGACAAGTGTACTATTCTGTTCCCACGAAAACTATCTTGGAAAGGTCGCGATTTGGCAACGGGTTCTAATCCTATACTGAAGCGCAAGCAATCCGTATCGGTCAACATTGGTTATGGTGATAAGAACAATGAGGTGTTTAATGGCTATGTCCGTGATGTTTCAGGTGAGATTCCTGTTCGCGTTGAATGCGAGGATGCGATGTATTTGCTAAAGACCGGTGAAGTAACCCGGTCATATCGAAGTGTAAGTCTTGAGGCGTTAATAAGTGATGTGGTTGGTGGGAAAGTACCTTATAAATTGGTTGTAAGTGCTGATTTAGGACAGTTCCGCATATCAAAAGCAACACCCGCAAAAGTACTGGAGTATCTCCGGGAGCATTACTTTATACGCTCCTGGTTTCGTGGTGGAACGCTTTATGTTGGATTGTCCATAGTGCCTGAGTTACAGCGTGAGCATTCACTTCGTTTTGATCGGAATGAGATTTCGCACAATTTGGAATTTAGGCAAAAAGAAGATGTAAGCCTGTTGCTGAAGGCTGTAATTATTCAGCCAGGCAATAAGCGAGAAGAGGTGGAGGTTGGTGATAAAGATGGAGAGCAACGCACTTTTCACTATTATAATATCTCAGCATCGGAGGCAAAAAAACGCCTAGAGGCGGAAGCCGATCGGCTTATATATAGTGGCTACAGAGGTTCTTTAACTACGTTTGGTGCGCCTTTTTTCCAGCATGGAGACTTGGTTAATTTGTATGACCCGATCTACCCTGATAGAGAAGGTCGTTATCTTATCAAAAGGGTTCGAACCATGTTTGGAGAAGGATACCATCAGGAACTTGAAATTGAAGCAAAGGCATGACAGATATTAGAAGGGCAATAAAGTCCATAGCATCAAGCGGTAGGATGGAGGCCATTATAGGCACGATTACCGAAGTGGATGAGGATCAACGAGTATGTACTATTGATCCTTTGAATGGTGATGCCATCGTTTATGATGTACGTCTTCAGGCGGCAATAGGAGATGAAAACGGAGTTGTATTAATTCCAAAAGTGGGGGCTTATGGTATTGCCGTTTTTATTTCGGATAATGCTGCTTTCTTGGCTCTTTTTGGTGAAGTAGAAAAGGTGATTTGGGGCGTTGATAAACAAGTCCTGGAGTTTACAAAAGATGGGCTTTCGCTCAGTAATGACACTGCTAAATTCGCTGAAGAGCAAACTAAATTGATAGATACTCTTTCTGCGATTTTAGACACTTTATTACAGTTTCAATTGGCCACTAATGTAGGGCCAACAATATCTGTTATGCCTCAGGTAGTAACCTTGTTAAACAAGCATAAGGCAGATTTAACAGGGATTAAAACGAATCTAAACACATTATTCTATTAATGGCACTTGTAGTATCAGTACTTGAACAACAAATTGTTGCTGCGTTTGAAAAACAGGCAAGCAAGCAATCTGAAGGTGATGATCCGGCTAAGTCAATTAAGGAGTTGGCGGCGGATTTGGCTGCATCAATAGATGCATATATTAAAACAGCAACAGTGGTATCGGTAGTTACTGGCACTAGCCCAGCAGGCCCGGTAACCGGCACCGCAACAAGCACAACAATCAGTTAATATGGCACGATCAATAGCAACAATTTACAACGAAATAGTGGCGGATAAAAACGCCCAGGCTTCAATATCTTCGTTGGCTCCAACCGCGGATACTGAGCAGCAGTTACAGGCCGACTTAAATAGTAGTAGCAAGGTTGCTATTTGGCGTTTGTGGGCTTATGTTGCCGCTGTCGCAATCTATACCCATGAGGTGCTTTGGGACTTGTATAAGGCCGAATTACAGGCGATTGCTTCAGGTGCAATCGTTGGCACTTCGCCATGGTATCAGGCGCAGGTTTTTGCATTCCAAAATGGCGACCCATTGGTTTATGAATCATCAACTGGAAGGTACAAATATGCGGCTGTTGATACGGCTAAACAGATTGTGAAACGATGTGCAATAGTAGAGCAATCGGATGGCACGTTAGCCTTTAAAGTTGCCAAACTTTCGAGTGGTTTGCCAGTTGCATTAACAACACCTGAGCAAACTTCGTTGACTGGTTTTTTAAAGAAAATTCGGTTTGCTGGAACTCGGTTACCTTAATATCTGGAGCGGGTGATCTGTTGAAAATAACTGCAACAATTTACTATGATTCAGTCGTGCCAGCCTCTACAATAAAGGCAAATGTAGAGGCGGCTATTGTTGCTTATGTTGGGGGGCTTCCATTCAATGGTGAGTTCCTTTTGTCTCGTTTGGTAGATACAATCCAGGCCGTTACTGGAGTGTATGATGTAGTACTGGTAACGGCTCAAACAAAGCAACTTTTGGCGGGTACTTACTCTAATATTTCACGGGTAAATATACCTGTATATGGGTATTACCAAATTGATGCATCTAGTGGCAATACATTATCTGACACATTAACATATATCGCGCAATGAATTTCTTTTTAAACTTTAAAGAAGCATTCAAGTACTTGATACCAGCGCAGATTAGGGGTATCAAAAATGTAGATTGGATTGGTGCTTTATTGGCGCCTATTCAGTCTTTAAATGTTGTGTTCAATGAGTATGTTTTAAGTACTAGATATGAACTTCGTTTCAATGGCCAGGTGATGTATTTAGAACATGTTTTGAATGACATGTTTGATGATGCAAGCCGCCGAATTTACATTGATGACCCAAGTGGTCAACAGGTATATACACCATATATCTTTAACCGAGTAGAGCAGCAACCTCCACTGATTGTCACTAACAAAAGTGAAGGGTTGCCCACTCCTTTTCTGTATAATACTCCAGAGTTAATTGTTAGTACTGATTTTGTTGTAAACGTACCAACAGCAGTACTAACTGTTGCTGTTCAGAATCAAATGAAAGCCCTTATCAATAAATACCGGATCGCCGGGAAACGTTACAATTTCGCCACATTTTAATTATGAATAAATTACTTTTTCCAAACGGAGGCGTACCGATTTACGGTGATGACTTTACCTTCTTAGACAGCGCACAACGAGATACATTTAAAGGTGTTTTATTTGAGGTTGCTAGTCTTTACAACGGGTATCTTATCTTAGGCGGTTGCGGAATAACTATTGCAGGGGCTAATTTTACTGTTGCTCCTGGTTATGTCTTGGTTGATTACGAAATATGCCGTTTTGATGGAGGTACATACAGCACTGCTGGAGGTGTTGATGGTTCTTTCTCCCTTTCATTAACTAATGATTCAGGTGGATTGAAAACATTCGCAAACGGGTCAACGCAAAACACCTGGCAATTGCGCAAGGTGCTTTTTAATGCTGGCTCAATTGCTGGAGGGCCCTTAGACTATGGAGAATTGAGCAAGCACAGTGATGGAATAGAGGTGCTTTTAAACCAAAAAGTTAAAAGTTCAAACTCATTTACCATGATTAATGGTTGGAGTAAATCTGTTTCAGAGCCACCAATCTTATACAAGCACCTCAAACAAGTGAATTTGAATGGTGAATTGGTGCCAGGAACGATGTTAGTCAATTCATGGACTAAGATCACTACACTCCCTGTTGGTTTTCGGCCAGTAAAAAGGTTTAAGTCAATTCAGGCGGCATATCAAAGTACATTATTTGGTAATTGTATTATAGATGTATTCACCAATGGTGAGGTTTATGCCGCTTCAACTAGTGCTACTGTTTGGGATTTAGTCTCTTTAGACCTGTCTTACATTGCATCCTAAAGTATTAATAACTTGTTGGTAAATTGTTTGTAAAATGCCATTTGATACAAAATGTATCAAATGGCATTCTTGTAATTTTGCATCATGGAAAAGAAGCAAAATATAAGGATGAGGCCACCATTTGCCTACTATGGTGGTAAACAAAAGTTGGCATTAGAGATATTGCCATTAATACCTAAACATGTACTATATTGTGAGCCTTTTGTTGGCGGTGGTGCTGTTTTTTGGTCAAAAGAACCTTCGGATATTGAGGTATTGAATGATACTAATAGGGAGTTAGTTAATTTTTATCGTGTTGTTCAGAACGATTTTACCTCACTGGAAAAGGAAGTTGCCATATCTTTACACAGTAGAGACTTGCATCGTCAAGCATCTGTCATCTACAGCAATCCAGATATGTTCTCAGAAATGAAGCGCGCTTGGGCTGTGTTTGTTCTTGCGTCTCAAAGTTTCAGCGCAATGTTAGATGGAAGTTGGGGATATGATGTTAAGAAAGGCAGGACATCGAAAGTGGTGAATAATCGCCGGGATAACTTTACTCTTGATTATGCGATCAGGTTGCAACGAGTTACGCTGGAGTGCGCTGATGCTCTTTAGATTATCCGTTCTAGGGATGGTGAAGAATCTTTTTTCTATTGTGATCCACCATATTTTAACTCTGATTGTGGACATTATGATGGATATACTGAGACGGATTTTGAATCTCTTTTGATCACACTTTCTGCTATACAAGGAAGGTTTTTGTTGTCTAGTTATGATTCGGAAATCCTGAAGGTTTATACTCGAAAATTGGCCTGGTTTCAGAAGCGATTTGACATGAAAGTGTCTGTTAATGCTAAGTCAGGAAAGTTGAAGAATAAGGTTGAGGTTTTTACCTCCAATTATCCTTTAGAAGGTCTTTAGAACGTGCTTATAAAATGACAAAATCCAACTAATTGGACGCTGTTTTGTCGTCTTTTTTGTTGGATTTTGTTGTACTTTTGGAAATCGCGATTATAGTTTTTTCGTAAATTATTGATGCTACTAAAAAAATTGCCGCTGTAATCGCTACTGGTATTTGGGTCAGTTGCGACATAGCCGTAAATAAGCCTAAATACAAAAAGTAGGATAAAGAGTCCTGAAAAGTATTGGCTTGTTTTCCAAAATCTAGATTTAAAATTTGTAGTCATGTTATGTTTTTATTGATTGTACTTCAATGCACTGTAAATTAAATTTTAATCAATGTAATTTTTTTTGCAAATCTATCGTCAAAGGTTTTTAAAACTACATAATACCAATTTTGCTCTGGTATATCAACAGTAAAAATGTCATTCTTTTTATGGCTTTTTATGGCGGTTTCAAATCCCTTTACTAATGTGTTTTCTGCAAACCATCCTGTGTCGCCCGTTTCATTTTTATCCGACGTATGTTTTTGTACCAATGAAGTAAAACGTGTTCCTTTTTTGTATTGTGAAAGAATTCCCTGTCTTTTAATATCTATTTCCTTTTTTGTAAATTCCGTTCCAGAAAAGAAAATATATTTGACCCTAAAGGTTAAATTAGAATCAATTTGCAAGATTTTGAAACTGTTATTGTCAATATTAAAGGTAAAACCAGCCCCTTTACTGTAAAGCGGCAACATCATTTCTGATGTATCACTAATGGATGATATCGTAAATAGTTTTGCTTTTACTTTTGGGTTTTTTGTGATAAATTGCTCGGCCTGAGCAATTGTATTAATTTTCGATAAGTCAATTTCACTTATTTGCCCAAAGGATAGTAGGTAAAAAAGGGATAATGCTGTTGTTAAGATTAATCGTATCATTTTTTATGATGTGTGAGGGTTAATGGATAAAGTTCTTTTATTTTTCCCAAATCCCCCCAATACCCAATTCCCATAATTTCTTATTCAAGGCCGTAATATCCACGTCTAATATTTCAGTTCCACGTGCCTTGAGGCTTGCCCATTGGGTATCTAAAATCTTTTTTTGATCCAATGAAGGCTGGGTCACTTTCGGGATATCGCTCTCTGTTTGATTGATGAGAAATAGATAATTAGCGGTAAATTTATTCGGGAAGTTTTCTACATCATCGTACGCTTTGGACTTGCGTTGCACCATATCCTCGTCCCACGTTTTCATTTTTTTGACCAATGTTTCGCCTTCAGTACGGATGGCTTTGAATTTGTTATTCGTTGGTAAACTGGCTAATAATTGCTCTAATTGCTGTTTTTGGGCATAATTACTATTAATCATGGTGTGCATTTCGCGCAAATCATTTTCCATTTTTAGCATAACTTGGTGGTAATTCTGGTAGGCGGCTTTGTCGGTTGCATACAAAGGATTAGCCAGTATTTCGGCAGATGTGGCGGCTTGCTCATCGCCTATTTTTAAGGTGAAAGTATATTTGCCGGGTACTGCTTTGTGTCCACCGTAACTACTTTCAAAATAGGCATTCTCTATCCCTGTCATTGGCGGGTATCGCATATCCCATACGAATCGATTCAGACCTTTATTGGTAGAAAGGGTAGGCTGTACCGAAGGGCCACCGTCCCATTTTTTGTACAGGCTGTCCTTTTGGGAACTTATGGTGCGTACTACATTGTCTGCTTCATCCTTGATTTCCAATGTGATCAGGGCATCTTTTTTGGGGGCTGTGAGGTGGTAATACAGGACAATACCATTGGCTGGGTTTACGCCTTCTGTGGAGGACATACCTGTAAATGTATCATCGGTTTTGTTTAATTCGCTGCGGCCATTGGCGAGGTACGCATTTTCGGGTTGGTAAATGGCCAAGGTTGCGTTTTGCTCCTTTTTGTATTGGCGTACAAGTCCTAAATCATCCAAAATCCAGAAAGCACGACCAGAAGTGGCGGCAATGAGGTCGCCTTGGTGTATTTTTAGATCTGTAATGGGGGCAATGGGCAAATTGAGTTGGAAGGGTGACCAATCTTTACCGCCGTTCCAGGACACAAATACGCCCAGTTCGGTACCTGCAAAAAGTAAATCTTTTACAGCGGTATCTTCGCGGACTACACGTGTAAAGGCATTATTTGGAATGCCAGAAACGATTTTTGTCCAAGTTTTGCCATAATCGGTGGTTTTGTATAACCCGGGTGTATGGTCGTTAAATTTGTAACGTGTGGTGGCGATATAGGCCGTTCCTTTGTCGTGGGGCGATACTTCAATGGCATTGATAAGGCATTCTTGTAGGCCGGCAGGAGTCACGTTTTTCCAGTTTTTGCCATTATCTTGGGTCAAATATACGTATCCATCGTCGCTTCCAGTCCAGATTACGCCTTTCTCTTGAGGTGATTCCAAGATATAGGCCAGTGTTCCATAGTTTTCTGCACCCACGGCTTCATTGGTATATGGGCCGCCACCTTTGCCTTGTTTTTCTTTTTCGTTGCGGGTTAGATCGGGAGAGAACTCTGTCCAAGTTTGTCCCATATCGGCTGTTCGGAGTACCATTTGGGAACCGTGGTAAAAAATATTAGGCTCGTGTTTGGACCAAATAATAGGTGCATTCCAGTTGTAACGGTATTTAATATCTTTAGCATCCATACCCAAATATTGGATGGGCGCGGGCATGATATTGGTACCCGCCTTGGCTTTGGTATCTAGTACTTCAATGGTGCCTTGGTAACTTCCTCCTAGCACAAAACGCGGATCATCGGGGTTGAAGGCGAGGAATGCGCTTTCGCCACCTGCGGAATATTCCCAACTTTTATTGGATATGCTGCCACTGCCTAATTCTCGATTTGCAATAGAAATAGAACCATAATCTTGCTGCCCAGCATAGATCCGATACGGAAATTGATTATCTGTATTGATGCGGTAGAATTGTCCGGTGGGCATATTGTCCTGTCCCGACCAAGATTTGCCAGCGTTGAAAGTAATCGCAGCCCCTCCATCGTCGGAGATGATCATGTTTTCGGAATTTTTTGGGTTGATCCAGAGGTTGTGGTAATCGCCGTGGGTACTGGATATATCCTCCCATGTTTTGCCGCCATCTAAAGAACGCAAGGCGGGTGCACTAAGGACATACAAGGTGTTTTCGTTGAGTGGATCAATAAATAGTTCGATATAATACCATGCGCGTTGGAGCAAACGATGGTCATTGGTGACAAGAGACCAATTTTTGCCGGCATCGGTGGACATAAATAGACCGCCTGCTTCTTTATCGGAATCACTTTCGATGAGTGCAAATACTTTTTCAGAATTGGAAGGACAAACAGCAATCGACATTTTACCCATTTCTTTGGGTAGCCCTTCTTCCATCTTTTCCCAATGCTCGCCTTCATCGGTGGATTTGTACAAACCACTGCCAGCGCCGCCACTGATGACTTTCCAAGGTAACCTTCCGTGTTCCCACATGGAGCAATAAAGGATACGTGGGTTGTTTCGATCCATCGACAATTCGTTACAACCTGTTTTGTCGTCTATAAAAAGGACATTTTTCCAGTTTGCACCACCATCCGTTGATTTGAATAAGCCGCGTTGTGCTGATTTGCTATATAAAGCACCTTGTGCAGCCACAAAGACGGTATTCGGATCGGTGGGGTGGATGATGATACGAGCAATATGTTGTGTGAGGTCAAGCCCTATTTTTTTCCAAGTTTTTCCAGCATCAGTAGATTTATAAACACCATCGCCGTGGTGGGTCATTACGCCGCGTACTGCGTGTTCTCCCATACCTACATAAATGACATTGGGGTCGCTTTCGGATACCGCAATGGCACCGACGGAGCCTGTTTTGAAGAAACCGTCTGAAATATTGGCCCAATTAATACCCATATCTTCTGTTTTCCACAGTCCGCCGCCAGTGGTACCCATATAATAAGTATGCGGTTGGCTTACTACGCCCGTTGCAGCAACGGATCGTCCGCCCCTAAATGGGCCAATATTGCGCCATTTTACAGGTTTAAAATAGGTATTAAGTTCGTTTTCTGTGGTTGCTGTTTTGGATTGCGCTGTTGCGGTAAAAAACGGGAAAAGTATGCCAATGAAAACAAGGGTGATTCTGTTCATCTTTGTAGTTGTCGAAGTGAAATAAGGCCACAAACCTACACCCTGTTTTTTAATTATGCAAGTTGATTTTATTTACCTTTCCATTTTTGGGCAATATGCATGGCTGTTTCGATCATAAATGGCGACCAGTTTTCAGTATTCCAGGCGGAATTAGCCAAACGAGAGTTTTGTATTTCGTGGAATAGGGTAGGGGTATCGGCGGCTGTTTCTAGGATTCGGCTGAGTTCCATTTGGTCGGCATGTAAATCATTGTCTTCTAAGGGGAATTTAAAAGGGGGCGTGGCGGGGGCAGGGGGAATAAACGTATTGGTTGAGGTGTTTTGATGGTTTGATTCCTGAATAATATGGCTCATTGTCTGGAAATCTAATTGAAATTGGATTTTACTTTCTGGCGTTTTTAGCCCCGTTCCTATTTGTTCCATGACTACAAATTTGAGGTTAGGACAACGGTGGATGGTTTTTTTTAATAGTTCAAATACTTCTTGAGGAACTTGGTCGTCGTGTGTATCTCTTCGAACTTGTTTTTGGGGTAGGGTAGTGGATATTTCCCAACTTCCACCGGAGATATGGATTTCGCGAACGCGATCGAGTGGATAAAGCGCAATGATGTCTTCGTAATCAATGTCAAAGTTATGGATTTGACAATAGAGGTTGTGTAGGTCTAATATGATAAAACCATTAACGGGCTCAATGAGTTGGTTCAGAAAATCACCGTGTCGTTTTACTTCTTCAAGGGAGTACGAGAAGGCGAGGTTTTCGAGTCCTACCGGGCAGGAGCAGGCATCGTACATACGCAGCAGCCTATCTTGGCCTATCGCTAATGTTGATTTGGTGAATGGGATGCTGATGGGGGCTCCGTCGTGGAAGTTTTGTCCAGTCATAAACCCGAAGTGTTCTGTAATATGGTCGAATTGGAAATTGGTGGTTACTTTTTTGAGGTGTGTGAGCCAGTCTTGTTGTGCCTTGGACCATTTGCCAGAGAAGAGGGAAAAGTAGATGCCGTGACCGATGAGTCGTTTTTCTTGGCTAAATGCTTGCAATAGTTCTACAAACCATTGAGGTATTTGACGTTCTTTGTAGAGTGCGTCGAAAGACCATTCAATGGCTTCTACTTTTTCATCCACAAATAAAGGAAGGGCTGTTTGCAATATATCGCTGTCTAAATTGCAGGCGATGGACGGGTATATTTGTGTCATGGTGTTGATCGAATAACGTGTTTTTTACCACAAATGTGTGTGATTTGATTACTTCATTAGCGTAGGTTTTTTCTACCACAAAGTGCGCAAAAGTACACAAAGCGTAGCGTGGTAGCTTCGCTCTTTTTTTGAGTACACAAAGCGTAGAGTGGTCGCTTTGCTCTTTTTTGAGTGCACAAAAGCGTAGCGTTGACTTTTGTTCTACCGCGAATTCACAAAAACGTAGATTTTTTATGTGTACGAACGTAAATCAGGTGCTTTAGATTAGATTTATGACGAGTGGAACAATAGATGGGTTGGGTGATCTAAGGAAAGAAATGGGAACAATGGTTGATCTATGATACTATTACACTACTTTTGCCGCAGAATATGTTGCAAAAAATAAAAAATATCACGCCCGCAGATCTTACCATCGCTGCTGCAATGCTCTTGTCGGTAAGCATGATTTTTTCGCCTTTTTTACTTTCTGTGGGCATGTGGTTGATTGTTGTGGCTGCGCTTTGGGAAATAAAAAGGGTCGGGCGGTCATTTGGAGCATCTATACAGAAATTGGTAGATCATCGTGCTTTTTTGATGATTACGTTGCTGTTTTGGGTATTTGCACTTAGTTTTTTTGGGTCGGAGGATAAAGGGTTTTGGCTGGCTCGAACACGTATTCGTATTCCATTTTTGGTGCTTCCTTGGGCTTTTGCCAATTTACCAGTACTTGGGTTTCGGCGTTATGCAGCACTTATTTATGTGTTCGTATTGATTTTGTTGCTGTTTACTGCCGGATCACTCCTCAATTTTGCTTTGGATCCAGGTACTATTCTTTCAGGCTTGGGGGAGGGACAACCAGTTCCTGTACCACGTAATCATATTAGGTTTAGTTTGATGATTGTACTGGCCATTGTTTCGGGGGGCTGGCTGGTAGGCAAGGCTGATTATTGGAGTAGTAGGATGGAACGCAATTGGTTCGCTGGTGTTCTTGTTTTTTTATTTTTGGCAGTACATGTTTTATCGGTTAGGAGTGCGCTGATTGCCCTTTATGCGGCTTTAGGCTTTTCTGTTTTTCGTTTTTTGTTTTTAACGAAAAATTGGAAAGTTGGTATTTTGGCCTTGGGTTTACTGGTGTTAGCACCGGTTATTGCCTTGAATACCATAAGCAGCCTTAAACAAAGGATAGCGTATATGTTGTATGATTGGCAACATTTTAGGAGTGCTGAAGGCGGGGAGAGTTATTCTGATTCCGAACGATTTATCTCCCTGGATGTAGGCGCTCGGATTTGGTTGGACAACAAAGTAATGGGTGTAGGAGTAGGCGATTTGGAACAGGAAACGCAACGTTATACCTCCAATTTTCATCCTTTTTATGCTGAAACGCCCAAATTGCCGCACAATCAATTTATCTATATACTTGCCGGTACGGGGTTAATTGGATTAATGATAAGCCTATTAGCACTACTTTATCCACTTACAATGGCGACTTACCGAAATTTTTATCTATTTATTGTATTTCAAGTTATCGTATTTGTCTCTTTTTTGGTGGAATACACCTTAGAAACATCTATTGGAGCGGCATTTTATTTGTTTTATATGCTTTGGTGGATGCGTATGGCGGAGGAACAAGAATAATAGTCGTAAAAAACGACAATTAAAACTCCGCTACTTTTTCCAACAACCATTCCTGATTAACGGTACTGGCTGTGGCGTTAGCAATATCTTCCTTTAATTTTTGAATCGCATTTTGGTCGCCGCTTTTCAACCGCATCAAACGGCGGACATAACCCAGTAGGTTAATATAACCATTTTTGATACCATCAGGTAGGTCTTTTTGGCGATTGAGGAATGTACGATAAGTCTCCAGAAAAGTATCTAATGCCTCGTATTCGTCGAGTTCGTAATAGGCAATGACAATCATCACCTTGCTAATCAAATTGACAAAAATATCGTCGTATTCCACGTCGCGCACGTGGTTCAGTACATTGTTAAAATCTTTTTTGTATAGAGAGACGCGTGCCATATTGAATTTGTACGCATTATTCCGGCTATCAGAGGCCAATAGGTGTATATTTTCATTGACAAATTGTTGCGCCCAATCCATTTTACCTAAACGAAGGCCTGCAATGACAATATTATTAAAACGGCGAGAAGCAAGTTCACCATTTACGATAAAAACACCTTGGCTAATCCCCACTTCAAATAGGTCAAAATACTCTTGTAAAAAAGATTTATCCCCCTTGTTAAGGCGACTAATCGAATAGTTGAGGGTAGCGTCAAAGAAACTAATACTTTCTTCTTGAGGGATATATATAGCGTATTTTTCTAAAACGGCCTTTAGTTTGTAATAAAACTCTACGTTGTCGCCATTACTAATGGTTTGATAGGTATAGTAATTGATGGCCAGTTCGGGGTGTTCATCTAAATTATATTTTTCGCAAAGTTTTAGTATCGCACCCACGTCATTCATGTCAAAACCCTTGGTATTCATTAAATTATTGGTAAGGGCACTGTTCAGTAATTTGAGTTTTTCTGTTAAATAAAATAGGTCAAGATTGGATGAAATTTTGTCAATGTTCGAATTTTGATCAGTTTTAACATCGAAATTCATTAGACTATGGTACTTTTTTTCAAAAGCATAGGTATAGTAATAATCTGAAAAGCGCCAATAATTTCTATCAAGATAAAGTTTGGCCTGATCGTTAATCACGCCTTTTATCAATGGTTGAATATTCTTTTTGAGTATAAAATCAACGCGATCCAAATTGGCATTTTCATCGTGTAAAAGATAGTTTTCAATAGACATAAACTGCTCCACCAATTCCATCAAATCAGAACAAGCCTTTCTAAAATTGGTATCATTGTAAGGCTTTCCAGGAAATATTTTAGACCATACTTTTTCTTTCACAAAACCCGTTTTTTCTTTCTCCACAAGATCAATAAGTACCTCAAATAATTTAGTCAACGTCTTACTTTGATTAAAATAAGGAGATTGCAAAAATTTGTCTAAACGCTTCCTGTCCTGAGCGCTAAACATACTTAAAACCTGAAAAAGCCGGTTGGATTTTAATTGAATCCGGCTTGGGGTTTTTTCATCTTGAGTGGGCAACATTTTGATCTATAAAATTAAATGGTTGATGAAAGCGGTCGTTTTGAGCGGGGAACGGTTTTATTGGAGGGAATATGGCTTTTGCGCTTTAATTAATAAGTTAATGCTTGTTTCACAAAAAAATAATTAAGTCAAATGAATTATTTCTATTAAATTGCTTTTTTATAAAATTAAATTTTGCATTTAGGTCGATTAGTATTTTAATAAGTGTTAATATACGGGTATTGTAAATTTTTATAAATAAAAAAAATAAATCCTGCTGTCGAGTTTTTCAATTAATTCTTCACAAAGGTAAAAAAAAATAAAAGAAGGTTGTAATTTAGGTAAACAATCTCTTACTTTTGTACGATTTTAAATTGACATATCCATGAATTTACGCATACATTATTTTATCTTTAAGGTCGCATTAGGGATATTATTGCTAGTGCTAAAAGGCAGCATTGTATATGGCCAAAATAGCTCCCCACTACGGCAGTTAAATACCTCTGTAAACGTACAAGTTTTTGATACTATATCAGGACTTAATCTTGCTTTGAGTAAGATCAATCCACTGGCCAAACACGGCAGTGTTTCGATCAGCGTACTGTCGTCTGGAGGTGCCGGTAACCCCTATGTATATCAAGTTAAATATACGCCCAATACTGGTTTTATAGGTATGGATACTTTTGCTTTGGAATACAATTACTACGGCTCTTATCCTTTTCTTACTTATCGCGGTTTTCGCGTCTCTGTATTTCCTAGTTTGCTAAATGCCCGCCAAGATTTTGCGACAACAAGTGTGGGTACACCCGTTTCTATTCCGGTGTTGGATAATGATAATACCTCTAATGGGACATTGACCTTGACCGAAATACCAGCATCAACGCATGGCACTGCTGTAATTGCTGGTAATAATGTTATATTTACCCCAGCAGCAGGATTTACTGGAACTGGGCATTTTAATTATACTGTTTGCGATGGTTCTGGATATTGTAAAACATCCTCCGGTACAGTTGGAATTCATGCCAATACTGCACCAAATAACGATACCATTCAAGTTTTTACCGCTCGAAATGCGCCGCTTAACTACCCATTATTGTACAATGGATATAGTATGTTTCAAGCACCCTCCAATGGCACAGTTTTTATTAATGGGGGACAAAGTTTTCGATATTCCCCGAATTTTAATTTTAGCGGCAATGACCAATTTGTACTGGTCAATAATGACTTCGGTACCCCTGTTTATAAAACCATCAAAGTAACAACGCTTAATACGCCGGTTCAAAATTTAATGGCGATTGAGGATTATGCTTATACGCCTAAGAATACTCCGATAACTTTTAATGTACGTCAAAATGATATTGGTAACTTGCTGGTGCGTGGCTGGACGATTCCCAACAACCTTGCAGGTACAGTAACTGGTACTAATGCTCTTGGAAATGTAACTTTTACGCCCAATAACAATTTTAGTGGAGTTGCTACTTTTTATTACAAATTAGGCAACACCAATATTCCAGACCTTGAAATTGGAACAGTAAACGTCATTGTTGGTAATCTACCACCATCTGCGGGACTATTTGATTTAACGACACCCAAGGAAACTCCTTTGGTTATCAATTATAAATTGCCATTTATTGGTTTTGATTTTGCGGTAACAGACGCGCCAGATCACGGTGTTTGTTCTTATCATCCGGGGTTAACTACCCAAACGTACGGTGGTCAAACAGTAACGGGGCATAACCTCTTGGTTTATACGCCTACTCCCGGATATACAGGCGTTGATGAGTTTGAGGTGAACTACTGTATTGCTTCTAATGGCAACTGCCAAACCGTAAAAATTGCTGTAAACGTGACGGAAGTGCTGGCTTCTTCAGCACCATACTGTGTTGGTGATGAATGTGTTTGGGCTGGTGATGCCAATAATGACGGTATTGTAAATAACAAAGATTTACTACCTATTGGCTATTTTATGGGGCAAAACGGCAATACGCGCTCAAATGCTGCCTTAGAATGGTATGGTCAATATGGAAATGATTGGAATATTCCATACGTTGCCAGTGACATTGATCTCAAATACGCCGATACAGATGGTAGTGGTCAGGTGGAAAGCGAAGATACTTTGTCGTTAGGGCTATTTTATGGTCAAACGCATAAATTATTACCTACAATCCCCGCTGTCTCAAAAGGATTACCTTTCTTTTTAAATTTCCTTACCCCTCCTAATCCTCAAGTTGGCGATTTGGTGCAGGTAGAAGTAAAGTTGGGCAATGCTAGTTTTCCTGTTACTAATATTTACGGGTTTACTTTTGATGTACGGCTCAGTCCGCTGTTGGTGGATTCGGCCTTTCACATGGAGTACTTTCCCAATACCTGGATCAATTCTAATGCGCCGTTTTTAACTATGGATAAGCGGCCTCGTGTAGGCAAATTGGAGACCGCATTTACCCGCACCAATGGTGTTGCAGTGAGTGGTCATGGTACTGTGGGGCAGTTTGACTATATAGTTGTGGATGTAATTCAAGGTGCTCGCCCAGCAGATGGTATGCAGGCCACCGCTAGTCCAATGTCGATCGTCATTGAAGGCAATACCATGAATGCCAATGGTGTGTACTCTCCGCTTTACGAAGGTATTATCCCATTTTCGGTAACACCCCGCAACGAACAAAAAAGTACGGTAACTGTACATAGTGACGAACTGCGCGTTTACCCATCTCCTGCATCCTCAAACCTTCAGGTACACCTCAATGGCAATGATTTGATGGAAGATTTGTTGGTTACAGATATTACAGGTAAGGCTATTTGGCGTTCGAATAAGATTTCGGCAGAACACCATCAAATTGATGTTGCTTCGTTGTCCAACGGCATTTATTTGCTGACGGCGCGTACCAAAAGCGGTCAGGTAACGAAAAAATTTGAAGTCTTTAAATAAGAGTAATTTTTTGTACATAACCATTTGTGGCCGTTTTCACTTTTGCCCAGTAAATTGATATTTTATGAGCAATACTTTTCCTGCTCTTTCGTTAATTCGAAACTTTTATTTGCCTAAAGATCACATTAAAAAAAGATAATTTATACGATTTTGGACTTATAGTTTATTCAATTATGAGGCCAAAATCGTTCCCCGCTTCCCTTTAATCACAAACATGTTAAAAAAACTTATCCCCTTCGAGAAGGTACCGCAGTTGGCCAAAACCGATCTCGCTTACGCTACAGGAGTAGAACATTTAGTTCCCTTTTTTAAATATGATCTCCGTCAGGATGTTTTCCACCAAATTATCCAAGACAAAAGCAAGGCAGATGTGCCCCGCGATGTTTTGGCGGATACATTGCTCGCGCAGTACGCTACTATTCCCAATCATGGCCATATTATTCCCTTAATTGAGTCGCTGCGCAATAAAAACACTTTTACCGTTACTACTGCGCACCAGCCTTGTCTTTTTACAGGGCCACTTTATTTTATTTATAAAGCGATAACGACGATTAATTTGGCCGAAGCGGTACAAGGAATCATCGGTCCAGCACATAAAATTGTCCCTATTTTTGTACTCGGTGGCGAAGATCATGATATCGAAGAGGTAAATAATATTAATTTATTCAATAAAAAAGTGGTTTGGGAGCCGGGGGTAAATGGCCCCGTGGGCAAAATAAGCACAGCCTCTTTAGCGCCTATTTTGGAGCAAATGAATGGCATATTGGGTACAGCCGATTTGGCCCGTACACTATATACGCGGATAGAGGCCGCCTATACCCAGCATGCTACTTTTGGAGAGGCTACACAAGCATTGATACACGACCTACTCGGAGATTATGGTTTGATTGTATTAGATATGAATGTATCGGCATTAAAAAGAGCCTTTATTCCTGTAATGGAGCGCGAATTGACCGAGCAGGTATCGTATAAACTTGTCACAGAAACTGTTGAAAAACTGAATCAAGTGGGTTTTAAAACACAGGCAAGTCCTAGAGAAATTAATTTGTTTTTCATGGAGGGGAGCAGTAGGGAGCGGATCGTAAAAGAGGATAATGTTTATAAAGTACTCAACACGGATCGTGTCTTTACAGAAGCCGAAATTTTAGCACATTTGCACGCGCATCCTGAGCATTTTAGCCCAAATGTTGTATTGAGACCGCTCTATCAAGAGACAATTTTACCTAATTTGGCTTATGTTGGCGGAGGGGGCGAGTTGGCGTATTGGCTGGAGCGTAAAAGTCTTTTCGATTATTTTGGCATCAATTACCCCATGCTCCTTCGACGTAATTCTGTGCTTTGGATTGATCGCGATTCATCCAAAAAAATGGAACGCCTAGGCTTTACTGCTGCTCAATTCTTTCAGGATATAGAGGTTTTGGTACGCCAATTTATCGAAAATAACGCCTCTGGAAATATTAGTTTATCTTCGGAATTACAAGATTTTGAACGCTTGATTAAAAAAATTGCCCATAAAGCATATTTGATCGACCCAACACTGGAAAAGGCCGTAGAAGCCGATGGTGTTAAACTTAAAGCCAGTTTGGAGCAATGGGAAAGCCGATTGATGCGTGCTGAGAAACAAAAGCATGAAGTTGTATTGACCCAATTACGTACGCTCAAAGAAAAATTATTCCCAGCCAATGGTTTACAAGAGCGGCATGATAATTTTATTCCCGTTTATCTGCGTTATGGTAACCGGATGTTTGATATATTAAAAGAAAAAATGTTGCCTTTAGAGCACGGGTTTATTGTGATAGAAGATGTCTGAACAATTGCCTTTTTTGGGTAAGCAATTGGTCTTGGAACTGTATGAATGCCCCTTAGAAATTATTGATAATCAACTCATTGTTGAGCAAGCACTATTGGCCACTGCTGCTGCTATTCAGGCTACAGTGGTGGATATAGTTTTCCATAAATTTAGCCCTCAAGGCGTATCTGGTGTAGTTGTAATTATGGAAAGTCATATTGCAATACATACTTGGCCTGAGCATGGTTATGCTGCGGTGGATATTTTTACTTGTGGCGATATGGATTTGGCACCAGGAGTGGAAGTAATTCGGACTTTGTTGCAAGCCGGTAGGGTAAAGGAACAATTGATCTTCAGGGGGAAGGGGGCGCGCGTTCCTGGTCTTTAGTTACCTGAAATGCGTACCCCCTTTCCCTTAAATACTACATGCTACCGGGGAATAAAAACAGACGATCCCAATTGATACCATTGGCAATCGAACCATTTTTAGTGCTAAACCAAACTAATATTGGTTTACCTACAATATGATCGGCAGGGACATAACCCCAAATACGAGAATCTTCTGAATTGTGGCGGTTATCGCCCATCATCCAGTAATAATCCTGTTTAAACGTATAAGTAGTTGCTTCTTGTCCGTTGATGATATATTTCCCATTTGCAATTTTAAAATCGTTGTGTTCGTAGTCTTTGATCAAACGGCCATAAAACACAATACTCCGTTCGTCTAGTGTTACGGTAGCACCAGCCTTCGGTATATAAATTGGGCCATAGTCGTCCACTGTCCAGCCTCCACTTACTTTTGCGTTGTTGGGATACACGTATGTTGTATTTGGCTTTTCAGTGCTATAAGGCTTGTATCTTTCTACCTGTATATCGCTACCAAGTGCTCTTATTTTCTCTAGTTGTTGTGCATCCAGACTGAAATAAGCTTCCGTTTTTGGTCGTTGATCGCCCATTAATTCGCCCACACTTACGCCCCAACTATCTATTTTTTTATAGTCTATAGGTGTCGTTTTGCTAGATATGTGATACATATACTGCATGTGATTAGGGTTCATCGCAGGTTGGCCATTGATATATAATTGAGCACCACGGATAAACAGGCTATCTCCTGGAATAGCAACACACCTCTTAATGTAATGATCTTTTTTATCCAGCGGGCGTGTAATTACCTCAGCCTTTTTTCCATTATTCCTTGGATCGCGGCGCCATTGATAGATATCCCAGTTGCGATCTGGGGTAATAATTACGCTATCACCTGCCGGGAAATTAAACACGACGGGTTTATTGCGCTCTACTTGTTCCCAACCTGGGAGGCGTGTATAGGGTAATGAAGGGCTTTCCAAGTAAGATTCACGGCCAAGCATACCTTTGCTGGTACTAAAACGGTTGTGGATCAAAGGGAATTGGATCACCGTCATCGGTAGCCTAAGACCATAAGATGGTTTGCTTACAAAAAGGAAGTCACCTACCTTTAATGTACCTTCCATGGAAGGTGTTGGAATCACATACGCTTCAAAAATGAACATACGGATAAACGCAGCAGCAAACACAGCAAAAATAATGGCTTCGGCCCATTCGCGTAGTGTGGACTTGCGGAAAGGATTATTGGATTCCAGTTTGCTGAGTGCCAATTTATCCTTCTTTTCCATGGCATCCACATAGTCGCGGTGGTACTGTTTTTCTTGGTCTAAAACAGGGCCAGTGTATTTGTCGTTGGGGTTATTGCCAATTTGAAAAAATTTCAATGGTGCAAATACAACCGCCAAAACGGAGTCAAAAAAACCGTGTTTGCCAAATGAACGGATCATGTCGATACATAATCCGGCATAGATGAAAAAATTGACAATCGGGAAGAGTAGCCACAAAGCATAAGACGGTTTACGGCCTACCATTTTGCACCATTCCATCGCCGCAACACCTGGAATCCAGGCTTTTTGAGCAGGTATTCCTGCTTTCTCGAACAGCTTCGTCATAGTGTAGCTGTTGCCGAGATATAGTACAATTAGAAAAATGAGTATTGACATGGTTGTGTGTTTGAGAAATGAAACGGACTAGAGACAACTACTCTCCTATTTTTTTGCGCTTTCTGCGTGTTTTAAATAGTTCAACAACTTCTTTATCCCTCAAGAACCCAAATTCCGTAAAGGTATGTGCCACAAATTTCTTAATATCCTGATAATCGCGGCTACGTTTGTCTGTATAACGTTTCATCAATTTGTCCACATAAGCCATAGAAACCTTTTCCATGTCTTGGTTAAATTGCTGGTTATCGAACATACGCATGTACAATCCAAAAATCTTATTCAGTTCAAAATAATCAGCGTAGTCGCGTTCCGTTAAGCCGTTGATGAGTCGTTTAAAATAGTTGAACACTAAATATCGGAGGCATTCACTTTCAACAGAAAGTCCTTCATGTGAGCTATAAAAATCTTTTACAGCATCAATTGCATCTTGGTGCACATACCCAAGGCTGTGTACTTTGTCTGCAATACGGTAAAAATCACTAATTTTGTCAATACCAGCCTTGTTCACAATGGCACTCATACGCTCGTCGTTGACGCTGGTGATACCATTGGAATGGTGTAGAAAAAGGATAAAGCGAAGGAATTTTTCCGAAAACTCAGGGAACGATTTGCGCTCGCGTTCAAAATGTTTAGCCACAATAGCCTTAGTGTCGGCATCTAAGTCCATGAAATTGCCGTACATCGCCAACATTTCCATATACTCTTCTGTATTGTGAAACTGCTCGTTGTTGAGGAACCCTAATATTTGCGCATTAAGGCTGGAGTTGTTGCCCACAGAATCGAAACGCTTGAGCAAAAACTGGCGCAATGCGGAGAAATTGGCTTTCATTTCCCCTTGTTGGGTAGGGAAATCGGCGGAGAAATACATTTCGTTCCGTAATTGCTTGGAATACCGGTCGTACAAATCTTTACGGTCGCGCATATCGCGGAAACGATCGGATTTTTGTGCACTTAAGAACGAGCGCACGCGTTTGTTTTCGACCAACCCCAATAGATTCGTAATCCATATATCGCTCGACAGTGCAAAACCAACTTGGATTGTTTGGCCGATACGTTTTTTCAATTGCTCAAATTGTGGGCTACTGCAAATGGCGATCAATACATCTTTAAAGTGGTCATTTGGGCGTACATAGCGGTATTGATCACTGATTTCGCCCCGTAGAACGGCATAACCCATTACACGTGGTAAATAAAGCCCTTCAAAATGCTCATTTAATAAATAACGCTCAAAAGTAACCAATTGTAATGGAGCCTCTGCCGCTACCAAGTGGTGGAGTTCCGACAAAATTGGTTCAAATTGCTGGCGAAGTTCGTTGTACAGTTCGTCTTCCTCCTCTTCCATATATTGGGCTAGAGTTGGCGATTCCTGAATGGCACCCGCTATATCTTGCAGCCGGGTATAATATTTCTCATCAAGATCTTGCATATTATATATTTTTTGATACTTATTTTAGTGTTTTAAGTATTTGGACATACTTAATTGTGTGACCAATTTAAAAAAGACCTGATAAAGTACACGAGGGCACTTTATCAGGTCTTTTACGGTTCGAATTGAACCTTACCATCTTATATTAAATCAAATGTTTCGATGTACTACGTTTCTAAAATTAGAAACAATTATAAAAACGAAGTAAATCGAAACAATTTAAAATAACTTAATATTATTCAGCAACAGGTGCTTCTGGAGTTGCCTCTGCCGCTTCTGGAGTTGCTTCTGCTGTTGCTTCTACAACTACTTCTTCCGCTGCTTCTACAACTTCTTCCTCCACTACCTCTACTGGTTTAACTTTTATTTTAGCTACACCGTCCACTTTAACGCGAAGTTCTTCTTTCTTCTTAGCGCTAGAGTCTTTTTGTGCCGTAATACGACCTTCTTTTTCATCCATCCAAGCTGCCAATTTTGTATCGGCCTGTTCTTGAGAGATAGCACCTTTATTTACACCTAATTGAAGGTGTTTTTGGTACATAACGCCTTTAAAGCGAAGAATAGCGGTTACCGTATCCGTTGGTTGAGCACCTACCATAACCCAGTGGAATGCGCGATCATTTTGAAGACTGATCGTTGCTGGAACAGTGAGTGGATTGTAAGTACCAATCTTTTCGATGAAGCGGCCATCACGTGGAGCGCGCGCATCAGCGACTACGATATGATAAAATGGTGCCTTTTTACGGCCTTTACGTTGCAGACGAATTTTTACTGCCATGTTTAATTTAGAAAATTTAAAAAATGAGATAGTATCTCGCCGGACTTCTTACAAATAAGTAGCATCCGGCTTTTCAATCGGGGCGCAAAGGTAATACTATTCTTAATTAATTTCCAAATTGTTTTAAAAAAAACATTTTTATAGATTAAATATCTGCTCTAACTTCATCCATTTCTCTCCCGGTTTGGCCCAAGGTAGTCCTTGTTGGTACTTCCACATAAGGGTTTCCCACTCTTGCACCTTAGGATTGGCCAAATCTGCTGCGTTTTTGGATTCAAACGAAAATGCAGCCGAGACCTCCATGATCATAAATAGGCGGTGCTCGATACGATAAATCTGCATGTCCGAAATACCCGAAGCACGGATGCTATCGAGTATTTCGGGCCAAACCGCTTGGTGATAGGCTTCATATTCAGCGATAAGTACTGGATCTGGCTTTAAATCAACTGCAAAGCAATATCGCATCATTACATAATTCTTGTACCTTCTTCAATAACGGCACCTTTTTTAACGACCACGATACCATCGCGAATGGTATATGCGGGAGCATCCATATCTTGCAAGTGTTCGCCTCCTTTGATCACTACATTGTTGCCAATTCGACAACCTTTATCGAGGATCGCAAATTCGATATGGCAATAATGCCCTACACCAAGCGGTATTTGATCGGGGTTAGTTGCCATTTCTTCTAGGCTCTGGTATTTGTCACTACCCATCATAATGGTGTTTTTGATCACGGTGTTTTCTCCAATTCGAGAACGAATACCGACAATTGCCGTATCGATTAATCGGGCATGGATAATGGAACCCTCGGCGATCAATGCACGGTTGAGTTGTGTGCCACCGTAAAATTTGGCAGGAGCCAAATTCCGCGAACGCGTGTAAATTTTCCTGTTTTGGCTAAATAAATCAAACGACGGGATATGGTCGGTCAGTTCAATATTTGCCTCAAAAAAGGATCTAATCGTACCAATATCGGTCCAATATCCTTCGTATTGATAAGCAGATACCTTATAGCCACTTGTAATTGCCAATGGAATGATTTCCTTACCAAAATCGACGGCACCTGTTTCTGTATCAAAAAGATCTGCTAGTGCCTTTCTGCTAAAGATATAAATACCCATGCTGGCCATGTATTGCTTACCCCGTTTTTTGTTAGCAGGGCTTACTTCACTTACCCATGCTGGCAACTGATCGGTATGCGGTTTTTCAATAAAGGATGGAATCATGCCTTTTTCGTCCACTTTCATAATGCCAAAACCTGTAGCATCGCGAGCGTCAACGGGTAAGCAGGCGATACTTACGTCGGCTCCTTTGGCAATATGCTCTTTAACCATATCTTCAAAGTCCATTTGGTACAATTGGTCACCCGATAGTATGAGGACATAGTCGAATTCGTGCCGCTCGTAGTGCATACGGCTTTGACGTACCGCATCCGCCGTGCCTTGGAACCATTCTTTACTACCTGGAGTTTGTTCGGCTGCTAAAATATCGACAAAACCTTGAGAGAAATGGTCAAAATTGTAAGTGTTTTTGATGTGCGCATTGAGGGATGCGGAATTGTATTGGGTCAAAACAAACATCCGCTTAACCCCTGAATTGATACAGTTTGAAATTGGAATGTCTATCAAACGGTATTTGCCACCTATGGGCACCGCTGGTTTTGAACGCTGGTCGGTCAGTGGATATAACCTGCTACCTGCTCCTCCTCCGAGGATAATAGATATCATTTTTATCATAAATAGTGCTTTGTTTGAATTAAATTGACTTTATTTTTATGGTTTGCTTTTTTTGATATACGTTTTATGTCGAAAGGTATGTGTAAATTCTACTTTTTCTCTTTTTTTGGTCCTTTTTTCGGTGTTGCTTCTGCTTTTTTAGGAGCAGTCTCCACTTTTTTAGGTTTTGCCTCTGTTTTTTTAGTAGTATTCTCCATTTTTGGGGCTGCTGCCTCTGTTTTTTTAGGAGCATCCACCATTTTTTTTCTTGGGCCTACCTCTGCCCCAATACTCTTATACACCTTTATATATTCTGCCATAGTATTTTCCCAAGAAAAATCAATGGACATGATTCGAGAACGCAGGATACTCAAACCATTTGGATCTTCGTGCCATAAACTTGCAGCGCGATAAATTGCATATACGGCATCTTCTAAACTAAATTGATCAAACCTAATACCTCGTCCGCTGCCATCTGGCTCACCCATATCTGGTACGGTATCTTTGAGTCCGCCGATAGAACGCACAATTGGTATTGTACCATAACGCATAGAGTACAATTGATTGAGGCCGCATGGTTCTACCCTCGAAGGCATTATTAAATAATCGGAACCGGCGTAAATTTGATGCGAAAGTGCCTCATTGTAATCAATTACCGCATTAAAACGTCCGCTATACGTATGCGCCATGCTTTTAAATTCATTTTGGGTCCAAGTCTCACCCGTACCTAGCACCAAAAAGGATACCCGCGCGCCGGAATTAAGGAACCGCTTATATACTTCGGGCAAAAGATCACTGCCTTTTTCACCAACCATACGACCGATAAAACTAACCAATGGCCAATCTTTTCGTAGGCCAAACCACTCACAAAGTACGGCTTTATTGGCTGCTTTAAATGCCTTAATAGATGCGGGTTTGTTACTTTCCAAACGGGATTGTACCATTGGATCTGTTTTAGGATCCCAAACATTGGCATCAATACCATTAATAATGCCAGTTTCTTTGCGCCATTCTTGCTGAAATAATGATTCCAATCCCATACTACTTTGATGTAATTCATAGAGGTAAGAGTTGGAAACCGTTGTTACAGCCCACGCTGTTTTAATAGCACCCGCCATTGGGTTCACAACACCATTCCAGTCAAGAATAGTACCTGTGCCTGGTTCATAAGGCGGTAGTAAGGGCGCGTTTTTCCAGCCAAATGCGCCTTGATATTGGCCATTATGGATCGTAAATACGGTTGGAATGGGTGCTAGTTGTTGGTATTTGGGGCAATACTTCATCATCCAAGGGATGAGGCCAGTATGATGGTCGTGGCAATGAATCACCAAAGGACGATCGTGCCAAGGGAATGACATCAGCCATTCCAATACCGCTTGTTGGAAAGCAACCGAACGCCGAACTTCGTCGCTATACGGCGCACCCGACGGATCGTTATAAATACCGGGTCTGTCAAATAATCCCGGTAGATGTACCGTAAATAAAGGATAACCAAGTGTATTGCCTGCTTGTTGGTGCACCTCAAAATAGTGCTCTGTCCAGTCGATCCACACTGATCCGCTATATACTGTGATCCATTCTGCAGCATTGATCCATTTCGTTGCGTATTTGGGAATAATAGCAGCAGAGAGCATGTCGGCAGCGGAAAAATACTTAGGGAGCGAACCCACTACGTCGCCTAATCCACCTGTTTTGGCGGCAGGATAGCACTCCGCAGAAACATGAAGTATTTGTATCATAAGTGTGTCGGATTTTTTTTTAATTTGATGACCAAATAAGATTTGGAATGCAGTTTTTCTTTTTGTACCGCGAAATGTACACCTAAGATTTATTTGATTGCATCAAAAACGTGTGTATTTTTTTACCTTGTGGCCAAATTTTTTATATAACATGAAAATAGGCTATTTTTTACCCGTTTTGCTCTTAATTGGAGCAGTTTATTTCTTGAAAAATCAACCCTTAGTTGCTGTCCATATTCCTTCTGGTGAACAGGAGGAAAACAAGGAGGCTCGTGCCGCATGGGATAAAATGCGACTGGCCGATCCAGCAACAGGCGAAATTCCATTGGGCATATCTTATTTGGAGCGTCAGTTTGCTGCGCAAATGCCGATCGCAGCGCAGGAGCGGGGTGGTGCCGGTACATGGGAAGTACGTGGCCCTTGGAACGTAGGTGGACGTACCCGTGCGTTAGCATTGGATGTTGTTAACCCCAGTCATATTTTTGCCGGTGGTGTTTCTGGCGGTCTTTGGGAAAGTACCGATGCTGGCCAATCTTGGCAACGCCGTACGCCACTTAATGCACATCCCGGAGTTGTGAGTATTGCACAAGATAAAAGACCTGGTAAAACCAATAATTGGTACTATATTTCAGGCGAGATAACAGGTACTTCCGCCAGCGGTGGTTCTGCTTTTTATTTGGGCGATGGTATGTTCAAAAGCACGGATAATGGACAAACCTGGACGGTGATCAATAGTACCGCCAATGGAGCGGCACAATTATTTACAGATGTTTGGCAAAGTGGGTGGCGGGTAGTTACCGATCCTACTGCACCCACTAACCAAGATGTATTGTACGCTGCTACTTATGGTGCTATATGGCGTTCAATTAATGGTGGTTCCAGTTGGACGGCGGTGCGTGGTGGCCAAACTGGTACTTCTTATTATACCGATGTTGCGATTACTTCCACGGGTGTATTATATGCTACTTTTAGGAGTGGTAGCGCAGATGGCGGTGTTTGGCGGAGTACTAATGGTACTACATGGACAAAAATTACCCCAACCACTGGATTCCCTACTACTTACGACCGGTTTGTTATCGGTATTAACCCGAATAACGAAAATGAAGTCTATATCTTAGGTGCGACGCCTGGTTTTGGCCATTATAATCGGTATATTGACTCTGATGACTGGACAAGCCTTTGGAAATACAATTATGTAAGTGGTGATGGCAGCGGTGCTGGCGGTACTTGGAGTGATTTATCCCAAAATTTACCATCAGTGGGTACGCAATTTGATAAATTTGCGGCACAAGGCGGTTATGATTTAGTGGTAAAAGTACAACCCGGTACTAATAATGTGTTTGTGGGTGGTACCAATTTGTACCGTTCGACAGATGGATTTACAACACCTAATAATACAACGCATATTGGTGGGTACAAACCCGGTACGGAATTACCTTATTTTGAATTGTACCCCAATCACCACCCAGATGTACATGATATTGTTTTTCACCCGACCGAAACTAACGTGATGATTTCGGCATCCGACGGTGGTTTGCACCGCACAGAAAACTGTAATGCTCCCGTGGTAGAATGGTCTTATTTGAATAGCGGTTATCGTACCAGCCAGTTTTATACAGCGATTATTGATAAAAACACTGCCAACGACTCTACTATAATTGGCGGTTTGCAGGACAACGGCAATTTCTTTGTCAATTCAAAAAACACAACAGCGCCGTGGAAACAAACTGTGAATGGCGATGGTGCTTTTGGAGCTATTCCTGCGGGTAAACCATTTTATGTCCTTTCAATACAAAAAGGCCGCTTGGTTAAATGTAATATTGATAATCAAGGTAATGTAAACGCATTTAGGCGTTTCGATCCCATAGGCCCTAATAAAGATGATTATATGTTTATCAACCCTTTAGCAATGGATCCAATCGATCAAAATGTACTCTATTTGCCTGCTGGAAGGCATTTTTATCGGCAAAATAACCTCGCGGATATTCAAGTAAACAACCAATGGGATAGCATTGCACAAGGTTGGGTAAAATCTAACGATACTATTGTTGCAATCAATGATGCAAATGCAGAGCACAGTTTTTCGGCCATTGCTGTTTCTAATGCTAATCCAGCACATCGGGTATATTTGGGTACAACACGTGGTAAACTCTTTAAAATTGAGAATGCGAATACCGCTGCTACGCCAGTTCTTGTACCGCTTAATTTACCTAATTCCACCAACACCAATTATGTATCCTGTATCGCAGTGGATCCAGATAATGCGGATAAGGTGGTACTTGTTTACTCCAATTACGGCACTTATAGTATATTCATGTCCACTAATGGCGGTACGAGCTGGAAAAAAGCCGCTGGTAATTTAGAGCAATCACTTGGCGGACAGGGCAATGGCCCATCGATACGTTGGATCAGCATCCTTCCATTTCCCGATGGCAAACGCAAGTATTTTTGCGGTACTTCCACAGGATTATATTCAGCCGATACTTTGGTTGAGCCAGCTACCGGCAACACAGGGACGCAATGGGTGCAAGAAGCACCAGATTTGATTGGTAATACGGTCATTAATCATATTGAAGTACGTCCTTCGGATGGTTTAGTCGTTGTGGCAACGCACGGTACTGGTATGTATTCTGCCAATTTTACGGCAACTTCTGGTATTAATGAACCAAATACATTGGCAAATGTGCAAGTTTGGCCTAATCCAGCCAGCGATGTAGTTCGTTGCTCTTGGCAAAAAGGCGATCCAACAGTACAAGTAAAAATGTACGATCAATCTGGACGAGTCGTCAGGAATATGCCGCTCACCGGAGGTTCGGGGCAAATTCCTATCCAAGATCTACCCAATGGCATCTATTATTACGAAATTAATGGACGCGGATGGACAAAAACGGGGAAATTGGTACATTTATAACGCTCAGATTCATAATGCCCTACAAAGCAACACCACCACAGTAAAGCATGCAACTTAATAATTATACCCTAGGCCAATGGCAGCCCGGCACCGGTGATGGCGTACCACAGTACAACGCGATCACTGGTGCCCTCATCGGTACGGCCTCCGATCAAGGCTTGGATTATCAGGCCATTTTAGATTATGCACGTTCAAAAGGTAATCCCGTTTTGCGGCGTATGACCTTCCAAGAGCGCGGTTTGATGCTCAAAAACCTAGCCTTTTACCTCACAGAGCGCAAAGAGCGGTATTATGCCGTTTCGGCTTGGACTGGTGCCACCCGCGCCGATAGTTGGGTGGATATAGAGGGCGGTATTGGTAATCTATTTGCCAACGCTTCCCTCCGGCGGCGTTTCCCGAATGAACCTTATTATGTAGAAGGGGAAACGATACGGCTATCCAAAGAAAATACGTTTTCAGGACACCATATCCTCACACCCAAACGCGGAGTAGCAGTGCATATCAATGCCTTTAATTTCCCGATTTGGGGTATGTTGGAAAAAATTGCCGTCAATCTACTCGCTGGTGTGCCCGCCGTGGTAAAAGCGAGCGAACATACTTCTTACCTAACGGAATGTATGGTGCGCGATATAGTGGAAAGCAAAATTTTGCCCGAAGGCGCATTACAATTGCTGGTAGGGCAGGGTAGGGGCATACTGGATTTTCTTACCCCACAAGATGTGGTCACTTTTACAGGTTCGGCTGAAACGGGTAAAAAACTACGCGTGCATCCTGCTATTGTGCAACATTCAGTACCTTTCAATATGGAAGCCGATTCGCTCAATGCGGCCATTCTTGGTGAGGATGCACAACCGGGTACGCCCGAATTTGACCTTTTTATCAAAGAGTGCCGTAGGGAAATAGTCACTAAGGCTGGCCAAAAATGTACGGCTGTGCGTCGCATTATTATACCTGAAAATCTATTGGAAGCGGTGCAAAAAGCCTTATCCAAGGAATTGTCCAAAACCGTAATTGGCGACCCAGCCGCTGAAGGTGTGCGCATGGGCGCATTGATCAATCGACAACAATTGGAGCGGGTACAGGCCAAACTTGCCGAAATGGCGCAACTTACACCTATTATATATGGTGATGCTGATGATTTTGAGTTAACAGGTGCCAACCGCGAGCAAGGTGCGTTTATGCCGCCCATTCTTATGCTCAATGAGCACCCAATGACGCAATTGATTTCGCATGAAAATGAGTGTTTTGGTCCTATTTCTACCTTAATGCCTTATAAAAACTTAGGGGAGGCCATCGAAATTGCTTGTTTGGGCAAAGGCTCGCTGGTATCCACCATTTGTAGTTACGACCGCGCCATACAACGCGAATACGTACTGGAAGCCGCTGCCTGGCACGGTCGCATTTTGATGCTCAACCGCGATTCGGCAAAAGAAAGCACCGGACACGGTTCGCCTATGCCTCTGCTCGTACATGGTGGACCTGGACACGCGGGTGGCGGCGAAGAAATGGGCGGAATGCGAGGGGTATTGCACTATCTCCAACGCACCGCTATTCAGGGTCACCCTACTGATATTACCTTGGTGACACACCAGTTTCAAAGTGGTGCCGAGCAAACGGAAACGCCTGTTCACCCGTTTAAAAAGCACTTTGAGGAACTGTTTGTAGGTGAAACACTCGTTACCGCAAAACATACAGTGAGCGAAGCCGATATCCATAATTTTGCCAACGTTTCCGGTGATAATTTCTACGCACACATGGACGCGACAGCCTTGGAGGGCACACCCTTCAAAGGCCGTGTAGCGCATGGCTATTTCGTATTGTCCAAAGCCGCTGGCCTTTTTGTAGATGCCAAAAAAGGGCCAGTTTTGTTGAATTATGGCTTAGATGAATGCCGTTTTATCAAACCTGTTTATCCTGGTACTACTATCGGTGTTCGGCTGACTGTAAAAGAAAAGGTATTACAAGAGTACGACCCCACTAAGGAAGGCGTGGCAGCCATTCCGCGTGGTATTGTAAAATGGTTGGTAGATGTATATGACGAAACGGGCGAATCGGTGGCAATTGCTACGATTTTGACGATGGTGCGGTGCAAATAACGCTACAACCCATACAGATACTTCAAAGTCAGCGGCAGTTGTGCCTGTACATCAGGGTGCTCATCCTCGATAAAGTACTGTTTTACGCCTGTGGCCAAAGCCGTACTTAGCACGTTTTTCATGTCGATTTGACCAGTGCCAGCCACTACGCAATTCTCAACGGGAGAATGACCTGTAAAAATACCCGTTTCTACGCCCTTTTTCATGTCTTTGATATGGAGTGACCAAAAACGACCCGGGTATTTTTTCATCAATTCTACCGGATTCACCCCGCCATGTTGTACCCAGTAAGTATCCAATTCAAATGCGGTATTTACTGGGTTCATTTGCTGTGCCATTAGGTCGAAAAAAGTACCTTCCGGACAGGGTTTGAACTCATAACCGTGGGTATGGTAATACAATTTTATACCATATACGCTGAGTTTTTCAGCGGCGGCATTGAACACAGCAATGGCTTTTTCTGCGTCTTCGCGTTTAAAATCATCGCCTTCGTGATCGATCCATGCACAACCTGCATACGAAACGCCCAGTGCTTGGCAATCTTTGACAATCAGGTCGATACTATCCCGAAAATTGCCAAAAGGGAACAATACGCCCTCTGGTTTTAAGCCCGCTTTATCCAATGCTGTTTTGAATTGGGAAGCCGTTTGGCCATAAAATCCACCGAGTTCTACGGTTTTTAGTTGCAGTGTTTTGGCGATATAGTTCAAGGTGCCCGGTACGTCTTTCGCAAATTGATCGCGCAAACTATACAACTGAATACCTGTTTTCTCTTGCATGCTTTTGCCCAATGCGGTGGGTTGTTGTGGTGTGGTTTTAGGTTCGTTGGCGCAGCCCAAAAAGAGGAGTAGTGCAATAATGGATAAATAACGCATGGATTTTAATAATTTTTAGATTAAACGATGTGCAAATATCAACTATTTTTTGACTAATGTGTCTAATTGTTTTATCGTAGATTCTTGTTGCTTAATAAAACCCTCCATTGATTTTGTATTCGGTAAGTTATCATTTTGATGTTTTTCGATAAGGGGTAGCGTTTTTCTTATAATTACCTTACATCCACCACTTTGTCATCCTCAAATTCAATACTTAGTTCCTCGGGTATGTCATTTCCAAAAACACTTGGTAGCCAACCCAAATAGTAAGTCCAATGATTGCTTTGATTGTTGTTATTGTCGTCGTCTCCCAGTAATTGCCGAACCTCTTCGTGCATCTTTCCGACCAACATATTGGTTTCAATAATATCCTCAGAAAGTTCGTAACGTGTATCTTTTTCCGTCAGCCACTTTTGTTGATCGAATGCTATAGAAGGGTAGTAGCAAAGGATACCAATGATAACTATGACCATCCCGATGAATATCAAGGTGTAGATAAAATTGTTGTAATCCAAGTTGCAATTTTTCTGGTTTGATCCACTTTTATCCATTTTTTAAATAGCCAGCGCCAAAAGAAAAAAGTTGGAATACCAAGGATGAAGAGTATATAATATACTTCTTTGTTCAATGAAAAAAGTAGTGGAATGTAAAGAGATATCGTCATTTTTGAAATAAAATTGATGGTTTACGGATCATTAAACAGTAGAAATCCAATATAGAGTAACCATTTTTTGTTTTGGTCAATCCCAAAAGTAAGACGGTAAAATATGTGGCAAAGTTAGTTTTGTGATTGATATTTTACGTATAAAAGTAAATCAATAAATTAATGCCCCTAAAAAATGTGCTATACAATACCCGTTACACTCAATTTGATTACAAAAAAAGCCCGTTATCACGATTTAGTGTGGTAACGGGCCTGTTTTACTTAAAAGAATGCCATGCAATGCAGATGCCTAAGGACTAACCAAATGAATACCAATATTAAAATACAATGGATTACCTATTGTATTCAGCATTGCAAATTTTTGATTACTGGTGAATCCCCTAAAGAAATCCTTGCCGTTGTCCTCTAAATAATCGGCATTGAACGACCAATCGTACCGCCAACCGGCCTGAAAACTCAGCCAAATAAAACCAGATAATTGCCTTTGGTACTCAGCGCGCGTGCGCATTTCGCCCCGGCGTATCTCAAGGCTGCGTTCGGTGTCCGAAAGTGATGCTATTCGATAACTTTGTCCTTCCAATTCGTAACCTACCAAAACGAGGTTACGTGGGTTGAAGGTGCGTCTAAAGTGAGCGCGTGCGGGAAACAAAATTTCGGTACCCCATTTGCGATTGGGTGCTGTGTAATTGAATAGCACAACGGGCAGATAATTCATTTCACCTACCCTATAAGTACGAGCCACCCCTAAACCCCATTGCTTGCGGTCGTTGGGACGGCGGCCCCAAATAGCGGCTGCCGAATACCGCAAATATCGGAGCGACTGGAAATCGCTAAACGAATAATCGCCGTTTAAATCTGAACTGCCTTGAAACAATAAAAAACTTTTCTCGCTCAAAGGCTTGAATATTGTGGTGTTCAGTGCTATCGTGCGCAAACCACCCGAACGCAAGGACGCAGTGAGGCTATTAGCAGGTTCTGGCTTTTGGTTTTGCTCCAAATTATAACGGGTTTCCCAGTAATTAAAGCCCATTTGCCAAACGATACTATTTTTAGAGATAACGGGAATATTCGCCGATAAACGCAATCCACCCGTATAATTTGCACGTACTTCCTCTACAACTGACGGTTTATCACCCTCTGCATAAGCCCCAATGGCCGATATTTGCATGGTATAAGGCAATTGAGCGTCCCAGGCAACCGACACAAAACGCAGCGGACTTTGGTCAAACACTTTTGGACTACAGTATCGTTTAGTACCTGTATCCGTAAATTGTACATTATCGTAAATGCTGTAATCCTCCTCTGCTTCTGTTGCGGGCGGAAGCGTATCGGTAGTGGTTTGTGCCGAAATAACCGATACATCTGCTACTACCCAAAGCAGCGACAGGCAAAAAAAACGCCAATAAATAGATTTTATCACAGTAATATGGTTATTGTTTGACCTGAACACGTTTCCAAACATCCGAGCGACCCAAGGCTTTTACGCCTACATAACCGCGAATATCTAAAGTATTATCGTCTTTTGCTTTTATGACAGAACTGTAAGTACTGCCACTTTCTGGGTCATAAATAGTGCCATCAGTCCATTCTGTGCCATTAAATGTGAAATCTTTGAGCATCCGATAGCCTTTTAACGGAACGGAGCGCATAGATTCATCTGGATTGTTTTTGTCCAATTTTGCGGCTTTGGTTGTAGGATCAAGCGGTTCGCGCAACCATACGATTTTGCCGTAGTATTTGCTACCAATTTTTTCAATTTTGACCCGTGCTTTACCATTACTAGGTTCCCATAAGCCAATGAGTTTGTCGCCTGCTTCTTGGGCTGTTGCACCCAAAGTACCTAACAGCAAGAAAAATATAATACTGAGTAATTTCATAAAAATGTTATTTAATAGTGATTTTAAATTCAAAAATGCCTTTGATCGGTAAACTGTTGGCGGTGTCTTTTTTAATATTTACATCTGCTACAAAAGTCATATTGGGTTGTTGGAGTATTTTACCAATTTTTTCTTGCTCTTTGGCGATGTTTAACGTCAATTTGGTTTGTCCTTCGGGTACGGGATTCAATACGCCCACTTTCTGCATATCTACTTGATCGGCAGCCAATTGCAAAGTGATTTCGCTGAGTAAACTTGAATTCATGCTATCGGGTAGCATCAAAGTAGCGGCACTCAATGTCGCTTCCGATACCTTATCTAAACTGGTACCGTTTGTTTTTAAAAAATCTGCTAAAGTTGATTTGAAATTACCCTGCGCTGTATTGGAGCCTTCCAAAAGCGGGCCATCGGCCTGTAATGTGATTTCAGGGGTCGTGAATACCAAAACTTTGGATTCACCGCTGCACGACAAAAAGGTTAAAGTTGGTAGCAGCAATAAAAATAGTAATACTCTCATAATTAATAGTGTTAATTTCGAGTAACATTTTATTTGCTGGATTGTTCAATTTTTTTATTTTTTCTGAATAGGAAGTTGAAATTTGTGTTAAGTGTTAATAGCGATTGAAACAATTACTTCACCCTAAAATACTTTTCAATATTCACTCTATTTACCCCTTCGCGCTCAATTATCTCCACGCCACTTTGGATAAGTGTATCGTTTTTGATAGTAATGGTAAAACTAAAGTCGTTACCTTCCCAATTTCGGGCACTACAATATTCGAGGTGTTCTGTGTATAAATTATCTTTTAGCGTATATTTTCCACCTCCTGCAACAAAAACAGCAGCAGTATCTTTTCCTTTTTGCAAATCGTGTTGTAAAAAAGCAAAGTGTGTATCGTTAATGATTTTGATAAAAGATACATTTTGGGAATAATCGGTGATTACTGTATCCCCTTTTTCAATTAAAGTACCAGAGATAAGTTGCCATGTACCTACTAATGGAATGGTGGAATTGACTTCTTTTTTGCCTGCGCAGGATATTAGCGTTATGCTGAAGGCGAATAGAATAAGTGTTATTTTAATTTTCATAATTACACAAATGGTATTATTCTTTATTATTTTATGTGAATGGTGGATTAGTATAAGCGAAATTTATTGTGATCTATTGTTCTCCATCTTTTTTGGGCGTAATTTGGGACTTCGTATTCATATGTGTATTTATACATAATGGAACGGTAATCAATTAGGCCGCTATTATGATAATATGAGAAAGAACCTAATATTATTCCAGATGGAAAGTGACTACCTTTTGGTCTATAGTGTAATCCAACAACCTTAGGCCTGTTCTTATCATAAGGCTCCGGTTCAGGGAATATCTTTTGAATAGCCACATTCAGCGCGGCAGTATCAATAGTCGTCGTGATCACTTTTGGTTTTTCCGTTTCGAAGTACCGATCAAAAACGCCAGATCGGAAAGAGATAAAACCGAATACCAAGAGCAGGAAACCTGCAAGGGTAATCACCTTTATAGTCTTGTTTGTTTGCATATTGTAAGATTTATGTTGTGATACTGTCTTGAAATAAGGTATAAACTGAGTACTGAAAGTTTGTTGTGTTTTAACTTTTTTAGTGGCTATTTATGCAATATTATTTTGTAGTAATCAATTGCCATCTGTTTTTAGGTTCAAGGTAAGAAGGGGGGGCGTACTGATACCCATATTGATACATAACGGATCGGTCATCAGTTTCTGGAAAAGAATAGCAACCTCCCCAAGGTATAGAACCAAAACCAACCCCTTTCTGCCTATATTGTAACCCAACCACCTTTGGCCTGTTCTTAACATAAGGCTCCGGTTCAGGGAATATCTTTTGAATAGCCGTATCCAATGCCCCAGTATCAATATTCGTCGTGACCACTTTTGGTTTTTCCGTTTCGAAGTACCGATCAAAAACACCAGCCCGGAAGGCTATAAAACCGGATACTAATAGCAGGAAACCTGCAAGGGTAATTACTTTTATGGTCTTGTTTATTTGCATATTGTAAGATTTATGTTGTAAAATTGCCTTGAATCGAGGTAAAGTGCTGAGTAGTGAAAGTTTTGGCGTGTTTTTTAACTTTTTTAGCGGGAAAAGCACTTAACAAAGGTATAATATAATTTATAACGCTAAGAATTTATTTATATATTTTTTACTTTTTTTCAAAAAATTTTAAATAACTCCCTATTTTTGTTTCCAAGATACACCAAAAGCGCATTAAGTATGATCAATGCCGATCTGCTTCATAGTCAAACACAAAAAAAGCAAAACCACTAATCACAAATGACTCATGGCTAAAAAACAACTATTTGCCCTTTTTGCCTCCATCAACACTTATACCAATGGCATACGACCACTCAACGGTTGCGTTGCCGATATGCAGGCATTACATGATTATTTATTGCGCCAAAGTGAGGCAGTGGACAGCACTTTCGATTTCCATTCACTGATCCTGAAAAATGAAGCCGCAACGCGCCAAGCCGTAATAGATGGCTTCCAGCATTTTGCCCAAGCGGGCGTGGATGATATTTGCCTTTTTTATTTTAGCGGACACGGTAGCCGTATTGATTCAAAAGATTTTTGGGAATCTACCGACGGCAAAATTGAAGCCATTGTTTGTTATGATAGTTGCGTGGTCGGCAAGGAGTTATCGGTCTTGATTCATGAGGCTACACATGGCAACCCCGATCGCCATTTTTTGGCCGTAATGGATTGCTGTCATTCGGGTGGAAATACCAAAAGTACGCTAATCGACTCGGTGGCCATCCGGCTTAGTATGCCCAACCGTTACCCTACTACAATCCAAGAATACTATGGTTTCGATCGAGGTTTTTATATTCCCAATGGCAAAGGCCAATTCAGCACTCTCAAAGGCAAACATATTCAAATTGCGGCCTGTAGAAACTACCAAACCGCTAAAGAAGTGGTGATTGGTGCCGAAATACGCGGCGCATTCACCGCCAGTTTGATAGAAGTACTGGAAACCAATAATCGCATGTTGGCATACTCGGATTTAGAAGATCGTATTGCCCGAAAAATTGATAACCGTATCCGCACCGCCGACCAACGCCCGAGTGTGGAATCTATCGCTAATGCAGATAAAAATTTGAGTTTTCTGGGTGGTGCGGTACAGCCAAAGCACCGTTTTTTTGTTGGTTGGAATAAAAATGCCGAATCGTGGCAAGTAAATGCAGGGTTTTATCACGGTGTTTCGATGGGTGGGAAATACCCTACAAAATTGAAGACAAAAGACAGCCAACAGGCCTTGAAAGTTACCGCTGTTTTTGCAGAATATGCCCTTGTTACCTGGACAGATGCATTATTTGTGCCTCTTAAAAAACAAACGTATGATGTGCAGGTGACGATTGGAGGCGCGCCGCTCAATCCCGTTGCTTTTGCGCCCGATTGTGATACCGCCATTCAAAAATTACTAGCAGAGCAGTTTAAAAAAGCAGGTGTTTCTTATGTTCAATTGATCGGTGATACTACCACATCATTATTTCGCATCCAAGCAGCACCACAAGGAATAGCATTATTGCAAGATGGTGCTGATGTACCAGTTTTCGTGCCTATTTTACCCGTCAATGGTACATTTGGAATGGTGCAAGCCTTAGAATTTTGGAAAAAGACCGATGCGGTAATGCAATGGAATTTCTTAAAATCACTCGAAAATCCAATCAGTACACTGGTTCAAGATCAATTAGAAATCACGGTTTTTCGCAGTATTGGCGTTGAAAAATGGTGGGAAGTGCAGCCGGAGCAAATGGAAATAGTACCCGATTTTTTCAATCCAATCGAATTGCCTTATCAAAAAAATGCTACGGGGGCTTATAGTGTTTACCCTTCAGTCGCAATTAAAATTAAAAATATAGGTAGTAACCCATTGTTTATCAAAGCATTACATTTGAGTGGCCGCTTTGGTGTCAGTTCTATATTTGTGTCCAATAATGCTGTTGGAGTAGGAGCAGAAGTATGGCCGGTGCTGGTGAGCAATGGAAAAACTTTTAAATCCATAGGACTTACCATTGATGATGAGCATTATATGGCAGGAATGAATGAATTGACGGATTATATCAAAATCATGGTATCTACCGAAGACTTTAGTACAACAGCCTTCGAGCAACCTTCTTTGAAATTGAGGGGGTTAGATCAACCCAAACGCGCCGTTGGTTTTGGAGATGAACCAACCATACAAATGCACGATTGGGGTACTGTAACGGTGCCATTTAAGATAATTAGACCCAAGGCTATGGAAAACAAAAATATAGGAAAATAGCAATACAGCAGCAATCATTAATTGTAGATCGGCTACAAGTAATGCCCGAATTTGTTAAAAAAAATACCATTTCGGTGGCCTATAAAGCAAATCCCAGCCCCAACGGGGCGATATATCCAGCATAGGGCATCGCCCTATGTATTCGTGTCGCGCCCCATACACATGCACCACGCGCCCCATACACCACGCCCTACGTTGGATATATCGCCTATTCCATTCCTCACAATTCCACTTTTTTCTCCTGCATCACCACTTGTTGGTGCGTAATACTTTCCTTATGTATGGCTGTCAGGAAATGCTCCACAAACTCATCATTCAGGCCGCGTTTCCGACCTTGTTCGTAGCCTTTTTCCAGAATTTCGTTCCAACGAGCCGTTTGTAAAATAGCAATATTATTGCGGTGTTTGTACTTGCCAATATCTTCAGCGATACGCATCCGGCGGCCCAATAAATTGAGCAATTCCAAATCAATTTCATCAATTTTATGGCGCAATTGCTCAATATGTTCTACAAATTCTGGATTACTACTCGTTTCACTACGCACAATCAAGTTTTTAATCATTTCCTTATATACAAATGGAATGATCTGTTGTTTAGCATCGCTCCACGCTTCATCGGGGGTAGGGTGTACCTCCGTCATCAGTCCATCGTAATTGAGGTCAAATGCTTGTTGTGCCACTTCATGCAAGTCTTCGCGGTTACCACAGATATGCGAATTATCACAAATAATGGGCAAATCGGGCATACGACGGCGCAATTCGATCGGAATTTCCCAATAGGGTGCATTACGGAATTTGGTCTTTGTGTAACTCGAAAACCCGCGATGAATCGCCCCAATCTGAGTAACACCAGCATTGCTGATCCGTTCAATTGCACCAATCCAAAGTTCTAAATCTGGATTTACCGGATTTTTAATCAATACAGGCACGTCCACGCCTTTGAGTGCATCGGCAATTTCCTGAACAGAAAATGGATTTACAGTAGTGCGGGCACCAATCCAAAGTACATCCACCCCATGTTTAAGGGCTTCATACACTTGGTTAGCAGTAGCCACTTCTATGGTGGTTTTAAGCCCCGTTTCTTGTTTTACGCGGCGCAACCAAGGGAGCGCTTCTACTCCTTTACCCTCAAATCCGCCCGGTTTGGTACGTGGTTTCCAAACGCCAGCGCGGAAAAGATCAATGCCGCTGTCGGCCAGCCCGTGGGCAGTAGCCATTACTTGTTCCTCTGTCTCTGCGGAGCATGGCCCAGCGATGAGGAAGGGTCGAGTGTCATTTTTTTTGAACATGATATTTAAAATTTATGGATTTGTAAATAAGTACTTGGACATAATGAATTAGTCTTTTAATATTCTTCCAATATCGTTGGCTTGACGGATCAATTCGTCAAAACGTTTAAAATCTTTTTTGATCAATATCGTCCGAAATTGGCTGACTGTATTGATAAACTCGTCGAGTACATCGAGTACATTATCTCTATTTTGGGTAAAAATAGGCACCCATGTATCGGCATTACTTTTGGCCAAACGAGCAGTACTACTAAAACCACCGCCCGCAAGTTCAAAAATGCGGTCTTCTTGTCGCTCCTTTTCCAACACCGTTAATGCCAAGGCAAACGAAGCGATATGCGAAATGTGACTAATATAAGCCACGTGTAAATCGTGGTCGGCGGCCTCTAAATACGAAATTTTCATCCCTAAAGACGCATAAAGTGCCTTAGTTTGGGCCACAGCATCCATATCGCTCGATTCTGTATTGCAAAAAACGCACCTTTTTCCGTTAAAAAGCCCTGCAATGGCAGCGGTTGGGCCAGAGTATTCTGTACCCGCCATTGGGTGTGTAGCCACAAAGCGGGCGCGATTAGGATGGTTTTCCACCGCCTCAATAATAGGCTGTTTGGTAGAACCAGCATCCAGCACCAATTGATCGGGACGTATTAGCCCTAATATTTTAGGGATCAATTTTATTAGGGTATCCACGGGTGTCGTCACTAGAATAATATCTGCCAATGCTACAGTTTGTTCCAGTGGTAACACTTCATCTACCAGTCCAAGCGCTAATGCTTTGGCCGCGTGGTCGGGATTTTGATCCGTACCAATCAAATAATTAGCAAAACCACTTTCACGTAGCCCAATCGCCAACGAGCCTCCAATGAGACCTAAACCGATTACTCCAATTTTCATAGCGTTTTTATGCGTTCTAATGCTGTTTTAAACAATTCAATATCCTGACAAAGCGAAATACGAACATAACGCTCGCCCGCCGATCCAAAAATACCTCCTGGAGTCAGGAAAACATTGGCCTGATACAATAAGTGATCGCTCAGCGCGTAGCAATCCACCCAATGATCGGGAATTTTTGCCCAAACAAACATACCTTGTTGGTTACTATCAAATTGACAATCAATGGCTTGTAAAATAGCAAATGCTTGTACTTGCCGTTCGCCATAGGTTGTATTTAATTGTGTGTACCAATCTTTAGAAAGGTTCAATGCCTGAATCGCGGCATGTTGCAGTGGTAAAAATTGCCCCGAATCCATATTGCTTTTGAAACGCAAAATAGCCGTCAAATGCGCCGGATTGCCCAATACCGCACCAATACGCCAACCAGCCATATTGTTGGATTTTGATAGAGAATTAAGTTCCAGCGCGACATCCATTGCGCTTGGTTGCGACAGGATGCTCTGCGGATTACTGTTTAGGATAAAACTATACGGATTATCATTGACAATCAGTATATTATGTTTTTTACCAAATGCAATTAAGGAGCGGAACACCTCGCTTTTTGCGGGCGCGCCTGTGGGCATGTGCGGGTAATTGACCCACATGATTTTTACTTTGCTCAAATCTTGCGCCTCCAATGCCACTAGATTAGGTTGCCATTCCATTTCGGCAGAAAGGTCGTAATACTGCACCGTAGCCCCTGCCAGCATTGATGCGGCGCGGTAAGTAGGGTAGCCCGGGTTGGGTACTAAAGCAATGTCACCCGCCTCTAAAAAAGTCATGGCAATGTGCATAATGCCTTCTTTTGAACCAATTAAGGGCAATATTTCGGTGGCTGGGTTCAATTTTACCTGATAAAACGTATCGTACCACTTGGCCCAAGCCTCGCGCAAGGCGGGCGTACCTGTATAAGATTGGTAACCATGTGAAGTGGGCATTTGAGCCGAAGTATGCAAACTTTCCAAAACAGAAGGATCAGGGGGTAGGTCAGGTGATCCAATACCCAAGTTGATAACGTTTTTACCAGCAGCGCGCATCTCCGCTATTTCACGGAGTTTAGCCGCAAAATAATATTCGCTAATACCTTCTAATCTCGATGCGGTTTTGATATGTGTCATTATTTTTTGTTTGTGCAAATAATGGGTTATATTTCCTAAGTGGCTGATTTTCAATACTTAGTCATACGATGACTCCGAGTCATTGTATGACTAAGTATTGAAAATCAAGTGAGTGCATGGACCCATTATGCGCAGTGTTTGATAAATTAAAGTGTAGATGCTTGATAAGTGCCCAGTATTTTCAGATCGGTGACAATGGATTGTAATTGGTTGACAATTAATATATTATCTTCCATTTTGTCGAAAGTATAGTCGAGGAAAAACCGGTATTCCCATACTTTTTCCTCAATAGGCACCGACTGTATTTTGGTCAGGTTGGCACCATTATCAGCCATACTGGTCAGTGCTTTACTAAAGCAGCCGGGCTGGTGTGGCGTGACAAAAGAGATGGAGGATTTATTGGCATTTTGGGAGATAACCACTTGGTTTTGTGGCACAAGTGCTAGAAAACGGGTGTAATTCATCGGATTGTCTTCAATGCCGTGGGCGATAATATCAAGCCCATATATTTCCGCAGCCAATGCGCCTGCAATAGCGCCGATATGTTTACTGTGTCGGCGGGCAATGCGCTCGGCACTGGCAGCAGTATCATCGGATTCGACCAGTCGGATATGGGGATATTTTTTGAAAAACTCCGCGCATTGCGCTAAGGCCATGGGGTGGGAGCGTACTTCGTTGAGGTCGGCAATAGTCATCCCGGGAAGTACCATTAGGTTCTGTTGGATGGGTAAAAATACCTCTCCTACAATTTTTAAATTACTGTTATTCAATAACTTATAATTCCCTAAAATGCTACCCGCCAAGCTGTTTTCGATCGCAACAATGGCTGTATCACAAACCTTTCCGGCCTCGGCTATATCGAAAAGGGCGTTGAATGACAGGGCGGGTACCACCTCAATCTCTTGTCCGAAAAATGCACGGGCGGCTACTTCATGAAATGCGCCCCTGATACCTTGAATTACTACTTTTGTCATGTGATAAAAAAAGAAAAGGGAGCCTCTGCGTGACAGAAACTCCCTTTTTGGTGTTGTTTATTGTTTATTTTTATTTACAACATCGCAGCATGGAAATTCCTATCTCTTTTCTAAAATTAAAAAAGCAGCTAAAATAACCAAAATAATATGTGCTGTGTTGTAACATGCTGTATGCTCGTCTTGTACTACTGTACTAATACAGTGCAAAGGTATATTCGATGTATTGGATTGTGGTAATTTTTTTAGGAGTTTTTTTGTAGAGTGCTGTTTTGTAATGTGTAAAATGAAGGCTTTTTGGTTTAATATTTCTTCAATTGCTTTATTAGGTTATTTATTGTTGATTTATTGCAAAAATAACGGATTTATATTCTGATTTTTTAATTGTTAAATGTTCGGGTTTTTTGTTTTTTTAGAATATACATCATTTTTTATAAAAAAATAAGCAATCTACTGCCCCGCTTTTTTCTCCAAAAAGACAAACCCATTTTTTCGGTACAGTTCTTTGAACCCCTCTACGGTAGGCGGATGGTTGGGGTCTTTCAATTTGGCCACTAAATACACTGGTTTGGTTTGTTGTTCGTGGAGTAAATGTTCCATATCATCTTGGTGTACATCGCCCATAACGGGTTTTTTGGCACTATAAAACAAATGTGCAAAACTCTTGTAACCCAAAGTACGAATATAACAATCCTCGTTTTTTTTGCTTTCGTAAAACTCAATAGCGGATAATTGTGATATCCCCTCAATGTTCCGAATATAAAAAGCAAGGGTAAACGTGACAAAAATAGCCCCGCTTCCAAAAACGATATGCGCTACATTCCAAGGATTGTTGTTGCGCCAATACCAATAACCGACCAGACTACCTATGGCCAGTACGATACCCGGCCATCCCTGCCAAAGTTCCCAGTGGATATTGGCTTTAAGGTTCTCCAAGGCAAAATTATCATTAGCAAATAAAGGCTTCAAAAGATCCAAATGTTGGCCGAGATAAGGTAAACTCGCTGCCAACCCACCAATCAACACACCCAAGACCGGTAATAATATACCCGATATTTTGGGTTTTACATTCCAATGAATAGCCCGCCAAAGCGTTAACGAGCCTAAATAAGTAAGTGGGAAATAACACAAAGAAGAATAATGGACAATTTTGGTACTTACCACCGAAAACAAAATCAAAACGACCCAAAACAAAATTTGCATCCAAGTGGCAAAATCACTGCGTTGGCAAACAGCCAAAGTATGCGTACTCATCACTTCTTCTTCTGGCTGCTGATCGCCCCACAGATTAGGAATCGCAAATACGGAGGCAGGGAAACAACCTAAGAGTAACACCACAAAATGATAACCAAAGAAACCGCCGTGACCAGCATCAGGTGTGGTAAGTAACCGGATTTGATAAGTGATAAATTCTGTGATGAACCAAGTGCCATGTAGGCTTATTTCCAATCCAAACCAAAGTAGCGATACTACTGCCGCTGCAGCCGAAAACGTAATAAAATGTTGGAAATAGCACCTACTTTTGAATTTTCGCAATCCCCAATAGGTCATAAGGGTCAAAAACGCAATTAAATAGGCTGTGGGGCCTTTGGTCATAATTGCTAATCCAAGGGCCAATCCACCTAGAATCAAATAACGGAATTTCATCCAAAATGTCCAATTGGGTTTTCTACTAAAAAACTGCCAACGGAACTGAATAAATCCGTAAATACTCGTAAAAATAAAGAAATTGAACCAAGGATCAATAATGCCAGAGCGGAAGTACAAATGGGGCAATATAGAACCCAAAAAAGACAATGCCCAAAGCCATCCAAAATAGCGGTCGTGTAGTTTTAGACCAATATGATATACCATGAGCAGGGTAAGTAACCCACAAACGGCATTTGGGAAACGAGCGGCAAATTCGGTGACACCAAAAACATGCATCGACAACGCCTGCATCCAAATAAACAAGGGCGGTTTCTCCCAAAACGGCTCGAAATCTATTTGCGGACGAAAATAATCGCCCGTAGCCAACATTTCGCGTGCGCTTTCCGCAAAATTAATCTCATCCCAATCGAATAAGTGTACACCACCCAAAAATGGGAAAAAGAAAAGAATTGCAAGTCCTGCAAAAATGAGGTAGTCGCGACGCATGAAATGATAGCAGCAGCTGATGCTGCCAAATGTTTAGAGATGCGAAAAAGTTAGGAGTGACAAAAGGCATATTGCCTTTGTATCTTACTTCATCTAAACGGCAAGCGTCGGTTTTTGTTCAAAATCACTTTTCTATATCAAACTTGTATTCAACCACTTCGATACGTGGATTGCCATCGGGGGCCGTGTTTTTAAATACGACATTGATACCGATCGTCTCCGAAGTATCTTTTTCTGCGCTATTGAAAAGGACATCCAAGCGGCCTTTACCATTGGGCGTAATGATGCCGCGAGGGAATTCGATTTTGGTACATTCACAGGCATCCACAATGTCAATTTGAATATCTTCTTTGGAAGTATTGGTAAATTCAAAGAAAAGCGATTTTTTATCGCCTTTTTTAACTTTACCGATGTCCACCATTTTTTTGTCCCAAGTAACAAATGAAGCGGCTGGCTTTACGGTGCTTGTAGTATTAGCAGCGGGAGTAATGGGGGCGGTGGGTTTTGTGGCGTTACACGCAAAAAATAGGATGGTGAGTGCTAAAATATAATTTCTCATAAATGTGTGTGTTAATTATTGGGCTGCAAAGGTAAAGACAAGGATTGGAGGAATGGGTTGTATGGGGTGGGATTAGGTTTTTGTTTGGGAAAAAGTGAGGAGGTTTCAATCCCTTATTAAACGATCGCACTTGAATTAAGAGCATGTAAATATACTTATGTTTTTTGCTCTTGTTTCAGTCCAATTGGTAGATATTCCTCAAATGCCCTCCGTTCTTCTAAAGTGAGTTCCAGCAATGCTTTTGGATCCTTCTCTTTTATATGACGGATGCCGATATAAAAGAATTTAAGTGGATAGGTGAAGGCCTTTTTCTTTCCATACAGTTCTTTTAATACTGCATGGAAATCGTAGAGACGTTGGGTAGAAATGGTTTCTACTATTAACAAAAGACTACTAGTAAATTGTAAGGTATTTGGCCACGAAATCTTTTTATTTCTTTTTAAAAAAGACTGAAAACTATTATGTTTTAAAATAGTAGTTATAGCAGTTTTATTATCTACTATAAAAAGCATATTAAGGACGAACATCAAAAAGGCCTCAGATTCATATTCTTCGTATTTTTCAAATGATAAAGTCGCCCAATTTATATCGCCTAAAAGAATACATAGAACAAAATGCAACGACCATTTTTCATTTGAGTCAGGGCAGTGCATAAGATATTGCTCCTGCGCTTTTCGGGCTTCTTCATATTGCATTTGTTTGATCAGTAAGTGGCTTAAGTCACCCCAAGCATAATAGTTATTCGGGTTTAATTCCAATGATTTACGGTAAGCGGCTTCCGCTTCAGTGAGACAGTTTTCCTCATTCAATAAAATACCGATGGCATGCCAATAAAAAAAAGACAATTGATCCGGAAATACCATATTCAACATGGCTTCCGCCTCGCGGAATTGTTTGTTTTTTAATAACTTATCAAATTCAGTTCTATCCAACTCCCCAATCTCGCTATCTTCTACCAATCGTCGTATGCCTGTATCTCGCTCGGCCTCTGGCAAGCAACGCAGATATTGTAAATCTTCCTCCGAAGCATACCAACCCTTCGCATATTTGGGGAAGGCTTTGCTATAAAAATAGGCTTCGTCGGCGATTTTAGGGCGGAGTTCGGGGCCGGCACTTTCTACGGAAAGGTTAAGTTGTAAGAAAGTGATTTTTAGGTCGCGTGAGGAGTATAGATTACCCAAAAAATCTACGAAGATGCTCAAAATACCGTCAGTGTTTTCATTCGATTCGAGACACATACGCAGCATGGGCTCGGTGATTTCATAATAGGCATCGCGGCCTTGTCGGGTATTGCTCACGTAACCGAGGCGTTGGAGTTCCGACATTTGTTTGGACACCGTTGTAGAAGGCAAAAAGCAGTTATCTGCGATGGTTTTTCCCGGTTGAGGTATCCGCTCTACCACCAAGAATTGAACAATTTTTTGTTGTTGAGGTGGCAATAATTTTAAAAAACTCTCATAATAAGGCTTCATTTGGTCAATCGTACGCAGGAATGTCCGGCTGAGTTCTGAACGAAATTCGGACATAAAAAAATCGTAGAATGTCACCAACAAACGATGATTGCCCTCGGTCAGTTCAAAAATGGCCCGCAATTTTCCCTCGCCTTCGGGGGTATCCAAATAGGCGATCAGATCGGTATTATGCTTTTCCGTGGCCATAACAATGAGCAAGTCGCGCGCCTCAGTGAAGTCTAGTTTTTGCAAGTAAGTCAGGTGGAAAAAACCAAAAAAAGACCGTTCTCTGCTCTGTACATCGCTAAATATGGCCTGTGATGTGGCGCAGATCATCGTATTGTCGTGGGTTTGCAGGAAATCTCGCCAGCGGCTTTGCCCTGTTTCACCTAGTGCTGCAAATATATCGTTGAGGTTTTCGACCAAAAGCAACATGCGTCTGCCATTGAGGTAGTCCGTCAGGATGCGTTCGGCGGTGTGTACACGCATTTTGGGTTCTGTACCGATTAGGGTTTGGTGGGCATCTTGAAGGCTTTTTTTTGCGACAGCATTTTGCTCCATACGGGCAATCGCTTTGATGATATGGCGCAACAGATCTAAATAATCAGCAATGCCATAAGGATCTTCTTCCAAATAGGCAATCACCACATTTTTTTGTACGATTTCTGCACGCATCAGACGATGGAATAATACGCTGATGAGGTGAGATTTGCCCATACCTCTGTTTCCGATCAACAGCGAGTGTGTGGCGTGGCCTGTTTCTGCAAAGATTAAGGCGATTTTTTCCAGCCAGTCTGCCGTGTCGCGGCGACCAAACAAGACCTTTTCCAATAGGGCCGGGTCTGCTATTTTTGAATGATAAAGGAACATGTTATTTTATTTTTTAGGAACGGTGTTGGAATAAAGGTACAAATTCAGGCTTCCATAGGTTAACCATAATGTACTGTCCACCAGCGACGTAATAGTGCATATCGAAAGGCATATTGGCCATTTTCATTTAAAATTAAGTAAAAATCGGTGGTTAAATCCTTAATAACCTCGTCTATTTTTGTTTGTTCTGCATCCATTTTTAGCAAAACAGCCTGGCGTAGTTGTAGGCGGGTTTGCGGCGTATCTTCAGCGCAAAGATGGCTCAACAGCAGGTGCGCGATCTGTTGGTGTGCTTGCCCGTAATACACTTCAATCCGCTCTTTAAAGTGGTCGAAGTGTCCATTTCCGCTCAGGTCTTGCACAATGTCTTTTATGGCTTTATCTGCACGTCCAATATTGGCTGTGGCAGGATTTTTTGACAATTCCGTAAAAACTAAGTCGATAAAAAAGGGTAATCGCTCTACTTTTTGGGCAATATGTGCGTACAGTTCATTCTGGTCGGCTACTTGATGGAGTTGACCCAGTTCTGTGCAAAGCGCAATGGCATCGGGGTTCGACATTTCATACAGCAAAAAGGTGTGCATATCATTGGTAGGATTGCCAAGGTATTGGTGTTGACGTACCAAGTGGTTGATCGCAATATGAAACCCGATACTGCCGCAAAAAACAAAACGCAAATTACTTTTATCCTCCGTTTGTTGTCGGATAGTGCGCAATACATCCAACAGTTCCATTGCTTCTTTTTCGGCCTTGTGTTTGGTGGCTAAGTTGTAAATCATCCAAGGGAATTCGTCGAGCATAATGACCAAGTGGAGGTTTTTGCGGTCGGCCAAATCGTGCAACATGGCAGTTAGGACATCTTTCCAATGTCGGCTCAAATCGGGTAGTTCGTATTCTCCAATCTTTCTGCTTGCAAAAAACTTATCATAAAATTTTCGTACAGCATTTACTTTCCCGTCGATCAGACCATCTTCTACTAATTTTTGAAAAAGTAGTTGGACAAATTCTTCAACACTTGTATTGCCTTGTACGACATGGAAAACGGCCTTGCGGGTACTTTCTGGCGGGTTATCGGCCATTATTTTGAGTAAACTGGTTTTACCCATGCGCCTCAGCGAGCTAAGTACTACACTTTTACGCTGCAATAAGTGCCACATTTCCGTGGTTTCATCATGTCTTCCTATTAATTTCATATTGTGCGATAATTTTGTCGCAAGATAAGGATGTCGTGCGATAAAATTATCTCTTTTAGGAAAAAATATTTTTTATACGGGAGGAAATGCGCTTTTCTACCCGGAATTAGACAATAATAGCAGACTTTTATTTAGATTTTAAAAAATAAACAATTTCTTTTAAAATTGTTTTGTCGTTTTCATCGTGTAGAAGTATTCAGACACACCCAAAGGAACAGTCTCAAATGGTAGTAAATGTTCAAAGCGCATCAAATCACAAAAGCATCTCTCGAAATATTCAACAAATAATGACTATTAATAAAACCTTGCATATTTCACCTAAAAAACGCACATTAAGTACTTGAATGGATATAATTCGTTGTATTCTACGAATTATATCCATTCAATTACTTAAAATACGCAAAAATCCCTTCCTTACCACTGCACCGTCATACTCAAACTAGGCAAAATTGGTAACTGGTTCACGCGTGCATAGCGCACACGATCGAAGTAGAATATATTGGGGCGGTCATATACGTTGGTAGCGGAAGCGATAATTTCTGTTTGGCCGTATTTGCCAAATTTGATGATCCGCTTGAGCGAAACGTCCATACGGTGGTAATAGGGTAGGCGACCTGTATTACGTTGGTCATCGTAAATTAGCCCTAAGTCATTGGCGCCACTATTGCCGCCGTAAACATCGGAACTGATACCGTCGTCGAAATTATAGTTGGTATAAAAACCTTGTGTTTTGGTAAATGGAAACCCTGAACCTAGGTTCCAACGCACCCCAAATTCCCATTCTTTTTTCTTACCCATTTGATAAGTACCGACCAAATTCATATTGTGACGGCGGTCGAAAACGGGCGGATAGGTTTGCACGCCATCAAAACGCGTAACAAAACCATACGAATAAGCACCCCAAATATAATAACGCTTGCCTTCATATTTACCCGAAAAATCGATACCATACGCATCGCCTTTTTCAACGACATAATCGGGAGCGGCTTTATCCGTTTTGTTGCGGTTCAAAGCCAATAGTTGTGTGAATTTCTTATAATAAGTCTCTACGTTGAGGTCAAAATTGTCCAAAATATCAAATTCAAAACCACCCACAGCATGCCATGATTTTTGGAGGCGGTGCTTGGCTACTTTTGCCCCTGGTTTTTTATAATCTTCACCAATTTGATATACCGCAGATTCAGGGCCAGCAAGGAAGCCTACAAATAGGTTCACAATATCGCGCTCATTGACCGTAGAAAGTAGGTTTTGGGAGTACAAGCCACCCGCAGCCTTAAAGCGGATACGATCAGAAATATTGTATTTTAAGCCCAAACGAGGCTCAGGGGATATTTCTCCAAGAGATTGGTAATATTGCACACGAAAACCTGGCTCGATCACAAAACCACCCAATTTCCGTTTCCAGCGTACATAAGAACCAATTTCCGTCGTGTTTTCGTCTTGAGCAATATCAATACCTTTAAAATTGGTAAATTTAAATTTGGTATTAAAACCATTCAATTCAATACCATATTTTACTTCATCTACACGACCAAAATTGGTAAAATTCAAACCAGCATAATAACCCTGAATACCGCTGGTACGTGGATCACGACCGACCTCTTCACTCCGGGAATCGTAGCCCGAATAGGTCAATGTGCCGCTTAAGATCGTATTAGAACTCTGCGGAACAACAGTAAAATCCATACCACCACCTTGGCTATTCCAACCAAAATCGATCAATTTTGAATCTACTTTATCGGTATAATTAAAACCAAACACATTAAATTTACTACCATTTCCAGATAAAACGGATACCTTTCCGTACACATCCTGATAATCAAATGGAACGCCATCGCCATCATTAACATAATTGTACAGTGTTTTATCAACTTGATTGATCAACGCTTTTTTACCAGTAAAGATAAAGGACATGCTGCCTCCTCCATCTTTTTTGAGTGGAATGATGGGGCCTTCGACCAATACTTTTGCTTGGAAAGGGCTACCCGAAACTAGTCCTGATAGGCGTTTTCTATTGCCTTCGCGTGTTTTTACATCCACCACAGCAGAAATACGACCACCATAATCGGCATTAAAACCGCCTGTGAGTACATCAACATTTCGGATCAACTCTGTCTCAAAAACAGAGAAAAAACCAATACTGTGGAATGGGTTATAGATGGTCATGCCATCCAATAGGATACGGTTTTGAACAGGAGAACCACCGCGGATATACAACTGTCCACCTTGGTCACCGGTAAAAATGACGCCGGGCAATACCGTAAGATACTGTGCTATATCGGCTTGTCCGCCAGCGGATGGCAAGGAGCGTATCTGCTTAGGCGTGACCTGTAATTTAGATACTTGAACATCAGTTTTCGCTTGTTGCTTCTTTCCAGAAATAACAATTTCGCCTATATTAGTCACGTTTTCAGCGATGTATATATTTAAAAATTGTATTTCCCCTTTTACCATCGTGACCTGAGATTTGAAATCTTCGTAACCCAAGTAAGAGGCAATCACAGTGTATGTTCCTGGTGGAATATCAGGAAGGGTAAAGAATCCATTAATATCCGTAGAGGTACCCAATGACGCACCTTCTAGTTTAATGGTGGCAAAGGATATGGGCTGTGTCGTTACTTTGTCATAAACGGTTCCCCGCAAAATGGCTTTTGTTGAAGGTTTTTGAGCAAATAGGAAGATGGGCGCAAGTGTCAGCGCAAATAGTGTCAAAAAATATTTCATCGTTGTGTGTTAACTTGTTTGTGCGGCGCAAAGATAATTCGTTTTTTTTGATTACCTCTATTGATCTTATTTATTAGGTTGTTTCGCCGAAATTGGGCGAAATCTGAGGTGGATGATGGGTAAATATTTGGACTTAAGTTAGAGCAGATTTATAGTAATAGCATTCCTTCAATAAAACTTCCGATATGGAATTTACCGATTCAGCACTCATCATTGCCTAATTGAGTATGAATGTTTTGGTCACCATTTCGAGGAGCATATACATTTGCGTACCGATTATTCACGGAATTAAAATCTAATTTATGCGTCATTTAAACAACTTTATTATGCAAATTAAACTTATGCTTATTCTGGGATTATTATTCTCAGGATTACTAACTGTACAGGGCCATCCCAATTCCCCTCAAAATAATTGTTCAACGCCCACTGGTCTCACGGCAGTTATTACCTCTGCTACGGCCAATTTAACTTGGAATAGCGTGCCGGGCTCACTAGGATATTGGGTGGAAATAGAACAAGAAGGCTCAACACCTCCGTATGCCGTTGAAGTATTCTTACTGACCAATTCATACACTGCTGCTGGATTATTACCCAATGGTAGTTACAAATTCAAAGTACGTACAAAATGTGCCGAGGATAAAAGTGATTGGTCGTCTTGGTACAATTTTTCCACTAGTAGCAATGGCGGCGGTGGTAATGGTTCATGCCAAACACCATCTTTGATTATGCTTTCTAATCCAATGGGTAATAAAATTACAGTAAGTTGGGGTGCTATTACAGGTGCGTTGGCATATAAAATTGAAATAGAAAATGCGGATAATAATCCTATATATTTCAAAGATACTGCTACCGTAAATAACACAACTTATACTGTTGATAACCTATTGCCAAATCATTATTATAAATTGAAAATCAAAACATTGTGTTCCAATGGTACACAGAGTGCTTGGAGTAATTGGATCGTATTTAATAGTTCAAATGGACAAGTTGCTTCCAGTAATGACGACCAGTCTTGTTCAAAACCAAGCGGTGTAAAGGCATTAAATATTACAATTACTACCGCAACTTTATCATGGAACTCAGTTCAAGGTGCATTTAGTTATTTGGTGGAAGTAGAACGCCAAGGTAATGTAAACCAGCATTTCACGCTGAGCACTACCGATACTTTTGTTGTGCTAAATGGCCTTCTGCCAGGTAGTTTGTACAAATATAAAGTGCGTACATATTGCACGGGCGGGCATAGCAAGTGGTCAAATAAAAAAATATTTATCACTCCGTATAATTTGATTTCGGATGACAGTAGTAATAAAATGAGCACCACCGATATTATTCAGACGAATATGATTACTTATCCGAACCCCGCAATGGATTGGTTGGTCGTAAATATGGATAACGTTAAAGCGGGAGAAATGAATCACTTTAGCATATTTGACTTAAATGGCAAACTAATGGTAGAGCAATCCGTTAAAACGGATACAGGTAAATATGCTCAAATGTTTGACCTAAGCCTATTTAATGGTGGTATATTCCTGCTCCGTTGGACAAATGGTCAACAAGTGATTATTCAAAAAGTACTCGTTGCTAAGTAACTGTTTTTATATGTGTATTGAGGGTCGTTAGGTTTTATGCATCGATTTATTGGATTATCATGCACAAAACCTACAGGGCCGAAATATAACATATTCTTGTATTAATTGCCTTTGGTTGTATTGGATTAACGTAGAGACGTTGCATTGTAACGTCTCTACACCAATACCATTATTTCCCCAACATTATTTTCCCAGATTTGGTTGGCATTCCATCCATTTCCAATTGCCAAAAATATATACCACTAGGTTGATTTTTTAAAGAAACAGACAATAATTGGCCATTTTGATTCATTTTTTGCGTATTTATAATCATTCGGCCATTCGTATCAAACATTTTTATCGTAATTTCACCTTCGTAATGTGTAACATTCCAATACAATTGATCCAAAACTGGATTGGGGAAACTCAATACCTCAATATCGGTTTGAATGTTATCATTAGTTGATACCGCCAAAGCCTTTTGTACGGCCACTAGTGCATCTACCCGACCATATCCGTATGTGTTATTGGGATAATCCAAACCGTTATTATCACTGCAATCATTCAAGCCAATTATGGGCAAACAGGTAGATTCCACAATTTCTTCGATCAAGGATACTTCGCCTTTCAACGATGGGTTGGCCGAAAAAATAAGCGCAACTAATCCTACCACGTGTGGACCGGCCATACTGGTGCCGCTGTACGAAGCATATCCTCCGTTGAGGACACAAGAGCGTACAAATTGACCTGGGGCAGAAACATTGGGCTTTACACGATTACTGCCATCAATAGTGACTGGGCCACGACTGCTGAAATTAGAAATTGTATCGCTTTCTTGCGTAGAACCAACGCTAAAACTCTCTTCAAAATAAGCAGGAGGGCCATAAGTCCTATCACAAGGTCCACCAAAATTGCCATTACTCACCACCACCACCACACCGGATGCCTTCAAATTAATGACTGCCAAACGCATCATTTCATTGATCGTAAGGTCGGTACAGCCTTCATCTACGGCGCAATACCACGAATTATTGATGACATCGGGTGCTTTAGAGGGTTGAGGATTGTTGCCAGTGAGGTCGGTCGGAGCCAAAAACCACTCAAAACATTCGATATAAGTAGAGGGCTGCCCCCAACCACGCTCCATATTTCTGCAACCGATCCAACTGGCGCCAGGTGCTACACCAATTTGGTTACCTTGTCCGTCATCGCCAGTCATCGTACCCATTGTATGAGTGCCATGGCTTTGGTCATCGCATGGCTGTGCCGCATTGAAGCCACATGGGTTAAGCGAATCTGCGTTTAAAGGACTTTTGTCAAAAATAGCATCGTGCCAGTTATAATTATGGTCGGCGGTATTTGTTACGGTATTAAATCCTCTGTAATGCGGTTTAATAGCGGGGTGCTCCCAATCGTAGCCAGTATCTGCTCCACCAACGGTAACGCCTTGTCCGGTAAAACCAAGGTTCCAAACAAGTGGTGCATTTATTTTTTGTACGCCCCATTCTACGTTGTCGCGATTGGCCGTGATGGGTTGTAACGAGAAAGCAGGTTTATTCAATTCGACCTTTGGATCAGCCGAAATAGCGCGAATTTCAGGAAAATTAGCGAGTAAATTGGCCAAATTGCCCGTACAGCCTTTTACCGAAATGGCATTGACGATATAAAAACTGTTCGCCGTAGCCTTTTGTTCTTTCAAAAAAGCGCGCACATTGGCTTGGGTACTATTAGAAATTGCCTGTAATTGCTCAAAAACATATTTGGCTTTGTTGGCTTTGCCGTGTATAGTGGCTGCCGATTGGAGATCGGCTTGTACCGTCATCACCAGCAATACATCTTGCTGCTCGCCACGTTGGAAAGCCGCCCTTAGTTCGGGTGCAATCTTTGGGTTAATGGTAGTTTGTGCCGCAACAAGTTGGGCAAATAAGCAATAGAAAGCAATTTGAATAAATTTTTTCACGATTTACGATAAGTTATTAAAGAACGAATTTAAGGAATGAAATTTAAACAAAGGTACAGATTTGGCGGCTTCATTTTGCCCCTCTCTTCGTTATTCATCGGTTGTTTAGCACCACTAAACGCCCTCTTCATGCCTTGATAGAGACAAAACCATCTCCCCAAATTTGTACCTTTATTTAAATTTCATTCCTAAGAATAAAGGTCGATTTAATTTTTCTAAAAATGGTTTGCTCTTTTGACAAATGCCAGTATTATGCAAAAGATATACTTCGGCGCTGTGGGTTTTGTGCATGAAAATCTTTATACACAAAACCTAACTATGCTCAGTCTAAAATGGCATTTGCTGCGCGTAAAGAGGCGCCTTCTTCGCCCAGCGCAGCACGAATACTCCTGTAATCGGCTTTCATTTTTTGGGCATGTTCGGGTATTAAAATAGCATGAAGTGCTTTTTCAAGCGTTGCAGTATTAAAATTATCTTGGATCAATTCTTCTACAACAGGCGCATCAGCAATGAGGTTGACCAAAGAGATATACCCAATTTTTACCAGCCTTTTTGCAATTTCATAAGAAAGCCGATTGCCAGTATAACACACGACCTGTGGTATGCCAATAAGGGCCGTTTCCAAGGTAGAGGTACCCGATTTGACCAAAGCCGCATCCGAACGGAGGAGTACGCCATAGGTATCTCCGGTAACGATAGAGATATTACCATAAGGAGCAGTGATTTCCTCGTAAACAGCCAAAGGAATAGAACTAGATGCCGCTATAACGAATTGATAATCAATAAATTTTGGAATTACTGAAAGCATAATTGGCAATATCCGCTTTACTTCTTGGAATCGGCTGCCGGGCAAAAGCGCAATGGTCTTTTGCACCGATTTTGCTTCCGTTGTGACGGGGTGTAATACATCCAAAAGCGGATGTCCTACAAATTCGCAATAGACACCATGCTTTTCATAAAAGGCTTTTTCAAATGGAAGAATAACGAGTACTTTGTCCAAATCTCGTTTAATATCGTGTACTCGGGAAGTATGCCAAGCCCAAATTTGCGGAGCAATATAATACACCGATTTTGAGGCCAATCGCCCGGCATTTACTTCTTGTCTTAACCATTTAGCAATCCTCAAATTAAAGCCTGGATAGTCGATAAACACTACAATATCGGGTTGAAAACGCGTAATATCTTCTTTGCAAAAAGCAATATTGTGCAATATCGTCCTCAAATTAGCGATCACCTCCACAAAGCCCATAAAAGCCAGATCGCGGTAATGTTTGACCAATTCACCGCCGGCAGCCTGCATCATATCGCCGCCCCAAACACGACATTGCGTATCTGGCGCAACGGATTTGATGGCTTTCAACAAATTGGAGCCATGCAGATCACCCGATGCCTCGCCTGCTATAATATAGAGTTTCATGTGGGCGCAAAGATAGGTCTATTATTTTGTAGTATGGTTTAGTGCTATTATAACGGAATATTATTGCCACAACACATTAATGCATCCAAAACAGATAGACCCGGTTGGAATCCAAATCGGTCTTCAAATACTTGTGGGTATCGCTTTGGCGTATAGGGCACAATAGGTTCGGGGGGCGTGGGGGCATATGCATCGCTAAAGACGATATTGCGTGGCCATTTTGCTTTTTTGAGCACAAATGCTAAGAGCGAAACATTGAAATCAAAAAGAAACTCCGGTTTACTGGTATAAATAGCATTCAATTCGTCTGCATAATACTCAAAGAATGGTGCATTACCATAAGCCGATTGTATGGAACGCCAATGCACCAATGGCCAATTATCGTGGTAAGCAATGCGTACGGATCTGATCGGCGTTTGCTGGTGTTTACCTTTTTCAAGCGGAATACTCAATCGTTGTATTCCATTGCTGCCCGCTATCAGGCAACGGTTGCGCGAGGAACCTTTTTGGTAATGCTCCATGGCTTCCACGGTAATGGTGGTATCCTGCTCAGGAAGCGCAAACCATTCTAGCGGGGGTAAATATGCAATATGACGGAGCATGATTGATCTTTTTTTTGCGCAAAAATCGAATAATTATCTCTATTTTTACACCTTAATTCATTTTATAGATGCAAAAGTTAATTTTTACGCTTTTTGTGCTTGCGGGCATGACCATTCAACTGCCTGCACAGACCTTTTTTCCCCTGCCCGGAGCAGTATTGGAGCAAGAAGTTTTGCCAAATTTGGCCAATGAGTGTTATATCTATTTTGAGGATAACGTAAATACGGACTCCTTGCACCTGAAATGGCGTTTAGCCGATGCTACCATTCCTTTAGGTTGGGACATTTCTTTGTGCGATTATGGCACGTGCTATACCAATATTCCGCCCGGTAAAACGATGCTACCTGCATACGATACAATACAGCCATACCTGAAATTAGTAGTTTTACCCAATGCGGTAGCCGGTTCAGCATGGATATGGTTCAGGGTAAGTAGGGTAGGGGACGATACCGATTTTCAGGATGTATATTTCGAGGTGCATACTCCCGGATTTGTGAGCAGTAGTACGCCTTTTTTGGAGCAGGGAATAAAAATTTGGCCTAATCCTGTATCCGATATTTTGTATGTACATCAAAATTTAGACACGAGGCTAAATACATATCCAACCACTATTTGTGCTTCCACGGGACAAATAATGTGGACGGGTAAATTGAATGAATTATCAGAAATTAATATAAAAAAATGGTCTTCTGGTATTTATATATTAAAATCTACTTTTTTTACTAAAACATTCATCGTTAAAAATTAACGAGAACATAATCAATTGCTCATTTTATGAAACATTTATTTACAGGATTATTTTTTCTGCTGACGATCGCTTTGGCAAGTGGTCAGAAATCAACGACGATCCAAATTATTTCACAAACCGCAGAAGAAACAATTGTGGAAGTGCAATTTGGTGACATTACGCAAGAATCTGTGGTTACACCAAGAGGATCTGCTTTTGTGCTTCATATTGACAAAGGTACGCCTTTGCTCAAAGCGGGTGCGCCAGATGTACCCAAGGTGGCTTTACCGCTTATGATTCCACAAAAAGGCATCATGCGGTACGAACTCATGGACATAAAACTGGATGTTGCGTCGGAGCAAATTGAAATTGCGCCATCTAAAGGAGATATAAAAAGAAATATCAATCCCAAAGATGTTCCTTATACTTATGGTGCTGAATATGAAAAAAGTACAACATTCCCTGAAGCTGAGGCTGATCTTCAAACCCCATTTGTTTGGCGAGATGCACGTGGGCAAACGATTTGGTTGAACCCCGCAATGTATAATCCGGTAACAAAAAAACTGATACTGGTTAAAACGCTCAAATTCAAATTGACTAAAACAGAAGGCGTTGGCGAAAATGAAGTGAATGCAGATCATAAACGGTCGCCGAGCAGGACTTTTACCCAAATGTACAAAAAGTTTTTCCCTAATTTTGATGAACGCCTACTCACCCAATACAGAGGCTACGAAGTGCCAGAAACGATGTTGGTCATCATTAAAGACGAACTGAATGACGCGCTTGCTCCATTGGTGGCTTGGAAACGCCAAATGGGTATCCATACTACCGTTGTTAAGTTATCTCAAATTGGCGATAATACACCTGCCGCGATTTATAATTATGTAAAAGATTACTATGACACAAAAGGCATAAATTATCTGTTACTTGTTGCCGATGAATTGGCAATGCCGCCACTAGTACGCCCCGGAAGTATATATTCCTGCGATAATTGCTTGGGATATATGGAAGGAAACGACCATTTTCCTGAAATTTTGGTAGGTCGTTTTCATGCGTCCACCCCAGCACAATTGACGGTGATGGTGAACCGTAATTTGGATTATGAAAAAACACCATTGGTTGACGTTGATGCTAATTGGTTAGCGACAGGTATGGCTTCTTGCTCCAACGAGGGTGTCGGTATCGGTGATGATAACCAAGCCGATTACGAGCAAAGTAACGAATGGAAAGCCAAGCACTTAGCCGATGGATACGAAAAATATTGGGAATTTTACGATGGCAACCACGCTAGTATTTCCCCTACACCCGGTAGTGAAACGGCGGATAAAAATGGTAATCCCATAAACTCAGAATTGGTTGCGGTGATGAATGGTCGCGGCGTAAGTATCTATAATTATACGGGACACGGCTGGGAACAGGGGCTAGTCAGTGGCAATTTTAATGTTGATGCAGTAGGTGAATTGCGTAATACGCATCGTTACCCCATTTTGATTTCTGTCGCTTGTTGTACGGGCAATTTTACCAATGGTGAGTGCCTCGGCGAAGCCATCCAACGCGCTGGAAACCTTGCTACTGGTGAAGCATGGGGCTCCATTGGGGGCTTTTTTTCCAGTGATTTCCAAAGTTGGGCGCCACCCATGGAAGGCCAAGATGGTATGAATCAATACCTTATTGATGGTAATGGTACCACATTGGTGCCTGTTATGGGTGCAATGGCCTCTTTCGGTAATGCTCTAATGATTGCGGCGTATGGTACGGCTGGTACGGATATGGCTGATGTTTGGAATCCTTTTTGCGAACCAACTTTCAGCCCACGCACGCGATTGCCACTAGCACTTACGGCCAATCATACACCTAATATTTATTTAGGAGCCACAACCTATGCCGTGGATTGCCCGGTGGAAGGTGCGTTGGTTTCCCTTTACTTTGATGGACAAACATTAGCGACAGCCATTGTTACCAACGGCGTTGCAGCCTTCCAATTCCCTGCGTTGAATAATGTAGGCGATATTATGGTAACTGGCACACAATTCAATTATATTCCATATCAAGGTAATGTTTCAATTGTTCCGGCCTCTGGGCCTTATGTTGTGAGTCAATCCATCGCTATACAAGAAACGGTAGGCAACAATAACCAAAAAGTAGATTACGGCGAAAAAATCGCTTTGGATATTGTTTTGAAAAATATAGGATTAGAACCCGCAACAGCCACAATGATTACTTTGTCGTCATCGGATACCAATATCAATATTATAGACCAATCGGAAATGGTAGGCGATATTGTGGACAGTACATCAGTTGCGCTTCCTGCGGCATTTTCTTTTGATGTAAAAGCAGTAGTACCCGACCAACATACAGTAGCATTTACCCTCGAAATTGAATACAGCAACGGACAAGTATTGAATGTTCCATTTACGGTGGAACTGAATGCGCCAGCACTCAAAGCAACCAGTTATACTTTGGTAGAAAGTGCTAATAGCGACAGTGATGGTCGTTTTGAATCGGGAGAAACCTTACTACTGACCGTTAAAAACATCAATAATGGCCATTCCAATAGCCCTTTAGCCAACGCAACAGTAGTTTCAAATGTGCCTTGGTTAATAATCAGCCCTGCTCAATCGCTGGGTGTGCTTACTGCCGATGGTGGTACTGCCAATGCTGTTTTCTATTTGGAAATTGGTGCTGGTGCGCCAAGTGCTTCGGAATTTGATCTTTTGTATGAAATATCTGCAAGTGGTTATTCTGCTAGTTTAACGGTTGCTGATATTAATGTAAATCCTATTGTTGAGAATTTTGAATCCCAAAATTTCACCATTTATCCATGGGTGATGAGTGGTACTAAGCCTTGGGCGATTACCTCTACAAATCCTTATTCTGGTACATCTTGTGCTCGCTCGGGTTTGATTACGCACAACCAAACCTCGAAAATGGCTTTGAATTTGAATATTTTGCAGGACGGTGAAGTTTCTTTTGCTCTGCGTACGGGTTGTGAAGAAAACTACGATTTCCTCCGTTTTTATGTCGATGATGTAAAAATAGGCGAATGGACAGGTGTTAAACCTTGGAGTGTAGTAGCGTTCCCGATTACGGCCGGTTTCCATAATTTGATGTGGACTTATGAAAAAGATCAATTCGGTACAGTACAGCCAGATCGTGTTTATGTAGATGAAATTAATTTGCCTCCTAATGAAGCCGTTATTGTAGGTACTGAAAATAATCCAGAACTGTTGGGTTTTGAGGGGACAATCAGCCCGAATCCTACGAGCGATATTTCTTGGTTGAACCTAAACTTGGTGCGTAGTTCCGAAATAATGGTGGAAGTGCGAGATTATACGGGTAAACAAATGTATTTCAATGCATTAGGTGTGCTTGGGCAAGGACTCAATCAAGTTCAATTACCGTTGGGGCATTTGCCTGCGGGTGGGTATATTGTTTTGGTGCGTGGTTCGGAGGGTGTTGCTACTTATCAATTGGTGAAGGTGGCGGGAAAATGATGATGGGGGTTATAATATGTCTCATCACTGCGCGCATACACACACATATATAGGCCCCAGGGCGTTGCCCTGGGCTAGATGTAACGCCCCTTTGGGGCTTTGATTTGGATTTCGGTTTGTTGACACAAGTGATTTTTTAGGAGGCTTAATATTTGTAATTAAAAAGTATTTCTCCTGTTTTTATATGGGCGAGAAGAGTTGGTGAGATATGCTCTTCTTGCCCATATTTATGGGGGAATTGAAAATGTTAAAATTGATAACTATTTTCTGCTCGGTGAGAAAAATGGATTTGTAAGTAATTTTTGTGTTATGGTTACTGATAAATGGACAGAATCTTATAAAATTGATTTTTTGAAAAAATTGTTTCTTCGTAAAACATAGGTACGTGTACATAATAATTATCACTTTGGGCTGATCCCTTTACGCTGTTCATATTCCCGCCATTCCAAAGATACGACCCATTCTTGGTATTATCTTACTTTTTTGTGCCTTTATAGCCAATTATCGTGGTAAAATAATCAGTATTTCTAACGCTAATCTCTACATTTGGATCCGTAAATAACGAATATGCGGGCAGTTTGGTGCAAAAAACTTTGACGATGGATGCGCTGTTTGAATAGGTTAAAATAAATGATTTTTAAATCTGAAAATAATAAATAAAATCGGCGGATGGCCTTAGTAGAAGTCAATAACGCGATCATTTCCAAAGCAACAAATCCAATTCTTTCCAAACAGGCGTATTCGGTATGCTGGTAAAATATACCTGTTTGAAAAATTCAAAAGACCCTGGTACTAGTTCAATATATGATTCCTTAAAATGTTCCTTTTGAGTCATTGTTCCCATATAATATTCCACTATCCTAAGTTGGTCAATAGGACTAAGGCTAAAAAAATGTTTTTTGATCAATGGGAACATATTTACCGCTTCTTGTTGGGATATTACACCGTAATCATATGAGCCAAACCCTAGAATATGGTAAGCACAGTAACGTTGCGCTACCGTAGGGGCGGTCAGAAATTTTTCCATCATAAAGTGAGCACAGTGCGCAGGTGGGGAGGGATTGGCCTTAAACACTGCTGAAAACATACTTTCATAGGTGTTTTCTGCAAAAATATTAAAATAGCGGTTATCATAGATTTGCTCTTGTAGCACTACACCTTTCCAAATATTAGCACAGTTGCTACAATATTTAAGCATGATCAATGGGGGAAAATTTTCAAATCCCCAATTTCCGGAGAAAGCATAGTCTTTAAAGTTTCTACTATTGTTCCTTAGCCAGTTTAAGAGTAATGCAACCTTTTTATCCTCGTCTTCCACGTTTTGGAACATAACTAAGGTATCAATTTTACGGATTTGGAGTTTTACGTTTTCGAGCATTTCGCCGGAATTGCGATAAGGGAAAAAAGTAGTGTCTAGTTTGGCTTCATAAAAGTTAAAGTTTCCAGGGTTTTCGTGTTGAAAAACATAATAAATCAAGTTGTTTGTGTTCATTAACCGAATACCAGACGAATGCAGGTACATGGCAGGTAATCCATTGTAGGGGTTTTCATTGCCTTTTTCTTTATTGGTACAAAAAACAAGCATTTTGGTATCGTTTTCGTTGGTCAATATCGTATTTATTGGCCAATTGTACATACCATAATCGTCTATCAATATCGTATCGCCTACTTTTAAATGCCTAGAACGCAATACTTCGGTGACGCATACCTTTAATAAATAACCACCAGTGGTATAAGAACTTTTGGGTTTGCGTTTAATCCATGGAGCATTTTCAAAATCTGGCCGAACAACCAATACCTCATCGCTCATGGCAGATAATTCAATAAAACTAAATACCGAGTACTCGTCCGCATGAGCAATTTGAGTGGTACTGCAAATTAATAAAGCAATCCTGAAGAAAAACGAAGGTGTAAGCATGATGCAAAAATAGCAAATTTACAAGTGCTTTGCATATACTTTGCTGAATCTTTGCGCAAAGCCTATTGGCAGTATAAAAATACTTTGGTTTTTCAACAAATAAAGTAAACAAGTTACGGATTAGCCACTACTATCTTAACCTTAACTAATTGATTTCTATCCAAATATTGCATCAAATAAAGCCCATTGGGCAAATCTAAATGCAGGTCTATGGTACTGGTATTGGCGAGGGTGCGATATACCACTTTGCCCATTATATCAGTTAAGACCAAGGTTGCGTTTTGCGGTATTGTTCCAAATTGAACTTGAAAACTGCCTGTATTTGGATTAGGAAATACCTTAGTATGCTGCGTATTAGGTTCATTATTACCCACCGGAGGGCTGCTGCGTTTTGCTAAAAACATGGCAGATACATTGGGTAACGAACCTCCAAAACTACCACCCTCTGTTAAGCCACCTACAAAATAGGTATTGCCCATTTGGTCGGCATCCAAGGCATTACTGTAGCTAACCGAATTTATATATTCGCAACCACTCTCCCCAAATTGATAAATATTAGGGATCGAACTGCCGTTTTCTCGGTTTTTTACGAGCAACCCATCTACACAAATATTGGCTTCTAAATTGGTTGCGCCCAAAGAAATGGTCTCCTGAAAATACCCACCAATGTAGTATTCATTATAGGTCAACGCGACAACAGCATTAAAAGGATAACTGGTTACATCCTGAAAATTAACAGTTTCCTTCACTATTATGGCGTTTTTTGAACATTGTAAGAGCACGGCCATGCTGAGTGAATTGCCTGTAACAATGTTGATAATACCGCTTCGTATGCCCGTCAGTCCATTGAAGGTCACAAGTACTCTTTCGTTATCAATAGCGTCTATATCGTTCATTTCAGCAATGTTTCCATTGTTGAAGTTTTTTGCCCATTGGGCGACACCGTTGGAGTTGTATTGTGTCAAATAATCATTAAACCCAGAAAAAATGTCTAATTGAACCCCATTGCCAAAATCAATTTTGGAGGGACCATATGAACCTGCTACATAGATCGTACCATTGTCGCTCACCGAAAAAAGGATAGGGTTGACGAAACTGGTATCAACACCAAAGACCGGCGAATTGAACCAAATTAAGTTGCCATCGGGCGATATTTTGGCTATAAACTGTTGTCTATTATTGAGATTTGGGAATGAATACGTCCCGAAATTCATGGTATTACTGCCATTTACGCCCGCTACATAGAGATTGCCTTCCAAATCGGTATCAATTCCGATAGATTTATTTGAGCCTGTTCCATCGGATGTAAAGGTTTTGACCCATAGAACAAGCCCATTTGGATCGTATTTGACCAAAAAAAGTTCCTCACAGGAAACACAGGACTTGGTGATGCTCGTCGCAGTGCCAAAAAACACTTTTTGTGTACTAAAACTGCCCAATACATAGGTGTTGCCCTGTTGGTCGCCACAAATTTTGGTACTTAAACCGATAAAAGAAGGAGTACCAGCATCTTCTCCTCGAATGGTTTGATGCCAAAGTAGTCCGCCAAGACTATTATATTTTACTATTGCATATTGCTGCTCATTGGTGTTATTGGCCACCGTAATACCATTATCGAAACGAATCGGCTTGTCAAAATTTACAATCAATACTGTATTGCCTTCCGCATCCGTCCACAGATCAAGTGGGAACGGACTAGTATTTGCATCGGGCGGATTGGTCGAAATTGTCTTAACCCATTCAATTTCATTGGATTGCGAAAAAACATTGCACAATGGAATAATGGATACAACTATAATTTTTAAAAATAATCTCATACGCTTATTTTTGTTAGGATATTTTTATTTTGCAACTATTTAGGTCTGCTATTTCACCATCAATTTTCCAATACCCACCATCCGTGTACCATCCAACACCTGAAAGAAATAGATGCCAGCAGGTAAATGATATCCTTCCAAATCCACAATATTCCCTTTCATACTTTGGCGAATAATGCTGCTACCTTGACTATTGCGCAGTTCAAAACGGCCATTTTCTACATTTACGCCTTTAAAAACAAGTTTTGTTGGGGTGTTTACGGGATTGGGCATTACGGTAAGTGTCGTATAGGACAATGGTGTATTAGGCGCATCAACACCGGAAAGGATATACTCAACTCCGATGGTATGCAGTGTTGTATTGGTGATAACGGGTTCGTTAAAATCAAAATAGATGGTAGCCGAATTATGGATGATTGTTCCCAATGGCAGATTGGGGCGTTGTTTAATGCTAAATTTGATAAAACCATGCGAGGCCGGTTCGTTTACATTGGAATCGGGCAGCATAATTTGGTTAAAATGGAACTGTAGTATGCCCGAACCCAATATCTCAAACCGATTTGAATGACTCGCAACTAAATCGCTGATCGTACTAACATCCAGAAACTCAGGCAGTGTATCCACCACAATAACGCGGAAAGCAGTATCAGTACCCGTATTTTGGAAACGTATCAAGTACTCCAAGGGTTGATCGGGTTCTATTTGATGTTTGGGGCCATAACCGATAGGATAGCCTGTTTTATCGTTTGGATCAAACGAGCCGATCGATTGCTGGCAATCAATAGAAACAAATGGATCGTTGTCAACTTCTCCAAATTGAGATTCAAAGCCAACGCTATACGAGCCATTTGCATTTATACCACAAGCCTCTACCACTGCATTAGGGTAAATATTGTTGGGATTGCCGGGTTCTTGTTCTGCCAATAAGGTCCAAGTACTTCCATTAGCAGGTACTTTCACCAGCATGGAATCCAATGCAGGTATCTCAAAACTGCCTTGACGCGTAATGATATTATCCTCAATAACAATATACTCTAGCAAGGAAGTAGCGACTGGCCCTGTATTTCGGAGTACAAAAACGACCGAATCTGGTTCGCAAATACCCGAAACGCCCACATTGGCACCCGACCAAAAACCGGGTAAGCATATTGAATCCGGATAAATATGGCTCTCTATACAATGCGTTTGGCCAAGGGTAGTTGTTGCACAATTGAGATTTACCGTAAGCGGAAATTGTCCACAAAACCCCGCCGGTATCGCACCAATGTTAAAGCGATATACTTGGTTTCCTTCATTAATAACGGGTATTCCTGCACTAACAAAAGTCATTTCCGGATCAAGTTCCACGCTAATATAGGCACTGTTGGCAGTAGAAGTTCCCATATTGCAGTATCGTACATTGTAGGTATTGTCAAAACAGCGGCGCAGTCCCCAAGTGCCAATAGAGGTTTCCAATAATGGACAATCAACAACCGATTGTACGGGAACGTTGATGATAGTAGTGTCGCCGCCTTGTGCAATACTAAAAGTGGTATCTTGTTGGCAGTTGCTCCAATAATCGTTTGGACGTGAAATATGGAGTTTATAAGTGCCCAATTCGACTAAAAAGCGATAAGTATTGTTCAAACCTACTACGCTAAACCTTTCGTCGATAATATTTCCACCATTGTCCACCTTGTTAAGTATGGCCTCCCATCCACTCGACATGGCCACTTCGATTGAATTTGCTATACAATTATTGTTGGTATCGTACTTTATTTGACCCGTAATTACCTGATATCCAATACCATTATCCCTCGCAATAATAAAATCATATTCGCATACGGTCTCATTGCCACACTGGTCTTCAAGGAACCATTTTATTTTGTGTCGCCCAGCAGGTAATTGTGGTATTGCTGTACTGTTGGGGTTGGCTTGTGTTCTCCAGACTACCGTAGCTGTTCTGTTGTAGAGAGTACCATCATTAAAGGTTGTAGTATTATAACCGAAGGTATATTTTTCATTGTTTGGAACCGCCCTACGGTCAAAACTGCGTGGAATACCTCCTTGAAAATTAGGGTTGAACACATTTTCAAAATTTATTTCGCCCGGTGCTGGCGGGTTTGCACTATTAACTACGGTTTCCATTGTACCATTATTATCTGTATCAATAAAAAGCAGGTATCGGAAATTAATATTAAGACCCCAACAATCGTCCCTACCTGTAATGGATAAAGGGGCTGCTCCATCTGTTAAATCGTACAACCCCGTAAGGCTATCGAACCAAAAAGGCTCGTGCCAGAGATAAGGATCATTCGTGCTGGTATCGGGGAGAAAAACGGTTCCTGTTGGACAATCGATTATATATGGGTCTTCTATGTCTGTAATTTTGATGATTTGACGATAAGAGTAGCATTTTGCAGTAGTATTCCAAAAAATGCTAAAGTTTGTAGGCAAGGGATCGGTAGCGTTTATTTTTACTATGGTTGATTCCCATGGAGCAGGTGTACCTTCGGGGGATACAGTTGGCCCAGGTAAGTTTGACGGATGGTTAGAAAAATTATTAGGGTTTGGATTTGGTACATATTCGCACCCATCTGTCACGGGGTCAAAACCAGGCAAAATAACCCGCCAGTTACGAGCTATGGCTAAGCAAACATCAGGAAGAATAAAATCCCATTCATCTGTATAAGTAATCGAGATTGCAGCATCATTTGGGTTGTAAACTGTGGGTGTACCAAAGTCATCATTCGGAACACATTCAGTTATTAAACGATCAGCAGGGAATTTAATATAGAACTCCTGCGCAAATAGTCGCGAGGCCAAAATGGTTAAACAAAATAGTAGAATAATTCGCATGTTGTTGAGATTAAGAATGATAAGTTTTATTTTTTAAATCGGGTTTGAGTTAAGTATTTGGACATAATTAATTGCAGAAATGAACGCAGGTATTTTTAGGCTAGACGAGCCATTTTTAAGGCGGATAGAAGTACTATCTAACGAAAAAATGGGGAAGTGTAGGCGGAAAAGACCAAGTTCAAAATGATAATTAATTGTGTCCAAATACTTAATTTCAACAAAGGTATAGGTACACCGTGAGCAGTAAAAAAACATTTTAATAGTTTTGTCAAAAATTTTTTGTTATTAAAATATTGAAAATCAAGGTTTTAATAATATTTTTCATCAAAAAAATACCAACAATTTATTAGTGTTATTTATTGGATTTACCTTAAATTTGTGTCGTCAATATCAAATCATAGGTTATGCGTCAAAGTTTACTACTTCAAGTCATCGAAAAATTGGACAAAAAAGACCTGCGTGAGGCGCGTAAATGGTTGTTGTCGCCAATACATAACAGCCGCCCAGAAGTAGTGGAGTTATTCGACTATGTGACCAGCCAACTTCAAAAAAGTCCCGATTTATTGACCAAAGAACTCATTTTTGGACATATTTACAAAGATAAACCATTTGTAGAGGCGCAGGTAAACCACCTTATGTCGTGGCTTTTGGACGCTTTACGCGCGTATTTGGGCTGGCGGGAATGGCAATTGGACCAACCATCGGTGCATCTCCAACATTGCAGAGCAATGCGGCAATTAGGGCTCGACCAAGCGTTTGAAAAGGCATCAGAACAGGCGCACCAAATACTGGAGGCGCAACCTTTTCGCGATGAGCAATATTTTTCTATGCGGCATTTGCTACAACGTGAACGACAGGAGCACGCCTCGCTCCAACGCCGAACTATTGATATTTCCTTGGACGAAATGGCCTATTTTACCAATACTGCTTTCCGCCTTAACCAATTGCGGCTTGAATGCAGCCAAGTTGCCATGCGTAATTTTTCGAAAAACACGTCAAACATAGAAGAACAACCTCAGAAAAGGCATTCAAGTGCCGTTATCACCTACGAAAACCTACTCAAAGCACTAAATGACCCTTCCGACGAGCAGGCATTTTTTACTACAAGAGATTTGTTAACTTTGCATTGGAACTTGTTCCGAGGCAACGAACGCCGTGACCTATATCTGTTGGCGCTTAATTATTGTATCCGTAAGATCAATGAGGGGCAAAGGCTTTTTATGCGCGAAGCATTTGAACTTTATAGGGTCGGGTTAGAAAATAGAGCCTTGTTTGAGTACGGCCAAGTATCGCGGTTTACCTATAAAAATACGATCACAGCCGGCCTTAACCTCGGTGAGTTTGAGTGGGTGCGTACCTTTATCGAAACCTACCGCATACACTTGCACCCACGCGAACAGCATAGCGCTTACTCGTACAATTTGGCGGTATGGTGCTTTTGGACGCATGACCACGACCAAGCAATGACCCTACTCCGCGAAACTGATTTTGCAGACCCACTCACTAATCTTGATGCACGTTCTATCCTACTCAAAGCATATTACGAAAAAGGTTACCATGATGTATTGGAATCGCATTTAGATAGTTTTTTGACCTATTTGCGTCGCCAAAAGAGCATTGGGTATCAACGAGAAAATTACCAAAATTTAATAAAAATTACCCGCAAGATGCTGCGAGAGGGCGGCGTTAAAAAATTAGAGGAGACAAAAAAACAGGCATTGCGAGACGAAATTATTGCTACCAAGGTGTTGGCGGAACGAGGGTGGCTGCTCAGTCAGTTGGATTAAAGCTATTTGGTTGGTTTTACGCGAGTTTGGCCAATAACCATTCTTTTTCTGCCACTTTAGTTGTCTCCTTTATTTGTTGCCGAAGTGCTACTTTTTTTTCCTCATCCCAAGTGGCCAAAAGCAGGATACGGCGGGCAAAAGACAGTGTGTTTTGGAATATTTCTGCATGGTATCCAAGTTCTTTATGCCTTCGAATAAAATTGCGCATGGCATCAATATGGGCGTGTAGTGTACTAATATTATTGGTTTCAAAATAGATTTTCAATGCCAAAGTTTTTACGGAGAGGTTGAATAAAAGGTCTTTGTATTCCGCCAATTGAAGGTATTCCAAGGATCGATCATAATTTCCTCTGGCAAATTCTAGTTTTGCCAAATTATAAGAACGTATTTGTTCTTTGTGCTGCTCGGCCAATACATCGGAGTATTGTTGAATAAACGCCTCTGCCCACTCAAAATCTTTTTCAATAATGGCAAATACGATAATATTGGTGTAAGTAAACCGCGAAATTTGGCCATCACTCAACAAAACACCGATAGAAAGCCCGTGCTGATAAATTTCCAACGCTTCCTTTGAGAAATCCTTATTACCTGTATTTTTTTTACGGATACAGTAGTTAGCGGCCATCAGAAATAGATCGCGTTGTTCTGATACCTCAAAAATATTACTTTCCTTAAGTAAAAGTGTTTTGAATTGCTGATAAGCCGCTTCGTCTTCGGGATTAGTGATGGCCTTATAGCCCCAATAATAAATACCAACGGCAGGAATATTGATGTAACGGCCAGTACTCAAGTATTCCAATGCTTTTTCGAGTAGCCCATGATCGTAATTTGTTTTTTGGATAGCACTATGGGCAAAAGTAATACATGCTTGCCTAAGTTTTTGTGCAAGAAAAAATATATCGAGGTTGTCAGAACTATTTTGTAAAGTAGTGTTGGTGATGCGGTTTTGTTGTGTTAGCCAAGCAAATTTTTCTGATTCAATTTGGAATGCATTAAAGTAAAATTTAGCATCTCTGAGGGTAGATTTTTCGTGAATTTCCTCAATACTCTGTAAATACGAGTCTACCTGTCGCTGTAAATTGGACTGCCTAAACTCCTTCACCATGCCGAGATAAGCGTTTTCTAGATGGTTTTGGGTGTGTTTGAGTAGGTAATAGGATTCTACTACACCCAGCAATCGGGTCATGGTATTGCGGAGGCGTACTTCTGTAAGGGGTTCTTTGGGCCAAATTTTTTTCCAAGCCTGTTCTTTTTCAGGCGGTATATTATTTTTCAAGCAATGGTGCAAATACTGCCATAATTCGAGTACCTGCTCGTGACGATTGAATATGGGGGATTCCACACAGCGACCTATGTCCTTCCAATCGGAGGGTGATGCGGCAGCAAGGATCTCAAATAAACGCGATTTTTGCATGTAATACGTGTAACAAAATCTTTTTTGAAGATACAAAAGTGATATTTTATTCTTTGAATTTCAAAAGTATTGGGGCTTTTTTCTAAATTTATTTTAAATATTTTTAGTGTTTTATGTATCTTCACTGCTCCTTATCCTCCTGTTCCCTTTAATGAGTAGCCCCTATTATATTATTTTTTAAGATACAAATTTGGCAAAATGAGTTTGTTCCTCGGGCATAGGCTGCTTCACCTTTGCACCATTAATTTTTATCATTCTTTTTGACAGTCAATGACGAATGCACTATCATTTTCATCAACCATTTTTTAAAAAATCATTTCACATGAAATATTTATTAATGCTTTTGTGCTGGGGGCTATTTTCTGGCCTTTATGCACAACAAACACAAACCTTTACCGAAAATGGTGCTTCACTCACCCATTACACGAGTGCTGCCACTATTCCATCGGGTGCGTCTTATGGTTACATTTACACCTTTACTATCCCTACTGGTACTAGTATTTAAGGTGGTTTATTACGCGCTTTAAAAATGTAATTTATGTTGCGTCGTTGCGCTGTGGCGTGCATACTTTTCTTCTTAAAAATTGATCTTTCTTGTTCCTAACCATCTTTCAACTAATAAATAAGTGTGATACTAGTACGAAAAAAAATCAACCTCTAGGAACTAATTTTACCGCAATACGGTTTTAACTTCAATATTCACAATCAACATCAATTTTTAACTTACAATAATGGTACGCACATCCAATACAATCCAGACAAATCCCGTGGCACTAAAGCCGGGTTTCGGATGCGCCCAGTGTAAAAACTGGCGAGCGCGTACCAAACGTAATACGCTCCTGTTCAAGGGAGGTAATGCGCTGAATAACCTCCTATACTGATCGTCTGCCGTTTTGTTTTCGGCGCGGCGAAATGCTAGGCAATCGAAAATAAAAGGCGAATTTTTGTAGTTTCCCCTTTTCTTTTTTCTTTTTCTTGCCCAATCAGGTAGTAGGTATGCGTGCGTTTTACACGCATAGTCTTTTTTAATGAAATACTTACAACTAATTAATAATCAAATAAATATGCAATTTTATGTTCGAAAGCGACCCAGTGTATTGCGTTGAAAAAAACAAAATCACTGGGTTCGTGGCTCAATTGGTAGGGCACCGGTCTTTTAAACCGGGGGTTGAGGGTTCGAGTCCCTCCGGACCCACTATAACAATAGAATTTGCGCGTGTAGTTTAATGGTAAAATCACGGTCTTCCAAACCGAGGTTGACAGTTCGATTCTGTCCGTGCGCACCAATAACATACCATTATAGGGGGGTAAATGTTCCAAGGCATGGCGATGTTGCTTTGCAAGCAGCGTGAGGTGGGTTCGATACCCATAGCCTCCACTTCAAACATAATACTTGTTACAAACTGGCTTATAGCTCAACGGTGGAGCGGTGGGTTGTTAACCCAATGGATATAGGTTCGAATCCTATTAGGCCAGCCAAAAATTAGCCGACAAAGCATACATGGTGATGCACCTGTCTTGTAAACAGGATAAATAGGTTCGATTCCTATTGTCGGATCTTAATAGCAGTCTGGCGCAGCGGCAAGCGCAACGGTTTTACATACCGGAGGTCGGGAGTTCGAGTCTCTCCATTGCTACACAATAATAATCATTCAGGAGTATAGCTCAATGGGTAGAGTGTCAGTCTCCAAAACTGAAGGTTGTAGGTTCGAGACCTACTGCTCCTGCAAAAATTACCAACATTGGAATCTTTTTCTGTATTTTATCGTTCTTCTAGTATTGTTTTAATCTTTGCGTTTATCATGGAATAAACGTTTGTATTTTAATTTTTTTTATACTAGCCTTCTGAAAAAAACATGCTTTTAGCCTTTTACGCCCATTGGATCAATTCATTTAAAGGTATTCCTCGTGATGTTTGGTTATTGTCTTTTGTTAATTTTATCAACCGCTGTGGCGGTATGGTACTCATTTTTTTATCTGTTTATCTCACCAAACACCTAGGATTTTCTATTGTTGAGGCTGGTTATGTGATGACCATGTTTGGTATTGGTGCTTTGGTTGGAACATGGATAGGCGGCAGATTGACAGATAAAGTGGGTTATTATCCTGTACAATTGCTCTCCTTATTGCTCAATGGCTTATTATTATTATCAATGCTTTTGGTGCAAAATTTTTGGCCAATGTGCTTAGCCGTTTTTTCGGTAAGCGTTATTTCGGAATCATTTCGACCAGCCAACCAAGTTGCCATGGCACTTTATACCAATACAACGAATAGGACGCGTTCTATTTCGGTATTGAGGTTGGCATATAACCTTGGATTTACGATTGCACCTGCGTTGGGCGGTATCATTGCGGGTAATTTTGGCTGGCATTGGCTGTTTTGGGCCGATGGATTGACTTGTATTGCAGCGGCTGTTGGGTTGCGTTTGTTATTGAAACCAGTAAAGAAAACTGAATTGGATGTGACGACCGAGGAAAGTAAAGATTTACCCAAAATAAAACCCTATTTGGACAAAACCTTTATGCCTTTTCTATTCTGCACTTTTTTAGGAGCGATGGCATTTATGCAAATGTTATGGACGGTGCCCGTTTATTTTAAGGATAGTTTTGGTTGGCAGGAAGATAAAATTGGATGGATCATGGCCTTAAATGGCGCATTGGTTTTCTTGATTGAAATGCCTTTCATTTTTTATATTGAAAAAAGAAGGCCGCCATTTGTGTATGTCCAAATCGGGCTATTCTTGTATATCGTGGCTTATTCAGCCTTTTTAATGCCGGTGGCAGGCGTATTCGCAGCAGTTTTGTACATGATTTTTATTTCCTTTGGCGAAATGCTAGTCATGCCATTTAGCGGTAATTTGGCCTATTCTATTGCCAATGAACGTGCCAATAAAGGGGGATATATGGCGGCTTATGGATTGTCTTACTCTTTTGCTAACATTTTTGCACCCTTATTAGGTACACAAATCATTGCCACATGGGGTTTCAATACCTTATGGGTCGTCACTTGTGGCTTTGCTTTGTTGGCTTTACTCGGCTTTAGACGTATGGAACGCAACCGCTAATAGATAGGAAACCTAACGACGCTTAGTATAATAATAAGGTATAACGTACCTGCGCCTCAGTGATACGTTATACCTTATAGTTTCCTAAATTAATTTATCGGGTGTGATAGGTAAATTTCGTACACGTTTGCCTGTCGCATGAAAAACTGCATTGCCAATAGCTGCTGCGGCACCAATCAAACCAATTTCACCAAGTCCTTTTGCGCCCATTTTATTGAGGTAAGGATCTGCTTTATCCACAAAAATTACTTCAATATTGGGAACGTCTGCTTGTACCGGTATATGGTAACCTACAAAATCATTAGCCACCAACCTGCCATGTTGATGATCCATGTGCTGTTCCTCCATGAGTGCCATTCCAATACCCATCACCACAGCACCGCTAATTTGGCTGGATGCCGTTTTGTTATTGATGATTCTACCTGCATCTACGCAAGACACAAAGCGCGTGACGCGTACCGCACCCGTATATTTGTGTACATATACTTCTGCAAAGTGTGCTCCAAAGGAATAAAACGCATATTTTCCGCCTTCTTCTCCACTGGAAGATGTTTTTGTCGCTTCTACTTCGGTAATATTTTTTTTCTCCATCAAATCAGCAAACGTAACTAACGATGCGGGCTTCCCCTTGATCCCCATTTTGCCATTGATGAGAAATACATCGTCTATTTTAGCCTCTTTGTATGTTTCCCCAAGCGTCTCCACGGCTATATCTAATAATTTTTGCTTGATTTCATTACAAATATCATAAACCGCAGATCCAACCGAGGCGACAGTAACGCTTCCTCCTTGGCCGGGGGAGGGGGGTAGATTTGATTTGCCCAATTCAAAACGTATTTTTCCCATTGGGATTCCACTAGCGTCAGATGCGATTTTTACCATAGTGGTGGAGGTGCCTGGCCCCATATCGCTCGTCGCGCTTTGGATCAATAAATTTCCTTTTGAATCCAATACCGCTCTTGCTGTAGCTGGTGCACGCCAAGCACTCCAAGAGCCTACCGCCATACCCGTACCTACCCACCAGTCTCTATCGCTGGAAGAGCGTGGTTCAGGTTTTCGTGCATCCCAATCAAATTGTCTTGCTGCCTTAATTAAGCATTCGGTCAAATGGTTGCTCGACCAAGGCTTGTTATCATCGGGGTGTGTTTCAGCGTAGTTTTTTTTGCGCAATTGAACGGGATCCATGTTTAATGAATATGCCAGTTCATCCAACGCCGTTTCCAATGCAAATGACCCCGTTGCTTCTCCTGGTGCACGCATCCAAATCGGTGTGCTGTAAGTCAGCGGTAGTACCTTATAATTGGTTTCCAGATTAGGACAAGCATACAGCATTTTGGTGATGCCGGTAACACTCTCTGCGAATTCTTCATATTCCGATGTTTGCCCAATTGCTTCGTGTTTTATCCCAACGATCTTACCATCTTTTGTGGCTCCAATACTTACTTTTTGGGCAGTGGCGGGGCGATAACCCGTCATGGTAAACATTTGTGGGCGCGTAACACTCACCTTTACCGGGCGTTTGAGCATTTTTGCTGCAATAATAGCCGCAAAAGTGTGTGGCCATACGCGCAAACCCGAACCAAATCCACCGCCGATAAATTCTGAATTAACAATCACTTGCTCTTTTTCTAATTTTAAGGCTTTGGCAAGGATATCCCTAATATCTTGTACTGCGTGGTTTTTGTCGTAAACAGTCAGTTTTTCATCACCTTCCCAAATGGCAGTAGTACTGTGCATTTCCATTGGGTTGTGTACCTCTTGTGGGGTAGAATACGCTTGATCCACTTTAAAAGGTGCATTGCTCCAAGCCGTTACATCGCCTCGTTTTGTATCGGAAAGCCATTTACTGGAAGAAGGGCGTGCCTGATCGAGATGAGCTCCAAAATCGGTGGTATGTGGTGCTTGTTCGTAAGTACATTTGACCAAAGAAGCAGCATATTGTGCTTGTTCTAAGCGATCTGCGACGACTAAAGCGATGGGTTGACCGTTGAAAACAATGTCTTTGCTATGAAAAACACGAAGGCCTAGGTCTAGTTTTTTAGCAGTCTTTGATTTTTTAAGACCAAAGAGTTTTGTACTGTTTTTATGGGTAATCACTGATATGACCCCTGCGGCTTTCTCTGCTTCGGAGGTATCTATTTTTTTAATGGCACCTTTTGCAATGGTACTTCCCACTAATACCCCATAAACTAAGTTTGATAATGGTATTTCGGCAGTATATTTTGCTGTTCCAGTTACTTTGTCGCGCCCGTCAACACGGTCATTTGAGTCACTAGAAATAGTATTTGTATGATTCATTGCTGTTAGAGGATTTGAATTAGTTAAACATTGCCAACATTGCCGCAAGTACGGTCTGTTCAGCCATTTTTACCTTAAAGGCATTATGCGTCAATGGTTTAGCCTCTTTTACTACAAGAGCAGCCGCTGCTTTAAAAGAGTTTTCAGAGTCTGATTTACCTTTTAAGTATGCTTCTGCTTCGTAGGCACGCCAAGGCTTATGTGCTACACCGCCAAGCGCAATGCGTGCATCAAGAATTACGCTGTCTTTTATTTCAAAAGCCACGGCAACTGAAACTAGGGCAAATGCATAAGAAGCACGATCCCTCACTTTCAAATAGTTATGGTACTTTGCGAAATTGTTTTTAGGAATAGTAATGCTCGTTATCAATTCCCCTTTTTCCAAGATATTATCCTTTTCAGGTGTATTGCCAGGCAAGCGGTGGAAGTCCTTAAAATCAATAATACGCTCTTGTTTAGCCGACTTTACAGTAATTGTTGCATCCAAGGCGGCTAATGCAACACACAAATCGCTGGGGTGCACGGCAACACAATCTTCGCTGGCCCCAAAAATAGCAGACATCCGATTAAAACCTTCTTTAGCACCGCAACCAGATCCGGGTTGACGTTTGTTACATGGCATAGCGATATCATAAAAATAAGGGCAGCGGGTTCTTTGTAAAATATTACCGCCAACGGTAGCCATATTCCGCAATTGCGGGGATGCACCTGCCAACAACGCTTGGGCAATAAGTGGGTATTGCTGCGTTATGATTTGGTGTATAGCCACATCACTATTCAATGCCAATGCTCCAATGGTAACACCTAAAGGGCCATTTTGGATATTATTTAAAGGCAAACGACTAATATCGATCAAATGATCAGGTGCTACTATATCCTTTTTCATTAGATCAAGTAGGTTCGTCGCACCTGCTATATACTGGGCTCCTTCATTCTTTTGGAATAAATCAAGTGCCGATTGTGTATCTGTGGGTCTGTGGTACTGAAATAGTTTCATTGAGCAACTTCTTTTATGGCGTTAACGATATTGGGGTAAGCGCCACAACGGCACAAATTGCCACTCATAAATTCCCGTATTTCAAAATCATTATTGGTGTGGCCTTCATTGACACAGGCTACTGCCGACATGATTTGTCCTGGGGTACAATAGCCGCATTGTAGGCCGTCGTGTTTAATAAATGCTGCTTGCATTGGGTGCAGTTCTTCGCCATTGGCCAAACCTTCTATCGTCGTTATTTCGCGACCTTCTTGCATAATGGCCAAAGTAAGACAGGAGTTTACACGTCTTCCATCAATATGAATGGTACAAGCGCCGCATTGTCCGTGGTCACAGCCTTTTTTAGTGCCAGTTAAACCCAGTTGCTCGCGCAACAAATCTAAGAGTGTTACACGAGGTTCCACCATCACTTTTTGCACCTTTCCGTTAATGGAGAGCGTAATGGGCACTTGCTCCAATGCGTATGCCGCTTTATCAAAAGTGCGATTTTCACCCGCTACCAGAACAGTAGAAGGCGTAACTGCTACCGCTGCCAGCACCGCACTTTGCTTAAAAAACGTACGTCTGGAGGTGTGAAGGGGATCTTTATTTTTTTTTGCCATAATGTTGTCGAATAATCAGGACAAAAGTAGGCAACACGCAGGGATTAGTATCTATTTATCCGATCTTTTTTTATGTACTCACAGGGGCTAATTTCAATTTCAAGCCTTCTAATGCTTCGGTGATTTTAATTTGGCAACCCAAACGAGAGTTGGGCTTTACAAAAAATGCTGAATCCAACATGGCAAGTTCATCGTCTGATGGTTCGTGCAGCGTGTGTTCAGAAAGCACATAGACATGGCAACTAGCGCAAAGTGCCATTCCTCCGCAAGTGCCTTCAACGGGTAGCTCGTAAGATTTACATAATTCCATGATATTCAAACCCATATCGGTGGGTGTTTCCAATTCATGGACTTGATCTTCGCGGTCGGTGATGCTTATATTTATGTTGTTTGATAGCATTTTTTTATGGTTGGATTTGGCATTTTAAAGCCCCTCAATACCCGTCACGGTAGTATATTTAAACGACAGCTTTTTCCCAGGAAAAACAATTTTATACGCCGACTGGCAAGCCAAAGTAGCCTCGTGGAATCCACAAAGGATCAGTTTTAATTTGCCTGGATAGGTATTTATATCCCCGATGGCGAATATGCCTTCCACATTTGTAGCATAATCAAAAGTATTTACTTCAATAGCACCTTTGTCTAAATTCAAATTCCAGTTGGCAATAGGGCCCAGTTTCGGAGTAAGGCCAAACAATGGCACAAAATAATCCGCATCCACTACTGAAGTACCTTCTGTATCGCGTTCGATCACCACACTTTGCAAATGACCATTACCATTCAAACCAGTTACCTGTGCATTGGTCACCAATTTGATACGCCCCTGATGGCTCAATTCATACATTTTTTCCACAGAATCTGGTGCGCCACGGAATTCTGTTCTACGGTGGATTAGGGTCACTTCTTTGGCTACATCGGCAAGGAATATTGTCCAGTCTAATGCCGAGTCGCCGCCGCCAGCAATCACAATGCGCTTATCTTTATATTGATCGGGGTTGCGTACAAAATAGTCCACTCCATTGTCCTCAAATCGAGCAATATTGTCAATAGGGGGCTTGCGAGGCTCAAAACAACCCAATCCTCCTGCAATAAATATAACAGGTGCTAAATGCTGCTGACCGCGGCCAGTAGTCACCAACCAACGCCCATCGGCTTGCTTTTCCACCATTTCCGCCGAATCGCCAAGGGTAAAACCAGGGTTAAAGGGCGCAATTTGTTGCATCAGATTATCCACCAATTCCGATGCAAGTACCGATGGATAACCGGGTATATCGTAAATCGGTTTTTTGGGATAAATCTCTGTTAATTGACCGCCAGGCTGAGGCAAAATATCAATAATATGACACCTTAACTTGAGCAAACCGGCTTCAAAAACGGCAAACAAGCCAACTGGGCCTGCACCGATAATAATTATATCTGTTTCTATGGTTGTATTTGTCATTATTGAATCTTATGCACCTGTGAAATTTGCTTTGCGTTTCTCTACAAAAGCCGCAGCGCCTTCCTTGAAATCGCTTGTGCCACAGCAATCACCAAAAAATTCGACCTCTTTCGCAAAACCATCTACACCATCTTCATAATAGGCCGCCACCGATTGGATGATTTTTGCAATGGCATAAGGTGCTTTAGTGGCAATTTTTTCGATTAATTCCGTTGCTTTTTCTACCTCATTGCCCGCTGGAACAACATAATTCACCAAACCTAACCGTAGCGCCTCTTCGGCTCCAATCATATCGGCGGTCATCAATAGTTCAAATGCTTTTGTTTTGCCTATACATTGAATCAATCGTTGTGTGCCGCCATAGCCAGGAATCAATCCAAGATTTACTTCTGGTTGACCAAATTTCGCTTTTTCCCCCGCAATACGCAAATGACAAGCCATCGCTAATTCGCAACCTGCGCCCAAAGTAAAGCCATTTAAGGCTGCAACAACTGGCTTAGGGAAACGTTCAATCGTGAAAAATAAATCATGCCCGCGCTGTGCCAACATCTTGCCTTCTTGTGCGCTAAACCCTTGAAATTCTGTGATATCCGCACCAGCGACAAAGGCTTTTTCGCCTGCACCGGTAAGAATCACGCCTTTTAATCCCTCTATACTATACGCGTCTGTTTCAAAAAATGCGATCAGTTCTGAAATAGTTTGGCGGTTTAAGGCATTGAGTGCCTTTTCGCGGTTCATGGTCAGCAAGGCAATACCATTGGTGACAGTGACGATAATGTTTTGGTATTCCATCATAATTATTCTTCTTTAAGGACTTCAATTTCCTCTGTTTTCCAGTTTACTTTTTGCGCCAAACCGTAGTTTTCCAAACGGTTATGATAATAATAGAGTACCCTGAAATCGTCGGAAACGATATTGCCATCTTTATTAAATTTAAGTGGCTTTTCGCGGTGGAAAATGCCAAGTTTACTAACACCATCCCGAATCAATTCAACAGCAGGCAAATGAATTTCAGGTGCTAATTGCAATTTACCTTTCTGTTCCATACTAAACAAAATATCCTGCATTTGTTCAATTACTTCTTCCACAGAATGAATCGGAAAGATATATTCGTCGGGGGGAAGACGTAAAAGCCCGTACAAATCCAGTTTTGGATGTTGGTGCGCTAATATTTCAAACACTGCAAAAGGAATCAAATGGCTGGATAAAACGACGTTTTCAATAAAATAACGTTCCACCAAGCGCTCTGCAATAATTTTAGTATATTCTTCTTCGCGTTGGCGGTCTTCGTTTATATAACCTTTAGTAGATTTAAAATAATCATTGATATCCAATTCATTGCCATAATGATCAAAAGAACGACCTTTATCATCCACAAAATTACCCAATACATCCAATGGTTTGCCGATGGATAGGGTAATATCATTAGTCGTTGAAAAAAACTGCCAAATATAACGAAACCAAGCGCGAATACTGCCACTTGCGTCGCGAAGTCGGATATATTGCTCTTTTCCTGTGCTTTGAAGGTGTTGTTCGATCAAATAAGGTGCTTCTAATACAAAATTATAGCCAATAACCATTGGCACTATAAACACTTTTTTACCCGATCCGCTTTGACACATAGCGCGTTGTGCTTCTACGGCTGTACCTAAAAGCCCCATTTTAACATCTGTTTCTAAGGCGCCTGAGCGAGAGCGTGTGCCACCTGGAAAAAAAAGACTATTGACACCACGCTGGATACTCAAATTGGACATGGCTTTGAGCGTTTCCAAGTAAATAGCGTTTTTCTTCCGCCTATCCACCCGATATGCCCCCAATCGGTTCATAAAATAGGCAGCAGGGCCAGAATTATAAAGGTTCAATCCTGCACCATAACTAAAGGAGGGCAAACCCATAATCTGATCCATAGCATAACCCACCAAAATGGAGTCCAGATTACTAAAATGCGTTGGCACCACAACGACGGTACCATGCTTGAACAACTCGCGTACACTCTCTACTTCACCTACAATATTGAGTTGTTCGTATAATTGCCGCCGCCCACGCCACAATGAACTAATACTTTTTTCAACGGCAGCATTAAACAATCGATTGAATAAAAATGTCAGAAAACGAACGGCAAAACGGTGGGTAGATAACTGAAATGTACCCACAATCTCTTCGGAATAGCGGTGAACTATTTTCTCCAATACCCGCTCATTGGTCTGTTTGGCCGTTTCATCTTGACGATCCAACGACTTTTTGATCAATTGTTTACTGATCTTATTCCAAAAAACACGCTCATTGGGTGGATCTACTTTCCACGGTGATTCTTTGATCCTAATACGCTCCTGATACAGCGTTTTAACTAGAATATCCGATAAATCTTTGCGATTTTTAGATTTGATGCGTTCGGATGTGAAGTCATCAATTTCTTTAATGAAATTAGACCTGTCTTGGCTTAGCCTATATATTGGCCAGTCGGAGGAATCGGGGATAACGCGTGGGTATGTGGTGCCTTTGTAACTCAATTCTCGCAGGTGTTTGAAATAATTACTTATGTTTTTTTACCAAAAAAGCGATATATTCCAATATTTCGTCTCTGCCCCTTGCTTTTTCAGAAGAGGAAAGAAAGTGCTTGGGTAAAGTTTCCCATGTTTCGGACAATGCAGCCATGAAGGCATCTACATTATGCTGAACCGTGGTAGCACCTATTCTATCGCACTTGGTAAAAACTAAAGCGAAAGGTACGCCAAGTTCACCCAAACCATTGATAAAATCAAGATCGTTTTTTGAAGGGGGGGTAATATTAACATCAATGAGTACAAATGCAAGCACGAGTTCTTCGCGATTTTGCATATACCCATTAATCATCTTGGAAAGTTCTTTCTGCTTCGATTTGGAGAGTTTGGCATAACCATAACCTGGCAAATCAACTAAGTGCCAACGGTTGTTGATGAGGAAAAAATTCAACAACTGTGTTTTACCCGGTGTTTGTGATACTTTAGCTAAGCCCTTTCGGTTGGTAAGCATGTTTATTAACGAGGATTTGCCTACATTGGAGCGACCAATGAAGGCAAATTCGGGTTTGCCATTTTTCGGGCATTGGCTTTGCCGTGGGTAACTGGCTATGAAATCTGCTGATTCTATCGTCATCAGATTATTCAGACATGTCCATGGTATGGAAGACGTTGAGCACATCGTCATCTTCTTCCAAGCGGTCAATTAATTTGATAACCTGATCTACTTCATCATCATTGAGTTTTTTTATAGCAGTGGGTAACCACTCTACTTGTGCGCTGGTAGGCTCAATTTTTAGGTCCTCTAATGCTTTTTGCATCGCACCAAAATCTTTGAAATCAGCATAAAGCACTACTTCATCTTCCTCTGTTTTTATTTCCTCCAGCCCAGCATCAATCAATTCTAGTTCGAGTTCTTCCCAGTTATGGCCTGCTGCTTTTGCTTTGAAAATACTTTTACGGTTAAACATGAATTTAACACTATCAGATGTACCCAATACACCCTTACAACGGTCGAAATACATACGCACATTAGCAACGGTACGTGTTGGGTTATCGGTAGCAGTTTCTACCAATACCGCTATGCCATGGGCGGCATAACCCTCGTAAATTACTTCTTGGAAGTTTTCCGCTTCTTTACTGGATGCTTTTTTAATCGCGTTTTCTACGTTGGTTTTTGGCATATTTGCCGCCTTCGCATTGTTTACTGCTATACGGAGCCGTGGGTTGTAATCAGGGTTTTCTCCTCCAGATTTTACCGCCAAAGCGATTTCGCGACCGATACGGGTAAAGGTTTTGGCCATACCAGCCCAGCGTTTCATTTTACGCTCTTTTCTAAATTCAAACGCGCGTCCCATGTTTTTTTATTTCTATTTTAATTATAATTTTAATTTTGGCGGCGCAAATGTACGATGCATTCGCCAAATCAATGCGTTTATTTTTCATTTAAAATAGGATAAATTGGAGACAGAATAACAAAAATGTGCCACCTTTGCACTCATTTTATGATGAATAACATTATGTATAAATCTTTTATTTCTTTTTTGGCCATACTTGGCCTTTGCCTATTGATCCCAATGGGTTGTAAAGTTGAACCCGAAATCTCGGTTTCTGATGATGTTTTGAAAACCGCAAAAGTTATGGGGGTAGATTATCTGCCGCTTTTAGAAAAAGCAAAAACGGGTGATGTTGATGCGATCAGGACTTTTTTTGAATTCCACCGTTTCGCAGATGGCCTTGAAGGTTTTGAACATGGCCAAACTTGCTTAGAATTGATCCCATTTGCTCAAGATGATAAGGTGGGGCAAGCTTGCACCAATTTTAAACCGGGTATGAAAAAATTAATTTTGGAGCGTCTTGTGCTTGCTCAAACCCGTACTAAAAAGGAAGAATTAAAGCAACCATTGATTAATTGGGCAAATGCAACCTATACTGCTTTGTCTGCTCCCGTTCAACCAATACTAAAGGATAGTACTGGAGTACCAAGTAATGTCCTCAATATTGATTCGTTGGCTAAGATAAAAGGGATCAAGCCCGGAGATATACCACAAAAAAAATAATGAAAATATATACCAAAACAGGAGATTTAGGAGAAACTAGTCTGTTTGGAGGCAAAAGGGTCTCCAAAGATGATGCGCGCGTGGACGCTTATGGCACCGTGGACGAACTCAACGCTTTTGTTGGATTATTAATAGATGCGTTAGAACACCAACCCACAACGCACCAACTACTTATTGAGGTGCAACGCCGACTTTTTAGTTTGGGGGCACACCTCGCGGCTGATCCAGATGGCGATTTTAAAATGGAACACGACTTGCGCGAAAATGACCTTGTTTTGTTAGAACAAGCAATGGATGAAATGGATGAGGTACTCCCTGAATTGCGCAATTTTATTTTGCCTGGTGGTCATCCAACTGTTTCTATTTGCCATGTTTGCCGAACAGTGGCTCGGAGATCTGAACGTTCTGTGGTTGCTTTGCGCCATGAAAGCCCAGTAGATCCAATTGCTTTACAATATCTCAATCGACTTTCTGATTATTTCTTTGTGTTATCTCGTTTCTTAGGGAAAGATTTGGGGGCAAATGAAGTAATTTGGACTAAAAGACCTGTATAAATGCTGCCAGATAAGCAAGATATTTTTCCTGTTCCTTTTTTAATGAAAGGGAACTCTTTTGTTTGGACAATGGGCTTGCTCGCGTCTTTGCTTGCTGCTTTTATACTACCTCGGACTACTGCTTTTGAGTACCGATATTCGGTTGGCCGAACTTGGAATTACGAAGATTTAACAGCACCGTTTGATTTTGTGGTCTCTGATGACCCTTCTGCTAACGATATTAATACCACTACACCTTATTATGTGATGGATCAAAATATTGTGAGAGAAAAAAAAACAATGCTGAGTAATTTGATCCAAAATCAAATTAAATTAAGTAAACAGGATACCGAGTACGAAGACATGATTGCTAATGTGGGGGCATATAGAGCATTGGGCATGAGTATGTTGGATGCCATTTATCGTAGGGGAATAATAGAGGTAAAACCGAAAAATAGCGATGCAATTGCTTTTGTGAGCCATACGAATACACAAATTCCAGTTGGTAGCATATTGAGCATGAGTGATGCCGTCAATATGGCAACGGATTCGCTTCCATTTAGTACACTCCGCCAACCAGAACTCCTATTGCCGATGATCGAAAAATCCCTCTCACCTAATGTCTTCTTTTCCGACTCCCTTACTTCCTTGTTGGGTAGTGGAAGCAGATCTTCTGTTGGTATGACCAAAAAAGGTACAATTATTATCAAAAAGGGTGAAAAAGTAGATGAATCAGTTATACTTCAACTGGATTCTTTGTCTCGTAGTTACCAAAGCGGTGATGCATGGAAGGCGATATTAGGTTATTTGTTGTTTTGTTGTGTGGCATTTATGAGTTTATTGGGGTGGCTCTTATTGTATCAACCTGAAATATTGATTGGTTGGAAAAATCTTGCACAATTGCTGGCCATTATTGTAGGGATATTGGTATTGATTTCGGTTTGTCATTATTTGGGAAATGCTGTCCCTTTGCTACTACCTATTTATTTGATACCTTTAATTATGCGACCAAAGTTCAGTTTGAAATCTTCTATTGTTATTTGGTCTGTCCCTGTTATACTCACTGGTTTTGCGTTGAGTTGGGGTATGTTATGGGTAAGTATTCAAGTTGCAGGAGCAGGCGTAGGACTTTTAATCAATGATCGTGTAGCGTCTTGGAGCGATCGGACAATAGCACTCGTCATTATTTTTAGTGTTCAAACATTGGTATGGTTTGCCTCTCTTTTGGCCGATAAAGTGCCACTTACAATGCAAACTACGGATTCTGTGGTGTTTTTGGCCATTGCCGCTTTATTGTCCATAAGCCGTTCTGTATTGGTACGATTTATAAATTTTCGTAGTGAATGAGCCATATTTACAGATATTGGCTCACAATTACAGGGTTAATTGGTGCTACGTTTTATGTATTTCGGTATTATAAAACTAGGGAAAAGTATTTGACCCAGTTATCCTGTGAAGCGCTCCAAACGCGTAAAATACCCGCCAATATACATAAACGATTGAGGAAATACATACCCGTTTTTTTGATTATTGAATACTTTTACATATTACTTACGGGTATTAAGATGGATCAACAGCAGATCAAGCGTTCGACCTTACTATGTGGCATTACCCCTACATTTGATGATATGATAGATGAATATGATTATACCACGGAACAAATTATGCCATTAGTGCGGGGCGAAACCTTTCCTATTGAGCCTGAATCCAAGTGTGCAATTCATTTTTATAAAGAGGGCAGATTTGAATGGAATCATTATTGGGAGCATACCTTGGCAGTTCAAACCGAAAGTATTCACCAAAAGGCAAAAGGGCTATCAGAAGATGATCTACTCACCCTAACGCGGGAAAAAGGAGGTGTTTCGGTCGTCTTTGGGTGGCATATCATTACTCAAGAGTATGGCGGAGCGGCTATTGCAAAGGCTGCGTACGAATTAGGGGCTTATGCACAAATTATTAATGATATTTACGATGTGTATTACGACCGCGTCTCCGATATTACTACATTAGCGACCCAATGCAATGATATTAAACGTTTGACCCAGGTTCATGATATGTTCTACCATCAATTACAGGACTCATTAGCCGATATCCCTGTTGGTACACGTAATAAAAAGCAATTAAAGGCATTAATCGTTCTACTATACGCCTTGGGCAAGGTCGCATTAGCACAACTACTAGAGTTGCAAATTAAAAATAAAGGCCTGTTTGATATACAGGCTTTTTCCCAAAAGGACCTAGTTTGTGATATGGCAAAATGGAGCAATCGAATAAAATGGGGGCTTATTGTCCTTAATCCTAAGTCAGCATAACAAGGTTTTAGAGCACATTCGCGATTTGTTCCTTTATTTTTTCCAATTCATCTTTCATCTGTACTACAAATCTTTGGATATTAGCATCATATGCTTTAGCGCCCAATGTGTTGATCTCTCTACCCATTTCTTGTGTAATAAAGCCCAAAGTACGGCCAGCAGATAGTTTACTGTCATCGACTTGTTCTAAAAAATATTTACAATGTTGTGCCAGTCGGACTTTTTCTTCACTCATATCCATCTTTTCAAGATAGTATAATACTTCTTGTTCAAAGCGATTGGAGTCTAGGTTTTCTCGGCCAAACACTTCTTCCATATTGTTGCGCATCCTTTCCCGCATACGCACGAAACGTTCTTGCTCGAAAGGTGTAACCGTATCCAGTACATCTGTAATCGTTTTAATGCGTAGGCGCAGGTCTTGTTCAATTACTTTTCCTTCTTCTTGACGGAAAAGTTTTAGCGCCTCCAATGCTTCTGATATAATGGAACGGAGTACAAACCATTCTTGCTCATCGGTTTCGTTGCCCTGCGACCCCATGACACTCGGAATACGCATAATAGAGGTAAGAATATCTTTTTTCTCCAAACCTAGTTCATCGGCCAATTTTGAAATGGCCAAATAATAACCCCTGAAAAGTGGTTCGTTAAGGCTAACAGGTGCAGCACCATCCGAATTTTGTAGGTCGATATTAATGTCAACCTTGCCACGTTCAGCATGGTCAGTGATGAGTTTTCTGATTTCAGATTCTTTGTCCCGATACTCGCTAGGAATCCGGATTTTTATATCTGTAACTTTACTGTTGAGTGATCGGAGTTCAACAACGATGGATTTATCGCCAAAAGAACCAATAGCCCGTCCGTAGCCGGTCATGGATAAAAGCATACATAGTATGGATTAAGATGCGTTAAAAAGTTGGTATTTATTATGGGGCAAATGTACTAAGATGTAATAAATTATACCCTAAATAAAAAAAAAATCGTAGAAAGTTTGGTAGATTCATAAAGTCAACGGAGTTTGCACACGAATTTCACGGGATATAATGAACGATGAAGCCATGAATTATTTTTTTTTAAAGTTTAGTATGATTTTTTTAACAAAATGCTTGCTAGACCGAAAAATTATCGGAACTTTGTGCCTCGTTTTTCGGGACCATCTTATTTGTTTATAGTTTATTCAAAATCAACACGATAAATCATGAGAAAGGCTGACCTTGTAAATGCCATATCGGAGAAGACTGGCATTTCAAAAGTTGATGTACTGGTTACAGTCGAGGCTCTTTTTAAAGAAATCAAGAATACCATGGAGCATGGAGAGAATGTTTATGTCCGTGGTTTCGGCTCTTTTATAATCAAAAAACGCGCTGCTAAGGTGGGTCGTAATATTAAAAGGGGGAAATCTATAAATATTCCCGAACATTACATACCAGCCTTTAAGCCGGCCAAGGTATTTACAGAGGAAGTGAAGCAAAGAGTGCATTCTCTTCCTAAAGATGAATCGGATGATTAATTTCTCCGATTTTGATCGCTAAAACAGCGATATTGAAATTAAACACTATGAACAAACTACAGTGGATTGTTGTCGGCGTTTCGGTTGCATTATTTTTTACGCTTTGGCTAGGATTTGAGACAAAAAATAAGGAACAAAAAACGACAGATCGTTCAAGGAGTATCCAAGGAGAAGCAACTAGTTTTTCTACTTTGCTGGCAGATGCAAAAGAGCACTTGTCCGGCACACAAGTATCGCAATTGGAGGCACTAGAATTATCTAGTCAAAATGCCAAGCAGGATAAAGAGAAATCAGAAGCACTTAAATCATTATCTGGTTTTTGGTATCGTTTTGGCAATATACCTATTGCTGGTGGATATGCCGATTCCGTAGCGATATTAGAAAATACCCCTCAAGCATGGTCTGTTGCCGGTGGAACATACTATCAAGGATTGATGGCTGCTAAAGATAATCAACTGATTCGTGCTTATACTGCCGCTAAAGCAGTCACAGCATTTGAAAGTGCTGCTTCACTTGCACCAGAAAAACCAGAGCATCGGGTAAATTTAGCCTTAGTTTACGCTGAAAACCCGCCGCCTGATAATCCAATGCAAGCGGTATTAATGTTGAAAGATCTAGAGACAAAATATCCAAATGAACCGACTGTCTATAATGCCTTGGGTAGATTGGCGATTAAAACAAATCAGTGGGATCGCGCAATTCAAAGACTAGAAAAAGCAATGACCCTCGATCCAAATAACTCTAATACGCCTTGTCTTTTATCAAAAGCGTATGAAGGGGCTGGAAATATGCAAAAAGCACAAGAAATGGCAGTAAAATGCCGAAAATAATATATCATTAATTCATAACTTAGGAGTTAAGAAACGATAAAAGTCAAAAGTACAAAATATCATTAAGATCCTCGGGTCTTATATTATATGTCTTCTGTCTAAAGTCTCCAAGACACTCCTTACAAACATTAAAGTAGCAGTATGCCTTGCGGAAAAAAACGTAAACGTCACAAAATTGCAACACACAAGCGCAAAAAGCGCCTTCGTAAGAACCGTCATAAGAAGAAGAATCGCTAGTGCCTGAACACAGGGCAATGGTACATCACCTGATGTAATATTTGCCGGGACAGCACAGATTACTTTCGTCGAATTGCAGGGAATTTCCTTGGTACACAGTACCAGGAAATTCCTTTTTCGCGGTTTTCAAGTGGTTTCCGATCAATCTCTTGTTATTTCCCTAACCCTTTCTTTTAGGTACTTTTCGCATCAGACGGCACCACTTTTCCCGCTCCATAGGGCCAATGTAAGCCCCCTTGTGCAGTTTTTAGTATCTATCAAGTTTTTTTTGGCTTCTTTTCTTTCGAAGCCTCCTTTTGTAGATTTTTCGCTCCCAATACCAATTGCCTTCTACCATTTGACCAAATTATTGCGAAATTTGACTACTCCTCCTTGATTTATTACTACCTCTGCATTCTTGTTTTTCGACAAAACATGATCCAATCAGCTTCCGGCACTCTTTGGGGGTAACTTGCCTGCAAATCATTTATTCCTTAGTGGAAAAAGAACTTATTATTAATGCCTCCGAAAAAGGTATAGAGATGGCCTTGCTGGAAGCAGGGAAGCTCGTTGAAATTCACTACCAGAAAAACGATAACACTTTTTCGGTAGGTGACATTTTTGTCGGCAAAATCCGCAAAATGATGCCCGGATTAAATGCCGCTTTTATTGATATTGGACATCGGAAAGACGCTTTTTTGCACTATACTGATCTTGGCCCAAAATTAAAATCTGTGGTCAAATGGTCAAATGGTGTCGTAAATGGCTCAATTAATACCCACAAACTAGACAACTTTAAGTTAGAAGAGGAAATCGTAAAGACCGGAAAAGTAGATCAGGTCTTGAATAAGCGCAATCCAATCCTTATTCAGATCTTAAAAGAACCTATTTCTACAAAAGGCCCTAGGCTTTCATGCGAATTGACGCTTCCCGGTAGAAGTATTGTCCTGACTCCTTTTAACGACATCGTTTCGGTTTCTAAAAAAATAGCCAATCCTGAAGAACGTAAACGCTTGCATACCCTTGCCGAAAGCATTCGGCCAAAAGGGTTTGGTATCATTATGCGTACTGCAGCCGAAGGCAAAAAAACGCAAGAACTGCACGAAGAAGTCGTCCATACAATGGGGCGTTGGGAGGAAATTTACAAGCAATTAAAAACGGTAACCCCTCCTGAAAGATTACTCAGCGAAATAGATAAAGCAAGTAGCGTTTTAAGAGATTTGCTCACCGATTCGTTTAGTAAAATTGTAGTAAACGAAAAGGAAATGTACGCTGATATTAGAGATTATCTCGCCAATATTAGCCCAGATCAGGTGAAAATTGTTCAGCATTATACCGGTACTAAGCCTATTTTTGAACAATACTCCGTTACAAAACAAATTAAAGCATCCTTTGGTAAAACGGCTACTATGGGCAGTGGAGCCTATTTGGTGATTGATAAAACGGAAGCAATGCACGTCATTGATGTGAATAGCGGACACAAAATCACCTCTAATGATGTGGAACAGACGATTTTTTCTGTTAACCTTGAAGCGGTGCAGGAAATAGCGCGACAAATTCGATTGCGCGATATTGGGGGGCTTATTGTTATCGATTTTATCGATATGAAAAACGCAGAGCATAAGAGACAGATCGCCAAAGCGATGGAAGATTTTATGCGCAAAGATCGTGCGCAACATACCGTGCTACCTTTGTCTAAATTTGGTTTGATGCAAATCACACGGGAACGGACACGGCCAGAAATCGAGATGAATACCGCCGAGGAGTGCCCGTCCTGTAACGGAACAGGTAAGATCAACCCTACGATACTGCTTACAGATGATATTGACCGCGATCTACAGTTTATCATTCAATCTAGACCAAAATCTGATATTCGGATCCATGTTCATCCATATATTGATGCATTTTTGAAAAAAGGAGGATTCTTCAAAAGCAAACAATTCAAATGGTTCTTGCTGTTCCACAAGTGGATTAAAATTATACCACAATCCGATTTTCACATCAATCAATACCGGTTCTTTGATGGAAGCGAAGATGAAATTCGGATGAATGGTTAAGGGTTATTTTTTTCATATTCACGGGGTGGCCTTTGTCGCCTCGTGAATATGTTTTTTTTAGGAATCTATTTATTCTGAACTTAGGCTACATCTATTAAAAACTATAAAACTAAAAGATGGAAGTACTCGCACGCCGAATCACTAACCTTACCGATGCTCGTTATTTTGCAGCAAAAGACGTAGCATACCTCGCTTTTAATATGGAGGCTGGAACAGAAGGGTATCTCGATCCAATGTACATGCAGGCTATGCGCGAGTGGGTTGAAGGCCCAATCATTACTGGCGAATTTAACGAAGGTACTTCCTTAGAGATCATTAATGAGGCGGTACGTTTTTTTAATTTAGGTGCTGTTATTGTTCCTGATACCCTGCGACATGCACAAATAGAAGCACCCGAAATTATCGTCAAAATAATGCTCCACCGCGAACAAACAAGTGCTATTGAACCGCCAAATACCGAAAATATTACGGCGCTTTTATTAGAACTGAACGATGCTAGCGTTTCTTGGTTGGATATGCAAGACCTGCTCGCACATACCTCTATCCCAATTATTCTACAGTTTGATGCAGATCCTGTTGCGCTACCCGATATTTTGAGGTATGTTTTACCCTATGGTATTAGTCTTACCGGCGGGGACGAAGAGGCGGTGGGTGTAAAATCTTTTGATGAGGTAGAGGAGATCTTTGATTTGCTCGAAGCCTAAATTGTTTATTTTTAATTTAAAAATAACTATGATTTATCAATTACACAATGGCATCGAAATGCCTCTGCTCGGCTTGGGCTGTTGGGCAATGTGGAATGAAGAAGCACAAAAAACGATAGAAAATGCACTCGAAATAGGGTATCGACTTATTGATACTGCGTCTATGTATCAGAACGAAGCCGCAGTTGGTGCAGGCATTGCTGCATCGGGTATTGCTAGAAATGATGTTTTTGTCACCACAAAAGTGGCTAATGACGATCAGGGTTATGAAAGTACTTTGCGCGCGTACGAAAAGAGTTGTACGCTTATGGGACTAGATTACGTTGATTTGTACCTCATGCATTGGCCAATTAAAGGTACGCGCGCCGAAACTTGGCGTGCAATGGAGCGGTTATATGAAGAAGGGGCTGTGCGGGCTATTGGAGTGTGTAATTTTGCGCTTCCTTTTTTACAAGAAATGGAAGGTTACGCTAATATCGTACCGATGGTGAACCAATGTGAACTGAGCCCTTATCTATACCAAAAGGATTTAGTAGAAGCATGTATTGCCAAAAATATACTGATGCAGGCTTGGTCTCCTATTGTCAGGGGCAAACGTTTCGATGACCCAAAACTGCTTGAAATTGCCCGAAAATACGGTAAATCACCCGCTCAAATGCTAATTAGATGGGGGTTAGATCATAAGTTTTCTACCATTCCCAAATCATCATCAAAAGAAAGGCTATTGGAAAACTTTGAGGTGTTGAGTTTTTCTATATCAGCAGATGATATAGCACTAATGGATGGCTTTGACGAAGGTTTCCGGGTTTCAGGCGAAGACCCTATGTCTATGTATTAATTATTTTAAATAAACTTGTGTTATGACCCGTAGAGTATTAGAAACAGAACAAAAAGCCCTTGAGGTTAATTTAGACGAACCCATTTACGGAGCTTTTGCCGAGATAGGTGCTGGGCAAGAAGTAGCCCGCTATTTCTTTCAAGTAGGTGCTGCCGCAGGTACTATTGCCAAATCAATGAGTGCTTATGACAAAACTGTTTCTGATGAAATATATGGCCCCGAACTAGTAGGGAAGGGGCGCTACGTTTGCGAAAGCAGACTTTATAAAATGCTCGACCATGAATACGGGCTTATGGAACACCGTCTGCGGGAAGAGCGACCAAGTCATACCTTTTTTGCTTTTGCCGATACGGTGACCGCCATTAATTATACAAAAACAATCAAAGGTGATGGTTGGCTAGGTATTCGATTTCAATTACAACCCAGTGCTGTACCAAATGATTTGATCGTTCATGTACGTATGTTAGACCAAGATAACCGCTTACAGCAACAAGCTATCGGTATTTTGGGGGTTAATATGGTTTATGCGGTTTTTAGGTACTTTAATGACCCAGAGACGCTAGTAACCAGTTTGATGGACAATCTTCGAGGGCGTGCATCTATTGATATGGTACGGCTTACCGGCCCCGATTTCCCGACGGTGGATAATCGTTTGGTTTGTCTTTGGATGGTTAAAAATGGTTTATCGCCTGTTGCAATTTTTGGTAAAGATGGCAATAGCATGCACGCAGGTGAATTTCTGTATCGACATTCGATATTGATTGCTCGCGGTAGTTATCGCCCACCAACTTTAGTACAGCAGGATATGATTAGGCATGCGTACGAACAGTTCTTGGATGAACCAGATGTGGATCGCGAAAAGGCCGACTTTTTAACCGAAATTACTTTAGATAACCTAAAGAATGGTACCAATGAAGTAGATGAACGCGATTTTATAGATAGAGCAACGCTTTTATGCGCAATGGGGCAAACTGTTATTGTTTCAGATTGTATGGAACACAAACGTTTAATAAAATATTTTTCGGAGTATAAGGTTCCTCGTATTGGTATGGCAATGGGGGTTCGAAAGCTAGAAATTATTTTAAAAGAAACCTGTGAGCAGCATTCGGATAATTTATTGGCTGCTTTTGGCGAATTATTCCCGCGCAACGTTCGTTTTTATATTTATCCGGCCTTACAGGACATTAGTAAAGAGATCATTACAGCAAAAAAGGTAAATGTACCTTATGCTATTCATAGTTTGTATGATTATCTTTTGGAAAACAGTAATATTGTGGACATCAAAACGTATGATCCGGCGGTATTACACATTTTTCATAAAGATGTGCTGAGGGCTGTTCAAGCAAAACAGGCCGGTTGGGAGTCTTCTGTGCCTGAAAAGGTGGCCGAACTGATTAAAGAGTTGGGTTTGTTCCAATATTAAGTATTTGGACTTAATTAAAGTTCCTCTGCACGAAAAGCAATGAGAAACCTACGAATGGTCTCTTTGTTTTCCCTAAAGTTCTTTGCACCACGTGTTGCAGTTACTATACTACAGGGCACTTCTTTGGCTATCTCGCGTTGTGATAAACCGCGATCGCAAGCGTCATAAATCCGCCAACGTTCAATTATTTTTGCGCGTTCACTTTCTGTAAAAGTAAGATCGAGCAGTTCTTCCAAAGAAGTGGCTGAGTTGGCGGCACTAAATAAGCGGTACAGCATATAGAATATGGTCGTTTTGTCGGTAATCTATGCTTGGAAACGGTGTAAATCTAATTTTAAGGCCAGTCCCAGCATTAGCGTAAAGCCAATTAAAGACGATCCTCCAGCACTAATAAATGGCAACGGAATTCCGATAATGGGGAATAAGCCCATCGTCATACCAATATTGACGATAAAGTGTACAAAAAGAACGCCTGTTACACCATAAATATATAGCCTAGAAAATGGACTCCGTTGTCGCTCTGCCATGACCGTTAACCGAACTAGTAGCCATGCAAATAGGGTAATAACAGCAAAAGTACCCGCAAACCCGTGTTCTTCTCCAACGGTACAAAATATAAAATCAGTACTTTGTTCTGGTACAAATTTCAACTTTGTCATATTGCCTTCAAATAGCCCTTTCCCTGTTAATCCACCAGATCCAATTGCCATTTTGGAGTGTAGCAGGTTATATGCTGCGCCGCGTGTATCTGTGATTTCCCACGGGCGTAACCATATTTTGATCCTTATTTGTTGGTGTGGTGCAAGGATTTTGTAGCAAGCAAAATTAGCGGTAAATACCAATATGCTGGATAGTGCCAATAATATACCCCAAAACTGTAATTGTGTTTGAATGACATTGTTTTTTCGCAGGTAATTGGGCAAAAAAGTGGCCACAAATAATACTAAAGGCGCTGCTATTACCCATAAATCAATATTGGATGGTAAAACGACATTGGAGTTGTCGGCAGTAGCCATGAGCCACTTAAGCAAAGGTTGCCAATACCATATAGAGGGCAATACAACACACCAAGCACCCCACCAAATATTAGTATATTGCTTAAATCTCATGATTAATGCCGCACTTACAAACATAAATAAATGCGCTACAACATAAGGTGGATCAAAAATAAGCCCTAATATGACCAAAAAAGCGGTTCCAAATCCAAGTACATACCAACTAGGAGCAAGCCCTTCGCGGTATAGCACCAACATAAAAGAGAAAAAAACAAGTGCCGAGCCCGTATCCTTTTGCAAAAGAATAATGAGTACAGGTAGCAAAAAGATAGAAAAGGCGGTAAGGCGGCTTTTTAGGTTTTTCATATTTGCACCCGTACTACTCAAGTAAGCAGCCATGGCCAAGCATGTACCAAATTTGCCAATTTCGCTGGGCTGAATCGTAAAACCACCTACCGAATACCACGCAAGAGCACCATTGATTTCCCGACCTAAAAAAATAGTGCCAAACATCAGCACTAAGGAAATAAGATAAATTACAAAAGCAAAGGTGCGCCAAATGACCCAATCTACCATCATTATGACAAACATAAGTACCATGCAAGTCACAATGAAAAATAGTTGTTTGCCTTGGACTGTGCTTAATGAAATAAATGAGTATGGATCATTTGGATCGCGATTAACTGCATAGATCATCAGCCAACCGCAACTCACCAAAGCGATAAAAAGACTTAGTGCCTGGCGGTCTATGTCCTTGATCTGAATGGTGGAGGATGCATTTTTGGAAATGCTCATTGCTTACTCAAAAAATCGCGTGGATGAATATTAGATTCTTTCGCTGGATATGCGTTGGGATAGAAATCTTTTAAAATAGAGACCAAACCGAGTGCCTCTGTGCGGGTACGGCAAGCCCCAACTCGTAACTTGTAATAAGGCTTTTCGTTGATCCAATCAACATATTGATCTGGAAACTCTAATGCAACTTTAGCCCTTGCTGCCTCTACCTGTTGTCGGTCGGTGGTAGAGAGTACTTGTACACGCCAGCCCTCTATTTTCTGGTTTTTTTGGTTAGAAGTAGTCCATATACTCATTATATCGGCTACTTTAGGGCCTTCATTGATCTGTATCTCTTGTGCAAATACATTGCAAAAGGTACAAAAGAGCAGGCAAACAGCAGTAAAAAATCGGTAAAAGGGCATATTAATGGGCTAAAAGTAAATTATTTCAACAAATCTAATCCTGCGGAACTTCCAATGCGATCTGCTCCGGCCTTAATAAGGGCTACTGCTTGTGCATGGGTTTTTATACCGCCCGAAGCCTTGATTTTCAAAGATGGATCTGCAATTTTTTTCAACAACGCTACCATTTCTGGTGTCGCATCAAAGCCGTGCATACCTGTTCCTGTTTTTAGGAATTTCACCCTTGATTTAATGGCTTGGTCAGCGATGCGCTGGATTTCCTCCGTGGTTAAAAGCCCCATTTCCAATATCAGTTTCAGCCATTTTCCACGCATATTGGTAGCCAAAGCCATTCCTTCGATATCATTTTCGACGTGGTTCCAGTTATTGCTTTTTATAGCGGCAATATTGACTACACCATCTATTTCATCGGCACCTTCATCAATTGCACGTTTAATTTCTTCCGTTTTTGCAGCTAATGCAGAGTATCCCATTGGGAAACCTACTACAGTTGCTACTTTTATTTTGCCATCATCACCGACAATACGTTTGGCTTCACGGACAAATAATGGCGGCACGCAAACACCTGCAAAGTGATGCTCTACAGCAACTTCACAAAGTTTTCTCACATCAGAGATGGAGGTATCTGCTCTTAATATGGTGTATTCTAAATATTGTTGAATTTGCTCCACGTAAATCTATTCAATTGTTTTGAAATGCAAAGGTAATCATGTTGTTCGATATTTCTGAACTAGGCGGTAATTGTTTTTAAAATGACGAAGATTTACTGAAAATATACATACTCATTTTGTTTTGCGGTATGTTCTATATCTTAGGTTAACCCTCGTCGGCCTATTTCCCATTTATCTGCTGCAAAAACCATTCCCTTTCTTGTTCTTGGATCGGATTTGTTTCCATTACTGCTTTTCTAAACTTCTCTACCTGTGGTTTGGAGTAGGTATTAAGGTGTAATAATTTTTTCATCAGCATGATGATGTTCTTAAATACATTTTTGTAACTTTGGCTCATTACCTCTTTTCGTTGGAGGTAAGAGCGAATAGCCTCAATAAGCGATTCTAATGCATCATATTCGCCTGTTTTGTAGTAAATTTTGAGCAACATTATTTTTGCAACTACATTCATCAGCATGTCATCGTATTCAAATTCTCTCAAAAGTATTTGTGCTTTATCGTAGTCGCTTCGTTCATAATAAAGGCGAGATAAGTTAAACTGAACGGTACTATGGCGGTGTTTGTCCTCCAAACGGCTGCTAAATTTTTCAATAAAACTTTCAGCCCATTCGTAATTTTTTGTTTTTATTGCCGAATATACTGTGTTTGTAAAGATAAACTTGGACACTGTATCCTGTTCATCTACTAATACCTCTAAATCAAACCCTTTTTTGTAGAGATCAAAAGCCTTAGAAAAGAAAATTTCCTGGCCGATATTGATCCTGCTGACACAGTAGTTAATAGACAATAAGTATAGTTCCCTTAGTTCTGCTTTCGGAAAGGACGCACTATGCTCATTTAATATACGCGTTAGGTTTTCGAAATGGGCGGGTTCGTTCCTATCCGTAATAGCACGATAGCCATAATAATAAACAGCAACCCCTACTTCATCGAGCATACTTTTTTCCTCTGCCATTTTTAGCATGGGTTCCAGAAGACCAATATCGTATGTTGCTTTTTTATCTATGGCTTGGTGCGAAAGCATACGGCATGCAATTCGAAGTTTGTTGGCCACAAAAGCCATGTCTAATTCATTGGATACCAATTGTAGGTTCATATCACCTACCGATTTTGCCGCTGCTGAGTAGAAATATTGCTCCTGCTCTACATTAAATTTGTCAAAATGGTATTCGCTATTTCTAAAAGGAGTTTCTGTGAGTTTTCTCTTAGCCGTTTCTAAGGCTTGGCGGTATGGTTTATCTAAATGCCTCCGACGATAAATACTGGCCAGTGAAAGTACGGGGCGAACGGGTTCTTTTTTGTACTCTTTAAAAACCAAATAATCTTCAATCGCTTTAAGCAGGAAATACATCACTTGTCTTAAAAAGGCATCATCGAAAGGCTCTTTGGGGAAAATGGCCTTCCAAATTACTTCTTTATCCGGCAGATTTTTACTTTTTACCAAGAAGTCAAATAAATCAACCGCATCTTCGCGGTGATTATGCGCCGGAGAGTTCAGCCATTTATTGAGTTCTCGTATCTCTTTGTCGTTTAAAGATAGGATAACCTCACTCAAAACACTTTTTTGCATAATTTAGATTTATTTTTTCCGAGGTGCAAAGATAATTCTATTCAACAAATTATTGCCAAGTACCCAACCTTTAAACGTTATTATTCGTCAAATAAGTATATTTTTTTGCGAAAATTAACAATATTTATTAATTTTGTCTCCTTTCTTTTCAAAATCTGCAACAAATTTATTTCAACAAATGACAAAAATTGCCTTTCAGTGCCAAAAAGTCTTGCCGCACTTTTGTATCGTCAAAGAAAACTTATTTATCCATTATCTCATGTCAAAGTATATTTTATCATTTGCTTTTTTACTCTCTGCCCATCTGTTGATCGGACAGGGTTGGGAGCGTATTTACTCTGGTGGAGGACAAGATGAAGCATTTGATGTGGAAATCACACCAGATGGAGGTTATATTTTGGCGGGTTTCTACAACGGCAACAATCTGAACCTGATTAAAGTAGATGTAGATGGCTTTTTACAATGGAATAAGATCAATATCGTTTCGCCTCCGGCACAGGCACTCGCAATAGAAGTAGCTCCGGACACGAGTTATTATATTACAGGATGGCAAGGAATAGGAACAGGAAGAAATGGGATGCTTGTCAAGACCGATTTTAGTGGTAATTTAATTTGGAATAAATCATTAGGGGTAAATGGCATAGACGAATTTAATGATCTTGCTTTATTATCGGATGGTTCTGTTGTTTTAGTGGGTTACAGCGACAGTCCAGAACAAATGAGGGTTGTAAAAACGGCTGCTGATGGTACATTGATTTGGGCTAAAATTTTTGGTCTCCCAGATTTTGAAGAGAAAGGTAGCGATGTTGTAATCGCTGAAAATGGCGATATTGTAGTGGCGGGTTTTCGACGTAAGATTCCGAACCAAAAAGATATTTATGTTGTCCGAATAGATCAGAATACAGGTGATTTGATTTGGGAGCAAGTTTATGCGATTAGCCCGATTGCAGAAGAGGAGAGTACCGGTATTACTTTAGGCGGAAATGGTAGTTTTATTCTTGCAGGTTATGCTATTTTACCAGGAAGCACACAGAGTTCTCGTGGTTTGGTAATGAAAATATCTGGTACTGGTGATCCTGTGCCGCTTTGGACACAAACACAAGACTTTGTAGGTAAAGCGTCCGTTTTAAATGATATTGAATCTGATGGTAAAGGTGGTTATGTTGTGACTGGCCGCACACCAGAAATAGCAGATGTAGAATCTAGTACTTATATTGCGCGTTTGGATGATATGGGAGTATTGGTGTGGGAAAATTCTGCTAAAAAATCAGGCTTAACAGAAGGTCATGGTGTCAGCCGAGCCTCCAATGGTGGTTTTGTTGCCGTAGGTTATGCCTCCACTTCTACCAGCCCCTTGCAAGCACCTCGCTATGCTTATATGGTACGGACAGACGCGGATGGCAATTTGTTTACCAATTATATATCAGGCAATATTTTTAATGACCTTAATAATGACTGCGAACTTCAGTCTAATGAAGCGCCGCTAAAGAATTGGTTGATTAAGGTTTCTAGCCCCGATTTTACCCGTTATACAGCCACACAGCCGAATGGAGACTATTTTTTAATGGTGGACAGCGGCATTTACGATATAAAAGTCTATCCACCCAATGGCTATTGGTCTCCTTGTCAAAGCAGTATTACAGTACCTGTTTTGGGCTTTTATGACACTATTAGAACTGATATAGGTATCAGGAGAGATCAAATTTGTCCTTACAACGAAGTAGATATTCAAACGCCTATCTTACGTCGTTGTACCAATAATACCTATACCGTACGCTATTGTAACTCTGGAACAAGTGCCTCCCAAAACACCAAAGTAGTTGTCGTAAAGTCTCCTGATTTTGCGATTATTTCGGCTTCTAAGCCTTACATCACCCAAGGCGATTCCTTGCTATTTGATATTGGTCTGGTATTGGCAGGCAATTGTGGTGATTTTACAATTGATGCCTTTTTGGATTGTGATGTAGCACTTACTTCTGCTCATTGTATGCGTGCTTCCATTACTCCTGATACTTTTTGCGGTGTAACTGGCTGGGATGGTGCTATTATTGAGGCCAGTGCTAAATGCAAAGATGGTCGTGTCAAACTTTCTTTGACCAATAGAGGAACAGGTGTAAATGGTAATGAGTTAGGGTATGTTATCATCGAAGAACTGATTGTATTGAGGGTTATTCCACCTAATAATGAAATTGGAATCATAGATTCCCTATTCCCAGGTGAGGATACACTGGTTTATGATATTGCCGCCACTGGTAAAACATACCGCATCATAGCAGAGCAAACCAACGGTTATCCTGGCATGAGTATTCCAACTGCTGCCATAGAAGGATGCAAAACCGATACAATGATAACGAATACATCAACGGGTTTTTACACGGTATTCCCCGAAGATGACGCAGAGCCATTTGTGGCTTCTGATTGCCAAGAAACTTATGAAACCGATTTTAATCCTGATTTTTTAAAGAGAGGCCATCCCAAGGGTTACAAAGATCCACACTATATCAAACCCCAAACTGATATAGATTATTTAATCCGATTCCAAAACACCGGTACAGATTCTGTTCACCAAGTATTCGTCAGGGACACCTTATCTCCTTGGCTAGATCCCGCGTCCGTGAGGCCGGGCACCGCGAGCCACCCTTACACTTATTCGGTGTATGGTGACGGAATTGTTCAGTTCACTTTAACGAACATTAATCTAGGTCCGACCGGTAGCAGCAATAGTGAAGGGTATGTCAAGTTCCGTGTTTCCCAAAAACCGAACGTGCCATGCGGTTCCGAAATACTAAACACCGCTGCTATCGGATTCGATTTTAACGAATCTATTTTAACCAATGAAACCTTCCACACTGTCTGTGATTCCTTTTTGGAGGTATCTGTACAGTCGAAAGAAATTTACTTCCCAGGTGCTGATCTGCGGGTCTATCCCAATCCATTCGTGGAAAGCACCACTTTTGAGGTAACAGGCGTTTTAGCAAATTCCTATCTATTGGAGATAGTAGATGCTCAAGGTCGCTTGGTTTTTAATCGCATACACACCAATGCCACATTCCAATTGTACAGAGACCAATTACCAGCCGGATTACTTTTCTATCGGCTTGCTGCCGATGGTAAGCCAATTGCCGCCGGGAAATTACTCGTACATTAAACCCATACGCCGATTTTTTTAATCCATTGATACAGATCAAAAACCGATTTTTTTTAATCTGTATTGCTCAAAACTGATTGTATTTTTTTAATCCATTGATACAGATCAAAAACCGATTTTTTTAATTTGTATTGCTCAAAATTGATTGTCTTTTTTTAATCCATTGATACAGATCAAAAACCGATTTTTTTTAATCTGTATTGCTCAAAACTGATTGTCTTTTTTTTAATCCCGCCTCCAGTTCAAAAACTAGTTATTTTTGTTTAATCCCATGCACAATATCAACAACTGATTTCTTTTAATCCGCATGACCAAAACTGATTGTTTGATCCAAAGCCTTCTCTCTACATTGAGAGCGGCCATCCCACTTATTTTTTAGCCTAACTTTGAAAAACAAATTACACCATTTTGATAGGCCATCCCACTTAGTTGCGGGATGGCTTTTTCAGTTTTTCTAGTATACGTTTCTTCTGACTATTGTTCCCAAGAATTATTGCTATAATCAATATCTGCTAAGCGTTTTGTCGGGTCAATTTCAACTTTTGCTACCTTTTTCATTTTTTCTGGTATTTCAAATGAAAACTCCATATCAACCCAACGGTGATCAGGCAAAACGGTTCGTTCCATATTGTTTTCTGCCGGTTTTGCACCCCGCATAGATTCCAACGGGATATAAAATAGTTCTTTGTCACCATTGTTGTACGTCACAACAATATCCAAAGGCATTGCAAAAATATCTGATTGTGTGATGGTCACTTTTGTTGTTTTGCGGTCTTCTTTTTCAACCGATTTTACGGCATAATCAATCGTATTTGTGGTATTTACCCAGTCCTCTTTGTACCAATCTAATTCGAGACCACTTTCTTTTTCAAAAATTCGAATCAAATCATTCGTATTGGGGTGTTTAAATTTCCAAGTATTGAAATACCGTAACATACTCTTATCGAAGGATGGTTTTCCAATAATATACTCCATTTGGGTCAAAAACACGCATCCTTTTACATAAACGGCCAAAGAATAGCCGTAATTGGTTTTAAAGTGATCTCCGTGTACGGTAAGCGGTTCTTCTTTGCCGCTGGTAGCCAAGGCTGTATAACCTTTTAAATTACCTTCCCAGTATTGTTCTTCCGCTTTTTTGTTGCCCATTAATCCTTCGCGTGCTAGTTCGTTTTCAACATAAGATTCTGCCCAGGAGGTAAAACCTTCATCCATCCAACCATAAAGCGACTCATTGGTGCCCAATATCATTTGATACCAGGAGTGGAGTTGTTCGTGAACGGCCACCCCCACAAGGCTGTTGAGGGATCTGTTGCCAGTAATAAGCGTAGCCATGGGGTACTCCATACCGCCATCACCACCTTGGATAAAAGCGTATTCTTTATAGGGATATTTACCACATTTGTTGTTCATGTGTGTGCGCGCACGACTCATTATTGCAGGGAGTTTGAGCCATTGGTCTTCGTACGGTTTTCCGGAAAGCCAGAAAAAGCGCATCGTGCTACCATCCTCAGCTTTGATAGCGGCTTGTTTATACTCGGTGTCGGCAGCCCACACAAAATCATGAACATTGGGTGCTAAAAAATGATAATGGAGCAAATTGCCTGCTGGTTGTTGGGCAGTAGAACCAGCAGATTCATAACCATAACCAATTTCTTGTGGGTTTTGTAGGTAGCCTCCCGCTGCTACCACGTATTTTTTGTCGATATGAATCGTCACATCAAAATCGCCCCAAACACCGTAAAATTCACGTGCAACATAAGGATTTGAATGCCAGCCCTGGTAATCGTATTCGCACATTTTAGGATACCATTGTGCCATAGAATAATCAACACCTTCCTTATTATCGCGCCCCGAGCGGCGAATTTGGATGGGCACTTGTGCATCCCATACCATATCGAATCGAACAGTTTTGCCGGGTAATATGGCATTAGGTAAGGTAACTTCCAAAATCGTTTCGTTGGTCTCAAAAGAGCATTTAGCGCCTTCCATCGTCAACGTCTTTACGTTGATATAGCCTTGCTCATCAGGTTTTAATTTGGCAATACGATCGGCTACCCTGGCATCTGCATCTGCTATGGTGCGCGAACGCACATCCATCATACTTCCTGGCTGGAACGCATTAAAATACAAATGATAAAATACTTTGTCTAAGGTATCGGGGCTGTTATTGGTGTATTCCAACTGCATGGAGCCTTGGTACTGGTGCGCTTTGGCATCCATATTGATGTCCATCACATATTTGACGCGCTGTTGCCAACGGTCGGGTTGTGCCGTTACTGTTGCTGATAAAAGCAATCCGAAAAGGGCAAAAAAGAGTATTCTTTCCATAATTAAAAAAATTTGCCGCAATGTTACGATAAAGATCAACAGTACTTATGAAAATATGCTTTAAAACCCTTAATTTTGCTCCGATTATGCTGAAATACCTCTTCATTATTCCGATTAAGATTTACCAAGTTACGTTGTCTCCCTTGTTAGGAGCCAATAAATGCCGCTATACGCCTACTTGTTCGCATTATGCGGTAGAGGCGTTGCATGAGTGGGGCTTTTTCAAAGGTTCTTATTTAGCAGCAAAAAGAATTTTAAGTTGCCATCCTTGGGGCGGTTTTGGCGAAGATCCTGTACCCAAAAAAGAAAAACCTAAAGATTAATTCAATACCATTCCTAAATTTTTTTTGTTTTAATCCACTATTCCCACTACTGTATAAGTTTTCATGAGCAGCAACACTAAACTGTTTGTTAATTGGACATAAGCGAACACGAAATCAATTGCGTTGTCGTTTGTGTGCCGGACAAAACATAACCATTTCCATTCTATGCTCAAAAAATACCACTCCTTTGCAAAAATGACCATTTGTTTTAAAAAACTGCTCTTCACTTTATCCGTATTTGTACCATTACTCTCTTTTGCACAAGCCGTTGAAAATTGTACCAATGGTATTGACGACGACGGCGATGGCCTCATCGATTGTTACGATACCGATTGTACTTGTACGGGGCAATGTGATGATTTTTACTATACCACTTGTAATGCTGATTGTTATTATATTCCACCTTGCGGTCAGGTTTCATTAGGTGTACAGTGGGCAAGTCCCGCTGAAACGGATACTTATTCTCCACTTGTAGCAGGAGATATGGACAAAGATGGTATTCCTGAAATTGTAACCTATCATTGTGAAAATAAAAACATTTTTATTATTGATGGTAAAACAGGTGCTACAAAATTGACAATCGTATCTCCAACTGATTTGCCTGGTGGCACAGCACCCGCGATTGCCGATTTGGATAAAGATGGCTTTGGTGAAATTGTTATTATCGGTAATGACCGAATTTTGCGCTGTTATTCCCACTTGGGTGCTTTGAAATTTGCCTCTAGCGTCCAAGTAGGTTATAACCAACGGTACCGTTTTTCGGTACCCAATATTGCCGATTTTGACCATGATGGATGGCCGGAAATCAATGTAGGCAATCAAGTATTTAGTGGACAAACGGGGGCATTATTGGCTTCTGGTGACAATACAATGTCGGCTGGCGAGCATCCATTTAGGAAAAATAATGGTTTCTCATTTAATATGCCAGTTGCAATTGACGCATTGCCAGATAGTTTTTGCCCCGATTGCCAAGGACTTGAAATTGTGGCGGGTAACCAAGTCTTATCTGTAAATTTGGTAACTGGAGCTGTTACTGTTGTGGTCTCTGCGCCTGCTGCGTATTCGGATGGCTTTACGAGTGTAGCCGATATTGATAAAGATGGTGATTTAGATGCCATTGTACAAGGCCAAAAAAACAATTGGAACCATGCTTATTGCTGGGATATTCAAACCCCAACTATTCTGCGTGAATTCAAATTGTTAAACAATTATATAGAAGGTGCAAGTCGTATTAATGTAGCCGATTTGAACGGCGACGGCCAGTTGGAGGTTAGTTTTGTGTGTTATCCTTGGCTGTATGCCTTGAAGAATAATTTTACCCAAATGTGGAAAAGCCAAACATTTGACGCGTCATCCATTACTTGTTCGAGCATTTTTGATTTTTGTGGTGATGGCACTGCCGATGTGGTGTATCGTGGTCAAGCAAAATTACAAATATTGGAAGGTGCAACAGGGCAAATAAAATGGGAAGATAATTGCACCTCTGCAACACATATTGAAAATCCTTTGATTTTGGATGTTGATGCGGATGGACAAACTGAAATAGTCATTGAATGCGGTGCTGGCGGTGCTTCTGGTCATGTAGTTTGTTACGAAGCAGTGGGCGCACCGGGTATTTCTTCCCGTCCAGTATGGAACCAACATGGATATTTTAGTACCAATATCAATGATGATTTGAGTGTGCCTCAGTACCAACAAAATCATCATATTGTAGGAGATAGTTTGAAAATGAATAATTTCCTCAATCAGTTTTTTAACCCCAGTTTCCCTTCTCCCGATGGTGGTATTTCATTTGTGAAGGCCACTTGTATTAAAGATTCTGTTCAAATAACATTAGAAGTTTGTAACACTGGTGATAATATACTCCCCGCCCAAATGCCAGTTTCTGTTTATCGGGGCAATCCGCTTGTACAAGCAGCAGTTTGGATTGGGGCTGCTCCTATTGGCCTTCCTGTAGCATTGGGGGCGTGTAATTCAATTACCGTAAAAGTACCGCGTGATTTGGTGATAAATGATACGATTTATATCGCCTTGAATGACGATAACTCCGAATCAACGCCTTATAATCTGAGCCAATTCCCGATTACTAGCCTTGGCGAATGCGGCTTTACCAATAATTTTACTAAGTTTTTCTATGCCTATAAACCTGAAACGGTATTTTTAGGTAATGATACCTTGATTTGTGATAATGCCACGATCGCACTCAATGCTTCGGGTAATGATTTAATCAGTTTTGTTTGGCAAAATGGAACTACCGGCCCAAATTTCACGGTACCAGATGCGGGTGTTTTTTGGGTGAAATCCACAGACATTTGCGGAGTGGTGCAAACGGATACGCTGGTAGTTGGTATAGATAGTAGCACCGTGGTGGTGCTTGGACCTGATTTGTCCATTTGCAAGGGAGAAACAGTAACTATTGCCGAAAGTGGTTTTGATTATTATGCATGGAAACCTGGGCCAGTATATGATTGTACCAATTGCTCGTCTGTTACGGCTTATCGCCAAAATTCGGGAAATATTATTTTGGAAGCGGGATTTATCAACGGTTGCAAAAGCACGGATACTTTATTTTTGACAGTAAATGATACGTTTTATGTAAAAATAGATACGCTGGTGTGTAAAGGCGACGTAGTCACCAAACTCAATACTGTAATCATCCCCGGTACATCAAAGTTGTTCCCATTATCTACTATACAAGGCTGTGATTCAACGATTTATATCAATGTTATAGCCAAGGATACTTTTGCTACTGCGCAAAGTGAAACGATTTGCCCCGAAGGTTCGTTTATTATTTTTGGTCAAAGTCAGAATAAGGCAGGTAAGTACATCAAAGTATTTATGGCAAAAAATGGTTGTGATTCAACGCATACCGTGGAATTGATTGTTCAGCCCTTGATTACGTTTGGAATTACCTCGGATTCATCTTGCCTCAACGAGCCAACAGGTAGTATAAGGGCTATGGTTGACGGCGGTAAACCGCCGTATCTATATAAATGGTCGCCTATTTTGCCCAACGATGCCGATATAGATGAATTGCCGCCGGGTAACTATCAATTGACCATTACAGATGCAAACAATTGCACCGAAACAGGAAATATCAATGTATTTGGTTATCCGCCGATCATTGCCGAAATTACAGCAGATTCAGTACGGTGTTTTGGTGAAAATAATGGCCAAATCAATATCAAATCGCCCGATAATAGTTTGATGTATAGCCTTGATGGTGCTCCATTTGTAGCAACAAACCAATATCCGGGTTTGATCGCCAAAAACTATATTGTCTATACTATTGATACTTACGGGTGTAGTGATACAACGGACTTAAGGGTGTCGCAACCCGGTCAATTATTGTTGGATTTGCCACGAGATACAGCACTTTACTTTGGGGATTCCTTGCAACTCAATATCCTCACTACGGCGACTAATATTGTCCGATATGCTTGGGATAATACCGATTTTTTGAGGGATTCCAATGCGTTAACAACTTATACTCAACCGCATTACTCCATTCGTTATACGCTAACAGTGACAGATGTACATGGGTGTACATCATCCGACCAAATGACTATTATGATTGAACGGATTAAACAGGTTTTTGTCCCAAATGTATTTGCTATGAATCCTTCGGATGACCAAAATAGTAGATTCTCACCTGGATTTGGTGCTTCCGTACAACGTGTCAAACGGTTTCAGGTATTTGATCGTTGGGGGGATCTGGTGCATAGCAAGGAAAATAGAATGCCTGACGATGCTGATTTACAATGGGATGGCAGTTTGCGGAGTAAAACAGCCAATTCAGGGGTGTATATTTGGTTGTTAGAAGTTGAATTGATTGATGGAACCATTGAAATGTATAAGGGCGATGTCACTTTGATTAGATGAGTATTGAGTTGGATGTATAAAACAATTGTCGTAAAAAGGTGTTTTGATGCAATAGTTTTATACATCTAATTCATTCTAAAATTCTTTTTTGTGACCTCAAAAGAACGCCTATTACTATTTATACTCGCCGCGGTTAATTTTACGCATATCATGGACTTTATGATCATGATGCCATTAGGGCCGCAATTGATGGGGTTATTTAAAATTAACCCACAGCAATTTGGATTTGCTGTATCCGCTTACAGTATTACCGCAGGTATAAGCGGTTTTGTTGCTGCTTTTTTTGTGGATCGTTTTGATCGCAAAAAATTACTATTTTCTGCTTATATTGGCTTTTTATTAGGGACTTTTGCCTGCGCTTTTGCACCTGGGTACTATGCGTTGGTGGCAGCGCGTGTTTTGGCCGGCTTGTTTGGCGGTATGATTGGAGCGCAAGTATTATCCATTGTGAGTGATTCCTTTCCTTACGAACGTAGGGCAAGCGCCATGGGAGTACTGATGACCGCTTTCTCGTTGGCATCAGTGGCAGGTGTACCCAGCGGTTTATGGTTGGCAGCGAAATTTAGTTGGCATATTCCGTTTTTGGCCATCGCGTTGATTGGGGTAGGGGTTGCTATTGGTATTTATATGTTTATCCCTTCAATGACGAAGCATATTTCTTTGGATCAACCTAAAGGAAATCCACTACATGTATTGACCGATATTATGAAGTCACCAAACCAAATGCGTGCATTGTCACTTTCTGCGGTATTAATGATGGGGCATTTTAGTATCATTCCTTTTATCGCTCCTTCTTTGGTGGGTAATGTTGGTTTTCGACAAGATCAAATATTTTTGATTTACCTTGTAGGTGGCGCACTAACGATCTTTTCTGCACCATTAGTAGGGAAACTTGCCGACAAATACGGAAAATTTCCTATTTTTAGTATTTTCGCTTTGATTTCGATGATACCTGTATGGCTGATTACTAACCTTTGGGCAATGCCAATTTGGGTCGTTTTAGTCATTTCTGGATTCTTTTTTATTGCAGTCAATGGCAGGATGATTCCTACTCAAGCCTTAGTATCAGGCGTAGTTTCACCGCAGCAACGTGGCGGATTTATGAGTATTAATTCTTCTTTGCAGCAATTAGCATCTGGGCTTGCAGTAACTATTGCCGGATCTATGGTACACGAAGGCGATAATGGCCGCTTGGAGAACTATCCAATGGTAGGTTATTTCTCAATTGCATTAATTGGGGTCTCTATATTTTTAGCCAGTAGGGTGAAAGTAGAGCAAAATGGCTAAAAAAATAAGGGCTTTTTTTAGTGTTATACTAAGAAAAGCCCTTAAAAACCTTTAAAATAGTTTAGTTTACCGTGCTAACCTAAATCCTACAAGCATATTTCCCTTGTTGGGTTGTTCTTTATTACGACTAGTAGTGCGGCAAAATGGTGCTGCATTTTTCCAAGAACCGCCCCTCATTACTTTTGAGGTATTGGACTCTGCTTCTTTGGACTGTTCGCTTTCTGTCGTAGTATAGGTAATATAGTTGTCGCTGCACCATTCCCATACATTTCCACTCATGTCATAAATACCTAGCTTGTTAGGTGTAGATTTGCCAACGGGAGCGGTTCTTTGACGGAACTCATGGACAGCTGGGGATGGGGTGCTTTGATTTTTCAGGGCCGCGCCAACATTAAAATTCATTTCACTTTCATTTGCAGTGTTTTTTCCATTAGCATAAGTGATATTTTTACCACCTTCTCTGGCTGCAAATTCCCACTCTGCCTCGGTAGGGAGGCGATAGTTTTTACCTGTTTTGGCATTTAGTTTTTTAATGAATTCCTGAATTTCATTCCATGTAACCTGCTCTACTGGGCAGTCGTCGCAGTTTTTGAAAAAAGATGGGCTCGTACCCATAATTTGTCTCCATTGCTTTTGGGTTACTTCATATTTGCTAATGTAGAAGTTTTTTACAATGACGACATGGGCAGGCTTTTCTGTTTCCCAGCAATCCCCTTGTCCTTCAAAACAGCCCATAACAAATGTGCCTGCCTCCACACACGCCATATTGTCGCTAATGGGGGATTCATCGAAAAAAGACTCCGTTTCAATCACTGGCGTCTCTTTTTGGGATATTTCCATATTAAGGGTACTGGCAAATTTTGCCATGATGGCTGATTTGCTTTGGAGATCAACTCCAGGAGCAAAAGAATCAGCAGGTGTATGAAATAATTCATACGAAAAAAATGGGTGCGCAGCACTTAATAAAATAGTTGCATGCACACAAATAATAGTTAGAACGGATGGTAGTACGTTTCTCATAACACGAAAAAATTTAATTGTTACACTGTATAAAACCTTCTCCAAAAAAACGGTACAATCAGGAATTTGCGTCTGCAAAGAAATAGGTAAAAAAAGTCACGATAACGGCAAACTAATTATACATTCAATTTGGAAAATTCTTATACTAAAATTACACGATTTTTATACGATGCAAAGGTAAGTGTTAAAAAGAAGATCTTAAAAAGTCACTATTTTAATTCGACTATCATTCGTATGTAATAATTCTTTTTTTTGGTTAAAAAAAGAATATTATTTTTTAAATAAAATATTTTTAATGTTTTTCGTGTTTTTGTGTCGATTTTTTTCTTTAAATCAAAATTATATTATTATTTAGTTAATCCCAGATTTGACAGCATGTGACATTTTTAGAGTGTCCATCCGGATAGAAACAGCCCTAGAGTGAGCCGTTAAGCCTTCTGCAAGCGCCATTTCTATAATGGTTGGACCTATATGAATGAGTCCTGCTTGGGTAATCTTTTGGAACGTAATTTTTTTCATAAAACTATCCAAAGAAACGCCCGCATAAGCACGTGCAAACCCATTAGTAGGTAGGGTATGATTGGTGCCAGACGCATAGTCACCCGCACTTTCGGGCGTAAAATGCCCAAGAAATACAGAACCAGCGTTGGTAACTTGTGCTGCATATACATCGGGCTGCTCTACTTGCAAAATCAAATGCTCTGGTGCATAAAGATTGGAAACAAGCATGGCTTCTTGCGCGTTTTTGACCCAAATTGCCTTGCTGTTGGCCAAAGCTCCTCTTGAAATCTCCTGTCTGGGCAATTGCTGAACTTGCTCTTCTACCGCATCTAATACGGCGTTAATAAGACCTTTATCTGTACAAATTAAAACTACTTGGCTATCAGTACCATGTTCGGCTTGACTCAATAAATCTGCTGCAACAAAAGTAGGATTTGCGCTTGCATCTGCAATAACAGCTACTTCTGAGGGGCCTGCCGGCATATCAATGGCTACTCCGTCCAAAAACACCAACTGTTTCGCTGCGGTTACCCATGGGTTTCCTGGCCCAAAAATCTTCCAAACCTTAGGTACACTTTCCGTGCCATAAGCCATAGCCGCAATGGCCTGTGCGCCTCCAATACCAAAAATCTGGTGGATGCCACAGAGTTGTGCCGCAAAAAGTACCGCTGGATGTACTTTACCTTCCTTATTACAAGGTGTACACAACACTACTTGTGCGCAACCGGCCAATTGGGCAGGTACACCTAACATCAGCACAGTAGAAAATAGGGGAGCGGTACCACCTGGAATATAAAGCCCCACCCGTTCTATCGGCAGGCTTTTACGTCCGCACACCACACCGGGCATGGTTTCTACTTCGAATGGGTGCTCTTTTTGCAGCGCATGGAATTGTTTAATATTATGGTAGGCTTGTTCAATGGCATTTTTGAGGGCAGGTGTCAATTGGTGAACAGCCGCTTCCTGTTGCTTGTTGGTAATTTGAAGCGTTTCTGGAGTATATCCTTCAAACTGTGTTGTAAAACGCTTTACGGCAATATCGCCTTCTTCCCGAACTGCCTTGAGTATGGGCGTTACCTGCGTACGGAAATCAGCAAAATCACCTGAAGGCCGTTCTAAGAAAGGCGTAATTTGCTCCAAATTTTGGAATGTGATAATCTGCATATTAAAGAATCATTTTTTCAATAGATGTAACTAAAATACCTTCTGCACCTGCCGCTTTGAGTTGCTCAATAATTGACCAGAACTCACTTTCGCTCACCACAGTATGAATACTACTCCAACCGCTTTCGGCCAATGGTAACACTGTAGGACTGCGCATGCCGGGTAGCAATTCGATAATTTGAGGAATATTTTGATTAGGGGCGTTCATCAGGATATACTTATGCGATTTGGCGCGTAACAAGGCATCGAATCGGAAATTGAGTTGCTCCAGAATACCCTGCTTCGCTGCATTCAATTGTGGCGCAGCAATGAGTATGGCCTCCGATTTAAGTATGGTTTCTACTTCTTTTAAACCATTCATCATCAAAGTACTGCCGCTACTCACCAAATCGCATATCGCATCGGCCAAACCAATAGATGGCGCAATTTCAACCGAACCACTAATATCGTGGAGGGTTGCTTGGATGCCTTTTTCTTTTAGGTATTTCGATAAAATATTTGGATAACTTGTAGCAATTCTGCTGCCTTCTAATGTTATGCCAGATATATATTCTATGTTTTTAGGTACTGCTAAACTCAGGCGACATTTACCAAACCCTAGTCGGGACACGGTTTCTACTCGTTTACCCTTTTCCAAAACGATATTTTCGCCAACAATTCCAATATCTGCTACACCATCTGCTACATATTCAGGAATATCGTCGTCGCGAAGAAAAAAGATTTCTAGCGGAAAATTATACGATTCGGTGCGCAATCGGCCATAGCCATTACTAAAGCCGATACCGGCATCTTTGAGTAGTCCAATGCTATCGTCGTGTAGCCGGCCTGATTTTTGAATAGCAATTCTTAACATGAATATTTTTAATTTTAGGAACGATAAAATAATAACTTCCTCTTTTTGGGTAGATTAATTTTTGCTCAGACAAGTATCTTTTTGTGCGAATAGTTGGGCTATTTAAACGAAAAGATAGGCTGTATGAGCGGAAAGGAATCAGCCAAAATGGGGAAGTTATTGTTTTATCGTTCTTTAACATAAAAAAAGCGGTTTGCCGAATAAATCCGACAAACCGCTTTTGGTTAAATGTATCGTTGAATACACCTATACAACACCAAAGCCTGCCGGGAGGGCGGGGGAATGATGATGGAAACAGTGTATGTTATTAAATGTCATAATTGTCTTTATACTGAGTGGAAGTATAACGGCGCAAAGGTAAAATGGTTTTAATAAACCTCCAATTATTTCTGGATAAAATAAACATGGGTAGGAACAATGGATAAAAAAACAAACGCCTCAATATTGTAAAGGTGAATCTAATACTTTACTTTTGTACTTTGTACTACCGCAATATCCAATACGAGAATTATTAGTGGGTATTTTAAAACAGACCAGCAATTGAGAAATATTTTCTTCATATTTACAATTCTACCATCCGTTCTATTCGGACAAACGGCTACCTTTTCGGCTGATACAACTCATTTTTACACAGATAAGGATAGCAGAACAGATATTTATGACAAAATAATGGAAGCCAAGTGGGAAATTAACGGGCAGACACTTCATTATGGCTCAAAACCCATCTCAATAACTGCCGATAATAAACTTGACACTATTTTATATAAACAAAAAAATAATTCCAAAGTAGATACAATAGTTTGCAACATCAACAAAACAGGAAATTTCAAGTTCTATTACAATGAATGTTGTGGAGGCTTTAACATAGCTGACGAAACTGGAAATTTTTTTATCGGGTCAATCATCTTTAGCATCCAAGGACAAGATAACGAAAAGAAATATTTGGGGACACTTGGCGAAACTGGATTACTTGTAAAATCAACCTCTAAAGATACTTTGAGCATTGGATGCAGAAGTGCAATGTCTCCAAATGTCTATGAAATAACTTTTAGAGAAATTGAAATATGTAAAGACACGATTGACTGTGATGAATCGACATGTCTATTTGAAAAAGGTAAAGAAGAATTGAACTATAATTTTGTTTGTAAGACGGTTTCAAAAAAGATGGACTGTTTATTTTTACCATTAAGCAACCGACCAATAAAAATTACTTACGACCCGAGCACAGACAGAATTAGATTTGAATAGAAAAACGCCGCATTCTAGGTAGAATAATTTTTTTTTAATTTTTTTGTTAAAAAGTTTGGCGGATCAATTTTTGTGGGTGTATCTTTGCGTCGCTTTTAGCAAATGCTTCATTAGCTCAGTTGGTTAGAGCAACGGACTGTTAATCCGTAGGTCCAAGGTTCAAGTCCTTGATGGAGCGCAAAAGGCCACCGATTGGTGGCCTTTTTTTTTGATAAAATTTTAAAATTCAGAACAAATATGAGCCTAGTTGCTGTAGGAACGGTAGCGTTCGATGACATAGAAACGCCCTTTGGCCGCGCCGAAAAGGTTGTTGGTGGTGCATGTACTTACATAGCACTCGCTGCCTCTTATTTTATCAAACCAGTTCAAATCGTTTCGGTGGTAGGGGACGATTTTCCTGAAACAATGTTGAATGAGTTGCGTAGCCGAGGTGCAGATACCGAAGGTGTGCAAATTAAACACGGCGAAAAATCGTTTTTCTGGGCGGGTCGCTACCATGCTGATATGAACGGGCGCGATACATTGGATACACAACTCAATGTTTTGGCCGATTTTGATCCAATTTTACCAGATTCCTATAAAAATGCTACCTACTTGATGCTCGGCAACCTTACGCCTCAGGTACAAATGCGTGTATTGGATCAATTGACTACCCGTCCGAAATTAGTAGTACTTGATACCATGAATTTTTGGATGAATATCGCGATGGACGATTTACTTAAAGTGCTAAAGCGCATTGATGTTCTAACGATTAATGATGAAGAGGCGCGCCAATTATCGGGCGAGCATTCCTTAGTAAAAGCAGCAGCAAAAATTCTTAACATGGGCCCTAAGTACTTGATTATCAAGAAAGGGGAGCATGGGGCTTTGTTGTTTAGCGAAGACGAAGTGTTTTTTGCTCCGGCACTTCCACTTGAGCAAGTAACGGATCCAACGGGTGCAGGTGATACCTTTGCAGGTGGTTTGATCGGCTGGATTGCAAAAACGGATGATATTAGTTTTGAAAACATGAAACGCGCTATTATCTATGGCTCCGCGATGGCCTCTTTTTGCGTGGAAAAATTTAGCATCGACCGGTTGGTAGAATTGGATACTGAAAAGATTCAGCAACGCGTTGAGCAATTTGCAAAATTGGTGAAATTTGATATTTAGTACGTATAAATAATAACTTATCCCTTTCGGGTAATTTATCTCGGATAAACTCGTTTTAAGCACCGTTTTTTAAATCCATTGTATCTTTACCTTTAATATTAAAAACTGATCTATATTATGCGCTATTTTATCCTCCTATTTATGCTGTATTGTATGGCCTATTGCCCACTTTTTGGGCAACCCGTTGATATTAATACCAAATTGGCTGCTTATTTTCCATTTACAGATTGTACAGGCAAAGATGCTAGTGGACAAAATTCGAGCGGGGCGGTAGATAGCACGATTAAGTGTCAATGTGGTGTACTTGATCAAGCATTGGAATTTGATGTGGCTAACGAAGATGCTAGTTTTGTTGGAAATATTAATTCGGTTTTTGGAACGACTAATTTTACGGTCAGTTTTTATATGAAGCCGGGTACAAATAATCCAACACCCGGCGCTACACAAATGGTGATGTCCAAGCAGGATACTTGTAGCCTAAATAATGCTTTTTGGGTGCGTTACCGTAAACAAGGTCAATCTTCCCTTTCCAGTAATGTGATTTCGACAGGCATTAGCCAAAATGATACGCTTGGGGTAACATTATCAGCTAAAATGGACGATGATCGTTGTTGGTACCATGTGGTCATTGTGCGTAATGGTGTTAAATACCAATTATATGTAGATGGTAAATTACGCGACCAAAAAAGTTCATCTATTAGGGTTGATTTGACGAATCCTGCCGCTCTTACTTTGAGCAAACCCAAGTGCCCATTGGATGGGGGATATTTTGGTCTAATTGACGAGATGCGCTTCTATAACCGTGCCTATAGTGCTGAAGAAATTAATGAATTTTTGGCAATTCACCCAGACGAGTTGATCAATAGGGATACTTTAATTTATCTTGGTAATTCTTTTGATGCCCAACTTTCTACGACTTGTGCCACTTCTGTTATTTGGTCACCAGCGGCTGGACTTTCAAATAATAATATTCCTAATCCAGTTATTGCACCAGAAGAACCTACACAATATATAGTCAGGTTTAATCATGCCAATGGCTGTGCTGCCTATGACACTATTTTTGTGAATGTAATTGATCCTGATACACTAGATTGCAGTCAAATATTTATTCCTAATGCTTTTACGCCTGGTTTTTCAGCGGGACGCAATGATCGTTTTTTTATAAGTAACAGTTTTGCTATTACCGATTTTATTTCATTTGAGGTTTTTGATCGTTGGGGAGGTAGGGTTTTTAACGCCGAATCGGTACATGATTATTGGGATGGCACTTTTGCAGGTCAACCTGTTAATCCGGGTGTTTTCTTATACCGCTTGCGTTTTAAATGTAAAGGTGATGAAAAAGTAATTTCGGGAACTGTTACATTGTTGCGATAAATACTATAAATAGGTTCAGTATAGTGAAACAGCAGTTGCCGGATGTAAAAATGAAGGATTTCTGGTACGATTTGCCAGATGAACGCATTGCAAAGTACCCTTTGCCTCAGCGCGACCAGTCAAAACTGCTGGTTTGGGAAGATAAGGTTATCCAACACCGCATATTTGGTGATATACCCCATCTTTTTAAGGGTGACGAGATACTGTTTTTCAATAATACAAAAGTTATTCCTGCCCGCCTGTTCTTTCGTAAAGCAACAGGTGCGCTAATTGAGATATTTCTACTCAATCCCATTGATCCTGAGGTGGTGGATCTTGCCATGCAACAGACCGTTTATTGTGATTGGAATTGTACAATTGGTAACTTGAAAACATGGAAACCGGGTATTGTTTTAGAACGCACCCTCGAAGTAAAAGGCCAACAGATTACCCTAAAGGCTTTCTTGCTGGATCATGCCAAAATGGAAGTTAAGTTCACTTGGGATGGTGGTTATTCTTTGGTGGATATACTCGAAGCAGCGGGAAATGTGCCCATTCCGCCCTACTTACAGCGTTCGGCGGAAGAAAGCGATAAGCAAAATTATCAAACAGTTTACAGTAAAAAAGAAGGTGCAGTGGCTGCTCCCACTGCTGGTTTGCATTTTACCAATGAGGTAATTGAACAAATAAAAGCGCGTGGCGTACTTACCCAAGAAGTAACATTGCACGTTTCGGCAGGTACATTTAAACCTGTAAAAGTGGAAAATGCCATGGAGCATGATATGCACTTTGAACAAGTGGTGGTACAAAAGGGCAATATTGAAGCACTTTTATTGGGCAAACCAGTTGTTTGTGTCGGTACTACTGCCATGCGTACCTTAGAATCGTTGTATTGGTACGGTGTTAAATTAATGCTCGAGCCCAATGCATCCTTTATTATTGAAAAAACATTTCCATATACCATATCTGAATATCCATCATTATCGGATGCTATGCAATCTATTTTGTCGTATATGGGTGAACATGATAAAACGGAAATTCATGGACAGACACAATTATATGTCATGCCTACCTATCAATTTCGGGTATGTAACGCTTTAATTACCAATTTTCATCAACCGGGCAGTACACTTTTATTATTGGTTGCCGCATTTATTGGCGAAGTACATTGGCGTACCATTTACGATACGGCAATGAGCAATGATTACCGTTTTTTGAGTTATGGAGATAGTTCTTTTTTGCGAAGGGGAGGAGGAGATTAATCCTCGTCATCAATGATCATTCTTGCGCCATTGAGTTCGCCATATGCATGCATATCTTTTGCTGCTTTTGCTACGATCATACCCTCTTTATAAGTGGCAATAGCCGCTTCGGGTTTATCCAATAATTCCTGCAATTTGCCCAAATGGTAGTAAAGTCCTACATAATTTGGGTTAATTTCGCGTAATTTAAGATAATAGTGCAATGCATTGGCTAAATCGTTCGTTTTTTCATACTCTTTGGCCAAAGCGAAGAGCGTAAATGCATCAGTGGGTTGTTCTTCCAATAATTGGAGTAAAAGTTCTAGTCTGTTCATGGCGCAAAATTGGCACTTTTTTATAACTTTTTCCATAGGTATTTGTTATCTTTGCACCCGCAAATTCAATTTGCCAAAAACAAGAAAAAATTAAATACTAGATATTCTTAATGAAATTTTTAGTTTGTATTAGTCAAACACCAGATACTACCGCTAAAGTATCGTTTAATGGTGATAGTACGGAATTTAATGCTGCCGGTGTGCAGTTTATTATGAATCCTTATGACGAGTGGTACGCGCTCGTACGTGCGTGCGAAATCCGTGAAGCATTGGGCGATGGAAACAAAGTGGTTGCCATTAATGTAGGCCCTGCGGCAAACGAAACGACCATCCGTAAGGCATTGGCTATTGGCGCCGATGAAGCGGTTCGTATTGATGCAGATCCTAAAAGTGCCGCTTTTGTTGCTAAGCAAGTAGCAGATTACGCTGCAAAAGAGGGCTTTGATATTGTTTTCCTTGGAAAAGAAACCATTGATTATAATGGCTCTGAAGTAGGTGCTATGGTCGCTGAATATTTGGATTTACCTTATGTTTCTTATGCTTCCAAATTAGAATTGACCGGTAATACGGCGGTTTTGGAACGCGATATTGAAGGTGGTATTGAAGAATTGGAATTGGAAACACCATTTGTACTCAGCGCCTCTAAAGGTATGGCCGAGCAGCGTATCCCAAATATGCGTGGTATTATGATGGCGCGGTCAAAACCACTGACCGTAGTTGCTCCCGTCGCGTTTGAAGAAAATGCAAAAACGGTAAGTTTTACCCTTCCGCCCGCTAAAGTAGGGGTTAAATTAATTGATCCAGAAAATATGGATGAATTGGTGCGCCTACTCCATGAAGAAGCCAAAATTATCTAAACAAGAAAAAAACAAGAAAATATGGTACTCGTTTTTGCAGAAAGTCCTAATGGTCAACTCAAAAAAAGTTCTTTTGAGGCGGTTACTTACGGAAAGAAGACCGCCGATCAATTAGGCGTGGATTGTATAGCCCTTGTTTTGGGTAGTCAAGTAAAAGATGCTGCTGCTTTGGGTGCTTATGGTGCCGCTAAGGTGTTGCATGCCAATGATGCGTCATTGGATCAATTAGATAGCCAAACTTATACCGATGCTATTGCTGAGATTGCTCAAAAACAAGGCGCAACAGTGGTAATTTTGGCGCATTCCTCTACAGGGAAGTCGATTGCAGGTCGGTTATCTGTTAAATTAAATGCTGGTCTTATTTCTGGTGCTAATAGCCTTCCAGTAATAAATGGCACTCAATTAATGGTAAAAAAGCCTGTTTTTTCAGGAAAAGCATTTGCTGAAATTGCACTTTCAAGCCCTATCAAAATTATTTCTTTGATGGGAAATGCCGTTAAACCCGAAAATATAGGAGGCACGGCTATTGTTGAAACCGTGGCAGTAACGGTGGCAAAAAGTCGCATCAAAATTAAATCAGTAAAGCGTCAAGAAGGAACAGTACCTTTGCCAGAAGCAGAGGTAGTTGTGTCAGCAGGTCGCGGTATGAAAGGCCCTGAAAATTGGGGTATTGTGGAGGAATTGGCCACTGAAATGAATGCTACCACTGCTTGCTCACGCCCAGTTGCTGATAGCCATTGGCGGCCACACCATGAGCATGTTGGGCAGACAGGTATTGCTATTCGCCCTAATTTGTATATTGCAATCGGTATTTCTGGCGCAATTCAGCATTTGGCGGGTGTAAATACGTCTAAAGTAATTGTAGTGATCAATAAAGACCCGGAAGCACCATTTTTCAAAGCAGCGGATTATGGTGTGGTAGGTGATTTGTTCGAGATTGTACCACGCTTAACAGCGGCCTATAAAAAATTTAAAGCTACTCGATAGTTGTAGCCAAATATTGGGAGCATTCCAATTGCTCCCAATATTTTATCCTTTTTTTTGAATATGAAACGAATTGAATTAGGAATTGTCGCCTTGTCACATAGTATGACGCAATCGCATAACTATGCCGTAGTATTAGGGGAGCGCAGAGGGCAGCGTCGTTTACCAATTGTTATCGGTAGTTTTGAAGCGCAGGCCATTGCTGTTGCTATGGAAAAAATGGTACCTAATCGGCCATTGACACACGATTTATTTAAAAATACCTTAGATACCTTTGGAGTGCAACTCCGAGAAGTCGTCATTAATAACTTGTTGGATGGTATTTTTTACTCACGTTTGATTTGTGTAAAGAACGGGGAAATGTTTGAAATTGATTCCCGCACCTCCGATGCTATCGCAATGGCGGTACGTTTTGAATGCCCTATCTATACCTACGATTTTATTTTGGAAGCCGCTGGTGTCATCTTAGATGAAAATGACGAAGAGGGCGTTGGCCAAAGTATTATTCCTACTGCAAATGCAGCTATGGATAGCCAACCCTTGGAACGGTTGTCGTCCCAAGACCTATCTGAGCGCCTGCAAAGTGTTTTGGATGCCGAAGACTATGAAATGGCAGCAAAAATTAGGGATGAAATGAAACGCAGGGAAAAAAATTGATTCGGCTGCGCTCATCAACAGTGATTCCGCTGCGCTCATCAACAGTGATTCGGATACTTCCATTAACTCGGTAATACATTATCCTTGGTTACCTGCTCTTTTTAGTCGAAGACCTAGTCCTACGAGCATTACTCCAAACAAAAGCGCATAAATACCAATCCACATACCCAGTGAAAATGCACCTGTGGATGGGTTAATAAGCATGATTATGCCAAGAATAACCGATAGTGCTCCAGCACCACCAAGCAACCATTCATTATCAATTTCCTTTCGGAGTTTGATGGCTGTAGAGATTTCAAAAACACCAGAGATTAAAAACCAAAGTGCTAAAATAAGGACTATGCCAGTTGCTGTAATTTCAGGGCTAACGAGTGCAAAAAGCCCTAAGCCTACACCAAGCAGACCTTCGGAGAACACGACCCACCAATTTTGATCGTGCGCGCGCATACGCATGCCTAAAAGGACGGCTATGGCACCATCTGCGACTAAAAAAGCCCCAAGCATCATGACGAGTACCTCAAAGGCCACTTTAGGGTTCATGAAAGCCACAATGCCAAATGCAATAGAAACGATACCGCGTAGTACCATGAGCCACCAAAATTGAGTAAGTCTTTGTAACATATTTTTCGTTTTGTTTTAAATTCGGGCGCAATACTACAAATATTGATTTGATTATTAACCATTCGCGCTACCTTTACCGGAATAAATTTTCTAAATATGCTTATGAATCAGTTGTTTTGCCGCAAAATTACCTTTTTTGCGCTGTTTTTTATTTTATGGAGTGTGTCAAATGCTCAAAAAGCAACCCCTTTTGAACAAAGGCTAAAGGGCTTTGACCAACGAAAAGCACTGATTGAAAATGCTACACTTGCTGTAACCGCACCCACAAGTATTGGGCCGACAGTGTTTTCGTGCCGTGTAACCGATTTGGATGTAAATCCGGCAAACCCAGCAGAAATGTATGTGGCTTACGCCTCCGGTGGATTGTGGTACACTAATAATTATGGCACTAGTTTTACACCAGTCTTTGACCATGAAGCCAGTATGACGATTGGTGACATTGCAGTGGACTGGGCAAAAAATGTGATCTGGGTAGGTACTGGCGAGGCCAATAGTAGTCGTTCATCCTATGCAGGTACGGGTATTTACAGGAGTGGAGATGGGGGCAAAACCTGGGAATGGCGAGGCCTGCCCGAAAGCCACCATATTGGACGTATCGTATTGCACCCTACTAATCCAAATGTGATTTGGGTGGCGGTATTGGGTCATTTGTACTCACCTAATGTAGAACGCGGGGTATATCGCAGCGGCGATGGTGGCCAAACCTGGCAACGTACCTTATTTATTAATGAAACAACAGGTGCTGTTGATTTGTGTATTGATCCCAATGTACCCAATACTATTTATGCCGCTACTTGGCAAAAGACGCGTTCTGCATGGAATTTTACAGGTGCAGGTGCAGGATCGGGTATATGGAAAAGTACCGACGGTGGACTTACCTTCAACCTGATCGTCAATGGCTTCCCAACTGGTGAAAAAACAGGCCGAATTGGCCTAACAGCAGGCCTTAAAGATGGAAAAACCATTTTGTATGCCTCCGTGGATAATCAGAACCCGGCACCGGATCAACCTAAAAGCAAAGAAAAAGACGAATTGACCAAAGATGTATTGCGTACTATTTCAGTCGCAGATTTTGCGAAATTGGATGACGATAAGATTACAGCGTATCTGCGGGCAAATGATTTTCCAGAGTCCTATACTGCTGCGAAAGTAAAAGATTTGGTTAGTAAAAATAAAATTGCCCCGATTGCTTTGGTTGAATATTTAGAGGATGCCAATAATAACCTGTTTGAAACGAACTATATCGGCGCAGAAGTCTATCGTTCCGAAGATGGTGGTGGCTCTTGGCGCAAAACGCATACCATGTCTATGGAACAAATCAATTTCACCTACGGTTACTATTTCTCCAATATCCGCTGCGCGCCCAATAATGCAGATCAAGTATATCTAATGGGCTATTTAATCATTAAATCGGATGATGGCGGTAAAAACTGGACGAGTATCAGTGGCGATAATGTACACGCCGACCACCATGCGCTGTATGTACACCCTTCCAAACCGGGACTTTTGATGAATGGCAATGATGGAGGTCTTAATATTTCATGGGACAATGGGAAATCGTGGATTTTGTGCAATAATCCTCCTGTTGGCCAGTTTTACGCCATTAATGTGGATGAAGCCGACAACTATAATGTGTATGGTGGCGCGCAGGATAACGGTGTTTGGGTAGGGCCTGCTAGTTATAAGTCCAGTACTGGATGGCACCAATCTGGAGATTATCCCTATAAAGAACTTTTGGGTGGTGATGGCATGCAGGTAGAAGTGGATACCCGCGAGAATATTGTTGTTTATACCGGTTTCCAATTTGGTAATTACTTCCGCATTAACCGTCGCAATGGTCAACAAAAAGAAATTACGCCAAAGCACGAATTAGGAGAGCGGCCGCTTCGGTTCAATTGGCAAACGCCTATCCACCTTAGCCGGCACCACCAAGATATTCTTTACCTTGGTGCGAATCGCCTGTATCGCTCCTTTGATCGTGGGGATAAATGGGAGGCTATTTCAGGCGATCTCACCAAGGGCGGAAAACCAGGCAATGTTCCTTACGGCACCCTAACAACTATCCACGAAAGCCCTTTAAAATTTGGCTTGTTATATACCGGTTCTGACGACGGTTTGGTGCATATCACACGGGATGGTGGTGATACTTGGACGCGTATTACGACTGGTTTGCCCGAAAATCTTTGGGTTTCGCGGGTGCAAGCGTCCGCGCACGAGAAGGGTAGGGTATATGTGTCCCTCAATGGGTATCGGTTGGATGATTTTAACGCATACCTATATATATCTAATGATTTTGGTAAAACGTGGGTGCGCATAGGTACTAATTTGCCCGCAGAACCGATCAATGTAGTTCGGGAAGACCCCTCCAATCCTGATATTTTGTACGTTGGTACTGATAATGGTGCTTATATTTCTAATGATCGCGGGCAAAATTTCCAATCCGTCTCCTCCGATTTTCCTGCTGTGCCAGTACACGATTTGGTGGTACAGGCACGAGAAAAAGACCTCATAATTGGAACACATGGCCGCTCCATGTATAAAATGTCGGTGCGCTATACACAAAAGATCAATGCTGATGTATTGTCGCAACCGCTCACGCTTTTTGATATTGATAAAAAACGTTTTGCCAAAGTATGGGGCAAAAAAGTGGCTTGGAAAACAGCGGCAGACCCAGAATTACCTATCTATTTTTATAGTACAACCGCTGGGAAAGCAAGTTATAAAGTACAGTTGAAAAATGGCCCAGAAGTACAACGTGGCGAATTGAACACAAAGGCTGGTTTGAATCGGTTCAATTATAATTTAGACATAAAAGAGGACAATATGCGTGCTTATTTGCGTAAATTGAATGATAATGCAAAGCAACCAATTGATCCACCATTGTCGGATACGGGCAAGTATTATCTTCAAAAAGAGACCTATATCTTTACCTTGGAGCAAGGCGGAAAGACCGTTTCAAAAGAATTTGTAATTGAATAAAAAATGGAAAAATTATCCATGCAGGAATTAGGCCGAATTTCCCCTGAGGCGTTTCGTGCTGTTGAAAAAAAACCTTTTGTATTGGTGCTTGATAATATCCGATCGGGACTTAATATTGGATCAATGTTTCGCACTGCCGATGCATTTGCTTTGACCAAACTGGTGCTTTGTGGAATAACCGTGCAACCGCCCCACCGCGAGATACTCAAAACTGCACTGGGAAGCACCGATACCGTGGACTGGGAATGGGCAGAAAACACCAAAGATGCGGTACTTGCACTTAGAGCAGAAGGCTATAAAGTATTTGCTATTGAACAGACCTCTCAACCTGTTTGGCTACAGGAATTTAAAGTGCTAGCAGGCGAAAAATATGCCTTTGTGCTTGGGAATGAAGTAGATGGAGTAGGAGAGGAGGCGCTACACTGTTGCGACGGTGCAATAGAAATTCCACAATTTGGCACTAAGCATTCGCTCAATGTGGCGGTTGCTTGCGGGATTGTTGTTTGGGAGGCAGTTCGTGGCTATGCAGGGACGGGCAAATAAGTGATTGAATAGGAGTTATTTACGAATTATGTTCTTTATATATGTATTGTCGGCGTTACTTCGAGTCTAATGTCGTCAGCTAAACGATATATTAACCACGAAGTGGTTGAACTTGAATAGCCCCGAATGCAATTCGGGATTAATTGGAGGACGTTTGACAACCCTGAAAGGGTTGAACTTAATGAAACGCGCACAATACGTTGACGTTCAACCACTTCGTGGTTATTAAAATACCCCCTTAATCCCCGAATTTCATTCAGGGCTATTCACGTTTAACCACTTCGTGGTTGGTATATCGTTAATTTGAAGACATTAGACTCGAGTCGCGCCGACAATCAGTCAATACCTAAAACTAATCCCTCCGTCCCCTTAAGTTAAAGAACGTCCTGATACCCAGTTCTGCACCAATATTTTTTTCTTTCACATAATAATTGGCACTTCCAAACATCTCCGTATTTCGGATAATATCGCGGATATAAAAATAACCAAATTCAAGACCAATCGAATAATCGAGTTTGCCGGAAGGGCTGTCGTCGGGTCGGTTTTTAGACGGTAAAAAATTATATCGAATGCCACCTTTGGCCATCATTGTATAGGCGGGACGATGTGTTTTAGCGCATTTGTTGCCATTAGAGCGGTAACGGCCTGCACCTACCTCCATTTTTACAAAAGGTGTGGTCAAAAGGGTTTCTAAAAGGTCATTACTCTGTGGATCTACCGTAAAAATAGAACCGCCACCAAAACGGACAACGCCATTGTGATTGGCAATATTCATCGTCAAATCGGTGCCTAATCCCAAATTATTACTGATATTGGCAGCATCAGGGGCTGTGAAATAGAATGCTGGGCCATCCAAAAATAAGCGCGGGCCATATTGTGCCTGAACAGCACTATTCGAAAATAAGCAAATGAAAACAATAAATGTAAAGTAAGGATAACGCATAGTTTAAGTTTGTGTATGTTTGCGGCAAGATACAAGTACGCTTGCTTTTGCTGCCTTGTACCTTTAGAAACGAATAATGTTACATTTAATACATTAGAGATTATGTAACTTTATTTTTGAGGCCGGAATTGATCTTTTTGCCCCCCATCTTCTTTCCTTTTTTCGCCGTAATTGCCCCATTATGGCTGCAAAAAGCGCATTGCTGGGAACAAAAAACTCTAATTCCGGCCTATACAAAAATAAAATTACATAATCTCTATTGAAAGATAGATAAAAAATGGTCTATAATTTCCAAATTTTGACAAAAAAATCCGAAATGTTGCCGCATTGGGCATTGATTGCTCAATTGAATAATACCGTTACGGAAGCATATTTGGACGAAGTGCTGGACGATATGATTGCCCACAAATACCGTATGGTCGTTGTATTGGACGGCGAACACTGCGCTGGCTTGGCTGGAATATGGGTAGCTACCAAGATTTACAGCGGGAAATACCTCGAAATGGACAATGTGGTGGTAGATAAAGACTACCGATCGCATGGCATCGGCACTTTACTCACCAATTATATTACCCAACTCGCCCTTGATGAAGGTTGCAAAACCATGATGCTGGATGCTTATCTGGAAAATGAAAAAGCACATACCTTCTACGAACGTGCTGGTTTTATCAGGCGTGGCTACCATTTTGTTAAGACAATTGGATAGCATAACCTTATCCTAAGCCTACAAAACCGCTTTGTCCAGTTTGTTTATCTTTTGGCCAAATGGCGTACAGATTATATACGATGGACAATACTTCGTCGTAGTTTTGGCGGCCTAATGCCCGTTCTCCCAACTCTTTTAGTTGTTGTGCACGGCGAGGCTCGGTGTAATCATTATCCGGTAACATTGCATAATAGTGAAATAACGCAGCGACATACTGCGGATCTTTTTGTTTTATTTCCCATGCTAAGGTTTCTAATTCCTTGATCTTTTGGCGCAAAACGGATGCATCTCCTTCGTCTAAATAACTGCGTTCGTTATCAATAATTTTGTTGTAGCGTTCGCTATTTGAAGTACTTGGGTATTTTTCAATAAAATGGGCTGTCTCGCGCTTACAGTCGAAATACTCTGTTTTTACCGATTCTATACGCGTATTTTGCAATGACAAATCCAAACTTTGTGCGATACGGCGTTTTTGCTCTTCAATTTGGTATTTTTTATCGCTCATATCATCATCCCGCAGCGTGGCCAGTTGTCCGCTGATGGCCTGTAATTCTTCTTCAATACGCTTCACCCTTGCTGCCATTTCAAAGCGTTCACTACTTTCTAAATTACCCATTTCTTTCCGTACGATATACAATAAATCACGTACTTCATCGCGCAATTTACCCAATAATACATGGCGCTCGGATGGATTGAATACGTTATTGTACTCTTGTCCGGTCATCGCCAAATACGCATTTACTTTGAGGTCGCGGGATTCGGACAGTTCGAGCGTGATTTCAACATCGGAGCCTTTGACGAGATTGAATGGAATATCGCGGCCTTTTATTTCGATCACCCCAAGCGTAAGGCAGGAAGCGGGCGTTGCGCCTCTTTTTCCTTCTAATACATTGATAATCAAACGATCATCAGAACCTTTTTCGATGGTTTTACTAATCGTTTTGATAATTGTTTTGCGCAATGGCAGGATCGCATTTTTATCAAAAATAGGTTCTAGGCGCGTGGTTAGGTTTTCAATATCATCTACTTCAATACAAATATCATTGGGCAATGGCTGGCCATGCAAATTGAATTTGCCGTGCATAATGTTCACCGGAGCAGCATCGGAAGGGATAATATTTTGGTATTTATCGTAGAACTTTAGCAAAAATGTATTAAAAATATCCCTAGTTAAAGGCAAAAGTTCGGAAATGCGTTCTGCTGCGGGCTTTAAACCAGAATCATACCCACCGTCTTCACGGGTAATACGGTATTGTGCTTCTTGCCATTCACCGTCAATTTGTGCAGTAAAATACTCCTGTGTTTCCTGACTTACTTTTTGGTAAGCCGTTTTTACTTTTATGCGCGCTTCGCCATTGGAAACCAAGGCATCTGCTGCGTTTTCATTGAGTTGAATGGTTTTAGTTCCAGCATAAAATGCCGCTCCAACCGCAACTGCGGTAGTAGGATCGGTTTTGATATTGACGGGTATATGTAGTATTTCGGTCAATCGGCGGCGGACATAAGGAATATACGTACTACCACCCACCAAAACGACCTGTTTAATATCCGAATTTTTGAGATGGTTACGGTCGATTAAGTCTTTGAGCAACGAAATCGTCCCTTCAATTTTATCAGCAATAACGCGTTCAAAATCGGTTCTGTTAATTGGTACAATGTATTCCAATTCCCAGCCCTCGTCATCCTCAATTTCAAATTCTATTTCAGCAGATTCTGAAGACGAAAGTTGTATTTTTGCTTGTTCTGCCTTGTAAAGTAGTTCAAAATACGATTTTTCTAAGCGACCGCCCTTGTTTTTTAAATCTGCCAAAAGGTTATTAAATTTGCCTTTGCTTGCCAAAAAAGGCGCAATAAACTCATCAATAATCATGGTATCAAAATCAAGTCCACCGAGGTAATTATCTCCTTCGTGATCTATGACACGCATATCACCGCTGTCCATCCGCACCAGTGCAGCATCGAAGGTACCGCCGCCGAGGTCGTACACCAACCACTGCCCCTCCAAAGTTTCCCCTTCTACGGTATTGGCAAACGCAAGACTGGCCGCTACGGGTTCTTGCAACAAAGCCACTTCTTTAAAACCAGCTTCGTATCCGGCTTTTTTGGTCGCATTACTCTGGATGGTATCAAACGAAGCAGGAATAGTGATGACCACCGATTGAGGTTGTTGGCCATCCATTAAGAAGGTTTTTAACTCGCGCAATACGCAAGCAGACAAGTCGATGGGCGATTTTTCTGCTTTTAAGTTGGGTACATAATAGTTTTCGGAGGTACCCATTTTTCGTTTGAAAAAGCCAAAAACATTGGATGGGTCTTTACTGACCAGTTCTTTTGCTTTTTCGCCCACAATAGTGCGTTCATTTCGGAATGCTACTACGGAGGGCAACGTATTTTTCCAGCTGATTGGGCTTTTAAAAATCTCTACTTTCCCGCCTTCATAATGCGCAATGAGCGAATTGGTTGTACCTAGATCAATGGCATAATTTATGGTTTTTGACATATTACAATTCCTTTTTGAAGGATCGTCATGCGTTCTCCTTCTTTAAAATAAATAATGGGTTTAATTACGTCAGTAACAACAAGTTCACGTGTATTGTTCCCAACAATGCTGGCTTCCACGTCGGTACGTGTTTCGTTATACGGCTCTCCAAGCGGGTTGTGGGTACGATACCCCATTTCCTCAAAAGTCTCTCGGATACGATCCAACGGTCGTTGTAGCGCACTTGCATCTGGGATGCGTTGCATTTTTTTTTCCAGTTCAAAAAACTGATTGAGTATTTTTAGGTGGTTACTGTGTGGCATTGCTATACATTTTGTTGCAAAGATAAGAATATATTCTTTACTGTTTTGCCCTTGTTTTTCTTTGGATATTAGTGATTAATTCGAGGTAGAGTTGGCCAACTATAGACGCATCGTATTCTTTGATGGCCTTTTCGCGGCCTAGCATACCCATAATATGTTGGTTTTCACGATCTTTTGTACAACAATCTAACATGGTTTGATAGAGTGCTTCGGCATCTTTTATAGGGACAATATAGCCTGTTTTGCCCGGGACAACCGTCTCTTTACAACCGGGGGTATCTGTTGTGATTAAAGGTTTTCCCATAGCCATTGCTTCCAGTAATACTTTGGACAGTCCTTCGCGATAAGAAGGTAGCACAATCCAATCGGATTGAGCAATGATTGGACGAACATCATCTGTTGCACCTTTATAATCGATAAATCCTTTTTGTACCCAACCAATGAGTTCATTGCGTTGAATATGAGCGGGATTTTCGTCGTCTAAATGACCCATTACCCAGCATTGAGCAGAAGGGAAAGACTGGCGTAGTCGGCCTGCAGCCTCCGCAAATTCCCTTAGCCCCTTGTCGTATAATAATCGGCCTAATAAAGTGAAAACTGGCCCATCTGTTAATTCTGTTTTAGGCAATGGGCTAAAAAAAGTTGTATCAATACCACACCCGGGTACGCGCAATGTTTTTGCGGGATGGATCATCTTTTTTGCGACCATCAAATCCAAATCTTCTTGGTTTTCAAATACAACTTTTTCCGTTTTTAAAAAAGAAAATCGGTACAGCCACCTTGAAATAAAAGGGATTAAGCCACGATGCAAAAAAGTATAACCTAGACCAGTAACTACACAAATGGATGGTATCTGAGCCGACCATGCACCCAAATTGCCCCAAATATTCGCTTGTACGCCATAATGAATGACAACATCAGGCTTCAATTCTTCATACACTGTTTTGAACTCATGGATCATCCCAAGTGATGCTGTGATACTAACACTGTTGCGTCTAAAGGATTGAAGACCGATAAATTCGATACCCGGTTCGTGCATCAAGGCACTTACCGATTCATCTACAGGGGCAATAACTACGATTTTATAACCCGCCTGATGCAATGCTCTAATAACAGGAAGTCTGAAATTATAAATTGACCAAGCCAAGTTGCCCACTAAAGCAATAACGCCTTTGTGGGGCGCGGCTGTTACGGCATTAATATCGCTTTGTTGATCGATGTGCATTAAATTTTTGGTCAATATTGAAAAGCATCATGGCATTACAGCCGACTAAAACTATGATTTGGGTAAAAGCAAAAAAGCGCAATATGGTTAATAAAGACCCGCCAATAGTAGATAAATACCAGCATATCATCATTGTAATGGCCATTAAAAATGAAGTTACAAAGTAGAGATGTACTTTTCCAATGACAAAAAAGCCCATCATGGTCGGGTTGCTTAAAAACTTGATAGCGGCCCAAAGTGCAATGATGGAGGCAATTTGGCCTGCAAAGTTCCAATCTTTTCCTAAAATAAAAGAAAATATTTGTGGGCCAAATAAAAATAATGGTACAAAAAAGAGAACGGCAGGAATAGCCCATCTTAACCAATGCTTTATAATGATTTGAATATCAAACAGTTGCTGGTCAAATAAGTCGTTAAAATGGCGTAAATTATAAGGGGTTAATGCGGCTTGCACCAGCGAGAGCGGCGCGCTACAAACCCGCAGTGCCAAAAAACAAGCCGCAGACTCATAAGCACTATAGTATCGTGCAATGAAGAGTACCATGGCCTGTTCGGAGAGGCTCGCTAATAAATTACCAGCGGTGAGGTAAAATCCAGTGCTTTTATGCGATTTTAGTAGTGATTTCCATTCATTTGGTGCCCATTTTAGCGGAAATATGGGCAATGCAACACGGTTAAATAGTACTAAAAGCGGCACGAAACTACCCAATAACAAGGCAGGCATTAACCAATAATCTCCCCCCCAATAACATAATATCACCGCGCCGGGATAGGTAATGGCTGCCGCCAAAAGTCGTGTTTTGTTTTGTTCCGAAAAAGCATGCGAAGCGGCCAACCAACTCATGGTTAATTGTAAAATGCCTTGCGATGAAATAATGAAATACAGGAGTAATATATCAAATGAGTAGCGCAAATTGATCCAATGCAGGGCTACCAAAAGCGGAATAACCAGGAGGGAAATGGTTAAATGCGACACTAAACCCAACTGGAACAATCCTGATCGCTCTTCGGGTGTTTTGGCTTGGTACAGCGCAATATCGGTGCGTAATTGAGAAAAAGAAAGCACCATATTGGTCACCACCAACGCAATACTCCAATCGCTGATGGCTGCCGGGGAATACAGTCGCGTGATGATAGGGATACACCCAAAGGTCATGGCTTGCGCGAGGATATTGCCCAATAAAAGGCGGGGAAGGACTTTTGACATAAATTGGGAGGAAGGGCAAAATTACGTCAAAAATATGATTTTATGGCTGTATCGTTTGAGTTCATAGCAAAATTTAAGGATTTAGATCCAATTCATATGCTTTTAGGGATTGGATGCTACAATTTATTGGTTAGTGTGAAGGAGGCCATTATTATAGTATTTATATTATTGAAGAAAAATAATATTGAAATAATATTGTGGAATGTAAAAAATACGTATATTTGCATATTATTTCACAAAAAAATTTCAATTATGAAAAAAATTACCACATCTTCGCGGCTCTTCGCGGCTCTTCGCGGCTCTTCGCGGTCTTAGTAGTAATACTATTTGTATTTGCTTGTAAGAAAGACGTTCAAAGTATCAAAGATATTCCTATATCTGAAAATCAGATGAATATGGTTTCTGAACGAGAAATTACCCCTGTAACTAAGTCTTGGTTAATTAATTATCAGGCAGATTTGAAGCAGGTTCTTTTAGACCAAAATATCTCAACTGTTTATACTCCATCTCAAATGGTTGCTGGGGCTGAAGCGTTGATTAATATTTCGGCTAATACGGTTGGATCAAGACTAATCTACAAAATGAAAACTAATTCTTTTCAGGTTAATCTTTCTAATGATGAATATGCGTTAAAATATATTTATTCACAGTCTTACCAAATTTATAGAAATCACTACTTATTATTTGATACAACTAAAGCGCGCCCTGTTTTGATTGATATTAAGTTAGACTCTGTCAAAAATAATATAGGTTATGTTTCTACTAAAACTATCATAGGTCTAATTGATGTGTGTGCTGTCCAACATAAAACAGTTTTGGCCAACGAACCTTGTGCTACGGCCTTTTCGGATGATGAAGGGTATCGCGTAGGTGGTGGAGATGAGGAATTAGAATTAGCCAGTTCTTGGGACAATCCAATGTGTAATAATTCATGTGGAAGTGCCGAGCCATGTCAAGCTGGGCCAACAACTGCTTACGAAGCAGTTGAAGAACGCATAAATTTTAATTATGCGACTAATAACCCTCCCACACCTCCATCCGGCTACTATTTTACGGGTACTTACACTAATGTTATTTGTGATAATTTTGTTGATTTTAGCTTTGCAGTAGAAACTTGTGGCCTGACGAATCAAACAATCGGTACTTGTCTGCAAGCAGACCCTTCTGATCCCAATATTGATCCACTTAATTGTCTTTATTGCACCATTTACTCCAAGTTAGAAGATAATGAATCACCATTTCTGATACCTCCAGGTTGTCATTTTGTATCGCTTAACCTTGGAATTTGGTACTGTGGATGTGGAGAAGATGTTTTTTGCGATTATTTAGCTAATAAGGTAGTTGGGAATATTTGTTATGGCAAACCAGTTTTCAAAAAGAAATTCCCTGGAGTATGGGAAAATCCCATAGACGTACTTATTCCAGACATGTCAATGGATTAAAATATTTATAAACTTGGGGGAGTATGGTATTGCTCCCCCTTATTTTTCTAATTATGAGAACTATATTTTTTACTATTTATTTATTTATGCCTACTTTTTTGGCTGCCCAAGTTCCGGATACGATTTTGAGCATTTTTTCCCCCGACGATATAACAACTACTTGGATCAATGAAATGACCCCTGTCAGTCATAATAAGGTGGTTTGTAACAAGGCGGTACCGAATAGTTTTGAGGCCATTGTTACCAATAACAAAGGGGAATTGTTGTATCGGAGAGCAGCAGGGGAGGTGGACGGATTTACACTCAAATTTAATTCTTATGTTTTTGATGATAACGACCGTTATGTATTTATGTGCAACGCTGAAAAGGACGGTAAATCCTATTTTTTGACTGTGGCTTTTGATACTACTTTGCAAAATGGATCTGTTATTGATACCCTGCAATTGCAGAACAATGTAGGTATGAATTTTAATGTGGTTAGGTTTAATGAGTATAAAGATATTTGGGAAGGATTCGGTATTTTGAGAAATGATGCCAATCAATCGATACTTCAAAATATATATATTGCCTTAGATAACGCCTACCATTTTCAGCAATATGAATATATTGATTTTGGCTCGAAAGTATATGTTAATGGCAATTATCAGCGGCAGCATATCATCGATTTTTTTTGGTACGAACCAACGCATTCTTACATTTTAGCATCCGCGAATACTTATACGATGATTGTGGATACAAATTTTAATGTAGTATATTCGAACCGTCTGCTTTATACGCTGGTTGAAAACAATATTACAAACAACTATAATTTACAGATTCAGAGTTCTCAAGTAAAAGATAATGGTGAGGTGGTTTGTTATATTGGGGCATTTTTTGGTTTAAGTTCCCTTATTACCTTGGATATTCAGGCGGATACTGTTTCGGTTGATCAGGTATATCCCCTCAATGGGCCTAATGATCCTCTTTTGGGTATTGGTATTTTAACACAAATGCGCGTGGACAATGATGGAAATTATATTATTTCTGGAAATGATGCCCCTTCCTCTGGTGCTACCAATAATATGATTATTGCTAAGTATTCCACTGATTTCAAAAGAATATGGGCAATCAAGTATAAATCAGAAGGGCGCGGTTACAATATTTGGGATATGGATATTGACGAACATAATGATATTTATGTTGCGGGAATGTGCTTTAACCATTTTGGGGCTGGTACTGTAAATGGTTATTTGTTCAAGGTTTTTTCTGATGGACAACTTACTTCGGATACGTACAGTCCGTATAGTTCTAGCGAGGAGTGGCATATTATACCCAATCCTGTTTATGATAAAATATGTTTGCAAACTGATGTAGCGCAAGTAGAAAGTATCAAGGTGACTGGTTTGGATGGTCGAGTATTAATATATCAATTATTATCACAACCCTGCTTGTACTTAGAGCATGAATTACCTGCTGGAATGTATATTTCTGAGTGGGTTTTGGACGGAGGAAAACATATTGTAGCACCTATTATTATTGGTAAGTAATTATGTCTTGTCACTTCCAAATGTGTCAATTGTAAAAAAACACATTTGGAAGTGGACATCCCCCCCCCAATCTACCGCTGCACGATCTGCACCTGTTTTACCCCAATCTTTCCTTTTTCTGTTTTTATTTGTACCCAATACGAGCCAGACGATAATTCAGAAAGGTCGATGCTTTGGTTGGCTTGTTGCGATAGATTTAAACTCTTGACTATTTTACCGCTTTGGTCGGTGACGCTCAATAGGGTAGGGTAGTCATCGGGTTCTTCAAAGTTAAGTTGAATGATACCGGTACTTGGGTTTGGACTGATTTGAAATTGTGCCGTGATTTTTTCGGCAGAATGGGCAAGCGCCGTCACTTCATTGGCATTGATCAGTCGTACTAATTCCGCAAAATTGTTCAATTCTACTACACCAGAGAAGCAAATCAGTACAAATTCTTCTTCCGATGCTACAATAACGACTAGATCTGTCACGGTACTTTCTTCGCTTTTGGCCAGTATTTTTACATTATCCTTGCCATCGCGGACGGTGAGTAATTCGTCGAAATCTTCATTAGGTGCCAATTCAAGTGCTTCCCTAAACAATTGTTTGGATTGGTCGGTTTTTTCAGCAGCCAACATGCTTAGGCTACCCAGGTTTTTTACAATTTTTTGTACTTGTTTCCAGTCGGAGTCTTTGATGTCGGTTTTCATCGTGGATTCAAACAAATCTTTACTCAGGAAAGCGTACGTAAAGCCGCTCTCTTTTTTGTACTTGTTGATAAAATCGTTGAAGGGTTGCTCTTGGGCAAAAAGAGCGCAGTTCATCAGCAAGGCGGCTGATAATAATAGATACATTTTTTTCATAGCAATTATTTTAAAAATGAAAGGTATGGGTACGAGACGGATGTGTGGGTGGGAATGTTACAGGAGATGATTACAGCCATCTACTTTTTCTTTTGAGAAAGATGCTTTTGCACACTTTTAAATCTTAAAAAAATTGCGGTGCTGTACTAGGCACGTTCTAAAAAGTCAGAGATCTGAATCGTATTCAAGATTTATTTGCGGCATGTAAGTAGCGCAAACAGATAAGATGTATTGCCAAAACCCAAAGAGGCAGTAGAAAAAATTAATTTGTTAATGCTCTTGCATATATGAAACACATTACCGTATATTTGCAACCTACTTAAATAGTTTGACCATTTATTTCCAAATTACAATGACCACCTTTATACGCTTTTTCCATTTACATTTCATTAACACTTATTGCGCGTTTTACAACGGGTTGGTTAGTTGTGTTTGCGACAAAGTAAGTGATGGTGACAATGCAGGTTTTCACGCAATGGAGGGATATTGTGAGGGAGTAACGGTGAGCCCACATTAGAAGCAAAAAGACGTAAAAAAATCCAATGCAGAAAAATGAAAAAAATATTATTCAGGGAAGTTCTTCAGTAAACAAACTTACAGAGGAGCGTGCCACCAAAAGTAACGCTATTGAGGTACCCTCCGTCTCCCTGCCTAAAGGCGGTGGGGCCATCAAAGGCATAGACGAAAAGTTTCAGGTGAATCCTTCCAATGGCACAGCCTCTTTTTCCATTCCTTTGCCTGTGGCTAATGCAAGAGGGGCAATACCTCAATTGGCGCTATCATACAATTCCGGCAGCGGCAACAGCATTTTTGGATTAGGTTGGAACGTGAGCCTGCCTTCTATCCGGCGAAAGACCGATAAGGGTTTGCCAATGTATTTGGACGGTGTCGAATCTGATACCTTTTTGTTTTCTGAAGCGGAGGATTTAGTATCTGAATTTCGCAACGCGGCGGATGGCAGTTTTATCCCGGATGGCCAAGGCGGTTACGCCATTAAAGAGCAGGATTCGTCCGATAACCTCTGGAAAATCCGCTATTATCGCCCCCGTATCGAAGGTCTGTTTGCGCGAATTGAGCGTTGGATGGAAAAAAGCAGCGGCATTATCCGTTGGAGGGTTATCACTAAAGAAAATGTAACAACCCTTTTCGGATGGTCGGCTTTATCACGGCTTTCCGACCCTGAGAAAGACCATAGGGTTTTTGAATGGTTGCCGGAGTTTGTATTCGACGACAAAGGCAATTGTGCGCATTACATCTACAAAGAGGAGAACGATGCCGGGTTTGTTGCAACGCTTTTGCACCATCGCAATCGGCGCAAAGGCGGACAACTAACCTACACCAATCGGTACCTGTCGGAGGTTTTGTACGGCAATCGTACTCCTTATCACCAATTTGGCGATGCTTTTCCGCCTGTTTCCGACTACTTTTTTCAGACGGTATTTGATTATGGCGAATATGGAACGGAGTTGCCCATTCAACCCATAACCGACTGGGGTTTTCGTACCGACGCTTTTTCTGATTATAAGGCAGGTTTTGAAGTTCGCACGACTCGTTTGTGTCGACACGTTTTGTTATTCCATCGGTTTACAGAACTACCCGGGGGCTCGGCTTTGGTTAAATCGCTTGATTTTCAATATGATACTAGCACGGAGCAAGATTTTATTTTCCTGACGGCTATTACTTCTACTGGTTATATCAAAAAAGCAGGCGGCAATTACACCCAAAAAAGTATGCCGCCGATGGAATTTGAATACCAGCGGCACGAATGGAGCAGAGAAGTTAAACAAATCGCGCCGGAACATCTCGCGCACGCGCCAATGGGGCTTAGCGGGCAATATCAGTTTACAGACTTGTTCAACGAGGGTCTTTCGGGTATCCTGACAGAGCAGGCTAATGGCTGGTATTATAAACACAATCTCGGTGAAGGGCGGTTTGCTCCTGCCAAATTGGTATCACCCAAGCCATCGTTTGCCGGATTGGGCGGCAGCCTACAATTGGCCGATCTGGATGCAGACGGCGGCAAACAATTGTCAGGATTCAGCGGAAACATGCCGGGTTATTTTGAACTCGACGACGATAACGAATGGCATCCTTTCCGTCCCTTTGACACCTTACCCAATATTAACTTCAGCGATTCGAACACCCGGATGCTGGATTTAAATGGCGACGGCAAGCCGGAAGTACTAATCACAGAAGACAATGTGTTTACCTGGTACGAATCGCGAGGGAGAAAAGGATTTGATAAGGCACACCGTACTTTTAAAACATTTGATGAAGAAACTGGCCCAGCAGTCGTTTTTGCCGATGTTAAGCAGACTATTTTCCTTGCCGATATGTCTGGCGATGGCCTCACTGACATTGTTCGCATTCGCAATGGCGAGGTATGTTACTGGCCCAATTTGGGTTACGGTAAATTCGGTGCCAAGGTTGGTATGGGCAACACCCCAGTGTTCGACCACCCCGACGCTTTTAATCCGGCCTATCTGCAATTGGCCGACCTCAATGGTTCAGGTACCACGGATATTGTTTATTTGGGGAAAAACAAATTCTCTTGTTGGCTCAACCTGAGCGGAAACCGCTTCGCAGCCGAGTCGTTTGAGATAAATGCTTTTCCGGAAATACACCGCGAGACAAATATTACAGTTACTGACCTGTTGGGCAACGGCGTGGCCTGTATCGTATGGTCCAGCCCCTTGTCCAAAGACGCGCCTTCGCCACTGCGCTACATTGACCTAATGAACAGTAAAAAACCGCACGTTATGGTTTTTTACAAAAATAATCTAGGTAAAGAGGTACGGCTTGAATATACGCCTTCTACCAAATATTACTTAGCCGATAAGCTGGCGGGCAAGCCCTGGATCACCAAACTGCATTTCCCGGTGCAATGCGTGTCCAAAACGGAAACCCGCGACCGCATTTCCGGGTATCGCTTCGCTACCGAATACAGCTACCACCACGGCTACTACGACCACCCCGAACGCGAATTTCGCGGTTTCGGTCGCGTGGAACAGCGCGACGCAGAGGTATTCGACCATTTTGTAAAGGGCGATTCTAGCAATGTGGTCGAGCGGGCGCTGCATCAAGACCCTGCGCTGACTAAAACCTGGTTCCACACGGGCGCTTTCCTGCGCAAGGACAAAATCCTGAACCAATTTGACCACGAACACTGGCACAGGGAATTGGAGCGGGCGGGTTTCCTTGCTACATCTCATCCTGAAGTTCCGCTAACCGACGCCCGCATCACAACGGCGGAAGGGTTTCCAGCCGACTTTGTAGAAAACATGGATTCTATTTACTGGCAGCAAGCCTTGCGCGCCTGCAAGGGTATGGCCCTGCGGACAGAGACTTTTGCCTTGGACGGCGCAGAAACGGGCAATTTACAGCAGGAAATGACTCCGTTTACAGTGGGTACGCACAATTGCTTTATCGAGATGATACAGCCGCGTGGACAAAATCAGCACGCCGTTTTTGTGGTAAAAGAAAGCGAGGCGATTACCTACAATTACGAACGCGATCCTGCCGACCCGCGCATTGCCCACAACCTGAACCTTAAAATGGATGCCTACGGCAATATATTAGAATCGGCAGCGGTGGTTTATCCGCGCCGCTTGCCCGACGCATCCCTGCCCGCCGAAACACAGCAGGCGCAGGCCGAAACGCATATTATTTTTACCAAAAACCAATATACTAATGATGTTGAAAGCCCCGATGCCTGGCGTTTGCGCCTGCCCTCCGAGGTCGAAACATTTGCGCTGAAAGGCGTGGCCAAAACAGGAGACTTTTACGCCATTGACGATTTTGAACATGCGCTGTCGAACGACCCAACACGAGCAGTGGAGGTTGCCTATCACGAACACGATACAACTTCATCACTTGGCATCATACAAAGGCGGAAAATAGAACATATTCGCAGCATTTTTTACCGGAACGACCTGGCAGGCGCTTTGCCGCTCCATGCTTTGGAGTCGCGGGCAATACCTTTTGAAAATTATCAATTGGCTTATACGCCTGCGCTGCTCAGCCATATTTTTGGCACTAGAGTTAACGATGCGCTGATGACGGAAGGACGTTTTGCAGATAGCGAGGGTGACAGTAACTGGTGGATTCGTTCGGGCACGACGCAGTTTTTAAGAGAAGAAGATGAGGAAACGGAAATCGATGCCCAAAATCGTTTTTTTACCCCGATTTCCTTCACCGACCCCTACGGAGCGGTGACCCAGGTGCGCTACTACGGAACCTACTTTTTGTTTATAGAAGAAACCGAAGACGAATTGGGTAATATTGTGCGAATAATGCAGTTCAACTTCCGCACTCTCTCGCCGCAGCGGATGCGCGACCCCAATCTCAATTTTTCCGAAGTTCTCACCGACGAATTGGGTTTGGTGAAAGCGATGGCACTTTCGGGTAAAGGGGCAGATGCCGACGACATCAGCGGCCTGAACGAAGCGACAGAAGCGGCAGAGCAGACGGCTGTATTGGATTTCTTTGCCTCTCCGGATTCCGTAGCGCTTACGGCGCGCGGTAACAACCTGCTTGAACATGCCACGGCGCGATTTGTGTATGATTTTGACGTATATCGCAATACGGGCAAACCCGCCGTAGTCGCAGCCATTATGCGCGAGGAGCATTTTCAAAAAAACGACAACTCGCCCGTACAACTCAGTTTTGAATACAGCAACGGCCTCGGACAAGTGGTGATGAAAAAAGTGCAAGCCGAACCGGGTATAGCCAAAAAAGCAATTCTAAACCCAGCAGATGACAGCTATGTTGTTACAGATGAAGACACTTCTGTATTGGCGTCACCACAATTGCGCTGGATCGGCAACGGTCGCACCATACTGAACAACAAAGGCAATGCGGTCAAGCAATATGAGCCTTATTTTTCGGTCACACACCAATACGAAGACCTAAAAGAATTGGTAGAAACGGGCGTAACGCCCTTGCTGTACTACGACGCGCCGGGGCGTTTGGTCAGGACGGAAATGCCGGATAGGACATTTACCAAAGTTGAATTTGACTCGTGGAAACAGGCCACTTATGACCAAAATGATACGGTATTGGAAAGCGAATGGTACCGACTGCGCACCAACCGACTGATCGACGCGGCCCTAATTACAGCCCTGAAAGACCCTGTACGCGAAAAAGTTGCCGCTGATAAAGCAGCACTACACGCCAATACGCCCACTGTGCAGCATTTCGATACACTGGGGCGGCCGGTCTTGGCCATTGAGCACAATAAAACCCTGTCTTCCGGGGCGGATGAATTTTACCTGACCATCGTCCATTTAGATATCGAGGGCAATGCGCTCGCAGTGGTAGATGCGCGGCAGAAGGCCCGGCAAATTGCCCTTGGTTTGCCCGAACCAGTATCTGTCATGCGCTATGAATATGATATGCTCGGCCACAGGGTATATCAACACAGCATGGACGCTGGCCAACGCTGGTTATTGACCAACCTGATGGGCAAGCCCCTGCGCACCTGGGACGAGCGTGGGCATGAGTTCCGGTATTTCTACGATGAGCTTCATCGCCCCACCGAAAGCCGAGTGCTGCTGAGTGGCAACGGCGCGACCGCTCTCGACTATATTTTTGAAAAAATCATCTATGGCGAAGAGCAGATTAACGATCAAAATCGCAACCTGCGCGGGCAGATTTACCGACACTACGACACGGGCGGGCGGTTGGAAATGCCGGATTACGATTTTAAAGGCCAACCGAATTCGACTTCGCGGCGCTTGTTTTCTAAATATAAGGAAGTAGCCAACTGGACGGTAGCGAACATGGTCGCCGATCTGGAAGTGCAGGATTTTGTGTTCCAAACTGAAACAGACGCTTTGGGGCGAATATCACGGCAAGTAGCACCAGATGGCAGCGTGATTGTACCCGCTTATAATGCAGGCGGACTGCTTGAGGCCGAAAGCGTCACCCACCTTTCTCCAGCACTGACCACAACGTATATCCGCAACATAGATTACAATGAAAAAGGCCAACGCGAGCGCATCCGTTACGGCAACAACGTAACGACCCAGTTTCATTACGACCGCGAGACCTTCCGGTTGACGCGCTTGGCCAGCCGCCGACAAAACGGGGAACTGCTGCAAGACCTGCGCTATACCTACGACCCAACGCGCAATATCACCCACATCGAAGATTTAGCCATTCCGCCTACATTTTTTGCCAATTTCCGCACCGACGGGCTTTCGGAATACACTTATGATGCCCTGTACCGCTTAGTGGAAGCCACGGGCAGAGAAAACGGCGCAGCGCTCAACTTTGGCGCCTGCGACAATTGGAACGATAAGCCCTTCATGCACAGCATGAGTCCAGACAACACAATGGCAGTGCGGAATTACACCCAACGCTACCAGTATGACGCTGTTGGGAATATCATGGAAATGAGGCACTTGGCAGTTGGCGGGAACTGGACCAGGACTTATGAATACGAAACCACCAATAACCGCTTAAAAGCAACCCGTATAGGTGACAATGGCAGCCCTGCGAATTATACCCAATACCAGCACCATGCCAAGCATGGCTACATGGAGGAGTTGCCACACTTGGAAAAAATAGGCTGGAATTTTAAAGAAGAAGTGGTGATGACCACTCGACAGCGTTGCACAGATGACAACATTCCGGTCATTACTTATTACCAATATGATAGCGCTGGGCAACGCATCCGAAAAATAACAGAAAACCAGGCAGCCGCGGGAGGTACTCCCACCAAAAAAGAAGAACGCATTTACGTGGCGGGTTATGAGTTATATAAAAAACACACGGGTACCCATGCAGGATTGGAGCGAGTAAGCCTTAGCCTGATGGACGAAGGACACCGTTTTGTGATGATAGACACCCGCAATGCGGTGGATGATGGCACGGCGCCGCACTTGGTGCGCTACCAATTGCACAACCACCTCGGTTCGGCGGCTTTAGAATTGGACAACTCGACTGCTGCTGCGGTGATTTCTTATGAGGAGTATCATCCGTTTGGGACGACGGCGTATCAGGCGCATCATCGGGATATACGGGCGGCGGCGAAACGCTACCGCTATACGGGTATGGAGCGGGATGAGGAGACGGGGTTGGAGTATCACTCAGCGCGGTATTATTTGCCGTGGTTGGGAAGGTGGTTGAGTGGGGATCCGATTGGGATTGGGGATGGGGTGAATGTGTACCGATATGTTAAGAATAATCCTGTGTTGTATTTAGATAGATCGGGAGAGATATTTGAAACTTTATGGGACTTAGCTAATGTTGGATATGGAGCATATTCCCTTACTTCAAACCTTATAGAAGGTAATTGGGGTGATGCAGCTTTGGATGCCGGGGGATTAGTACTTGATATAGGAGCAACTGTAGTTCCAGGGGTTCCGGGGGGAGCCGCAACTGGAATAAGAGTAGGAAGAACCGCAGATAGAACGGTTGATGCTACAAGAACAGCTAGAGCACTTGAAAGAGCAAGGGAAGCCGAAAGAGAACTCGAAAGAGCACGAGAACTCGAAAGAGCAATAGCTGCCGAAAGAGGGCTCGAAAGAGCACGAGAACTCGAAAGGGCTGCCGAAAGAGGAAGACCATCCGGTGGCGGAGGCGGCGGAAGACCATCTGGCGGCGGCGGCGGCGGCGGAAGACCACCTGAAGGGGGGGGGAGTTCTTCCGGTGGGGGTGGTAGGAGACCATCACGAACAAGTATGCAAAGTTCTTTAAGAAACCTTCAACGCAGGTTAGCAGAACACCGGCAGAAGTTAGAAGATTTTCGAAGAAATCCAGACGCTTTTGATAACCGTGGGGATTTAGCTAGAGCAGGAGCAAATTTAGAACGCCGAAACAGAATAATTGAAGGGCGGATTAGGCATTTGGAGCAAGAAATCAGAAATTTTGAAACTCAAATTCAACAATTAACAAGAACATTGGGAAATGGACAATAAAATAAAAATAAAAAAAATATTATTAATTATAAATCGGCTTCTGGCTGACATGGAGAGAGATAACCCTGATGGTGAAATACCAATAGAAAAAGATTTCTATTGGGTGGTTGGGATTGAAGATATGTTTAATGTTTTGGATGCACCGACCAATTTACATGTAGGGCAACTTTTTGAAGATGTTGAAAATCTAAATAAGTTAAAATTAAATCAGTTAAACATCTATGATTTAATAAAGGTTTCAGCAATATTAAATTATTTGTATTTATATCAAATTGATAAAAATAAATAATTAGTCGGATAACCTTTTAAACAGATTCTAAAATAGTGAAAAAATCGCAACTTTAACATCATGGCTAAGCAACGCAACCAATCATACACCCTCTCAGGTCGAATTACCGACCAAAAGGAGCAACCAACTGAAGGGCTGATCGTCTTCGCATACGATCAGGATCCCAATACCCCCGACAACCCGCTCGGACAACCTGCCATCACCGATGCCGAAGGTAAATACGGCATTTCCTTTACCGAGGAGGATTTTAAAATCGGCGGTATGGAAAGCGGCGGACCGGATGTGTTTATCCGGGTATATGCTGGGGATCAGTTTCTGGGGGAGAGTCCGACAAAGCGAGATTCTAAAAAAACGATAAAAATTGACCTGCAAGTCGAGTATTTACCAGAGCCTTTACAGAAAAACGACGAGGTGAAAGCCCAATTAAAAATAAAAGCCAAGCATCTCGAAATAGCAAACATCAACGGGTTTTCCGAGCCGCGGCTTCCCGGCTTTATTAATTTCGACAGCCCAGGTGCGCCATCAGTGCCCTCACAGGTGCATTATATAACCTTGCCTTTGGGGGGAAAAATCCTTGATATTGAAGTGTATCCCGGAGAACCAACTATTATTCGCAATATGGGTAATCCTTACCCGGTACAGGAATTAATACCTGATTTAGGGACCAATCCGGATGAGTTCGGCAATGGTATCACCTTCAAGGATACAGTAGTTAAGTTTACACCCCTTATTAAGGAACTTGCCCGAGAATTTCCTGCTTATCCACCTCGCCTTGTCGAACTGAAAGAAGAAATAGATAAAGACCCAATAAGAATTGCGAGGGTGAAAGTAACCCCCATTCAGTATAACTTTGAAGAAAACGCCTACTATTTTTATCCGAACCTTACTTACAAGATTAAGTTCGATGAGAAAGAGGCAGCAAGAATAAATCAGGCTGCACAGCGGAAGTGGGGCGTAGCGGAAATTGAACTGATAAAAGACATTGTTGCAAACGACCTCGTTTTTAGTGCGAATGATCTATTTATTCCAGGTATTTATTGGTTTTACGAAGAAGCCCCTCATATTATTATCACTGACAATTATCACTGGCCAGAGCACATTGAGCAATCAGACGGCACCTTGCGTTCGCCTTCTTTAACAGAAAGAGGGGCGGCACTGTCTGGTGATTTGAAGGCAGAATTTGAACGTCTTGCTCAATGGAAAACAAGCCGGAGTGTAAAATCGAAGGTAGTGACCATCAGCGATATAGTCGCCGGTAATTATGGAGATATGACCAAAAATGGTTTTGCCAGAGACTTACAGGAGGTGATTAGAAACTTCATTAAATTCGCTTACAATCGCTGGAAAACCCGCTATGTACTGCTGGGTGGCGACTACAATGTTGTGCCTGTTCGGATATTGACAGGTACAACATTGCATGGTACAGTGGGGACGCACAGATCCAGCAACAATCCACCTAATCGAGATGAATGTTATATTCTTAGCGCAAATTCAGTAGCAAAAATAAGGCCGCAATTCGTACCTTATCCTAATGAGCCACTTTCTTCATACCATGGCGGTGTACGTATTCCATTTAATCGCGAAGCAGGTAGTGGTCAACTTGGATGGTATTACACTTCCGAATCGTCCTTTAATACGCGAAATTCTGGCTTCATCCGTTTACCCATTGGACAATTTTCCAATTTTATCATTGTGGAAGGTCCGGCAAGTATTATAGATGACAATTATTATTGGGTCAGGGAAGTCAACCGCATTCCTTCAGATTTATACTATTCCAGTTTATTTGGATCCGGTTACGACCAAGTTGGTAAACATGATTTTGATTTGAATAACAACGGCTTGTACGGGCAATTTCATTGGTATGCCGGAGAGGATGTTAGTCTTGATGGAGTAAATACCTTCCCAGACGTGTTTCCAGGAAGGGCTGCTGTGGAAAGCGCTGCGGAGGCGAAGGCTTTTGTTGACAAAACCATAACCTATGAGCGTCGTATTGATCAGGATGGAAATTATGTTAATTCGAGTTATTTTAAAAAAATTATTTATGGAGCTGATCTTTGGGGTGGATTCGGGTATAACCGTCGGCAAACTGATCTTTCCATACCGCCCGCAGAGGGATTATTTACACATGCTTTATCGGCTACTCGTACCAGAATAAATCTGAATTTTGACATTATGATGACCGGAGCAACGCCTTCACATCGTTTGGTCGCACGAAGCGGTGGAACAGACAATGTTATTCTGTACAGAACGACCGCTAGCACTACAAATCCCGGCTGGTATTTTGCTACTAACAACAACTACAATGTTCAGAGTGCGATACCTACTCGTTTTATCGTAGTGCGTGGCCCCGCTACTCTTGTAAGCCCGGACGACTTTATCTGGGATGCAATCGGTATGGAAGGCGCAATCAATGAAAAAGAAACGCTCCGTGGACTAATGAACAGCTGGTTTCCTGCATTCAATCGTATTCAAAGATTTTATGCCGATTATTTTGATGTTTCAGCACCACCCTCCTTGGAAAAACTTGAAGCAGTCACCCTGCGTGAAGCCATTGATGAGGGTGTACATTTCCTAAGCCTGACCGGACATGGCTGGTGGGGAGGATGTTGTGGTGTTGATACTGACAATAATCCTGACTTCAAAAATAAGAACCAGTATTTTGTCGCTTTTGCAGACTCTTGCTCTACAGCTCATTTCGATGGACCAGATTCGACAGCAGAAAAGACCACAAACGATCCTGACGGAGGTGCTATTGCCTATGTAGGCAATACGCGTTACAGTTGGATTGGCATAGGGCATCATTTTGAAAAGTTTTTCTGGAATAAACTTTCAGTTGTAAAACGGCCAGGAGTGGCTGCTGGTTTTCGTGAATCTGTGGGAGGCCCTCGTTTTATGTGGACTATTTATGCCCAAAATTTGTTTGGCGATCCAGAATTGCAGGTTTATACGAAGGTTCCTCCTCCTTTTATAGTGGTGCATCCCGATTTATTTAAATGGGGCGAGATCGTCAAGGTTAGACTAAACGAAGAAATAAAAATCAACGGCGATCATTTGGTTACCCTGTCAGCGGGATGGGATGAAAAGGAACAGCAGTCTTTGCTTCAAATAACAGTACTGACTAACGCTGATGGTACTGCTGAGATTGAACTTCCGAAAAAAAGGATAGAAGGAATTGAAGAACTGACACTTACCGTATTCGGTAGAAATCGTGAACCATATGTTAAAAAAATCAGGATTGCGTAAAATCAAAGTGAAGTTTTTTTAAATCAAACCCAAAGTAAATAGCATCATGGCTAAACAACGCAACCAATCATACACCCTCTCCGGTCGCATCACCGACCAGAAGGAGCAACCCATTAAGGGGCTGATCGTCTTCGCATTCGATCAGGATCCTAATACGCCCGACAACTTGTTGGGACAACCCGCTGTTTCCGATGCAGAGGGCAAGTATCGAATTGCATACGATGATGAAGACTTTCGCATCGGCGGCAGAGAAAGCGGCGGCGCAGATATTATTGTCCGGGTGTACAGCGCGGATACTTTGGTTGCCGAATCCAAACCCTTGCGCAATGCATCCGCTAAAGCAGAGATAAATGTAAAGGTGGACAAGGTGCCAGAGCAGGAAACGCGGCAAATCAAAGGAGCAGTCAGAAGCGAGGACGGTATGGCTGCTACCCACGTCACCGTGCAGGTATGGCGGCGCGATTTGTTCGAAGCCGTTTTTCTTGGCAACACTACAACCGACGACAAAGGGCTTTACGCTCTCCCATACAGGGTCAATGCTGCGGATAATCCCCCCGCTAATCTTGATTTGATGGTGAAAGTGTACCAACCCAATGGCGTCTTGCTCCATGAATCTCCGACGGCTTATAATGTACCGAAGGACTTTGTGCTTCAGGTAAGATTGCCAGAAAGCCCTGAACAAGCCCCGGAATATGCGCGGCTTTTAAGCGATTTAAAGCCGTTTTTAGGTAACCGGCCTCTAAGTGAGTTGCGGGAAGGAGATGGCCAAAACCAGATCAGCCTTTTATCTGGGAAAACGGGTTGGGACGCACGCGCCATCGCTATGGCCGCCGCTTCGGAAAAAGCGAGTGCTGAAACGGGCGTTCCAGCGGCTCACTGGTATGCCGCTTATCGCAACGGTGTGCCCAACGATTCATCCGGCGTATATGCCGTATCGCCTGCGGCTTTTGGAGAAGTGGTCAAAAAAGCGGTGGAAAACAAGTTGATTTCGGGTGTTACAGAAGCGGAAATCTCAAACACCATCAGTGCACACCAAAGAAATGCAACAACTTTTGCTTTAAACCGAAAAGCGGCGACCGGAATGTCAACTTTGGGCAGTATGCTTGATCTTCGGCTCAATAGTAATCAGCAAAGCGTCTTCGCTGAAGTTTTCCAAGCCCATCAGGGTACCTCCTCTGCATTTTGGACAACTTTGGAACAAAGAGGAATACCAAAGGCAAGCATTGACCAATTACAATTAGATGGTAAATTGGCATATCTCACACTGCAGAACCAGCCGGTGGTAAGTCGCCTGATAGAAAGGCGAATCAACCAACCTGTTGAAATGGTACGTCAAGGTTTGTACGAACCGGAAGCCTGGAAACCATTGATCGGAAGCGATGTGCCGGAAGGATTAAGCATTGATAACTACGCAGGACACATGGCGGCTTTGGTCAAACGCAGCTACCCGACAGAAGTATTGGGAGCGATGCTCCGACGGGAAGAACTAAAATTAAGCGACAATGCCAATACCGCAGAAGAAACGGCGGCTTTTTTTGAAAATAATAGCGATGGTTTTCAGATCGGGGTGAAACCAGTGAAACAAACCGCCGCATTTCAACAACTTTCCCCCGAAGCCCAAGCATTAACAATGCGGGCAGAGCGTTTGTATCAAATGAGCCCGGGCGATGATGCCTTGAAAGCGTTGGCCACTACTGGCCTCAATTCGGCTTACGATGTCGTGCAATACACCCGGGAAGAGTTTCAATCCCGTTATGCCTCACAATTAGGAAGTGGTGTCGCGAATGCTGTTTATACCAAGGCCCACGAGGTACACAGTGCCGTGATGAACGTTGCAACAGCCTATTTAACGCAACGTGCAAGCCCAAATGTATATGTTCTTTCTGGCGCTTCGCCTGCCGATGAAGTGACTCGAAGGGGCCCTGTGTTACACGCTTATCCGACATTAGAAAATGTATTCGGAGAATTAGACTACTGCGCTTGCGATCACTGCCGTTCGGTTCTTAGCCCTGCAGCGTATTTGGTGGATTTGCTGCGTTTTATAACTCTTGAACCAGAAGCCATACTATCCGGCTTAAATCCTATAGATGTCTTGCTGGCCCGACGACCAGACATTGAGCATGTCCGGCTAAATTGTGAAAACACCAATACCGTACTGCCTTACATTGACCTGGTCAATGAAATCTTGGAACACTATGCCCTGCTCGCTGATAATGGCAACTTGACAGACTGGAAAGATTACGAAGGGTATAATATTGAACCGGGTGCCAAAACTGAAGATCTGCTGGCCGATCCCGCTTTTGTAGATGACCGGGCTTACGATCTGACAGCCAATGCCATTTTCCCATTGAGCCTTCCTTTCGACCGCTCTTTAGAGGCCATGCGATTGTTATTCCAATTGTGGGATGTACGCTACGACGAAGCGTTAGCGGTATTCGATAAAACAGCCGACGCGCAGCGCGAAGTACTCGGCCTGTCGCCCAAAGAATGGCAATTGCTCACCCAAAATGCCGCACATCCCCTGCCGGAATACTTTGGTGAAAACCCGGTGCTGGACTTAGCCGGGCTAAACGCAAACATCACTAATGCGGTTGTTTTTTCACGCCGAATGGGCATCTCTTATGAGCACTTAGCATCTATTCTGAAAACCCGTTTTGTAAATCCATTTGCTGCCAGCGATGATCTGGCTAAATTGGATGCATTAGACATCTCTTTGCCCGATATTAAATTATATTGCGATGGCGGTATGACTGATGCAGCCTTTGACGCGCTTGTTCCGGTAGGTATTGACCCAGCAAACTATGATGGCGATGTAAAACTATGGCTGAAAACCCATTGTGATGCCATTATGTCTATGATCGTGCTGACGGAGACCAGCGCTGATGCATCTCCGTGTTCCTTCGATACGGTAGAATTGCGCCGCTCGTTGCCAGATGCGCTTAATAACCGGTTGACTTCCCTTGATTTTCATAAACTGCATCGTTTTATCCGATTGTGGAAAAAAACAGGCTGGAGTATCGAAACAACAGACTTAGCACTGGCTGTATTATCCGACACGCCATCTAAAGATATTACCAATGAAACGGTACTTGATGCGGTGTTTATGCAGGTGTTGTCTCGCTTGTCTTATGTGGTGCAATTACAGCGCCTATTAAAGTTAAACGACAAGAAAATACCCGACTTATTGGGTCTTTGGGATAAGGAGGTCGAACCAACGGTTCGTCGTGCGCAGTGGAGTCGCTTGTTGAGAATGCGGACGGAGGATTTCGACATGCTGTCCACATTGTCGTCTTTTGATCCTTCAGCAGCTTTGGAAACTAGCGATCCGGCGGCAATACGCTTCGTCAAAGCGACGATTCTACTCAAATCCGTTGGATTAAAAGCATCGGATCTGAATTTTTTGTTGCGTCATGCCGATCCCGGAGGTAAGTTAAGCCTTTCGCCCGCAGCGTTATTGCAATCTGTACAAAGTGTACGCACAGCGTTAACAACAGTAGAATCCGAACTAGGAACAATGCCGCCGGAGGCTGACCTTACTTATGCCCGGAACCAAGTTGGTCGTGTGTTTGAGCGAGAAACAACCGAAGCATTTTTCGGCTTATTGGAAAAAACGACCGTATTTGAAACAAATTTAACCTGGCCAACAGAGGCTTTGCCAGCAACGCTGAATTTGCCCGAATTTATTTTTTACGATCATTTCCGAAAAACGCTTTCCGCTAAACAGGTGTTGAGGCAACCAGATTTACTCACCCTACAGGCAAGAGTGAACGCACTAAATCATCCCGCCGATTTTCCTGCAGGTACAACTGCCGCTGACGCAGCGACGCTACAAATACAACTCAACACGGCTCTACAGACAATACATACTGACGGCCAAAGTGCATTAGACACGATTTTTACGCAATATCCGGTATTACAAACCGCTTACACAGCCTACAATGCTGCTGCTCAAGGTAACAAAATCGAGGCTTTGTTAGATACCTTGCTCCCTGAATTGCGTACCCGTTTGCGCCGTCAGGCAATTGTACAATCTCTGGCCGGTATCTTAAAAACCGATGTCCAGACAATTGCCCTGATGGTTGACAATCCAGCCGTATTGCATGCGCCGAGCGATATTACTCGACCCGTGGCAATTGTATTTGAGGCTTTGAATCAAGGGATGGAATCCGGGGCGAGTGCCGATGGAACACTTTCATTTTTTGTAGAAGCACCACTTTCAACAGACTATAATTTTTATGTAAATGCACCGCTAGGTACGCAGGTAAAATTAGAATTAGACAATAGAAGCGTTATAGATACGACTATTAACGCAAGCGGCGAAACAGGCAGCACTTCCCGTATCTCCCTAAAAGCAGGTCAACTATACCAAATTGCTTTACAAATAAGCGCATTGCCCGCCGGACAGCGCACCATATTGCGCTGGCAAACACCCGGCACCGGCAAAACAGCAATACCTGTATCCAGAATAGTTAGCACCTTAAGTATAGAAGAAGCCTTTACCGCTCTAGTGCGGTTGCACAAGGCGGCTCAATGGCAGCGTCTGCTCAAACTTACTGCAATAGAATTGGCTCACTTAGGCCAGGAATTACAAATTGACGGTCAGGGCTGGATAAACGCCTTGCCTGTTACGGGTGGAGTTGCCGCTGTGACGTTGGACATGCTTTGGTTGACAGCCCAAAGATTGGCCAATTTTGCCCTGTTGAAAAAGATGTATGTTGGAGATGAAGATGTCTGGGTACAGGTCTTGCAAAATCCAGACGCCCAAACCCAGGCAGGGCAGAATTTATTGGAATCGCTTACTGGTTGGACTACTCCAGATCTGACTGTATTAATGACACACTTTGGCTGGACGCGCAGCGATTTGTCAGATTTGGAAAATCTGTTAAAAATAAAAACGGCCTTCGACCTGATTAACCGTACCGGGTTTTCAGCACAACATATTCTGGACTGGACAGGTACTGCCAATGGCAACCTCGTGCGCAGTGCCAAAGCAAAAGTACGTACTCAAATGGGCGAAAGGGCCTGGTTGGAAGCCGCACCGCCCATGACAGATCCATTGCGCAACCGCCAGCGCGATGCATTGGTGCAGTGGATTTTACACGGCCACCGTCCTTCACCCGAGGTAGATACGCCAGATAAATTGTACGAATTTTTCCTGATTGACGTGGAAATGGATGCCTGCATGAAAACTTCCCGCATCAAACAGGCTATTTCCACCGTACAACTTTTTATCCACCGTTGTCTGCTCAATTTAGAGCCGGATGTATCGCCAACCTCCATCCGTCGAAAACAATGGGAATGGATGAAGCGCTACCGGGTATGGGAGGCCAACCGCAAAATATTTCTTTATCCGGAGAACTGGTTAGAGCCTGAGTTTCGCGACAATAAATCATTTCTGTTCCGAGAGTTGGAAGGCGAATTGTTGAAAGCTGACATTACTGAGGAGTTGGCAGAAGCAGCCTATTTAAATTACCTGAAAAAACTGGACGACATCGCCCGGCTTGATGTGTGCGGTATGTATCTGGAAGAAAATGAAAAAGGGAATCCCAACGACGATATTTTACACGTCTTTGCCCGCAGCATCGGTGAAGACCGACGCTATTATTACCGCCGCTACGAGTATGGCTATTGGACGCCGTGGGAGAAAGTAGATGCCCCTATAAAAGGCGATCACATTTTGCCAGTTATCTGGAAAGGTCGGCTGTTTGTATTCTGGCTCACAATATTCCAAAAAGGGGCTGAACCTGATAGGAACAAAACTCCACAAGGTATGGGTGGAAACAATTGGGGAGATGATGCCAAGGTAGATGTGGACATCACGTTTTGCTGGGCCGAATATTCCAAAGGCAAGTGGGTGTCGCCGAAGTCGGGAGATTTGAAAAACCCGTTGAGTATGACAGGATTAAGTGGATTCGATGCGAAAAAATTGTTGATCTATGGATACAAAATCCCTAAATCAACCAATCCTAAGTCTTCTGAAAAAATTGCCTTCCATACTTTATTTGGCTCTAAAAAGCATACGGTGTTATTTACTAGTAAAAATGCGCCTCCTGTAATTCGTGAGGGGTTTAATGAAGTATCGGATCCCCTTATACCAAAATTCAATGGTATAATTTTCCGATCGCCTTATAATAATACCGCTTTAGATAGTGTATTCGTTCTTTCACCAAACCGAGAATTTAAAGTCGGCATCTCCCAGCCCCAAGATGCCGACGACCCGGTACGCAACGCTACCCTTTTGACCATGCACAATGTTTTGCCAGCCGAATTTCGTGTTTTGCCGTTGCGCCACGCCGTTGAAAACCAATGGGAGGCACCACTTTTCTTTTTAGACAGCCAGCGCGTTTTTTCAGCGCAACCCGAAGAAGAAGTGTTTCCGGCAATATGGGAATGGCAGGGGTACTTCGACTGGGATTATGACCGATACAGATGGAGACCTGAATTTGAAATTCCGGTATTAGCGGAAGTTCCACGCATCAAAGTGCCCGGAGTGCGCGAACCTTTAGTGAACCCTGTTGTCAATCCAATACCCGTCGAATTGGCAATCAACTCCAAAGTGTTGACAATAGCAGATACCTTCAAGTACGGGGGTATCACTATTGGTCAATTTGGTGAACGTACCCCGGCTGAAACCTTGGAGACTAACAACTTCAATGTAAATCCTAACACATTCAACATTAACCGCTAAAATAATATCGCCATGCCATCATATAACGGAATTTATAATTATCATCAAGGTTTATTGGCGGTAAATGTCAATAGCTATCATAGAATCGCAGGACGTTATGTTAAGACGCGTGATGCCCGGCGTACCGTAAAATATGCGTTTGCAGCGCATTACCACCCCTATACCGACGATTTTATTGAAAAACTAAATCGGGACGGTTTAGAGGCATTGCTCGACGTAAATTTTCAGAATCAATTGCGCGATCCCGGCTTGTTGAAAACACTCTACAACCCCGCTGATGGGGTGGTAACGGCGTTTCCCGAACAGACTTTGGATCTAAGCGACAACGGACCTTATGCCATTTACAACTGGGAATTGTTTTTTCACGCACCATTGGCAGTAGCAGTGCATTTAAGTAAGAATCAGCGCTTTGCAGAAGCACAACGATGGTTTCACTTTATTTTTGACCCTACGAGTAATGATCCTGTGACTGACCCGGCCAATCCTCAACAGCGCTTTTGGAAATTCCTGCATTTCCGGGAAGAAACAAGGGCCGCGTTTATTGACGAGATGTTGACAGAGTTGGCTAAGGGCGAAGATACACCACTGAACAGCAAGATCAAGCAAAGTATACAAGGCTGGCGCGATAAACCCTTCCAGCCGCATGTAGTGGCTCGCGGGCGTTTTTTTGCCTATCAGATGAATGTAGTGATGAAATACCTAGACAATCTCATCGCGTGGGGTGATAGCCTGTTCCGGCAGGATACGATGGAAACCATCAACGAAGCGACCCAAATTTATGTACTTGCAAACAATATTTTGGGGCCTAAACCACAGCGTGTGCCCCAACGTGGCAAAGTAGAACACCGAACCTATGCACAACTCAAGGGCAGCCTCGATGATTTCGGAAATGCATTGGTTGAAATGGAAAATGATTTCCCTTTCAACCTGATGCCCACAACCGACAGGGCCGCAGATGAAGGTGCAGGAAATGCCTTATTTGGGATAGGCCGAACGCTTTATTTCTGTATCCCGCAAAACGACAAACTTTTGGGATACTGGGATACTGTTGCCGACCGCCTTTTCAAAATACGCCATTGCATGAACATCGAAGGCACGGTGCGGCAGTTGCCACTGTTCGAGCCGCCTATTGATCCAGGGTTGTTGGTGAAAGCCGCAGCAGCCGGGTTGGACATAGGCAGTATAGTTGGCAGTTTAGGGCTGCCGACCTCTAATATTCGTTCAGGCTTGTTGTTACAAAAAGCCCTCGAATTTTGTGCAGAATTAAAATCGCTGGGAGCTGCTTTGCTTTCAGCCATCGAGAAACAGGAAAGCGAACAACTCAATGCCCTGCGGCAACAACACGAGTTGAAACTGCTTGAGTTGGCACAGGATGTCAAATTTTTACAATGGAAAGAATCCGAGGCTTCAACCGAAGCGTTGTTGCGCAGCAGGGATACCGCTTTCGAGCGCTACAAGCACTATCAGCGGATATTAGGTCGGCCAGAAACAGAGACAAATCGCTTGCAAAACCTTGATATTTCACGTGAACCGCTTAATGCCGAGAATTTTGATGCTGTTTATTCCAATATGGTGAGTAGATATGCAGTGGAAGTGCAAAAAGAGCAGTATCGTCAGGAAAGCAGCATTGGCGGCCTGATGGAGTTTGCTGGTAATATTGTAGTAGGCATTGTAGGCGGTGAAAAAGGTAAAACGTTGCCGCTTAACAAAAACGAACATGCAGAACTAAATGTCTTTCTGCCATCTCAAGATTTTTTCAGTGCAGCCTCAATGGGATTAACTGTAGCAGCAGCACTACTAAAGTTGCTTCCACAGTTTGATGGACATGCAACACCCTTAGGCGTAGGTTTAAAAACGGGGTTTGGAGGCGTACAGTTGTCAGGTGCCGCAGAAAAAGGAGCAGATGGTGCACAAAAAATTGCCAATGCATTTGGGTCTAGCGCAGAGCGAGCCTCCAAAATGGCAGGCTATTATCGCCGCGCAGAAGACTATGTTTTCCAACACAACTTAGCAGCCAGCGAACTGACGCAGTTGGGTAGGCAAATAATAAGTGCGCTTATTCGGGAGCAGATCCTGCAACGGGAATACGAAAACCATCTGAAACAAGTTGAACAGTCCCAAGCGATTCAGGATTTTATCCGGGAAAAATTTACTCAGGCTGACTTGTATGCCTGGATGCGCGGCGAATTATCCAATGTTTACTTTGAATGTTATAAATTCGCTTTCGATCTGGCACGCCGAACCGAACAAGTAATGCAGTATGAGTTGATGCGCCCCGAATTTGATGCGCAACAATTCATCAAGTTTGGTTATTGGGATGGTAGCCGTCAAGGTTTATTAGCTGGAGAACTATTGAATTTAGATTTAAAGCGTCTGGAGATGGCCTATCACGACCACAACCGACGTGAGTATGAATTAACCAAGCACATTTCACTTCAACGCATTGATCCGGTTGCCTTGCTGCGCTTAAAAGCAACCGGTGCTTGTGAAGTAGAACTGCCTGAATGGTTGTTCGATATGGATACGCCCGGGCAGTACATGCGTCGCATAAAGAGCGTTGCTTTGTCTATTCCATGCGTTACAGGACCTTACACGAGTGTGCACTGCAAGCTATCTTTGCTACGTAGCAGCATCCGCACTTCATCGGTAATAGGAGATGGTTATCCGAGAAATTCGGAAGGCGACGACCCTCGTTTCCGCGATTTCCAAGGTGCGATTCAATCCATTGTGACCAGTTCAGGTCAAAATGATTCAGGTCTATTTGAAGTAAATCTACGCGATGAGCGCTACCTTCCCTTTGAGGGGGCGGGAACAATCAGCAGATGGCAACTCGAGGTGCCCAATGGCTTACCAACTTTTGACCTAACTACCATATCCGATGTTGTACTACATATTCGCTATACGGCTCGAGAAGCGGGCAATTTGAAGGCCGATGCCGTTACATCTGTTCGGGAAGCATTTGAAATCGGGGAAGGACAACCGCTCATGCTCTCTGTTCAACATGATTTCCCTGAAGATTGGTATCGTTTCAGTACTGAAACGATACCTGCACAAAAACGACTAAATGTACAGATCACTCCAGATCACTTGCCGTACTGGACAATCAGTCTTGAAGTTAGCGAAGAGTTGCCTGTTTTACTATGTGCTATGAATTTAAGGAGCAAACGCCTGTTTTTCTCTCCTGCCGCCGTTACAACTAAAAATGAAGACAATGGGAATCGGGAACTAATTATTCAGAACGGTTCTCCTTTGTTCTCCTTTCTGAATAATCATGCACAGGAGCCATTGTTTTTGATTTTGAATGTGAAGCCATCATAACGAGCAAGGATTAGCATTTGCTTCATCAACCTGCTTAGATGAAATGCGGGATCAACAATCTTATGAGTATTGCTTCCAACAATCGCTTCCCGAAAACGGCTCTTAAACGTCGCAAATTCGGGAAGCGTAACGTTGGGCGAAAAACGATTAAACCAACATATCCAACGCACCAATACCAACCAACCCACCAAACCCACTTTCTGAAAAAATGAATATACCCAAAGTACCGTTTTTAGATTAGGGTGCGTGATAAAATCGGGGCATGATATTTTATTGATGCAACAATGGATTTCAACTAAATTGTCGGGGTGACAGAAAATACCTTAGGCGTATGGGGCTGTACAAGTAGCCACACTTCGCAAGAATCATAACCCAAACCCTAAAAAAACTGGAATAAAAAAATTAATTTGTTCGTACACTTGCAAATATAAAACACATTACTATATATTTGCAGCGCACTTCAATGGTTTGCCCATTATTTCCAAATTATAATGACTGCTTTACACGGTTTTTTCATTTATATTTTATTAATACTTGTTGCGCGTTTTACATGTTCGGGCTGGTTGGTTTGTTGTGTTTACGAGGAAGTGGATGGGGGTGACAAAGCGGGTTTATATATGATAGAGGGTATTGCAAACTATAGTTGGATGTGACAATAGAACTGGAACTCCTTTGTTTTTTTGGCAGATTGTGAGTAAAAAAGCCAAAGATATTCTCCCCAACACTGTTCGTTGTCTAACAATATCTCAAGTATTCAATTTGCAAGAGTAAGATTTTGACATTGATTGATATTAATAACATTGTAAAACGCTTTATAAATATGTTCGTAAACGCAATTGAAAAAATACAAAAAATTACACGAATTGCATGAATTCTTTTTTAATTACTTGCGAATCAAACAATAAACATGGCGACTACCGCCAACTGGTTGAAAAAATTACAAGTTTTGGAGAGCATTGGTATCGGTTCACAGACAATGTATGGATAATAAAGTCCAACTTGTCGCCAAGCGATATCTTGACTATATTGAAGCCACACAGTTATCAAAATGATAAAATCTTGGTTGTTCAAATGGTCAGAAAGGCCGACTGGATAGGGCTTTCAGTTGAAGAAGAGAACTGGATAGTTTCTAATTTGTAATAAATAAAGTAACCCACTAAAACAGTGAACAACGGATATACTTCTATGCTTCTTAAATAGTCGCACAATCGTACACCCAAACGTTGTGTGCTAAAAGAAGAAAAAATAAGAATTATGAAAGACATAAAAATCGATCCGTTTCCAAATTGGAAAATAATACCAGAGGCTTTTCAAAATGATGTAGTTGGCAACTCTTCAGATACCAAATCCCAAAAGCAAAAAATAGATGGGAGCGTCATGGTCATGGTAAATGAATTCCAAAATGGAGAGCGAAGAGTAAACTTTATGGTTCCAGAGACCAATAAAGGAAAAATTTTTATGTCAATTTTCCCAGACCCAATTCAATTGTATTACTCTTTTGCTATAAAAGCATTTGCGTCATCAGAAGAATTGAGGAACAAGGAATTTATAAAGGCATCTAGGCAAATCAACGGTGAAGAAAAATATTTTTTGGATGTAACATCTGATGAAACGCACCCTTTGTACAACAGTTATTTACAATTTAGAATTGGTTCAATTATCATGTTGGCTTGTTCCGTTGAAGCATTTGTAAATTCGATAATTACAGAATCAATAACCTATACAAGTGAAAAAGGTAAAGAATTAGACCAAGATGGTATTCAGAGATGGTTGCCCTTAAAAGAAAAAATTGAAAAAGTAATTCCCCAAATATACAGTTCTGATTTCAAAGATTCCAACAAAGATGAATTCGACCAAATAAATTCTTTAATAAGGATAAGAAATGAATTTGTTCACCTTAAAAACTACAACAAATCACCTTATTCTGATGGATATCAACAGTTGTTCTTAAGTCTGAAAAAATTCAACATTAAAGCAAGTATTGAGGCTGTAAAAATCTACATGAATAATTACAAGCCGAACTTTATAGTAGAAAAATGATTAACGCACATAACATCTAGGGCTTAACCGCTGTGAAGGCTGGATTACTGGCATTAAAGACTTTGCTTTGTAACCAGTCCGTTAATTTTTTTGGCATATTGTGCAGAATTTAAGTATGAATAATGCGCCAAGATAGAAAAATAATGGTATCTTTATGCCTCAGTTATGGGTAATTGGGAGGAGCAGTTGCCGTAGGTTTTGTTCAATTATGGTTTCCTGAAAATGCTTCCTAAGCGTCGCACATTCGGGAAGCGTAACGTAGCCAATTTTAAACAATAAAAATATGATCATAGGAACAATTGTTAGAAATTTCAAAACGTATACAGGAATAAATTACATACCCATAACTTATGGACAAAGTTTTTGTGGGTTGGTTGGTAATAATGGTATTGGTAAAAGTTCTGTACTTGAAGCCTTAGATAGTTTTTTTAACAGTAAGCCTTGGAATTACAATATAATTACTAAACGAAGTGGGTTTGCTACTACGAGACCACATATTGTCCCTGTCTTCTTAATTAAGATTGATTCACAGACTTTAGAGAACTATGAATTAGCCAAAAAATTTAGTGACTATGTTTGGGAACTTGAGGAAGTTGATATCCTTTCTCAAAATAGGGAGCAATTCAAAAATTTTAGTGAACAATTATCTATAATTAAAAGGGAGCATAATAAAGATACTACTTTAATACTCCCATTAGGTTATACCCATGATAATATTCCAAGTTTGAGTTTTTTTAATACAAAAAAATTTGGTGAATTATTTGTAGATGATTTTGACAAAGTACAACAGCAGGTTCAAGATGATGATTTAAAGCAATTTGAACCATTGCTTACTGAACTAAGAAAGATCTTTGAATATATTTACATCCCTAAAGATATTGATCCAGAAAACTTTGCTCAATTAGAAACCAAAGAAATTCAATCCTTAATGGGTGAAACCTTAACTGAAATTGTTGAAAAATGTGTCCCACAAGGAAAAATTCAAGAAATAAATACCAGCCTCAACCAGTTTATTGACTCATTATCATTAGTACTAGAGGAGTATGCGTTTAGGACTGGTGGCGAAAGACAAGTCAATTTAAGAAAACATGATGTTTATAAATTAATAGTTGAAGCGTATTTTAAAATTAGAAAACTACATAAAAAAGAAGGTGATCATTGGTTAGAAATGTCATCTTTGAGTTCAGGCGAAAAGCAAAAGGCTATAATTGAATTGGCTTATCATTTCCTTAAAAGTTACAGGAGTGAAACACAAAGAATAATATTAGCAATTGACGAGCCAGAGTCGTCGCTCCATATGTCAGCCTGTTTTGATCAATTTAACAAGTTGTTTGAGGTCAGCTTGTTATGTAAGCAGTTACTATTTACAACACATTGGTATGGTTTTATTCCAACTGTTGAAGATGGTTGTGTTAGTGTTATTTCAAAAAATGAAAAATCACATTTATTTGATTTAATTAGCGTAAGTAGTTACAGAGAAACCGTTAAGCAGTCAATAAGATCTTCTAAAGGGAAGCTGCCATATGATATTAGACTAAAGAGCATTAATGATTTTACGCAGTCAATAGTTACAAGTATATTGACTAATGAGCCTTTTAATTGGTTAATATGTGAAGGTTCATCTGAAAAAATATACTTCGAAAAATATTTCGCTGATATTAAGAAGGATAAAAAATTGAGAATAATCCCAGTTGGTGGAGCAGGAGAAATCAAGCGTATTTATAATAACCTTCAAGTTGCGTATGAAGATTTCAAAAAAGATATTCTTGGTAGAGTTATTCTAATTTCAGATACAGATGCTGAACTTGTACAGTATCCAACAAGAGATGATTTAAAGAATTTACTATGCTATAGAATTGTCAATGTAGAAAAGGATAGAAAAACAGTTTTAGTGAAAATTGATTCAAATCCGGTCTCTCCGAAAACTGAAATTGAAGATGCTTTAAATGGTAAACTATTTTTTGAAACATTGATTGAGTTTAGCGATTCATATCCTGAACTTGAAAGCGTGATTAAAGATATATATAACCCATCGGAAGAATCTACATACTTTTCTCTTGACTTATCACCTAGCAAACAAAAAATTCTAGATGATTTTTTCAACATTGGAAATAATAAATTTGATTTTGCGAATAAATATATTAATAATTTATCTGATAAATATATAGTTCCAGATTGGATTGAAAACATAAAGATGCTATATTGAAAAAATATTACTATAATTAATGCTTCCATGCCAATCGCTCGCTAAACGCGGTTGTTTGGCAAGGAAGCAAACGATTGCAGAAACAAAAAAATAAAAAATAATAGATGAAGAGATATATAGATGAAAAAGGTACTTTTGAAATTAAGGTTCCTATATCTTGGAGATATTCTTTAAAGCACAACAAAGTCCATACCTTTCAAGAGTATGAAATCTGGAAGTCGGATGCGTTCCAATTATCAATTAACGAACATAGTGATGACGAATCTGTAAATCAATATCAAAACTGGATTGAAAAATTCCCAAGTGTTAAAATTAATGACATTAGGTATTTTATTTTTCCCGAAAACAATGTCGGAGGACTTTCAACTAAATCCTGGACAACTCTTGTTGGCAAGAAAACAATATTATTTACATTGACTCATTCAGTCAATCAAGATTTTGAACTTGACCCAATTCAAATTGATAATAAAATAGAAATAGTACATGAAATAATATCTACTTTTAAGTTGATTAGCCAAGACAAAAGTGAGGATGAAATTAATTCGTTTCGATTTGAAATGTTTCTTCAAGGTGTTGGAGCAACAGTCTATATGCTTAATAAAGCAGTTGAAAATCAAGCATTTATTGAAGCGACCTGTTTACTTGCAAGTCAAATTGACGGTATATTGCGGACAGGAATTGTATTGCAAAAGCAATTAAATGAAAATAATTCAAAAATAGACACTGAATGGATTTATCAAGGAACAAACGATAGAAAAAAATCAGAAAAAGATATATATCAAAAAGCGAAGGAATTAGGAATACTAAATGATGAATTATTCAAAGAACTGTATGTTCTCTATGATGATAGAAACCGAGTGATCCATAGATTTATCATTTCTGAAATAACTGTTGCAGAAGTTGAAGAAATTGCGTACAAATATTATGAAATGCAACAAAAAATCAAGTCTATAATTTATGATATTGAGAGCAAGCAAATTGAATTAGGGGTTGGGATGACGAAAGTTGGTGACGCATCTGATGGAAACATCATTGACGAAATCAAAGGAAAGTTTGGAAAACAAAGTTATTTTGAAGATAAAAAGTAGAACTTCTGCCATCAAAGCACTCCCGCTAATCCGCCGCAAAGTATAACTAAAAGCCAGCGCAGTGGTGGGTATGCGGGAGTACCATCGTTCTTAACAATAATAAAAAAATGTCACGAAAAAAATATCTTATCAATCTTTTAGAAGCTTGTGAAAAACACGAGTTTGACAAAGTAGTAAAATCATATCTGAAAGAAATTTATGGATTTAGTAGAATATCACACTACTAGACATTTTTGAAAAGATGCGGAAAAAGTTAGATTTTTGTGTTTTCTCACGACATAATTATCTATGCTCTCTCCGCATTTGCGCAAA